>NZ_JBNHGM010000006.1:0-219761 GCF_059091265.1 Arthrobacter sp. THG-b23
CATGGTCTCGGTCCGGACCCTGCTGCCGGTGGTCCAGGGCGTGGCGGTGATGGCCGCCCTGCACCGGGAAGCGGACCGGCTGCGCAACAGCGGAGACTCCCGCTCCCGCGGCCAGATGATGGCCGACACCGTGTTCGAACGCGTCACCGGCCGCAGCACCGCCGACCCGGCCCGGCTGGAAATCCAGCTGGTGATGACCGACCGCGCCCTGCTCCGCGGCGAGGCCGAACCGGCCTGGCTAACCGGGTACGGCATCGTCCCGGCCCGCTACGCCCGCAACCTCACCCTGTGGCCAAACCGACCGCCGGCAACGGCGCACGCACCGGAAGCCAACACGGAAGCCAGCCCGCCCGGCCGGACCGGGCAGAAGGCGCCGCCGGCCGGGACCGAGACGGGCTGGAGACCGCCCGCGAGCAGGCCCACCGCACCAAAGTGTTGAAACAAGGCAGTCTGGAGGACATCTGGGTCCGCCGCCTCTACACCGCGCCGGGGACCGGGCAGTTGCTGGGGATGGACTCGGCCGCCCGGAAGTTCCCCGACGGGATGCGCCGGATGATCCTCGCCCGCGACGCCGTTTGCGGCAGGCCCTGGTGCGACGCCCCGATCCGGCACATCGACCACATCGTGCCCTGGTCACAAGGCGGCAAAACCACCATGACCAACGGCCACGGACTCTGCGAACAATGCAACCAGTCCAAGGAAGCCGAAGGGTGGTCCAGCCGCACCGTCGACGGACCGCACCACGCGGTGGAGACCACCACCCCCACCGGACACACCTACACGTCTACCCCGCCACCGCTCCCAGGCACGCCGCCGCCCGGAGCGTCAGGGGCGGATAAGGCCACAATCGGGACGGTGCCGGCGGGCACAACGATTCCGGCATTCGGGACGGCTCAGGGAACCCTGTCGAGCGCGGAGATCATTCGCCGCGCTTTGGCCGCTTGCAGGACGAACAGTGATGGAGACGCCGACGACGGCGCCCGCCTGGGCGTGTGCACTGCCGGCGGTTGGGCAGTAGTAAGGATTTCGAGGAACAAGCTCGCTCGGTCTGCCGCCTAAATATCCAGCTCAAGGGGCAGTGGCTTACCAGCGCGGGGGAGTGCGCTGGCCAGCGCAAGGGGCAGGCACCGACCAGCGCAAGGGAGTGGCGTGGCACTAACCAGCGCAGGGGAGCGGCACTTGGCCGATCCGTACAGTGCGCGGAGCGGAACCTTTACTGCGGGCCGAGGCCTGGAAGGCTACTTACCCGTTGTCGCGGATCAGATTGGTGATCCGCGCCGTGGAGAGGCGCCGCCCGTCGTCATCGGTCATCACGACTTCGTGGACGGTCAGCGAACGGCCCAGCTGGATCGCCGTCGCGGTGCCGGTGACGCGTCCCGAGGAGACCGAACGGTGATGACTGGCGCCAACTTCGATGCCGACGGCGTGGCGGCCCGGGCCCGCGTGCAGAGTCGCTGCGAAGGAACCCAGCGTTTCGGCCAGCACCACATGCGCGCCGCCATGCAGGATGCCCGCCACTTGGGTATTACCTTCCACCGGCATGGTTGCCACCATGCGCTGCGGCGTCATCTCGCTGAAAACGATGCCCATCTTCACCACGAGCGCTCCCACACCGGTGTGTATCAGCCACCGGTGCAAGTGTTCCGGGACACCGGCGTCGACGAGTTCGGCGATCGTGGCTGCGGCCGAGGCCGGGGGCGAGCCCTGCGAGTGTCCCGCAGCACTGTCGCCGGGTGTGAATTTGTCGCTCATGGGAACTAGGCTGGCAGGTGTGAGTGAAACTAACAAACCGGAAGCAGCGACCGCGATAGTGGAGGCCGAGGGAGCCCCCGTTACCGGCCCGGAGAGCGAAGCTTCGGGGCCAAAGCGCCTGCTGCTGATCGATGGCCATTCGATGGCGTTCCGCGCGTTCTATGCCCTGCCGGTGGAAAACTTTTCCACCGATACCGGCCAGCACACGAATGCCGTTTACGGTTTCACTTCCATGCTGATCAAGATGATCGAGCAGCGCGAACCGACCCACATCGCCGTGGCGTTTGACCTGGACACTCCCACCTTCCGCACTGAGGAGTATTCCGAGTACAAGGGCGGCCGCAACAAGACGCCCGAGGAATTCCACGGCCAGGTGGACCTGATCGTCAAGGTGATGGAGGCGATGCAGATCCCCACCGTCACCCTGGACGGATACGAGGCCGACGACGTCATCGCCACCCTCAGTGCCCGGGCCGAGGCCGCCGGCTGGGAGGTTCTTGTGGTCTCGGGAGACCGCGACGCGTTCCAGCTCATCACGGACAAAGTCACCGTGCTGTACCCGAAGAAGGGCATTAGCGACATCCCGCCAATGGACGGCGACGCGGTGGAAGCCAAGTATTTCGTCCGGCCGGAACGGTATTCGGATCTCGCGGCGCTGGTCGGTGAAACCGCGGACAACCTCCCCGGCGTTCCGGGCGTGGGCCCAAAAACCGCTGCCAAGTGGATCAACCTCTACGGCGGCGTGGAGGGCATCCTAAAGAACCTGGATTCGATCGGCGGCAAGGTCGGCGAGGCGCTTCGGGCCAATGTCGATTTGGTCAAGCGCAACCGCCGGCTGAACCATCTGCTGCGGGATCTGGACCTTCCGGTGAAGCTGGAGCACATGGTGCTGCAGTACCCCGACCGCGCCGCCATCGAGGAACTCTTCGATGCGCTGCAGTTCAACACCCTGCGCAAGCGACTCTTCGACCTCTTCGGTGAGGAGGACGCCGTCCGCGAGACGGAGGTCAACGCCCCCGCCCACGCGGTGGTCACCGATGCGGCTGCCCTGAAGGAATGGCTGGAGGAGACCAACCAGCACAACGTTGCCCTGCAGTTGGTGGCCGAAGCTGCGGAAGGCGGGGACGACGCCGTCGGGCTGGCCCTGGTGGCCCACGCACAGGCGGCGTATGTTCCGCTGACTGCCTTGGACGCAGACGCCGAGCAGTTGCTGGCACACTGGCTGTCCGACCTGGACGCACCGAAGATCGTCCACGACTTCAAGTACGCCTACAAGGTTCTCTCGCGGCGCGGGTTCGAGCTGCTGGGCGTAGTCGACGACACCGCCATCTCGGCTTATCTCATCCAGCCTGACCGGCGCAGCTACGAACTGGCGGACCTGGCCCAGTACCACCTGAAGATGTCCGTGGCGGCCCCGGAAGCCGCGGCGAACGGGCAGCTGGAGCTTGGCCTGTCCGAGGACGACAAGGCCGGGCCTGCCGTGGTGCAGGCGTTCGCTGCGCTGCAGCTGAGCGAACACTTCGCCGGACAACTGGTGGATCGTGGCGCCAACCAGCTGCTGGGCGGGCTTGACCTGCCCCTGTCGCTGGTACTGGCGCGGATGGAACTGGACGGCATTGCCGTGGACGCCGGCGCGCTGGACCGACTGGTGGACGACTTCACGGTGACCATCGACGCGGCCAGCTCGGCAGCCTTCGGCATCATCGGCAAGGAAATCAACCTTGGCTCTCCCAAGCAGCTGCAGGCGGTGCTGTTCGAGGAGCTGGGGCTGCCGAAGACCAAGAAGATCAAGACCGGTTATTCGACCGACGCGGATGCGCTGAACGACCTGTTCGCCAAGACGGGCAACGAATTCCTGGTCCAGCTGCTGGCCTATCGTGATGCTTCAAAGCTGCGGCAAACGGTGGAAGGCCTGCGCAAGACCGTGGCGGATGATGGCCGGATCCACACCACCTACGCGCAGACCGTCGCCGCCACCGGCAGGCTTTCCTCCATCAACCCGAACCTGCAGAACATCCCGGTCCGGTCGGAGGCGGGCCGCCGCATCCGCGAGGCGTTCGTCGTCGGCGAGGGCTACGAGCTGCTGCTGACCGCCGACTACTCACAGATCGAAATGCGGATCATGGCACACCTGTCCGGAGACGAAGGCCTGATCCAGGCGTTTCGGGCGGGCGAGGACCTGCACCGGTTCGTCGGTTCGCACATCTTCGGGGTCGCCCCGGAGGATGTCACCAGCGAGATGCGCGCCAAGGTCAAGGCCATGTCCTACGGCCTGGTGTACGGGCTGAGTTCCTTCGGGCTGTCCAAGCAGTTGAACATCTCCGTGGATGAGGCCCGGACACTGATGAAGGAATACTTCTCCCGGTTCGGTGCTGTCCGCGACTACCTGCGCGGCGTGGTGGACAAGGCCAGGGTGGACGGGTTCACCTCGACGATCGAAGGTCGCCGCCGCTACCTGCCGGACCTGGCCAGCGATAACCGCCAGCTGCGCGAGATGTCGGAGCGTGCGGCCCTCAACGCGCCCATCCAGGGGTCGGCCGCGGACATCATCAAGAAGGCCATGCTCGGTGTCTCGGAGGAGCTGCGCCACCAGGGACTGAAGTCCCGGATGCTGCTGCAGGTCCATGACGAACTCGTGCTCGAAGTAGCGGCGGGGGAGCGGGAACAGGTGGAGCAGCTGGTGCGGGCCCAGATGGGCGGCGCCGCCGAACTGACCGTGCCGCTGGACGTGTCGGTGGGCGTGGGCGCCAACTGGCAGGAAGCCGGACACTAGTCCGGTCGCTTGGCCGGGGCGTCGCGGGCACGCAGGGGCGTGACGGTTCTGTGCGCTGCCTGCGGCTTCCTCTGGCGGACCGGGGGAGGTGCGGCTAGGCTCGAAGACCGTGACCACCCACACACAAGAAACCCGCCAGGACATCCGCATCGACCGGTTTGCCGCCGGGCTCGATGGCGACAAGCCGGACGCCAAGACCCTCGGCTGGTTCGAAGCGGTCAGCTTCGGGTTCCACGACGGTAAACCCGATGCCTCCGACATTGCTGCCTACACCAGGACCTACGGCGCCGACCAGCGGATTCTTTGGGGCGCCTACGACGACACGCAGCGCCCGGGCGTGTGGGACCCCGCAGTACCCGTCGCTACCTACGCCACCATGGTCAACACCCTCAACGTGGGCGGCGGGCGGCTGCTGGACACGCACCTGATCACCGCGGTGACGGTCCGGGCGACGCACCGGCGCCGCGGGCTGCTGCGGCGGATGATCACCGACGATCTGAAGCAGGCCGCCGGCCGGGGACTCGCGATGGCGGCGCTTACCGCTTCCGAGGCCACCATCTACGGACGCTTCGGTTTCGGGGCCGCAACGTTCATCCGCGAAGTGGAAATTGATGCCCGCGAGCGGTTCGGTCTGCTGGCCGCGGCCACCGGGACTATGGAGTTGGCCGACCCGGCTTCGCTCCAGGACTTGGCGCCGGAAATATTCAGCGGGTTCCACGCCCGGACCCTGGGCTCGATCGGACGCCAGGCCAGTTACGCCTTCCGGGTCTCGGGCCGCTGGAGCCAGGACAAGCCGTCCGAAGACAAGTCGCTGCGAGCGGCTGTACATTACGACGGCGACGGCCGGCCGGACGGCTATGTCAGCTATCGGTTTGCCGGCTGGGACAGCAAGCCCTACACCGTGAAGGTGGTTGACCTGGTTGCCGCCGGGCAGGATGCGTACCTGGAGTTGTGGCGTTATCTCGGGTCGCTGGATCTGGTGGAGCGGATCAAGTTCCCGCTCGGGCCGGTGGAGGATCCGCTGGCGTGGGGACTGGCGGACAGCCGCGGCTACGAGGTGGCGGCGGTTGAAGACGTGTTGTGGCTGCGCGTGCTAAACCCGGTGGCGGCCCTCCAAGCCAGGCCGTACCTGCACGACGGCTCGTGCACCCTGCGTATCACCGATCCGCTGGATATCTGCGGCGGCGTCTACCGACTGACCGTCAGGGACGGCCGGGGAACGGTTGACGTCCTGCCGGAGGGTGCCGGCGTCGACGCCGTAGTGCCCGTGGATTCGTTCGGTTCGCTCTATCTGGGCGGAGTCCAGGCGCGGACCCTGGCGGCGGCCGGCCACTTCTCCGGTGCCACAGCGGAAGCCGTCTCCAGCATGGACCGCCTGTTCTCATCGGACACCCCGCCGTACTGCATCACGCATTTCTGACCCTGCCGGGGGCGCGCCGTCGAGGCGCCGCTTAGCCGTAACCCTGCGCCTCGACAGGGCGCGCCGCTTTGCCGGGATTGGCGCGACCAGTTAGACTTATTGGGCGCGTAATGCGTATGGAGAGCCCTTCGGTGAAGGGCAGGCTCCATGAGCTTCACCAAAATACATCAGTCCGTTTCCGTAAACGGCAATGCATCCCTTGTGCAGCAGCGGTCGAATGCTGCTGTGCGCCGGGAAGCAGGGCAGCAGCGGAACTCAGAAAACTATCCACATCGGAGCCCCTACTACATGACCATCACCTCCACCGAGAAGCCCGGTACCCCGCAGGTCGCCATCAACGACATCGGTACCGCTGAAGACTTCCTCGCAGCCGTCGACGCGACCATCAAGTACTTCAATGATGGCGATCTGGTCGAAGGCACTGTCGTCAAGGTTGACCGCGACGAAGTTCTGCTCGACATCGGTTACAAGACCGAAGGTGTCATCCCCTCCCGCGAGCTTTCCATCAAGCACGACGTCGACCCGGGCGAAGTTGTCGCCGTCGGTGACGAGGTCGAAGCCCTGGTGCTGACCAAGGAAGACAAGGAAGGCCGCCTGATCCTGTCCAAGAAGCGTGCTCAGTACGAGCGCGCCTGGGGCGACATCGAGAAGGTCAAGGAAGAGGACGGCGTTGTTACCGGCACCGTCATCGAGGTTGTTAAGGGTGGCCTGATCCTCGACATCGGCCTGCGCGGCTTCCTGCCCGCCTCCCTCGTCGAGATGCGCCGCGTGCGCGACCTGGCTCCGTACATCGGCCAGCAGATCGAAGCGAAGATCATCGAGCTGGACAAGAACCGCAACAACGTTGTGCTCTCCCGCCGTGCATGGCTTGAGCAGACCCAGTCCGAGGTCCGCTCCACCTTCCTCAACAAGCTGGAGAAGGGCCAGGTCCGTCCGGGCGTCGTCTCCTCGATCGTCAACTTCGGTGCCTTCGTGGACCTGGGCGGCGTCGACGGCCTGGTGCACGTCTCCGAGCTGTCCTGGAAGCACATCGACCACCCGTCCGAGGTCGTCGAGGTTGGCCAGGAAGTCACCGTCGAGGTACTCGAGGTGGACCTGGACCGCGAGCGCGTGTCCCTGTCCCTGAAGGCCACCCAGGAAGACCCGTGGCAGACCTTCGCGCGTACCCATGCCCTGGGCCAGATCGTCCCGGGCAAGGTCACCAAGCTGGTTCCGTTCGGTGCGTTCGTCCGCGTCGAAGACGGCATCGAGGGCCTGGTTCACATCTCCGAGCTGGCCGTGCGCCACGTGGAGCTGGCCGAGCAGGTTGTCTCCGTCAACGACGAGGTCTTCGTCAAGGTCATCGACATCGACCTGGAGCGCCGCCGCATCTCCCTGTCCCTGAAGCAGGCCAACGAGGGCGTCGATCCGGAGGGCTCCGAGTTCGACCCGGCCCTGTACGGCATGGCTGCCGAGTACGACGAGCAGGGCAACTACAAGTACCCGGAGGGCTTCGACCCGGAGACCAACGAGTGGCTCGAAGGCTACGAGGCGCAGCGCGCCGCGTGGGAGCAGCAGTACGCCGACGCCCAGGCGCGTTGGGAAGCCCACAAGAAGCAGGTTGCTGCTTCCATGGCAGAGGAAGCCGAGGCTCCGAGCGAGTCCGAGGCCGCCCCGACCAGCTACTCCTCCGACGCCCCGGCGGCTCCGGCCTCCAGCGGCGGCACCCTGGCTTCCGACGAAGCCCTGGCTGCACTGCGCGAGAAGCTGACCGGCCAGTAACAACGGCCCTCAGCGCCGGGCAACCCGGCATCGCTGACTGAGGAACCCCCGCACCGTCAGGGTGCGGGGGTTCCGCTGTGTCCGGCGCCTTTCCGGATCGCCGGAACGCCCGTCGCTGCGCGGCCGTTGCCCGGTCCGGGGCCGCTGCGGTCCTTGCCCCGGTGCAGACGCGGCACTTAGGGTGAGGAACGTAAGCACACCCGCGCAGGCCGTTGGCCGGAACGGAGAGAACATGGCAGATAAAGTCGATATCCACGCCTTGCAGCAATCCACCGTGTGGGACAACGAGCAGCAAAAACTGGGCGCCGTGGGGCAGGTCCATCAGGATCCGGTTACCGGAACCATCACCTGGCTCACCGTAGGCCTCGGCCTGGCCGACAGCCGCGAGAAGTTCGTGCCGATTGCCGGCGCCCGCATCAATTCACGCGACGTGTACGTCGCCTACAGCCACGACACCATTAAGGACTCGCCCTCGCCGGAAGCGTCCGACAGCCTCACTCCGGAGGAAGAGGCCGAGTTGCGCAGATACTACGGCACCTAGAGGCGTCCATGACCGGGACACGGCAGCGGACGCCTGCCACCCGTGAGCTGCTCCTCAGGCCAGGGTGCTGACGGTGACCGTGAACTTGGAGTTCCTCGCCACCTGCCGCGTGGGGCCCACCAGTCGGTTCAGCGCCGGCTTGTAGGCCAGGTGGCTGTTCCAGACCGTCCACAGCTCCCCGGCCGGTCCCAGCACCCGCCCGGCGTCGGCGAAGAGCTTCAGCGCGATGCCAGCGTGCACGGCGTTGCCGATGTGAAACGGCGGGTTGAGCACCACCAGCTGTTCGGATGCCGCCGGCAGCGAGGACAGCGCATCGTCCCGGCGGACCTGCACGCGGTCCGCCACAGCGTTGGCTTCCGCCGTGGCACGGGCCGACGCGACGGCGGAGGCCGACTGGTCGGTGGCCAGTACCCGCATTTCCGGGCGTGCAAGGGCCAGATACGCGGCGATGGAACCGTTGCCGCAGCCGAGGTCGACGGCGCGGTCCGCCTGCCGGGCGCCCGCCAACAAGGGCAGCAGCAACCGGGTCCCGGGATCCAGCCTGGGCCCGCCAAAGGTGCCGCCGAAGGCAAGCAGCCGCAACGGAACCGGCAGCCCGACGTCGTGCTCTTCCGCCAGGGGAAAGCGCCCGCCCGACGCCGGCAGCGGACCGGTGGCGGTGAGCACGCGCGCTTTCTGCCGTGCCAGCCCCGCTGTCACGGAGGAGAAGGAGGCGCCGAGCACGGAGTTCATTGCCGTGGTCATGTGCTTCACACGGCCGCCGGCGAGCACCGTGACGCCGGGCGAGGCGGCCGCCGCGATGCAGCCGGCAATCTCCTCCAGCGCATCGAGCGCACGGGGCAGTTGCAGCAGCACGAGCCGTGCGCCGTCGAACGCCGTCGGCTCCAGCGGGAAGTTGCGGTAGCCGGTCAGTCCCATCCGCGAGGCATTGTTGGCCAAGGCCCGCTCGGAACTGAGCGGATCCTGGACCACGCGCATGCCGTGCTTGCCGGCCGCCGCGAGGGCCAGCGTCAGCGCCCCGTAGTGATCGTTGACCACCGTGATGTGGCTTCCGTCCACGCCGTCCAGCAACGGTGCGGCGGTGTCCAGCAACAACCTGTCCGCCGCGTCGTAGGCGAAGAGGTTGTCCGCCTCCACATCGGGCCAGCGCCGGAGCGCGGAAAAATCGAGCGCGGGCCGCTCCGGAGCGGAGTCCGCTGCCTCCCGCCAGGAGCCCGCCGCGTTCGGCGCTTTGGGCGCACTTTCGCCATGTTCAGTCAAGGTCCACCCATTCCGTGCCGAGCGGTTCCGCGCCCGGGCCACCCGACGTCAGCGCGGCGAGCTGCTCCCCGAAGCGCGAGATGACTGCCGGCTGGTCATCCATTGCCAGGTTGATCCGGACGCCGTCGGCTCCGTACTCGCTGCCCAGCACCACGGTGCCCGCGGCGCGCAGCTCATTTTCCAAGCGTCCGGCGTCGGCATGCGCGGCCGGTACCGCGAACAGGCGCATCCGGCGCCGCCGGACCAGCGGCGCGGTCGCCACAGCCTGCGACACCGACTCCGAATAAGCCCGCACCAGTCCTCCGGCTCCCAGCAGGATTCCCCCGAAATAGCGTACGACGACGGCCGCGACGTCGCTGAGGTCCGTCACCCCGGGCGCCGTCTCGCGTTTGAGCAGGGCCTCCAGCATGGGGACCCCGGCCGTGCCGGCGGGCTCGCCGTCGTCGTTCGAGCGCTGGACGCCCCGGTCCGGGCCCAGCAGGAAGGCGCTGCAGTGGTGCCGGGCGTCGTGGAATTCGCGGCGCAGCTCCGCGACCAGGCCGCGGGCCTCTTCCTCCGTCTCCGACCGTCGCAGCACCGTGATGAACCGCGAGCGTTTGATCTCGATCTCATGCCGGTGCTCGCCGGCGACGGTGGTGTAGCTGCTGCTGGGGGACGGGGAAACCATAGGATCCAGCCTAGTGCGCCCCGGTCCCTTGTCCGGCGGCGCCGGACGTGCCTAGTCTGGGTGGCACAGGGCCGCCAGTGCTTCGGCGGCCGGAGAACGCAACGAACGGCGGAACCATGGCGAAGAACCAGCCGGAATTCGACCCGCGCGTCCAGGGCGGAAAGGGCCACGGCCCGGCCACGCCCGACGGCGGCAATGAAGGCCGGGTCTCGGCCGACCAGGGCGACTCGGCCAACCCTGATCCCGAAAGCCAGAACATCACGGGACTGGAACCCGGCGGTGGCGTCCCGCCCGGAGAAACTCCGCCGGCCGAAGACCAGATGAGCGCAGACCAAGGGCACGAGGAGTAGCGGGCGCAGGCCATCCCTGGCCGCCGGAGGCCGGCCGACGCCGGGCTCGCGGTGGCGCGCTCCGGTCCGGCGCGGCCGAGGCGGGACACGCGGTGGCGCGGTCCGGCCTGCGCGCTGGCTAGACTGAGGCCGTGCTCAGAATCGGACTCACCGGTGGTATCGCCGCCGGAAAATCGCTGGCTGCCCGGCGGCTGGCCGAGCTCGGCGCCACCCTGATCGACGCCGACGCCATCGCCCGGGAAGTGGTAGAGCCCGGCACCGACGGCCTGCTCGCCGTCGTCAATGCGTTCGGCCCCGGGATCCTCACCGCTGACGGCAGGCTTGACCGTCCGGCGCTCGGCGCCTTGGTATTCAACGATCCCGCGCAACGCGAGCGCCTGAACGGGATTGTGCATCCGCTGGTCCGCGCCAGCGCCGCGGCCCAGGTAGCCGCGGCAGGCGAGGGCGCCATCCTGGTCCAGGACATCCCGCTGCTGGTGGAAACCGGGCAGAGCCCCTCCTTCCATCTGGTCCTGGTGATCGACGCGCCCGAAGACGAGCGGCTGCGGCGCATGGTTGAGGACCGCGGCATGACCGAAACCGACGCCCGCTCCCGCATGGCCGCCCAGGCCTCCCCGGCAGAACGCAGGGCCGCGGCCGACGTCGTGCTGGAGAACAACGGCACCCGGGAACAATTGTTCGCCGAACTGGACGCGCTCTGGGCGGAACGGCTGGTGCCGTTTAACCAGAATCTGTTGGCCGGTCGGCTGGCTCCGCGCACCGGCCCGCCGGTCCTGCTCGACCCCCAGCCGCACTGGCCCGCGCAGGCATCCCTGCTCGCGAAGCGGATCAGTCGCGCCGACCCGCGCATCCTTGCCGTCGATCACGTTGGTTCGACGGCCGTTCCGGGGCTGCCGGCCAAGGACGTGCTGGACCTGCAGGTGACCGTGCGCAGCCTGGACGACGCCGATTCCGCCGCGGACGCACTGGCCGCGGCCGGATTCCCGCGCTGGCCCGGTACCTGGCGCGACACCCCGAGACCGGAGCATCCGGAGCCGGGGGACTGGCAGAAGAGACTGCACGGCAACGCCGACCCCGGTCGTGCGGTCAACGTCCACATCCGGGCGGCCGGCTCGCCGGGGTGGCGCTATGCCCTGCTGTTCCGGGACTGGCTGCGGGCCGACCCCGGCGCCGCCGCGGCGTATCTAGCCGAGAAACGGCGACTCGCCGGCTTGCATGCCTCGGACGCTTCCACCGGCCGCTACGCCCGCGCGAAGGAAGACTGGTTCAGCCGGACGGCCGATCCGCAGATGAACCAGTGGGCCCGGGAGACCGGGTGGAGGCCGCCGGCCGCCGGCAGCTAGCTCCTTCGCCTCTCACCCGAAGGTCGGTGCGAACTCGCTGGCGGTGAAGACTGCGCCAAACGGGTCCCGGACCAGTGCATCCCGCGTCCAGTCGGTGTTGGTTTGGCCAAGCACCGTCCCGCCCAACCGTTCAGCGGCGGCGGCGGTCTCATCGCGATCGGCAACCGTGAACGCCACGTGCCAGTGTGCCGTCTCGCCGGGCCGCAGGGCCGTGAGCCATCCGATGGCATCCGCGAACCCGGGCGGGACGTTAATGCCAGACTGGCGCTCGTGGATGCCGGGGTCACTGGTCGCCTGCAGGTGGTCGCCGTAGCCGGGGACGCGAATCATGCTGCCGAAGCCGACGTCGTCGAATTGCCAGCCGAAGACCAGGCCGTAGAAAGCTGCGGCTGTGGCGGGATCGGCGGCGTGCAGGTCGCTGAAATTCCACGCGCCCGGCATGTTGACTGCCTGGGCGCCCGGCCTGTTTCGGGCCTGCCAGAGTCGGAACGGAACGCCGGCCGGATCAGCACAAAGCGTCGCGCGGCCGCCCTCACCGGCATCGGTCGGGCCGGAGAGCACTTGTCCGCCCGCAGAGCGGATCCTGTCCGCCGCCGCCTCCGAATCCACCACCGCTACGTACGTGTTCCAGGCGGGGTTTGCCCCAGCAATGCCCTGGCCGAGACCGGCGACGTCCCGGCCGTCGAGCTTGGCGATCACATAGCGCGGGGATACGCCCGGCGGGGTAGCCTCGGCGAAGGTCCAGCCAAAGAGTCCGCCGTAGAAGTCCTTGGCCGCCCCAACATCACGGTGTTCGACGTCAATCCACGACGTCACACCCTCGGGATAGGTCCGGACCGCGTCCATGGCGTGCCTTCCGCTCGTCGTCGCTGCACCCACAGATGTACCGCACGCAGCGCTACCGGGCAATGGGCAAGGGGCCATGGCGGGTCGGCCAATCCGCGGCGGGGGTTAGGCCCAGAGCGATTCCGGACCCACACTGACCGCAATCGGGTCTACCGTTAACGGCATGAGTCTTGCGCAGGACATCAAACGCGTTGTAGCGCCCTTCGAGGTGGTCAGTGAATTCCAGCCTGCCGGCGACCAGCCAGCGGCGATCAAGGAGCTGACCGAACGGATCCAGGCCGGGGAGAAGGACGTGGTGCTGCTCGGCGCCACCGGCACCGGCAAGTCCGCCACCACCGCCTGGCTCGTGGAACAGGTCCAACGGCCCACCCTGGTGATGGTGCAGAACAAAACTCTGGCCGCCCAGCTGGCCAACGAGTTCCGTGAGCTGCTGCCGAACAATGCCGTGGAGTACTTCGTTTCCTACTACGACTACTACCAGCCGGAAGCCTACGTGGCACAGACGGACACTTTCATTGAGAAGGACTCCTCCATCAACGAGGAAGTCGAACGTTTGCGCCACTCTGCCACCAACGCGCTGCTGACCCGGCGCGACGTCATCGTGGTCGCCACCGTGTCCTGCATCTACGGTCTGGGCACGCCGGAGGAATACATCGCGGGCATGGTCACGCTCCGTAAGGGCGCCGAAATGAACCGGGACGACATGCTGCGCCGGTTCGTGGCCATGCAATACGCCCGCAACGACGTCGATTTCCACCGGGGCACCTTCCGGGTCCGCGGCGATACCGTGGAAATCATTCCGATGTACGAGGAACTGGCCGTCCGGATCGAGTTCTTCGGCGACGAGATCGAGCAGATCCAGACGCTGCATCCGGTCACCGGGGAGATCATCCGCGAGGAGACGGAAATGTACGTCTTCCCGGCGTCGCACTATGTGGCCGGCGAGGACCGGATGAGCCGGGCGGTCAGGGACATCGAGGACGAGCTGCGTGACCGGCTGCAGGTGCTCGAGTCGCAGAACAAGCTGGTGGAAGCACAGCGGCTGCGGATGCGCACCACCTATGACCTGGAAATGATGCAGCAAATGGGGTTCTGCAACGGCATCGAGAACTACTCGCGGCATATCGACGGCCGCGGTCCGGGCACGGCGCCGCACTGCCTGCTGGACTACTTCCCGGACGATTTCCTGTTGGTGATCGACGAATCGCACGTCACCGTGCCGCAGATTGGCGCGATGTACGAAGGCGACATGTCCCGCAAGCGCAACCTGGTGGACTACGGTTTCCGGCTGCCGTCCGCGATGGACAACCGGCCACTGAAGTGGGACGAGTTCCTGGAACGAATCGGGCAGACGGTCTACCTTTCGGCCACGCCGGGCAAGTACGAGCTGTCCAAGTCCGACGGCTATGTCCAGCAGATTATCCGGCCCACGGGCCTGGTGGATCCCGAGGTCATCGTCAAGCCGACCAAGGGCCAGATCGACGACCTGCTGGGCGAGATCAACGCACGGGTGGAGCGGAACGAACGCGTCCTGGTCACCACGCTGACCAAGCGGATGGCCGAGGACCTGACCGATTACCTCAATGAGCACGGTGTGAAGGTCCAGTACCTGCACTCGGACGTGGACACGCTGCGCCGCGTGGAACTGCTCCGTGAACTGCGGATGGGCACCTTCGACGTCCTGGTGGGCATCAACCTGCTGCGCGAGGGCCTGGACCTGCCCGAAGTCTCGCTAGTGGCCATCCTGGATGCGGACAAGGAAGGCTTCCTGCGCAGCAGCACCTCGCTGATCCAGACCATCGGCCGTGCCGCCCGCAACGTCTCCGGCCAGGTGCACATGTACGCGGACAAGATCACGGACTCGATGGCCAACGCGATCGAGGAAACCAACCGACGCCGTGAGATCCAGGTGGCGCACAACAAGAAGCACGGCGTGGACCCGCAGCCGCTGCGCAAGCGGATCGCGGACATCACCGACCAGCTGGCCCGCGAAGACGCCGACACCCAGCAGCTGCTGAAAGACTTCGACTACGGCAAGGGCAAGCGAGGGATTTCCGCGGCCGTGTCGAAGGACAAGATCCGCCGCGACGGGCTGGCCGCGGCACCGGCCGAGGATCTGGGCGAGCTGATAGCCCAGATGACGGAGCAGATGCACGCCGCAGCGGCGGAGCTGCAGTTTGAGCTGGCTGCCCGGCTGCGCGACGAGGTCTCGGACCTGAAGAAGGACCTGCGGCAGATGCGCGCCGCGGGCCACGCCTAAGCCCTCGGCGGCTGCGGCACCGGTTTCCGGCGGGCAGATGACGACGGCGGTGCGCATCCGCCGTCGTCAGGCGCACCTGCGCTACACTTGACCGAGCGTAGGGGAGTATCCCGAACACTGTGGACGTCAACACGCGGGGCATCGACGCCCCGCCGGGCGCAGTGGCCTGGCCGCAGAGCGGCAGGCGGAGAGACTTGCGGCGAACACTCGCACCCGCGCACCGCACACGCGCGGCATCTTCTGTGAAAGGCAAGGTTCCGTGTCGGACCAATTATCGCTGCCCTTTGAGGTCATTTCCTTCGTGGTTCTGGGCGCCATCCTGCTGTTCGACCTGCTGTACGTGGTCAAGCGGCCGCACGAGCCGTCCATGAAGGAAGCCGGCCTCTGGGTCGGTTTCTACGTCACCCTGGCGCTGATCTTCGCGGGCATGCTGTTCTGGCAGGCCGGCCCCGACTACGGCCAGGAATTCCTGGCGGGCTGGATCACCGAGTACAGCCTCAGCGTGGACAACCTGTTCGTCTTCATCATCATCATGGCCAGGTTCTCCGTGCCGAGGAAGTACCAGCAGGAAGTGCTGATGTTCGGCATCATCATCGCGCTGATCCTGCGGGGCATCTTCATCCTGCTGGGCGCGACGCTGATCGCCCAGTTCAGCTGGGTGTTCTACATCTTCGGGGCGTTCCTGCTCTGGACCGCCTGGAAGCAGGCAACAGACTCGGGCGAGGACGAGGAAGAAGGCTCCGAGTCCGGGCTGATTTCCCGGTTGACCAAGAAGCTGCCGGTCAGCGAGCACTACGACGGCAACAAGCTGCGCACCACCGTCGACGGCAAGCGCCTGTTCACCCCCATGGTCATCGTTTTCATCACCATCGGCATGACCGACCTGCTGTTCGCGGTTGACTCCATCCCGGCGATCTTCGGCCTCACCCAGAGCGCGTTCATCGTTTTCACGGCGAACATCTTCGCGCTGATGGGCCTGCGCCAGCTGTACTTCCTGCTGGGCGGACTGATGGACCGCCTGGTCTACCTCAAGCACGGGCTGTCGATCATCCTGGCCTTCATTGGCGTGAAGCTGATCTTCCACGCGCTGCACGAGAACGAGGTGCCGTTCATCAACGGCGGCCAGCATGTTGAGTGGATCCCTGTGATCACCACCCAGCTGTCGCTCGGCGTGATCATCGGGACCCTGGTGGTCGCCACGGTGGCCAGCCTGCTCAGCCCGGCCGGCCGTCAGGCAGCCATCGATGCAAGGCTGGCAAAGGACGCCGAACGCGCCAGGGCAAACAGCGAGGCGGACGCCGAGCCCGCCCAGTCGGATGCCGAGCCAGCCCGGTCGGATGCCGGGCCCGTCCAGTCGGACGCCGAGCGCGCCAAGTCCGACACCGAGTAACGGCGGTTCAACCGGTTGCAGGTCGACTAGGATCGGCGTGTGACCCGGCAACCAGACGCGGCGCTGAACGCAGACCCTCGCACGAGGGCCGTTCAGCGCCGCGTCGTTGTTTCCCTGTCCCTGGCCCAGCTGTTCAGCGGCTTGGGCCACGGCGCGGGGCTGGCCATCGGCTCGCTGCTGGCCGTGGAGCTGACCGGCAGCGAGGCCCTGGCAGGAACGTCCACCATGGCGATAGCCCTGGCCGGCGCGCTGGCGGCGCTGCCTTTGGCCGCTGTCGCCGCCTGTTCCGGACGCCGGCGGGCGCTCGTCACCGGTCTGCTGCTGGCCCTGCTGGGTTCGGCGTTGATGGCCCTGGCACCGGTCACCGGATCCTTTGCGGTGCTGCTGGCAGGCTCCGCCCTCTTGGGGGTCGGCAACGCGGCTAATCTGCAGGCCCGTTTTGCGGCGGTGGACCTGGCCGTGCCACAGCACCGCGGCCGGGATCTGGCCTTCGTGATTTGGTCCATCACGGTCGGTGCCGTGGCCGGACCTAACCTGATCCGCCCGGGCGCCGAGTTGGGCGCCGCGCTCGGGTTGCCGGAATCGTCCGGGCCGTTCCTGTTCTCGATGGCGGGCATGGCCATCGGCGCTGCGCTGCTGCTGGTGGGCCTGCGGCCGGACCCGTTGGGCTATGCGCGTTCACGCGGCCGCGGGGAGGCCCTGCCGGTCAACCGCCGCGGAACCCTGCTGACGGGCGTGGCAGCGGTCCGGCACCATCCCCTGGCCGCGCTCGGACTGGCGGCCGTGGTGGGCGCCCAGTTGGTGATGGTAGCGGTCATGTCCATGACGCCCGTGCACCTGCAGGCGCTGGATCATGCCGGCGGGCACCAGCACAGCCAGACAGACACGTTCGCCATCATCGGCTTCACGATCTCGCTGCATCTGGCCGGCATGTACGCCCTCTCGCCGCTGATGGGCTGGCTGACCGACCGTCTGGGACGCGCCCGGACCATCGTGGCCGGGCAGTTGGTCCTCCTGGCCGCGACGGCGCTGGCCGGGTTGGGACAGCAGGACACGTGGCTGGTGGGTGCCGGGCTGGTGCTGCTGGGCCTGGGGTGGTCGGCCTCGGTGATTGCCGGCTCCACGCTGTTGGCCGAGTCGGTGCCGGAGTCCGGTCGCGTGCCGGCACAGGGCCTGTCCGACACGCTCATGGGCGCCGCGGGGGCCCTGGGTGCGGCTTTGTCGGGCCCGCTGCTGGCGGCCTTGGGGTTCGCCGGCCTGAACGCGGCCGCCGCCGCCGTTGCCGTCGTCATACTGCTGGCACCGGTTCTTGCCGCCCGCAGCGGGGGCGTCCGGGCAGGAGTTGGTTCCGGCGACAGGAGCCCATCGTGAGCCACCGCCAGGTCTTCGAGGAACCCTCGAGCTGTCGGCGGAGAATTGCGTCATCGGTCAGGACACGTCGGGTCGTGAGATCATGCTGGTGTTTCCGGCCGACGCCACATTCGGTCAGGGGCAGGAACTGCTGACCGTGGAAGTCGAAGGCCGGTCTATGGCGATCGGAGGACCGGTATTCTTTGGCGGGGGAACCCTCCGACAGGACCAACTCGACCGACTCTCTGAGAGCGCGCCGGAGGGATGCCTTCGGAACGAAAACTTCTACGTACAGACCATCGGGTAAGGCATTCCGGTGCATTGCCGAGGCATGAGGGAAGGCAGCTAGCCCCGGACCATGCCGAGCAGGCGCTCGAAGACGGCCTCGCCGTCGTCGGCAATGCCGTCATGATGGAACTCTCCGGTTTCCCAGACCTGCAGCCCCTTCACCTGCGCGGCCGTTTCCAGCGACAGGCCGCGCTCCACGTAGATATCGTCGCGGTATACGGCGGCGGCGGCGGGCACGTCGTTCCCGGCCAGCCGGTCGGCGTCGTAGAGGGCCGGCCAGTCGGACTTCGCGGCCAGCAGCTCGGCAACCTCGCGCAGCGGCACCAGCGCCGGATCCTGCTCGAAGTACCAGGGATAGACCATCTCGCCGGTTAGCAGCGGCTCGGCCGCCTCCGGGGCGAACTGCGGGAAGTCGCGGAGTACGCGCCATGCCGCCCAGCCGGTCGCTTCGCCCTGGGCATAGATGGATTCGTGCATCAGGGCATAGAGCGGGTTGGCAGCACGGCTCACGAGTGCGGCGACCTGCTCCAGGAAGGAATCCGAGAGCCGCTGGCCGGACGGAGTCGGGACGAAGGCGTCCTCCAGCAGGTAGTGCAGGGCGTCGATCCGAGTGTTGCCGCCCAGATACGACCCAACCATCTGGAACCGGCCGGTGGTCAGCCGCTCGCCGGACGGCAGGTACTCGGGCACCGACTCCAGGTGTCGTGCGACGGCGGTGACCCGGGCCCGGTCTTCCGGGTAACGGGCGAAGTATTCCCGGTTGCGGGCTTCCACCCGGGGAAACGTGGCCCGGTAGACCCGGTCGGCTCCTCCCGCCAGCGGGGCCAGGCCGCCGGTGATCAGCACTTCCTTCAACCCCTCGGGTGCGAGGGAGAGGTAGGTCAGCGCACAGAAGCCGCCGTAGCTCTGTCCGAAGATGCTCCATGGTCCGCTGCCGAGTTCCTGCCGGATCAGTTCGGCGTCGCGCACGATCGAATCCGCGCGGAAATGTGCCAGGAAGGCCGCCTGTGCCGCGGCGTCGCCGCGCAACGGCAACGTCTGCCGGTTCACGGGGGAGGAGAGGCCGGTGCCGCGCTGGTCCAGCATCAGGATGCGGAAGGTCTTGGCCGCCTCCTTCATCCAGCCGGCCAACGACGTCACCCGGTTGCCCCGGCCGCCGGGCCCGCCCTGCAGGAACAGCAGCCACGGCAGCCGCGCAGCCGCGGCGTCGTCGTGTTCCAGGGAGGAATACTCGCGCGCGAAGATTTCCACGGTCTCGCCGTCCGGGTCCGCGTGGTCGAGCGGGACGTCGAAGAAATACCCGGCCGTCCTCATTCCACGGCTGCGGTGTGTGCCGGTCACCCGGTGTCCCGTCACGCGTGCACCTTGCCCGCTCCCGAGCCGAACGACGCGAGGGCGTCGCCGGCCAGCCGGAACGTTGACCATTCCTCCTGCGGCCGGGCGCCGAGGCTGCGGTAGAAGTCGATGGACGGGCGGTTCCAGTTCAGTACCGCCCATTCCACCCGGGCGTACCCGGACGCCACCGCGTGGCTGGCCAACGTCTGCAGCAGGGCCTTGCCGTACCCCCGTCCGCGGGCCTCAGGCCGGACGTACAGGTCCTCCAAATAGATCCCGTGTACGCCCTCCCAGGTGGAGAAGTTCCGGAACCAGAGAGCGAAGCCCTGCACGCCGCCGTCGTCTTCGGCGACATGCGCGAAGACGGACGGCTGAGCGGAAAACAGGGCGTCTTGCAGCTGTTCCGGCGTGGTTTTGACCGCATCCGGTTCCTTCTCGTACACCGCCAGATCGCGGATCAGGTCGAGGATGACGGGGACATCGGCTTCGTCGGCCGGGCGTATCACAGACATGACAAAAGCCTAGCGTCCCGGAGCGGGCGCTACGGCTTGAGCACCACCTTGATGCAGCCGTCGTCCTTCTTCTGGAATTTCTCGTACATCGCCGGCGCTTCGTCCAGCGGGGCAGTATGCGTGACCAGGTCGCCGACGCCGAGGGGATCTGCCGGATCGCCCGCCAGCGGCAGCACGTCGTCGATCCAGCGCCGGACGTTGCACTGGCCCATCCGCAGCGTGACCTGCTTGTCGAAGAGCGTGAGCATCGGCATGGGGTCGGCCTGGCCGGCGTAGACGCCGGACAGCGAGATGGTGCCGCCGCGGGCCACGGCGTCGATGGCGGCGTGCAGGACGGACAGGCGGTCCAGGCCTGCGGTCGACATCAGCTTTTTGGCCACGGCGTCGGGGAGGAGCCCGACGGCGAACTGTGCGGTGGCCGCAGCCGTCGCGCCGTGCGCTTCCATGCCGACGGCGTCGACCACCGACTCCGGCCCGCGGCCCTGGGTCGCGTCACGCAGTTCGTCGGCGATCCTCGGGCCCCACTTCAGGGTCTCGATGCCGTGCCTGCGGGCCATTTCCAGCCGCTCCGAAACAAGGTCGACACCTATGACGCGGTGGCCCAGGTGGCGGCCGATGCGGGCGGCGAACTGGCCGACCGGCCCGAGCCCGAAGACCGCCAGCGTGCCTCCGTCGGGAACCTGGGCATAGGCCACTGCCTGCCAGGCGGTCGGGAGGATGTCGGAGAGGAACAGGTATTGCTCGTCCGGCGCCTGGCTGTCCTCGATCTTGATGGGACCGTAGTCCGCGTGGGGGACGCGCAGGAACTCGGCCTGCCCGCCCGGAACAGAGCCGTAGAGCTCCGTGTAGCCGAACAATGCAGCGCCCGAACCCTTGTCCTTGACCTGCGTGGTTTCGCACTGCGATTGCAGGCCCCGGCTGCACATGTGGCAGCGCCCGCACGCGATATTGAAGGGAACCACGACCCGGTCGCCGGGCTTCAGCCCCGGCACGGCGCTGCCGGTCTCCTCGACGATCCCCATCGGTTCATGGCCCAGGACGTCGCCGGGGGACAGGAACGGGCCGAACAGTTCGTAGAGGTGCAGGTCGGACCCGCAGATGGCGGTGGAGGTGACCCTGATGATGGCGTCGGTCGGTTCCCGCAGGACCGGGTCCGGAACCTGTTCGACGCTCAGCTTCCGTTTGCCTTGCCAGGTCAGTGCTTTCACTATCGTCTCCCTGTCGCGTCGCCGGGGGAGCACACCCTGCGCCCCGCGGAAGGTAAGTGTGCTTATTACCCTAGGGTCGCTGCCAAGCGCCTGCAAGCGGCCCCGAACCCCGCGGCTCCGCGATCAGGCCAAGCGGCCGGCCGGTCCGACGTCGAGAACCCGGACCGCTGCAGCTCCCGTCTCGTTGCTGGCGGCAAGGTCGACTTCGGCGCTGATGCCCCAGTCCCGGTTTCCGGCCGGGTCATCGAAGATCTGCCGCACCTTCCAGACCGCCGGCTGCTCCTCGATGATCAGCAGCGCCCGTCCGCGCGCATCGGGCCCGACGCCGATGTCGTCGTACTCCTCGAAGTAAGCGTCCATGGCGTCCGCCCAACGGTCGGCGTCCCAGCCCGCATCGGCGTCCAGTGCACCCAGTTCCTCCTCCTGCTCGTCGGCGAACAACTCGACCCGGCGGAACAGCTCGTTGCGCACCATGACGCGGAAGGCCCGGATGTTGTCGGTCAGCTTGGGTGGCTCCTGCGTGAAAACCGACTCGGCGGCGTGCTCGGCCGCCAGATCCGCCGCGCCCTTGCCCGCGGCCAGTTCTTCCCATTCGTCCAGCAGGCTCGAGTCGACCTGCCGCACCAGCTCACCCAGCCAGGCGATGATGTCGGCCAGGTCCTCGCGCAGGGCCTCGGCCGGCACGGTCTGCCGCAGCGCCTTGTAGCCGTCGGTCAGATAGCGGAGCACTATGCCCTCGCTGCGGGCCAGCCCGTAGAACTGCACGAATTCGCCGAAATTCATCGCCCGTTCGTACATGTCACGGATTACGGACTTCGGGGCAAGTTCAAAGTCGCCCAGCCAGGGCGCACCGTGCCGGTAGGTCTCGAAGGCGGCCTCGAGCAGCTCGGCCAGCGGCCGCGGGTAGGTCACCTCGTCCAGCAGTGCCATCCGCTGGTCGTATTCGATGCCGTCGGCCTTCATCGCGGCCACCGCTTCGCCGCGGGCCTTCTTCTCCTGCGCGGACAGGATCTGGCGGGGCTTCTCCAGCGTGGCCTCGATGATTGAGACCACGTCCAGTGCGTAGCCGCCGTCCTCCGGGTCCAGCAGGTCCAGACTGGCCACGGCGAAAGGGGAAAGCGGCTGGTTCAGCGCGAAATTCGGCTGCAGGTCCACCTTGAGCCGGACGAGGTGCCCGTTCTCATCCGGTGCGTCCAGGCGTTCCACCAGGCCGGAGACCACCAGCTCCCGGTAAATGCCCAGTGCCTTCTTGATCAGCTTCAGCTGCGAGGCGCGTGTTTCGTGGTTGCGCGTCAGCAGCCGCTTGGCGGCGGCGAACGGGTCCCCGGGGCGCTCCAGGATGTTCAGCAGCATCGCGTGGCTGATGGTGAAGCTGGATGTCAGGGGCTCGGGGTCGCTCTCCACCAGCTTGTGGAAGGTCGGTTCGCCCCAGCTCACGAAACCGGTCGGCGGCTTCTTCTTCGCCACCTGGCGAAGTTTTTTCTGGTCGTCGCCGAACTTGGCCACCGCCTTGGCCATCGCCTTGGTGTTCTCCACCACGTGTTCCGGGGCCTGCACGACGACGGTGCCCGCCGTATCGTACCCGGCCCGCCCCGCGCGGCCGGCGATCTGATGGAATTCGCGCGCATTGAGCAGCCGGGTGCGCACGCCGTCGTACTTGCTCAAGGCGGTGAGCAGCACGGTCCGGATGGGCACATTGATGCCCACGCCCAGCGTGTCCGTGCCGCAGATGACCTTCAGCAGCCCGGCCTGGGCCAACTGCTCCACGAGCCGGCGGTACTTGGGCAGCATGCCCGCGTGGTGGACACCTATGCCGTGCCGGACCAGGCGGTTAAGGGTCTTGCCGAAGCCCGCCGCGAACCGGAAACCCGAGATCAGCTCGGCAATGCGGTCCTTCTCCTCCCGGGTGCAGACGTTGATGCTCATGAGATTCTGGGCGCGCTCAATGGCTTCCAACTGGCTGAAGTGCACCACATAGACGGGAACCTGCCTGGTGGAGAGCAGTTCCTCCAGAGACTCCTGCACGCTGGTCTGCACATAGTAGTAGTGGAGCGGGATGGGACGCTCCGCCGAGCTTACGGTGACCGTCGTCCTGTCGGTGAGATCGGTGAGCTCCTTCTCGAACCGGGTCACGTCGCCCAGCGTCGCGGACATCAGCAGGAACTGCGCCTGCGGCAGTTCCAGCAGCGGCACCTGCCAGGCCCAACCGCGCTGCGGATCGGAGTAGTAGTGGAACTCGTCCATGACCACCGTGCCGAGGTCCGCGGCGGAGCCTTCCCGCAGCGCGATGTTGGCCAGGATCTCGGCGGTGCAGCAGATGATCGGGGCATCCTGGTTGACGGCCGAGTCGCCGGTGACCATGCCGACGTTCTCCGGTCCGAAGATGTCGCACAGGGCGAAGAACTTTTCCGAGACGAGCGCCTTGATGGGTGCCGTGTAGTAGCTGACGGACCCGGTGGACATGGCGTGGAAGTGGGCGGCGATCGCGACCAACGACTTCCCCGACCCGGTGGGGGTGGCCAGGATGACGTTGTTGCCGGTGACCAGCTCCATGACGGCTTCGTCTTGGGCGGGGTAGAGCGACATCCCACGGGATTCGACCCACTCGATGAACCGGGTGTAGACGTCGTCGGGATCTGAGGCAGTGCCGGTGTCCGGCAGGAGCTGGAGGAGATTCATGTTCTTCCCAGCTTAGGCGGTGGTGGCCCCGCGCCATGCGGGCGCCCATGGTCCTCCGCCGTGGCGGGGGCGTGGCGTAACGTACTGCCCATGCACTGGGACCCGCACAAGTATGTGGAATTCGCCGACTACCGCGACCGGCCGTTCTTTGACCTGACCGGACGGATAGCTGCCGCCGACCCCGCCGTGGTGGTGGATCTGGGCTGCGGTCCCGGCGGCCTGACGGCAGCGCTCGCGGAACGCTGGCCGGGTGCCAGCGTCACCGGAGTGGACTCCTCACCCGAGATGATCCGGCAGGCGCAGCAACGGCACACATCGGCCACGGTGGAATTCGTCGCGGGGGATATCCGTACCTGGACGCCTCCGGCAGGCCTGGATGTACTGGTTTCCAACGCCGCGCTGCAGTGGGTGCCCGGGCACCAGGACATCATGCGTTCCTGGCTGCGCGCCATGAAGCCCGGCGCCTGGCTCGCCGTGCAGGTACCGGGAAACTTTGCCGCTCCGTCGCATGCGCTCATGCGCGCGCTCGCCGGCTCACCGCGATGGCAGCGCCGCCTGGACGGGGTGCTCCGCCACGAGGACGCAGTGTCCGAGCCACAGGACTATTTCGAGCTGCTCTCGGACGAAGGCTGTGAAGCCGACGTCTGGGAAACGACCTACCAGCAGTTGCTCCACGGCGCGGATCCGGTCCTGGAATGGGTCAGGGGAACCGGCCTGCGCCCCGTCCTGGCCGCGCTCCCGGCGGCGGAAGCGGCCAAGTTCGAAGCCGAGTACGCCACGCTGCTGCGCGACGCCTACCCGGCCAGCGAACACGGGACCCTGTTCGGATTCCGGCGTATTTTCGCGGTGGGGCGCAAGCTCGGCTGAACCTGCCCTCCGGTGGCGCTCGCTGGACGGACCCCGCCTCAGGGCGTGGGAGTACCGCCGTTGACATTCAGCGTCTCGCCGGAAACGTAGCTCGACTCCGGCGAGGCCAGGAAGACGTAGGCCGGGGCAAGTTCGGTGGGCTGCCCCGCGCGTCCCAGGGGCACATTCTTGCCGAACTCCGGTAGTTTCTCCTTCGGCTGGCCCGCGCTGACCTGCAACGGGGTCCAGAACGGGCCGGGGGCCACCGCGTTAACGCGGATGCCGCGGCTGGCCAACTGCTGGGCGAGGCCCTTGGTGAAGTTGTTGATCGCGGCCTTGGTGGAGGCATAGTCAAGCAGGACCGGCGAGGGGTTGTAGGCCTGCACGGACGTGGTGTTGATGATCGTCGAGCCCGGCGGCATGTGCGGCACCGCGGCCTTGGTGATCCAAAACATGGCAAAAACATTCGTGCGGAACGTGTCCTCGAACTGTTCGTCGCTAATGTCTTCGATCTTCTCGACGGCGATCTGGCGCCCTGCGTTGTTGACCAGGACGTCCAGCCCGCCCAGCTGTTCGACGGCCTGGGCGACGAGTTCGCGGGAAGCGGCGGCGTCCGAAATGTCGCCCGGCAGCAGTACCGCCTTGCGCCCTTCCTTCTCAATCACCGAAGCGATGTGCTGTGCGTCGGACTCCTCGGCGGGCAGATAGGACAGGGCGACGTCTGCTCCTTCCCGGGCAAAGCCGACGGCCACGGCGGCGCCGATGCCGGAGTCGGCCCCGGTGATCAGCGCCTTGCGGCCGGTCAGCCTGCCGGTGCCGCGGTACGACTGTTCGCCGCGGTCGGTCTGCGGCTCCAGGTCTTTGTCCAGCCCGGGCTCCGGCTGGCTCTGCTTGGGCGGCGAGATACTGGGAAAACGGTCAACGGGATTCTGGAAGGTGTACTGATCGGACGTCATGTCTGGCTCCCTTCTTGCGGCCGCATCGAAAGCTCCGCCGGCACCCTTGGTGCTGCGCTGGATGGAAAGGCGGGGCCGGGGCGGCCGGCATGGTCAGTATGCTGATCGTTTGCCACCCTACGCTGTCGTGCATCGGTCGTACAGCCGGCCGTTGCCGGCCCTTCTCCGTGAGGATCCGGAACGACGACGTGCACGCTGCCGGCGAACCGCCTAAGGTCAGCAAGCTTTCTACTTGGGCCGCGGCGGGGTAATCTGGGGGCTGGACCTGTAGGAAAACCTGAACCGAAAGAGGTGCTGATATGGGTATGGGCGACAAGTTCGATGCTGCGAAGGACAAGGTGACCGGCAAGGTCAACGAAGCCGTCGGCGAGGCGAGGGATGACAAGTCCCAGCAGCTGAAGGGCAAGGGCCAGCAGGTCGAGGGCGGGGCCAAGGACAAGATCGCCGATGCCAAGGCCCACCTGAACGAGGACGCCGACCGCGTTGCCGACGACACTGAAGGCGGCGCCAGGCGCTAAACCGGTTCTTTTGTCTCTGATCCCCCGTGGGCCACTGGCTCACGGGGGATCTGTCGGTTAAAGCGGTGCTGGTGGCCACGCAGGTTCCCCGATGCCGGCGTCCCTCAGGGGGCGCCGGAACTTCCAAGGCGTGGCCGCGACCGGCAACAAAAGGGGGATGGACAGGAAAACCGCGCCCGCGCCGGGGGAGGCGCCGGCTACCCTTCAATTCCCACGCAGCCTGTGGTAATTGTAAGTAACCTTATAAATCAGCTTGGCGTGCTCGCCCCTGCTGGCTGGACGACGCGCTAAGCGGCTCGAACTACCTGAAGGGACTGATATCCGTGACTACCGCAAGGGAAATCATGACCGGTGGTGTTGAATGCATCGGAGAGAACGAGACGCTGGAGCTGGCGGCCCAAAAAATGCGGGACCTCGACGTCGGGTCGTTGCCCATCTGTGGTGAGGACAACAGGCTCAAAGGCATGGTCACGGACCGGGACATTGTGGTGAAGTGCCTGGCCGACGGAAGGGATCCGCGCACGATCAAAGCGGGCGAGCTGGGCCAGGGCAAGCCGGTGACGATCGGGGCCGATGACAGTATCGAAGAGGCCATCAGAACCATGCAGGACCACCAGGTGCGCCGGCTGCCGGTCATCGATGGACACGACCTGGTCGGAATTGTCAGCCAGGCCGATGTCGCCCGCAACTACCCGGAAGACCGCGTGGGTGAACTGGTCGAGTTCATCTCCTACTGATTTCCGGTGGCCATCATGTCGGAGCAGTTGCCGGAGGCGTATGCCAAGTACCTGGCAGGATGTGAACCAACCCAAGCCGACGCCATCCTGCCGGTGCTGAAGCAATCGGCCGCGGACGGCGAGCGCGGTGTGCTGGTGCGGTTCCTCCCCAACGAAGTACAAGCCATGGCGACCGAGGAGGTCCCGTTCGGAACGATCCGGGAAGAACGCTACGACGAATAAACCGCCGGCCCGCCGTTGGCCGGAGGCCCGGGGTGCCGTGAGCATTCCGGGCTGCAGCCTGTCAAGACCCAAGCGTAAAGTTAACCGAGCCGGAGCGATATTTTGATGATTCGTTGCCGGAGCGGAGAAGCGCTTGTAAGCTCGCACCAGTTGGAGCCGAAACGGCTCTCGGGCTATCTGGAGGCTGCCCATGGACAGGTTCGCTGCCGGTCGGGACGCAGGGTGCTCCGTTGGTTTGGGGCGGAACTGATGCGGCACCGCCATCTGTCACCGGCTGACGAATTTCCGGTTGACCTGGCTCCCCTTGGCGACCCCGAGCTGCTGGCGCTGTACGGCAGGGCCATGCGCCAGCTCGAGCGGGAGAGTATCCAGTACGGCGCGGCCGATCCCGAGACCGAGTTCCGCCTGGAGGAGCTGCGTGTCGAGCTCGACCGGCGGGACAGCAGGGATGCGCTGCAGGCAAGCAGGCGCCGGGTCCGCGGTTTGTATGGCAAGCCGGGGGGCGAGCCGCCGGACTCGCTGTATGACGGCACCAGCTAGGCTCTGTCGCTGGCCTTGGCCCGCCGGCGGATCCCGACGGTCCGCGCCGCGGGTGGGCGTACACCCTTCCCGCGTCTGCGCCCCGGCGCTTATGCTGCTCTTCCCTACCCCCGTATGATGGGTTACAAACAGTATGCTTATCAATAGTGGGATGCAGATTGGAAGGGCAGACGATCATGATTGCCAATGACAGTTCAAGTGCCCATGCCGGCCAGGACAAGGACCGGGATCCGGGAAGCGACTTGCCCGATCCGTGGTGCTCCGCGTGCAGCACCGACGAGTACCTGGTGTTCGATGCCGTAACGCTGCTGCCGCCGCAGGCGGGAGCCCCCGCACTGCCGCGATGGGACGTCAGCTACTGGTGCAGCCGCTGCGACGGTTATTACGGGCACGAAACCTTCAAGGTGCCCGCGACGGAATCCGAGAGCGTGGGAATCGATTTCGGCGCCGAGGGCTACATGCACTGCGGGGAGCCGATGCAGCCGGTGGAACGCATCGACCACTCGATCGTTGATCCCGTGGACGCCGGCTCCCCGGAAACCGGCCCGCTCCCGACCGTGCGGGTCGACGTTGAAATCCTTCGCTGCAGCTGCGGATTCAAGATGGAGGTTCCCATCTGAGGCTAAGGCGCAGCAACATCCGTGCACCCGGCATCACCCGCCGGCGCCACGGGTCGGGGTTCTCCTACCGCAACCCGGACGGTTCGAAGCCTGCCGGTGACGAGCTCCGAAGGATCAAGGCGTTGGCGGTCCCGCCGGCATGGTCGGATGTGTGGATCTGCCCGGCGCCCAATGGGCATATCCAAGCAGCGGGAACGGACGACGCCGGACGGCGGCAATACATCTACCATCCCCGTTGGCGGGAACTGAGGGATCGGGAAAAGTTCGACCGCTCCCTGGCCTTCGGATCCACCCTGACCACCGCGCGCCGCAAGGTGACGCGGCTGCTGAGGTCCGGGGAACAAACCCGACAGGTGGCCTGTGCCGTTGCCTTCCGCTTGCTTGACAGCGCGTCCTTGCGGATCGGCTCCGAAGTCTACGCCGAAGACAACGGTTCCTACGGGGTTACTACGCTGTTGGTTCGCCACGTGCAGGTGCGGGAGGATACCGTGCGCCTGCATTTTCCCGGGAAGAGCGGGCTGCAATGGGACGTGGAACTGAAAGATCCGGATATCGCCGTCCAGTTGGCGACGGTGCAGGGCCTGAAGGCCGACGATCCGGCCATCGGTTACCGTAACGGCACCGGACACTGGTCCGGGCTGTCGGCGTCGGAGTTGAACGAGTTTATCCACGAACTCTGCGGGCAGGAGTTCAGCGCCAAGGACTTCCGGACGTGGCAGGGGACGGTAACGGCCGCCGTGGCACTGGCCGGCTACAACGGCAGACCGAATCTCACCGGCCGGCGCAAGGCCGTGGTCGCGGCCATGCACGCCGTCTCGGAGAGGCTGGGCAATACGCCCGCCATAGCCCGCAAATCGTACGTAGATCCGCGGCTCGTCGACCGCTTCATGGCCGGACAGGTTCCGGATGCTGCAACGTACTCCGCGGCGGAACGCAGCCTGCCATCCTTCCTCGGGTGACAGGGGAGCGAAAGCAGCCCGCGGCGCTAGAATTAGAGGGCCCCGGCAGGCGGGATTCCCCCCAACGTCCACGTCTGTCGGGGTTGACGCGACCTGTTACCAGCCGCGCGATTTCCACTCGTCCAGATGGGGCCGTTCTGCCCCGAGCGTCGTACCCGCGCCGTGGCCGGGATGGACCACCGTATCGTCCGGCAGGTAGTTGAACACCCGTTCGACCACATCGCTGTAGAGGGACGCAAACCGCTCGGGATCCTTTTGCGTATTGCCCACCCCACCCGGAAACAGCGAATCTCCGGTAAACAGGTGCGGGGGACCGTCGGGTGCGCGGTAAAGCAGCGCCACGGAACCCGGCGTGTGCCCGCGCAGCTTGATGGCTTCCAACGAGAATCCGTCGAACCGGCCGATGTCCTGATGCTCGAGCGCAACGTCAGTACGCACCTCGATCTCAGGAATATCCTCCGCGCCTGCCGCCGTTCTGGCACCTGTAGCGGCTACAGCATCCGGCAAGGCCCGGACATGGTCCCAGTGGCTGTGCGTGGTCACGATCAGGGCGACCTTGGCCGGCTGGTCCGCATCCCCGGCGCCGTCACGCAGCAGTTGTGCAATGGCCGGAAAGTCGTCGGCAGCGTCAATCAACACCTGGGCGCCGGAAGACTTGGCTGTCAGCAAATAGACGTTGTTGTCCATCTCGGAAACGGAAATGCCGCGGACCGTGACTGCAGGATCTTCGTGAAGCAACATGCTTCCCAGCCTACCGACAGTCGACCCCGACGGCTCAGGATGTCATTCTGGTTGTAGCAGTGGACAGGCAGCGGGATGCTGCGGACACGACGGGGAGTGGGCGCAGGCGATGGAAGCGAGCGAGTTTGACTGGCGGATGAACCGCGACAGCGCCGTGCCGCTCTTCGAGCAGCTGAGGCTGCGGATCATCGAAGCTGCCGACGCCGGCGAACTGCCGGTGGGCACGAAGCTGCCGCCCGTCAGGCGGCTGGCCGATCATTTGGGTGTGGTCCCGAATACCGTGGCGCGCGCCTACCGGGAGCTTGAAACTGCCGGCCGGGTGGAAACACACGGCCGTGCCGGTACCGTGGTCAGCGCCGGAGCAGGCAAGGCGCGCCAACAACTGGGCGACGCCGCCGAAGCGTTTGCCCGCGCCGTTCACGGCCAAGGCATCGGCGGCAAGGAAGCACTCGCGGCCGCCAAGGCCGCGTTGGAGCGCCACGGCATCAGGTAGGCGACGCGGCAGGCGGCGGTGCCTCGCTGAGGGAGCCCCGCGGCCCCGACCGCACCGCGATCGTGCCGGCGGCAGCCAAGGCAGGGCGTGTGATTGCGGACAGTCGCTGTCCGCAGCGGCCCCCGGCCGTGACCGATGTAATACAAGTTCGAACGAATTTTCGATTAGAGTAGATACCGTGCTAAAAGCAAGCGAAACGTCCGTCCCGGCGACCGATTCCGAGTCCGCCACCCCCGTTTCCCGCTCCGCGGACATGTCCCGCCTGGTAGTCAAGGGCGCCCGCGAGCATAATCTGCAGAACGTCAGCGTGGACCTGCCCCGCGATGCCATGATCGTCTTCACGGGACTGTCCGGCTCCGGCAAGTCGTCTTTGGCTTTCGATACGATCTTCGCCGAGGGCCAGCGCCGGTACGTGGAATCGCTTTCCTCCTACGCGCGGATGTTCCTGGGGCAGGTGGACAAGCCCGATGTGGACTTCATCGAAGGCTTGTCGCCGGCGGTGTCGATCGACCAGAAATCCACCAGTCGCAACCCGCGCTCTACCGTGGGAACAATCACCGAGATCTATGACTACTTGCGCCTGCTGTGGGCCCGCGTCGGCCGCCCCTTCTGCCCCCAGTGCGGTGAGCCCGTGGAGAAGCAGACCCCGCAGCAAATCGTGGACCAGTTGCAGGAGCTTCCCGATGGGACGCGCTTCCAGATCCTGGCTCCGGTGGTGCGCGGGCGCAAGGGCGAGTTCGTCGACCTGTTCAAGGAACTGAGCACCAAGGGCTTTTCCCGCGCCAAGGTGGACGGCAAGCTGGTGCAGCTGAGCGAACCGCCGAAGCTGGGGAAGCAGTACAAGCACACCATCGAGGTGGTGGTGGACCGGCTGGTCGCCAAAGAAGGCATCCATCAGCGTCTGACCGATTCGGTGGAGACCGCCCTGGCGCTGGCTGAGGGACGCGTCCTGGCTGATTTCGTGGATGTTGCCGAGGACGAGCCGGGCCGTACGCGGGCCTTCTCGGAACACCTGGCCTGCCCGAACGAACACCCGCTCGCCATCGACGAGATCGAACCGCGCTCGTTCTCGTTCAACAATCCGTTCGGCGCCTGTCCGGCCTGCACCGGTATCGGCAGCAAGCTCGAGGTCGATGTGGACCTGGTGGTCCCGGATCCGGACCGGAGCCTGTCCGAAGGCGCCATCGCCCCTTGGTCGCTGGGCAAAGCCACCCAGGAGTACTGGACCCGGCTGCTCGAGGGGCTCTCCCACGAACTGGGGTTCTCCATGGACGAGCCGTGGAAGAACCTGCCGAAAAAGGTCCGGGAAGCCGTACTGCACGGCAAGGACTTCAAGGTCGTGGTGCAGTACCGCAACCGCTTCGGCCGGGAGCGCAAATACAGCACCGGTTTCGAAGGCGCGTTCCAGTACATCCACCGAAAGCATGAGGAAACCGAGTCCGAGTGGGCGAGGGACCGTTACAAGGAGTACATGCGCGAGGTGCCGTGCCCGGAGTGCAACGGAGCGCGGCTGAACCCCGCGTCGCTGTCCGTGCTGATTAACGGCAAGTCCATCGCGGAAGTGTCTGCCCTGCCGCTGCGGGAGGCAAGTTCGTTCCTGGCCGGTTTGGAGCTCTCCGCCCGCGAAACCCAGATCGCCCACCAGGTACTCATCGAGATCCAGGCGCGCCTGCGTTTCCTCCTGGACGTCGGCCTGGAGTACCTGAACCTGGAGCGCGCCGCCGGCACGTTGTCCGGCGGGGAAGCCCAGCGCATCCGGCTGGCAACGCAGATCGGTTCCGGTCTGGTCGGCGTGCTCTACGTGTTGGACGAGCCCTCGATCGGCCTGCACCAGCGGGATAACCGGCGGTTGATCGAGACCCTCACGCGGCTGCGCGACCTCGGCAACACCCTGATTGTGGTGGAGCACGACGAGGACACCATCGCCGAGGCCGACTGGATAGTGGACATCGGACCGGGCGCCGGAGAGCACGGCGGCGAAGTGGTCCACTCCGGCTCGCTGCAGGAACTGCTGGACAACACGCGATCCATCACCGGTGACTACCTGTCGGGCCGGCGCCGGATCGAACTGCCGGCCAAGCGCCGGAAGATGGACAAGAAGCGCCAAGTGAAAGTGGTCGGCGCCCGCGAAAACAATCTCCGGGGCATCGACGCGTCGTTCCCGCTGGGCATCTTCACCGCCGTCACCGGCGTCAGCGGCTCCGGGAAGTCGACCCTGGTCAACGACATTCTCTACAAGGTGCTGGCCAACAAGCTCAACGGAGCCAAGCATGTTGCCGGCCGGCACACCAGGGTGGAAGGCGTGGACCAGCTGGACAAGGTCATCCACGTCGACCAGAGCCCGATTGGCCGCACGCCCCGGTCCAATCCGGCCACGTACACCGGCGTCTTCGACAACATCCGCAAGCTGTTCGCCGAGACCAACGAGGCGAAGCTCCGCGGCTACCTGCCCGGCAGGTTCTCGTTCAACGTCAAGGGCGGGCGGTGCGAGGCGTGCTCCGGCGACGGCACGCTGAAGATCGAGATGAACTTCCTGCCGGACGTCTACGTACCCTGCGAGGTCTGCCACGGTGCGCGGTACAACCGCGAGACCCTCGAAGTCCATTACAAGGGCAAGACGATCGCCGAAGTCCTGGACATGCCGATCGAGGAAGCCGCGGAATTCTTCGCCGCGTTCACCCCGATCGCGCGCCACTTGCGGACCTTGGTGGACGTCGGGCTCGGCTACGTCCGGCTCGGGCAGCCCGCCACCACGTTGTCCGGCGGGGAAGCCCAGCGCGTCAAGCTCGCCAGCGAACTGCAGCGCCGTTCGAACGGGCGGAGCATCTACGTGCTGGACGAGCCGACCACCGGCCTGCATTTTGAGGACATCCGCAAGCTGCTGCAGGTGTTGCAGGGGCTGGTGGACAAGGGCAACACGGTGATCACCATCGAGCACAACCTTGACGTGATCAAGAGTGCCGACTGGGTTTTGGACCTGGGGCCCGAGGGCGGTTCCGGCGGCGGCCAGATCATCGCCAGCGGCACGCCGGAGCAGGTAGCGGCGGTCGAGGGAAGCCACACCGGCCGTTTCCTGGCGGAGGCGCTCGGCCACAAGTGAGCCTGCCGGACGGAATAACATATTCCCCAGCAGGAATGGATTCCGGCGGATCCGCGGATCTGTGGGAAAATGCCCGAGTGACTCAATTGCCTGCGCTGGTACTTTTCGACCTCGACGGAACCCTGGTTGACCCCGCAGGCGCTATCACCACCGGAATAGCCGGCGCCCTCGCGGCGGCCGGACTGCCGGTCCCGCCGCAGGAAGGACTCGAGTCGCTGGTGGGGCCGCCGCTGGGTGAGTCCCTGCGCCGCGCCGGCGTGCCGGAGCACCGGCTAGGCGAGGTCATCGCGTTGTACAGGGCCGGTTACCGCCGGTCCGGCATGGCGGCAAGCCGCGTGTACCCGGGCATCACCGGCCTGCTGGAGCGGCTCCTCTCCACTGGCGCGATCCTCGCTGTCGCCACGCAAAAGCCGACCGGACTGGCCCGGGACCTGCTGCGGTTGAAGGGCCTGGAACAGTACTTTGCGGGGATTTACGGAGCCGAGGGCGACGATCCCGCCCCGGCGGCGGGACCAGGACTGGGCAAGGTGCCGATCCTGCAGGCTGCGCTGGACGGCGTCACCGACGCGTTCGGCCCGGTGCTGATGGTGGGCGACCGTCTCTACGACGCTGCCGCGGCGCTCCAGCTCGGCATCCCCGCCATTGGGGTCGGCTGGGGATTCGCCGCCCCCGGGGAACTGGAAGCCGCGGGCGCTGCCGTCGTCGTGCATTCCGCCGACGAACTTGAGGCCGCCATCGGGCGGCTGACCGCCGAGCAGGAGGACGGTGTCCTGTCCGGACCCCGGGGACCGGCCGCATGAGGACGTTCGAAGCGACACGCGCCTCGTTCCGCGCCGGGTTGCGGCTCAGCTGCCGGCCGACGATCGAAGGCATCGGGAACTTTCCCGCGACCGGGCCCGTGATTGTGGCGCCGAACCATCTGTCCTTCTTCGACAGCGTCATCATCCAGGCGATGATGCCGCGCAAAGTGGCCTTCTTCGCCAAAGCCGAATACTTCACCACCCGGGGTCCCAAGGGCGCCGCGATGCGGTGGTTCTTCCACAGCGTCGGCTCGATACCGGTGGAGCGGGGCGAACAGGCGGCCAGCGTGGCTGCTCTGCAGAGCGCCTTGGACGTACTGGAACGCAACCAGGCCTTCGGGATCTATCCTGAAGGAACACGGTCCCGTGACGGCAAGCTGTACCGGGGCCGCACAGGCGTGGGGTGGCTGGCCCTCACCACCGGTGCGCCGGTGCTGCCGGTAGGGCTGATCGGCACCGAACAGCTTCAGCCCGCCGGGAGGATGATGATCCGGCCGAACCACTTCACGGTGCGAATCGGCAAGCCGTTGTACTTCAAGCGGACCGGGCCGGAGCACTCGCTGCCGGCGCGCCGGTCGGCCACCGACCAGATCATGGACGCGATAGCCGACCTGACCGGCCAGGAACGCTCGAACAGCTACAACAAGACACCGTCGGCCTGACCGGCCGGACGGCACCAGGACCCAGGCGAGGAAGGGAGTGACCGGCCATGGCTAATCCAGCTTCCTACCGTCCGCGGACGGGGGAGATCCCGACCAATCCGGGCGTCTACCGCTTCCGGGACGAACACCGCCGCGTCATCTATGTCGGCAAGGCGAAAAACCTGCGGTCACGGCTCAACAGCTACTTCGCCAGCCCCAAGAACCTGCCGCCCAAGACCCATGCGATGGTGCACACCGCGGCTTCGGTGGAGTGGACGATCGTGGGCAGCGAACTGGAGGCCATCCAGCTCGAGTACACCTGGATCAAAGAGTTCACGCCGCGCTTCAACATCATGTTCCGGGACGACAAGTCCTACCCCTACCTCGCCGTGACCTTGGGGGAGAAGTTCCCGCGCGTGCAGGTGATGCGCGGCGAGCGGCGCAAGGGCGTCAAGTACTTCGGCCCGTACTACCCGGCAAAGGCGATCCGCGAGACCGTGGACACCCTGCTGCGGGTTTTCCCGGTCCGTACCTGCAGCACCGGCGTCTTCAACCGCGCCCAGCGCACCGGCCGGCCGTGCCTGCTCGGTTACATCGACAAGTGCTCGGCGCCGTGCGTGGGGCGGATCTCTCCGGAGGACCACAAGGCCCTGGCCGCCGAGTTTTGCGCGTTCATGGGCGGCGAAGCCGACCGGTTCATCCGGGCCCTGGAAAAGAAGATGGCCGCGGCGGTGGCGGAACTCGACTACGAAACGGCGGCGCGGCACCGGGACGATATCGCCGCGCTGCGCCGGGTCTTCGAACGCAATGCCGTGGTGCTCAGCGAAGACACGGACGCCGACGTGTTCGCCCTCGCCCAGGACGAACTGGAGGCGGCCGTCCAGGTCTTCCATGTCCGCGGCGGCAGGATCCGCGGCCAGCGCGGCTGGGTGGTGGAAAAGGTCGAGGACCAAAGCACCGCCGACCTGGCCGAACACCTGTTGCAACAGGTCTACGGGGACGCCGACGGGCCGGACCGGATCCCTCGCCAGGTCATGCTGCCGCAGGAACCGGAGAACGCCGCCGAACTGCAGGCCTGGCTCAGCGGACTCCGCGGCAGCAAGGTCCAGATCCACGTGCCGAAACGCGGGGACAAGGCCGCCCTGGTGTCCACCGTGAGGGAGAACGCCGAGCAGGCCCTGGCCCTGCACAAGAGCCGGCGGGCCGGCGACATCACCACGCGCTCGGCCGGCCTCCAGCAGCTGCAGGAAGCCCTGGACTTGCCCGTAGCGCTGCTGCGGATCGAGTGCTACGACATCTCCCACGTGCAGGGCACCAACGTGGTGGCCTCCATGGTGGTGGTGGAAGACGGGCTGCCGAAGAAGTCCGACTACCGCCGCTTCGCGATCACCGGCGAGGCCGCGCGCGACGATACCTCGGCGATGTACGACGTGATCAGCCGGCGGTTCCGAAACTACCTGGCGGAACAAGGTCATCGGACCGTTCCGGCGGCAACCGGTGCAGGCGATGCCCTCGCCCGTGACGCGGGCATCGGCCCGGCAGGAGGAGCCGCCGCGGGAGCGTCCGGAGCCGGGCACCCCGCGCAGCCGCAAGCTGCCGCCGCCGGCGGGGACACCGCCGTCGTGCTTGAGGCGACGCTGACTCCCGCGCCCAAGACCAAGTTCGCCTATCCGCCCAACCTGGTGGTGGTGGACGGCGGGCCGCCCCAGGTGGCCGCCGCCTCCCGGGCGCTGGCCGACCTGGGCATTACCGACGTGTTCGTGGTGGGCCTGGCCAAGCGGCTGGAAGAAGTGTGGCTGCCCGACGACGATTTCCCCGTGATCCTGCCGCGCTCGTCCGAGGGGCTGTTCCTGCTGCAACGCATCCGCGACGAGGCCCACCGGTTTGCGATTGCCTACCACCGGCAGAAGCGCGGCAAGGCCATGACGGTTTCGGTGCTGGACGGCATCCAGGGCCTGGGGCCGGCCAAGCGCAAGGCGCTGCTGAAACATTTCGGCTCGGCGAAGAAACTCAAGGCGGCCAGCGTCGAGGAGCTGCAGCAGGTGCCGGGCATCGGCCCCGCGCTGGCGGCTTCGTTAAAGCGCCAGTTGGCTGCCGGTGCCGGGGAGGAGCCCGCACCGGCGGTGAACATGGCGACCGGCGAAATCATCGAATCTTAGTTAGGCTAGAGCTGGAATCGAGGAGTGGGGGTCGGGATGGATGGAATGACGATGACGGTGGACGAGGACTTGACGCCGGAAAAGCCGGTGGAATCCGAACTCCTGGTGGTCACCGGCATGTCCGGCGCCGGCCGGACCACGGCAGCGCACGCCCTCGAAGACCACGGCTGGTACGTGGTGGACAACCTGCCGCCGCAGATGCTGGGCACGCTGGCCGAACTGGTGTCGCGGATGCCGCAGTCGCTGCCCAAGCTTGCCGTGGTGGTGGACGTTCGCAGCCAGAGCCTGTTCCGCGACATCCGCGAGGCGCTGCATGCCCTGGCGGCGAGCGGCATCCACTACCGGGTGCTCTTCCTGGACGCCTCCGGAGACGTCCTGGTCCGCCGCTTTGAACAGGGCCGGCGGCCGCACCCGCTGCAGGGCGATGGCCGCATTTCCGACGGCATCACCGCGGAACGGGAACTGCTGAGCAGCCTCAAGGACTCCGCCGACCTGGTGGTGGATACCACCGAGATGAATGTCCACGCCCTGGCCACCGCGATCACGGAACTCTTCACCGAATCCGGCCCGATCGTCCTGCGCATCAACGTCGTCAGCTTCGGCTTCAAGTACGGGCTGCCGGTGGACGCCAACTTCGTCGCCGACGCCCGCTTCATTCCCAACCCGCACTGGGTCCCCGCGCTGCGCCCCCATACCGGGCTGGACGAGAAGGTCCGCGACTACGTGCTGGTGGACTCCGGAGCCGATGAATTCGTCAACCGCTACGTGGACGCTCTGGAGCCCGTGCTGGAGGGCTACCGCCGCGAGAACAAGCACTACGGCACCATCGCCATCGGGTGCACCGGGGGCAAGCACCGGTCCGTTGCGGTCGCCGAGGAAATCGGGAAGCGGCTGGCCCAGTTGCCGAGCGTCAAGGTCACCGTCCAGCACCGGGACCTGGGGCGCGAATAGTGGCGATCCTGACCGGACCGATGCCGCTGGTTCCCGCCCCGGGTGCCTCCCGCAGCCGGACCGGGAAGAACGGCACGCCTCCCTCCGTGGTGGCTTTGGGCGGCGGGCACGGGCTCTCCGCCTCGCTGGGCGCGCTGCGGCTGCTCACCACGGAACTGACCGCCATCGTCACGGTGGCCGACGACGGCGGATCCTCCGGCCGCCTGCGCGAGGAATTCGGCGTGCTCCCGCCGGGAGACCTGCGGATGGCCCTCGCGGCGCTGTGCGATGACACCGACTGGGGCCGGACCTGGCGCGATGTGATGCAGCATCGCTTCAAGTCATCCCCGGGCGCCGAGCCGTCGCTGGACAACCACGCGCTCGGAAACCTGCTGATCGTCACCCTGTGGGAGCTGCTCGGCGACCCCGTTGCCGGCCTGAAGTGGGCCGGCGCGCTGCTGGGGGCCCGCGGGGAGGTGCTGCCGATGGCCACCGTGCCGCTGACCATCGAGGGCGACGTGCTGGTGGAGGGCGACGACGGCCGGCTGCGGACGGCGCTGATCTCCGGCCAGTCCCGGCTGGCAGCGGCCGGCCGGAACAGCCACGTCCACGACGTGCGCCTGCTGCCGGACGACGCCCCGGCCTGCGTCGAGGCGCTGAACGCCGTCGAGTATGCCGACTGGGTGGTCCTTGGGCCCGGTTCCTGGTATACCTCGGTGCTGCCGCACCTGATGCTGAAGGAGATGCGCGAAGCGCTCTGCGACACCCCGGCGCGCCGCTGCCTGACCATGAACCTGTCGGTGGACACCAAGGAAACGTCCGGGATGACGGCCTCGGACCATCTGGCTGCCGTGAGGCGCTGTGCGCCCGGGATGCGTTTCGACGTGGTGTTGGCCGATCCGACCGTGATTGACGACAAGGGGCGTTTCGAGGATGCCGCGGCAGCGCTCGGTGCACGCGTTGTCTTCGGTAGAGTAGGGAGTTCAGGCGGACGCCCCGTACACGATCCGTTGAGACTGGCGAGTGCCTACCACGACATTTTCGAAGGCCACAAGGATTAGGTAAGGAAAAGGTGCATGGCGCTGACCGCAGCAGTCAAGGATGAGCTCGCTCGCCTTGACATCAAGAAGTCCCAGGTCCGGAAGGCGGAGGTCTCGTCGACGCTCCGTTTCGCCGGCGGGCTTCACATCATTTCCGGCCGCATAGTCATCGAGGCCGAAGTTGATCTGGCTGCGACCGCCCGGCGGCTGCGCACCGCCATCTCGGAAGTGTACGGCCACAGCGGCGACATCATCGTGGTCTCCGGCGGTGCCCTGCGCCGCGGGAACCGCTACGTCGTGCGCGTGGTCAAGGACGGGGAGTCCCTCGCTAGGCAGACCGGCCTGCTGGACGGCCGCGGCCGGCCGGTTCGCGGCCTGCCGTCCGTGGTCGTGAACGGTTCGGCCGCCGACGCCGAGGCCGTCTGGCGCGGCGCCTTCCTGGCGCACGGTTCGCTGACCGAACCCGGCCGCTCTTCGGCCCTGGAAGTCACCTGCCCCGGCCCGGAAGCCGCGCTGGCGCTGGTGGGCGCGGCGCGCCGGCTGGGCATCGCGGCCAAGGCCCGGGAAGTCCGCGGCGTGGACCGGGTCGTCATCCGCGACGGCGACAGCATCGCGGCGCTCTTGACCCGGATGGGCGCCCATGATGCCCTGATGGTGTGGGAAGAACGCCGGATGCGCAAGGAAGTGCGGGCCACCGCAAACCGGCTGGCCAACTTCGACGACGCCAACCTGCGGCGCTCGGCCCAGGCCGCCGTTGCAGCGGGTGCCCGCGTGGAGCGTGCCCTCGAGATCCTCGACGACGAAGTGCCCGAGCACCTGCGGTATGCCGGTGAGCTCCGGGTGGCACACAAGCAGGCCTCCCTGGACGAGCTCGGACGTTTGGCGGACCCGCCGATGACCAAGGACGCCATCGCCGGCCGGATCCGCCGCCTGCTGGCCATGGCCGACAAGCGGGCGCTGGAGCTGCGCATCCCGGGCACCGAAGCGAACGTGACGCCGGAGATGCTGGACGACTAGGCACGGCGGTATGCCGGGCATTGCCCGGTACCGGTCAACGAAGACCGGCCCGGGAGCTGCCGGACGGACAAGCCCGTCCGGTTGGATCATCCGACCCGGCCGCAAACAGCGGTCGGGAGAAGACGGAGGGAACCATGAGCAAGCACGAACTGCCCGGGCTCAACTTCGCATATGCGGCCCCGGGGCCGCACCTCCCGGCGGGGATCACGGAGCCGCACCGCTCCAAGCACCACGCCGCCTACGGGACCGACGCGGACACCGCGCCGGTACCGTCAACGGGGCCGACGTCGCCGCCCGCTTCGCCGCCGCCCGCACCGGCGCTTCCGCGCTGACCACCCCCGGCCACGCAGGCCAAACAACATGGCACGGACCGGCGGGGGAGAGCCCCGCCGGCCACGGCCCCATCCACGAGGTAGAGGCTCATGACTACTCGAGTTGGAATTAATGGATTCGGCCGGATCGGCCGCAGCTACTTCCGCGCCGCCCTGGCGCAAAACACGGACCTGGAAATCGTGGCGGTCAACGACCTGACCGATGCCCACACCCTGGCCCACCTGCTCAAATACGACAGCGTCCTGGGCGTGCTGAAGGAAACGGTTGAGGTGGATGCCGGCAACCTGATCGTCGGCGGCCGCAAGGTCAGCGTCCTCTCCGAAAAGGAACCGGCCGACCTGCCGTGGAGCGACCTCGGCGTCGACATCGTGATCGAATCCACCGGCAGGTTCAACAAAGGCGGCGGCGCCCGCAAGCACATCGACGCCGGTGCGAAGAAAGTCCTGATCTCGGCCCCGGCCAAGGACGAGGACATCACCATTGTGATGGGCGTCAATGACAGTGAGTACGACGCCGGTTCCCACCACCTGATTTCGAACGCCTCCTGCACCACGAACTGCCTGGCGCCGATGGCGAAGGTGCTGCACGAGACGTTCGGCATCGAGCACGGACTCATGACCACCATCCACGCCTATACCGCCGACCAGAACCTGCAGGACGGGCCGCACCGGGACTTGCGGCGCGCCCGGGCGGCGGCCATCAACCTGGTGCCGACATCAACCGGCGCAGCGAAGGCCATCGGGCAGGTCCTCCCGGAACTGCAGGGCAAGTTGGACGGCTTCGCGGTCCGTGTGCCGGTGCCGACCGGCTCAATGACCGACCTGACCGTTACCGTGTCCCGCGAAACCGATGTGGACGAGGTCAACGCGGCGTTCAAGGCGGCCGCCGGCGACCCGCACTGGGCCGGGATCATCGCGTATACCGAGGACCCCATCGTGTCCTCCGATATCGTCACAGACCCGGCCTCTTCGATCTTCGACTCGGGACTGACTAAGGTTATGGGTAATCAGGTGAAAGTTGTTGGCTGGTACGACAACGAGTGGGGCTACTCCAACCGCCTGGTGGACCTGACGACTCTGATTGCCTCAAAGCTGTCCTAGGTCCCGCCTGTCCCGTCCTCCGCACGAAGGAAGAAATGACTGCACATTCTCTTGATGCCCTGCTGGCCGCCGGGGTCCGTGGACGCCGCGTGTTGGTCCGCTCGGACCTGAACGTCCCCCTGGAGGGTGAAGTTCCGGAGCTGAAGGTGTCCGACGACGGGCGTATCCGGGCGTCCCTGCCGGTCATTACGAAGCTCGCGGAAGCCGGAGCGCGGGTCATCGTGACGGCCCACCTGGGCCGCCCCAAGGGCGCACCCGAGGAGAAGTTCTCGCTGCGCCCCGCGGTCGCCCGGCTGAAAGAACTGGCACCGGTCACGGTCAAGTTCGCCGCGGACACGGTGGGTCCGGCCGCCCGGGAGGCGGCCGCCGGCCTGCAGGACGGGGAAGTGCTGGTGGTGGAGAACGTGCGGTTCGATCCCAGGGAAACCAGCAAGGACGACGCCGACCGGGAGGCCTTTGCTGCCGAACTCGCCGCCCTGACCGGTGACGACGGAGCCTACGTGGACGACGCCTTCGGCGCCGTCCACCGCAAGCATGCTTCGGTCTTCGACATCGCCCGCCGGCTTCCGGCCTACCAGGGCGACCTGGTCCGCACGGAGCTGCAGGTCCTGAACAGGCTCACCGAGGCCCCGCAGCGGCCCTATGTGGTGGTCCTGGGCGGTTCCAAGGTCTCGGACAAGCTGGCCGTGATCGAGAACCTGCTGGGCAAGGCCGACTACCTGCTGGTCGGCGGCGGCATGGTTTTCACCTTCCTGGCGGCCCAGGGCTACAAGGTCGGCTCCAGCCTGCTGGAACAGGACCAGCTGGACACCGTCCGCGGCTACCTCGCACGCGCCAAGGAACTGGGCTGCACGTTCATCCTGCCGACCGACATCGTGGTCGCCGAGAAGTTCGCCGCCGATGCGGCCTGGGAAGTGGTTCCGGCGGACAGCATCGAGTCGGCATCGTTCGGCTCCAGCGGCATCGGCCTGGACATCGGCCCGGAGTCGGCCGAAGCCTTCGCCCACCAGATCCACTCGGCGAACACCGTCTTCTGGAACGGCCCGATGGGCGTGTTTGAGTTCGCCGCGTTCGCCAACGGCACCCGCACGGTAGCCAAGGCCCTCACCGGGAGCGACGGCTTCACCGTCGTCGGCGGAGGCGATTCCGCCGCCGCCGTGCGTGCCCTCGGCTTTGACGACGGCGCCTTCGGACACATTTCCACCGGCGGCGGTGCCAGCCTCGAATACCTCGAGGGCAAGGAACTGCCCGGCCTGGCAGCGCTGGAGGACTGATCGCAGGCAACCCCTGCCGCCTCGGGCGGCAGGGGTTGCCGGTACCGCCCAAGCCCGACGGCGCCGCCCCTCAGCGCAGCACGGCGTCCACCGCGACGCCCACAACAGATGGAGACCTCAGTGACCACCTCGACCAACGGTAAGTTCGACCGCACCCCGCTGATCGCCGGCAACTGGAAAATGAACATGGACCATGTCCAGGGCATCACCCTGTTGCAGAAACTGGCGTGGACGCTGAGCGATGCCCGGCACGACTTTGCCCGGGTCGAGGTCGCCGTCTTCCCTCCGTTCACCGACCTGCGCGGCGTGCAGACGCTGGTCAACGGCGACGACCTGAAGCTTGTCTACGGCGCCCAGGACCTCTCGCCGCACGATGCCGGCGCCTACACCGGTGACATCTCCGGACAATTCCTGGCCAAGCTGGGCTGCCGGTATGTGCTGGTCGGGCATTCCGAGCGGCGCGAGATCCACGGCGAGGACGACGCGTTGCTGAACGCGAAGCTGAAGGCGGCCTACCGGCACAAGCTGACCCCGGTGCTGTGCGTGGGCGAAGGCCTCGCCGTGCGCCAGGCCGGGAACCACGTGGAGCACACGCTCGGTCAGCTGCGCGCGGATGTAGCGGGCCTGGAAGCCGGGCAGGCGGCCGGGTTGGTCATCGCCTACGAACCGGTGTGGGCCATCGGCACCGGGGAGGTGGCCGGCCCCGAGGATGCCCAGGAGATGTGCGCCGCCATCCGCGCGGAGATGGCCGTCCTCTTCGATGACAGCGTGGCAGCCGGGGCACGTTTGCTCTACGGCGGCTCCGTGAAGGCGGCGAACGCGGCCGCGATTTTGAACGAGCGCGACGTAGACGGCGTGTTGGTCGGCGGCGCCAGCCTGGATGCAGGCGAATTTGCTAATATTGTCAGGTTCGAACACCACCTGCTGACAAAGTGATGTCTGCCCGCCACTGGGATATCCCGACAGCTGACGAAAGGCCACTGTGGAAGCTCTGAAGATCACGCTGCAAATCCTGCTCGGCATCACGAGCCTGCTGCTGACCCTGCTCATCCTGCTCCACAAGGGGCGCGGCGGCGGCATGTCCGACATGTTCGGCGGCGGCATGACCACCAGCCTGGGATCGTCCGGCGTCGCGGAGCGCAACCTCAACCGGTTCACCGTCGTCCTGGGGCTTGTCTGGGGCGCGGTCATCGTGGCTCTCGGCCTCATGATGCGTTTCAGCGCGGAATCCTGACCGACGCTTCCGGCGCCCGGCTCCGCGCCGGGCTCCGCTGTCTGGGTCCGACGGACCGAAGACTTCGGCCAACCCCTTAACCCATCGCTGTTCGACCCGTAGACTGGTGCCCGATGCAGGGGGCATCGATTCTTCTCAGCGGGGGAGCAAACATGGTTGATCCGTCGAATTCTTTCCGCGCGGTACGGGTGGGGTCCGAGTCGGGTGCCGGGCTTGCGGGCTGGCAGGCCGTGACCGGGCGGACGGTAGTTCCGGTGACCAAGGTTCCTGTCACGTATTGGTGTCCGAAGGGACACCAGACCACACCGGTCTTCGCCAATCTCAGCGAAGCCGACATCCCGCCGTCGTGGGACTGCCCGCACTGCGGCCAGACAGCAGCCAGGGAACCGGGCGTGTACACCACCGAAGCCCGCAGCAGCGACGAGCCCTACAAGAGCCACCTGGAGTACGCGAAGGAACGGCGCAGCCCGGACGAGGCGGAGGCCGTGGTGGAACAGGCGCTCGAGAAGTTGCGGCGACGGCGTCGAGAGGCGCGCTAGCGGGCCCGAACCCACCGGCCATGCCGGGCGCCCGGTTCAACGCTGTTAGCCGTCGCCTCTTTCGGCCGCGGACACCAGCGCGTGCGGCAGCTTGGATGCGGCGTCCTGGTCCAGCAGCCACACGGTGCGTTTGCGACCGCGCGCACCGGCGGCGGGAACCTGCACCGGGTTGGCGCCGGCCAGGGCCAGTCCCACGGCACCGGCCTTGTCCTGGCCGCCCACCACCAGCCAGACCTCGTCCGCAGAGTTGATCGCCGGGAGCGTCAGGGACACACGCTCCGGCGGGGGTTTCGGCGCATCGGTCTCGCCGACCACCGAACGCTCTTCCTCGCGGATGCCGCCCATCTCGGGAAACAGCGATGCGATGTGGGCATCAGGACCGACGCCCAGCAACAGCACGTCGAATCTGGGCACCGGGCCGCTCGTGCCCTCTTCGGCCGCGGCCTGCCGCAGCGCGGCGGAATAGGCCGCGGCCGCAGCGAACGGGTCGGCGTGTTCGCCGGCCGCGCCGAAGGGGTGCACCCGGGCCGGGTCCAGGGGGAGCGCGTCCAGCAGCGCTTCGCGGGCCTGCCGTTCGTTGCGGTCCTGGCTGTCCTTGGCGACGAACCGCTCGTCGCCCCACCAGATGTTGACTCTGGACCAATCGAAGCCGGCGGGGGCGTCGACGGCGGCGACCGCCTTCAACGTGTTGATGCCCAGGCTGCCGCCGGTGAGCACCACGGTGGCATCGCCGCGCTCGGCCTGGGCCGCAGCCAGGCGCTCCACCAGCCTCCGGGCGGCCGAGCCGGCGACGGCGGCGGTGTCGGAATGGACTACGACGTGTGGGTCAGCGGTCACTGCGGCGCACGCTCCTCAAATTGGTCCGGGGCAATCCATGTATCAGCACCTCGCCGAACACTTCGTCCGGGTCCAGCCGGCGGAGTTCTTCGGCCAGGCATTCTTCCAGCGGACGGCGCGGCAGCGTAATACGCTGCACCGGCAGGCCGGGCATGATGAGCTCGGCCACCGACGGGCCGGGACGCAGGATCCGGATGTCGCCCGTCGTCCGTGAGATGCGCACGCCCCTGATGCCGGTCCCCGCCGTGTCCTCCACGATGGTCACCGGCGCGTTCAGGGCCAGCGTCAGCCACGCCGCCAAGAGGACGGTGCTGGGGGAGTCGGAGGCGCCCTCCACGTCAACCGAGGTGACCGGGGCAGGTTCCAGCTGGTCAAAGACGGCGGCCAGCTGGACGCGCCAACTGGTCAACCGCGTCCAGGCCAGGTCCGTGTCCCCGGCGGTATGGGTCTCGCGCAGGCTGAACAGTGCCTGCTGCGGGTCGGGCTCCTTGTCGGAATCGGTGATGCGGCGGTGCGCAATCCGGCCGATGGACGTGCGCGAAGCATCCTTCGGCATGCCGTGCGGCCACCACGCAACGATCGGGGCATCGGGCAGCAGCAGCGCAGCCACGAGGGACTCGCTTTCGGCTGCCAGCTGGCCGTAGCCGTACAGCACCACCACTTCGGCTGCTCCGGCATCGCCGCCGACCCGAATTTGGGCATCCAGCTTGGTCTTCGCCTCCGACCCCGCATCGACCAGGGCAATGATCCGGCAGGGATGTTCCCGGCTGGCGGCGTTGGCCGCGTAGATTGCCTCTTCTTCGTAGCCCAGCGAGGTCACGACCACCAGGGTCAGCACGCGCCCCAGGGCCACCACGCCGCCTTGCTCCCGCATGGCCACGATTTCCTTCGAGACCTTCGATGTGGTCGTGTCCTTGAGCTCTTTAATCACGGCCTTCTCCAGGTGCGTCCGTCACGGGCCAACAGCTCATCGGCCGACGCAGGTCCCCAGCTGCCGGGGGAGTACGGTTCCGGTCGGGTGCGGCTATTGGCCCAGTACTCCTCGAACGGGTCAAGGATCTTCCAGGAGAGTTCGACTTCCTGGTGGCGGGGGAACAGCGGCGGCTCGCCGAGCAGTACGTCCAGGATCAGCCGTTCGTACGCCTCCGGGCTGGACTCGGTGAACGCGTGCCCGTAGCCGAAGTCCATGGTGACATCCCGGACTTCCATCTGCGTGCCGGGCACCTTGGAACCGAAGCGCATGGTGACCCCTTCGTCGGGCTGGACGCGGATCACCACCGCGTTCTGGCCGAAGTCGTCCTCATTATGGTTGGGGAACAACAGGTTGGGCGCGCGTTTGAACACCACCGCTATCTCCGTCACCCGGCGGCCCAGCCGCTTGCCGGCACGCAGGTAGAAGGGCACCCCGGACCAGCGCCTGGTGTGGATGTCCAGCCGCAACGCCGCGTAGGTCTCGGTGACCGAGTCCGGATTAAAGCCTTCTTCCTCCAGGTAGCCGGCGACTCTCTCGCCGCCCTGCCACCCGCCGGTGTACTGGCCGCGGGCCGAATGGGCCGACAGGTCCTCGGGGAGCTTGACGGCGGCCAGCACCTTTTCCTTCTCCGTCCGCAGGTCCTCCGCGTTGAAGGAAATGGGTTCCTCCATGGCCGTCAGGGCCAGCAACTGGAGCAAGTGATTCTGGATGACGTCGCGCGCCGCCCCGACGCCGTCGTAATAGCCTGCCCGGCCGCCGATGCCGATGTCTTCCGCCATGGTGATCTGCACGTGGTCCACGTAGTTGGCGTTCCAGAGCGGCTCGAACAGCTGGTTTGCGAAGCGCAGGGCCAGGATGTTCTGGACCGTCTCCTTGCCCAGATAGTGGTCGATCCTGAACACTGCGTCCGGCGGGAAGACCGATTCGACGATGTTGTTCAGTTCACGGGCGGACTGAAGGTCGTGCCCGAAGGGCTTCTCGATGACTACCCGGCGCCACGGCATGCCGTCTGCTTCATCGGTTGCCTGGGCCAGGCCGTGCGACGAGAGCATCTTGCACACCTGCTCGAAGGCCTTGGGTGGGATCGAGAGGTAGAAGGCGTGGTTGCCCTGGGTCCCGCGCTGCTCGTCCAGCTCTTCCAAGGTGCCGCGGAGCTGCTCGAAGGCGGCCTCGTCGTCGAAAGCGCCCTGGACGAACCGGATGCCGGCCGCCAGGTGGGTCCAGACGTCCTCGCGGAACGGGGTGCGGGCGTGCCGCTGCACGGATTCCTTCACCTGGGCGGCGAACTCGTCGTCGTCCCAGGGCCTGCGGGCGAAGCCGACCAGCGCGAAGCTGGGCGGCAGCAGCCCGCGGTTGGCCAGATCGTAGACCGCCGGCATGAGCTTCTTGCGGGCCAGGTCTCCGGTGACCCCGAACAGCACCAGGGAGCAGGGTCCTGCAATGCGGTCAAGCCGGCGGTCCCGCGGGTCACGCAGTGGGTTGGCGAGACGCCGTTGTCGTGCGGAAGGGGCCATTACTGCTTTCCAGCCAGTCGGGACACGGCGTCCATCACCTGGCGCACACCGGCCGCCCGGTCGGCCAGATGCAGGCGCAGGACGGGGCGGCCGCCCTCCCGCAGCACGTTGGCGTCGCCGGCGGCCTGGGCATCGATGAGTTCGCCGAAGCTGAACTCGCGTCCGGGGATGGGGATGTCCGTCGCGGCCTCGCCGGTCAGCTGCAGGTAGACACCAACGCCCGGTCCGCCCTTGTGGAACTGCCCGGTGGAATGGAGGAACCGCGGGCCCCAGCCGAAGGTCACGGGCCGCCCGGTCGCCTCGGCCAGCAGGGGCCGGACGCGTTCCAGCTCGGCCTGGCCAAAGCGGTCGAGGTAGGCCTGGACGCTCACGTAGCCGTCCGGTCCCAGTTTGCCCAGCAGGTCGCGCAGCGCGTCGTCCAGCGACGCGCCCATGGCCAAGCCGCTGCCGCGCACCTGGACGGCGCCGTCGGTGAAATCGGGCAGTGCCGCCGCCGGACGTTCGTCCAGCAGCCCGCGTGCGGCCTCCTTCGCCGCCTCCACGTCCGGCTGGTCGAAGGGATTGATGCCCAGCAGGCGGCCGGCTACCGCCGTGGCGTACTCCCACAGCAGCAGTTGGCTGCCCAGGCTCCCGCCCACGGCAACTTCGTCGGCTCCGACTGTCACCTCGTGATCGGGGGAGACCAGCCGGACCACCAGCACATCCTTGGCTCCGGAGACGGTTTCCGGATCGCCGGCGTTGACCACCACCGGCAGCAGTCCGGTCCCCAGCTTGCCGGTGGACTCGGCGACCAACTGCTCGGCCCAGTCGGCGAAGCCGACGATGCCGGAACCTTCGTCGGCGATGGCTACCTTGTTGCGCAGCGGCTCGGTGCCGGCCAGTGCTGCGCCCAGGGCCAGGGCCATGTTGTCCGCGGAATCCTCGGAGAGCACCTCGGCGGCCTCTTCGGCGTCGTCAAGCAGTCTTTCGATGTCCACGCCGGCCAGTCCGGCGGGAACCAGGCCGAAGGCGGTCAGCGCGGAATACCGCCCGCCGACGTTGGGGTCGGCGTTGAACACCGCCCGGTACCCGGCTTCCCGCGACGCCTCATCCAGCGGAGAGCCGGGGTCGGTGACCACGATGATCCGCGAAGCGGCGTCCAAACCGGCGTCGGCGAAAGCCTGCTCGAAGACACGGCGCTGCGAATCGGTTTCCAGCGTGGAACCGGACTTGGAGGACACGATGATGGCCGTGTCGGCAAGCCGTTCTGCCAGCGCGGCACCCACCTGCTGGGGATCCGTGCTGTCGAGGACGGTGAGCTCCACGCCGGCGGTGTTGGCGATCACTTCGGGCGCCAGCGAGGAGCCGCCCATCCCGGCCAGCACAAAGCGCGTCACGCCCTCGGCCGTTAGCGCCTTGCGCAGCTCCAGGATCTCCGGAACCAGCGGCCGGGACAGCGCCGCGGCGTCCACCCAGCCGAGCCGGACGGCCGCCTCGGCTTCTGCCTCCGGGCCCCACAGGGTGTTGTCCTGGGCCGCGATGCGGGACGCGACGCGGTCGTCCACCAGGGTGCCGATATGACGGCGGACGGCGGCGAGTGCGGCTCCCGACGCTTCGAAAGCCAGCGAACTCATGACTTCCGGGCTCCGGGCACCGAATCGAGAGCGTTCTGGACGGTCTCCCGCAACTGCTGCCAGCTGGCCACGAACTTCTCCAGGCCCTCGTCCTCGAGCAGTTCCACCACCTCGTTGTAGGAAACGCCGGCCTGCGCGATGTCGTCGAGCACCTTGTTGGCTTCGGCGTAGGTGCCCGTGATCCGGTCTCCCTCGACCTTGCCGTGGTCGGCGACGGCTTCCAGCGTCTGCTCCGGCATGGTGTTGACCACGTTCGGGGCCACGAGTTCGGTGACGTACAGGGTGTCCGGGTAGTCCGGGTTCTTCACGCCGGTGGAAGCCCACAGGGGCCGCTGCGGCCGGCCGCCGGCGGCCGCCAGCACCTGCCAGCGTTCGGTCGCGAACTGCTCCTCGTAGATCTGGTAGGCCAAGCGTGCGTTGGCGACGCCGGCCTTGCCCTTCAACGCGGCGGCCTCTTCGGTTCCGGCCGCGTCCAGGCGCTTGTCGATCTCGGAATCCACGCGGGAGACGAAGAACGAAGCCACCGAGTGGATGGTCGCCAGGTCCTTGCCGTTTTCCTTGGCCTGCTCCAGCCCCAGCATGAACGCGTTGATCACTTCGCGGTAGCGCTGCAGCGAGAAGATCAGGGTCACGTTGACGCTGATGCCGAGCGCGAGGGTTTCGGTGATGGCCTCCAAACCTTCGCTGGTGGCCGGGATCTTGATGAAGGCGTTGGTGCGGCCCACGGCCTTGTGCAGATGCTGGGCCTCGGCAACCGTGCCGCGCGCGTCACGGGCCAGCCGGGGGTCCACCTCGATCGACACGCGGCCGTCCACACCTTCGGTATCGGCGGCGAGCGGGGAGAACAGGTCGCAGGCCTCGGCCACGTCGGACGTCGTGATGGCGAAGACCGCCGAATCCACGTCCGCGCCGTCGGCGGCCAGCTGCTGAACCTGTGCCTCGTAGCTGCGGCCGTCCTGCAGGGCCGCCGCGAAGATGGAGGGGTTGGTCGTGACGCCCACCACGTTCTTTTCGTCGATCAAAGCCTTCAGGGTCCCGGAGTTGATCCGCTGGCGCGAAAGGTCGTCGAGCCAGATGGAAACGCCGGCATCGGAGAGTGCCTGGGTATTCGCGTTGGACATTGCGTCCTCCTTAGGAATTGGTGGTCTGGGAGAGCGAGTCGCGGGCGGCCTCGACAACAGCCTCGGCCGTGAGTCCGAACTCGCGGAACAGGGTCTTGTAGTCAGCGGAGGCGCCGTAGTGCTCCAGGGACACGCTGCGGCCGGCGTCGCCGACCAAACCGTCCCAGCACTGCGCGATGCCTGCCTCCACCGACACGCGGGCCTTGATGCCGGCCGGAAGCACCGACTCGCGGTAGGCGGGGTCCTGCCCGTTGAACCACTCGAGGCAGGGAACGGAAACCACGCGGGTGGCGATGCCGTCGGCCTGCAGCGTTTCGCGGGCCTGGACGGCCAGCTGCACTTCGGAACCGGTGGCGAGCAGGATCACCTGCGGGGTCGTGTCCGTGCCGCCGGACTGAGCCTCGGCCAGCACGTACGCCCCCTTGGCCACGTTGTCGGCGGAGGCGAAGCCGCCTTCGCCGCGCTCGTAGACCGGCAGGTTCTGCCGGGTGAGCACAATGCCGGCCGGGTTGCTGTGGTTCTCCAGCATCGTCTTCCAAGCCTGCGCCACCTCGTTGGCATCGGCCGGGCGGACGACGTCGAGGCCCGGGATGGCGCGCAGGCTCGCCAGCTGCTCCACCGGCTGGTGGGTGGGTCCGTCTTCACCCAGTCCGATGGAATCGTGCGTCCACACGTAGATGGAGGGGACGCCCATCAGGGCGCCCAGCCGGATGGCCGGCCGCTGGTAGTCGCTGAAGATCAGGAACGTGCCCGAGAAGGCGCGGGTGTTGGAGCTGAGCACAATGCCGTTGACGATGGCGGCGGCGGCGTGCTCGCGGATGCCGAAGTGCAGCACCCTGCCGTACGGCCCGCCGGACCACATGTCCGTCTGGCGCGACTCGGGAACGAAAGAGGGGGAGCCTTCGATTGTGGTGTTGTTGGATTCGGCCAGGTCCGCCGAACCGCCCCACAGCTCCGGCAGCACCGGGCCGATGGCGTTGAGCACCTTGCCGGAGGCGGCCCGGGTGGAGACGTCCTTGCCGGCCGGGAACTCGGGCAGCGCCGCCTCCCAGCCTTGCGGCAACTCGGAAGCCTGCACGCGGTCCAGCAGCGCGGCGTTCTCCGGGTTGGCCTCGCGCCACGCCTGGTAGCCGGTCTCCCAGTCCGCGCGGGCCTGCTTGCCGCGCACGGCTACCTGCCGGGCGTGGTCCAGAACCTCCGGTTCGACGGCGAAATGCTGCTCCGGATCGAAGCCGAGCACCTCCTTGACGGCTGCGACTTCGTCGGCGCCCAGGGCGGAGCCGTGGATCTTGCCGGTGTTCTGCTTCTTGGGGGCAGGCCAGCCGATGACGGTGCGCAGCGAGATGATCGAGGGCCGGGAGGTCTCGGCCTTTGCGGCTTTCAACGCCTCGAACAGGGCCGGGACGTCTTCGACGTACTCGCCGGTCCGGGTCCAGTCCACCCGCTGGGTGTGCCAGCCGTACGCTTCGTAGCGCTTGAGCACGTCTTCGGTGAAGGCGATGTCGGTGTCGTCTTCAATGGAGATTTTGTTGTCGTCGTAGAGCACCACCAGGTTGCCCAGCTCCTGGTGGCCGGCCAGGGAGGAGGCCTCCGAGGTGACGCCTTCCTGCAGGTCGCCGTCGGACGCGATCACCCAGACAGTGTGGTCGAACGGGCTTTCGCCGGCGGCAGCATCGGCGTCGTACAGGCCGCGGGTGCGGCGCTGGGCATAGGCAAAGCCGACGGCGGAGGCGAGCCCCTGGCCCAGCGGTCCGGTGGTGATTTCAACGCCCGGGGTGTGCTTGTACTCCGGGTGGCCCGGCGTGAGCGAGCCCCAGGTCCGCAGCGCCTTCAGGTCCTCCAGTTCCAGGCCGTAGCCGGAGAGGAACAGTTGGATGTACAGCGTCAGCGAGGTGTGGCCGGGGGAGAGGACGAACCGGTCGCGGCCCACCCAGTGCGGATCGGTCGGGTCGTGGCGCATGAACTGCTGGAAGATCAGGTACGCGGCCGGGGCCAGGCTCATGGCGGTGCCGGGGTGGCCGTTGCCGACCTTCTCCACTGCATCGGCGGCGAGGACACGTACCGTGTCCACCGCCCGCTGGTCCAGCGATGTCCAGGACAATTCCTGATCTTCCATGTGTGGCACCGGGTGGGCCCCTTTCTGATACGTCCAGTCGGCAGCCGACGGTCCGGAAAACAGCCGCAGCCGCGGCCGAGTGGACCATTCGCCGTTGATACTGCCTCGAGCTTGCTGCGCCCCATCACCGCGGATTGGCGCTTGTTCCCCACTCTATCCGTTGAGTCTGCAATGCGCAGGACATGCCGCAGTGCCCGCAGTCACAGGCAGCCATTGATTGACGCCGCCAGACGCGGGCGGGCCTGGCCAGACGCGGGCGGGCCCGCGCAGGTTTCGGCGAGGGCCGGCGCAACCGGTTTCTACGAGAGATAGAAGGAGTATGATGTAGGTGCACCTTGGCCCGTCCTTTTAGGCTGGGCGCTTTCGTGTGTCAGACGAACTCCAGCAGAACTGAGTGGTTTTTCCTTGAATATCCAGACCGTTCCGGACCAGGCGTTGGCCGTTCCGGCCAAGCCCGGCTTCTCGCGCAAGGCCAAGGCCTACATAGCGCTCACGAAGCCCCGCGTGATGGAACTTCTGCTGGTGACCACGCTGCCCACCATGATCTTCGCCCAGGGCGGTTTTCCCGACCTCTGGCTGATGGCTGCCACGATGGTCGGCGGAGCCCTGGCTGCCGGAGCGGCCGGCTCCTTCAACTGCTACATCGACCGGGACATGGACAAGCTCATGCACCGGACCGAGAACCGCCCGCTCGTAACGGGGGAACTGACTCCGCGCGAGGCCCTGGTTTTCTCCTGGGTGCTCGCCGTGGTGGCCGTGGCGCTCCTCTGGTTCGGGGCAAATCCGCTGGCCGGCATGCTGGGCGTCGGCGCGATCTTCTTCTACGTTGTGATCTACACGCTGATCCTTAAGCGCCGCACCTCCCAGAACATCGTTTGGGGCGGCGCCGCCGGGTGCTTCCCGGTGCTCATCGCCTGGGCCGCCGTGACCAACACGGTGGCGTGGCCGGCGGTGATCCTGTTCATGGTCATCTTCCTGTGGACCCCTCCGCACTACTGGCCGCTCTCCATGAAATACAGCGACGACTACAACGCCGCCAACGTGCCGATGCTGGGCGCCATCGCCAGCGCCCGGCAGGTTTCAGTTCAGGTTGTCCTCTACGCCTGGGCCACCCTGGTCTGCTCGCTGCTGCTGGCTCCGGTCGGCGGCGCCGGCTGGGTGTACACGATCGTGGCACTGCTTAGCGGTTCCTGGTTCGTCTACGAATCGCATCGGCTCTACGCGCTGACCAAGCGCGGAACCGAGAGCACCGCCGTCACGAACAAGAGCGCCATGCGGGTGTTCCATGGTTCCATCAGCTACCTGACGGTGCTGTTCCTGGCCCTGGCCCTGGACCCCTTCATCGGTGGTCCCGTCTTCGGCTAGGCGCCACCCGCCCAACGCCGGCGTGATCCCTTCCGGCCGGCCCGGCCGTCAGGCTGTCCTGCCCGCGCTGCCCTAAGATTGCGGCATGAATCCCTTCCGCGGCCTGATTGCCTATCCGGTGACCCCCTTCCATGACGACGGCGGTGTCAACCTTCCGGAGCTGATTCGCCATATCGCCGCGGTGAGCGACGCGCCCGTCGACGCCATCACGGTGCTCGGCAGTTCGGGCAACTTCGCCTATTTGGACCGCGCGGAGCGACGGGATGTCGTGATAGCGGCAGTGGAGTCGGCCAGGGCGGTCCGGCCCGGGCTGCCGGTGTGCGTCGGCGTGAGCGCGGTGGGCACCCGTGAACTCCTGCAGAACATCGACGACGCCAATGCTGCCGGCGCCGACGGCCTCCTGGTCTCCACGGTCTCCTACTATCCCCTGACGGACGAGGAAGTGGCGGCACAGTGTGTTGCGGCGGCCCGGCAGTCCGGCCTCCCTCTGTGCCTGTACAGCAATCCCCGCACCACGCAGTTCAGCTTCAGCCTGGAGCTCGTGGCCGAACTGGCCGCTGAACCCCACATCGTGGCCGTGAAGGAATCCGCCCCCAGTGCCGAAGTATTCCGCGAGCGATATGAAGAACTCCGCCGCCTGCTGCCGGTCGAAGCGGGCGATTTCAGCCATGGCATGAGCGGTGACGCGCTGATCGCGGAGGCCGGCTTCGCGGCCGACGCCTGGCATGGCGGGCCGATTGCCGTGCTGCCGGCGCACTACCGGGTGCTGCGCGACGCCTTGCTGGCCGGCGATGAGGATACTGCCGCCGCAGCACGCGCCGCCTTGGCTCCGCTCATGGCCAACTACGGCTCGCTGCGCCCCCTCAGCAATCTCTACGCGTTGGCCAGGGCCGCCGGGATCGACGCCGGTGATCCGCGGTTGCCGCTGCACCCCTTGCCCGGGAGCAGCCGCCGCGAACTCGCCCGCCTCATGGAAGGCATCGAGGCGTTCCGCCCGGCTGATGGGGCACCGGCAGGACAGTAGCGACAGCCCGCCGCTTGATCGGACTACAGCGGGAATTTGCCGGTGGAACGGTCCCAAACATTCGTGGCCGCGACGGTCAGCAGGGCGGAACCGAGCATGTGCAGCAGCACGAGGCCGACCGGCAGCCCGGTGAAGTGCTGCAGGTAACCTATGCCGCCCTGAAGCAGGACCACGGCGGCCAGCCACCAGAGAGCGGTACGGAGTTGCGGGGAGGTGGCGTGGCGGTAGGCGAGCACCAGCGCCAGCACGATGGCCGCGACCAGCAGGTAGACCGGCACCACGTGGATCCGCGTCACCAGGTCCGCGCTGAAGTTGTGCCGCGGGGCGCTGGCGTCACCGGCATGCGGGCCGGTGCCGGTCACGATCGTGCCCAGCACGATGGACGCAGCAGAGGTAGCGGCGATGGTCCAGCCCAGGGTTGCCTGGATGCGCGGGACCGGAGCGACGGCCACCGCGGTGCCGCCGCGCAAGTACATACCGGTGCGGTTCACCAGCAGCGTAGCCACGGCGACCAGTGCCGCCGAGGCCAGGAAGTGCAGGCTAACCACCCACGGATTCAGATCGGTCCACACGGTGATGCCGCCGATCAGGGCCTGCACCGGGATGACGCACAGCAGTGCCACCGCCAGGCCGAACAGGGTGCGGTGCGACCGGCGCATCCGCCACAGCGACACGAGCATGGCCACGGCGATGATGACCAGGATGAACGTCAGCGTGCGGTTGCCGAATTCGATCAGCCCGTGGATGCCCATCTCGGGCGTCGGCGTCATGGAACCGGGTACGCAGTTCGGCCACTCCGAGCAGCCCAGGCCGGACTTGGTCAGCCGCACGGCGCCGCCGGTGATGATGATGCCAATCTGCGACACCAGTGAGGCAATGGCCAGCCCGTGCACGGTCCGGTTGACCGAGACGGGCAGCCGATCCTGGAGGCCGCGGGACTTCGGGGTGGCGGTGGTCATTGACTTAGCTCCATTTGAACCAGCGGATGGCGGCAAGGCTGGCCACTACGGTCCAGGCCAGCAGCACGATTGATGCGGTGAGATTAAACTGCGCGTCGATTAGCGCGCTGCGCAGGGCGTCGCCCAAAGCAGTCGAGGGTAACACGTGGGCGGCCGGCTCGAAAACGTCGGGCCAGCTGGCCACCGGGAAGAGGATACCGCCGGCGGCCGCCAACAGCACCCACAGCAGGTTGGTAATCGCCAGCGTGGCTTCCGGCCGCACGGTCCCGGCGATAAGGAGACCAAGCGATGTGAAAGCCGCGGCACCGAGCACCAGCTGCGCGGCTGCCGGCGCGATGCCGCCGAGTGCGGGCTGCCAGCCGAGGAACAGGAGGGCAGTCCCGCCCACCACCACGACTTGGATCACCATGATGGCCAGCACGGCGAGAATCTTTCCCAGGATCAGGCCGCCCTGTCCCAAGGGAGTGGTGGACAGGAACCGCAGGACGCCATAGCGGCGGTCGAAGCCGGTGGCGATTCCCTGGCCGGTCAAGGCGGTGGATACCGTGCACAAGGCCAGGACGCCCGGGGCCGCCATGGCGATCCGGTCGTCCGTGAAGGTGTCCAGCAGCGGTGTGACGGTCAGGCCGATGAGCGCCAGCAGCGGCAGGATGATCGCAATCAGCAACTGCTCGCCGTTGCGCAGCATGCCCAGGGTCTCGTAGCGGCCCTGGAGGGCGATCCGGCGGATCAAGGGGGCGGGCGCGCTCATCGCAGGTCCTTCCCGGAAATATCGAGGAAGACATCCTCCAGCGAACGCGGTGCCATATGAATGGACGCCGGCATGACATTGTGGGCCGCCCACTCCGCCGCCAACGCGGCCAGCAGTGCGGGGGTGATTTGGCCGGCCACCGTGTAGCGGCCGGGAACGTTCTCGACGGCGGTGAACGGCTCGGGCAGGGCGAAGGACAGGCCCGGGGCGGCATCGAAGGTCAGCAGGCGTTCGACGCCGGCGCTCTCGTCCGTGGCCGCCGTGAGTTCGGCGACCGTGCCGTGCACTACCGTCCTGCCGGCATCGATGATGAAGACGTAGTCGGCCAGCCGCTGGGCGTCGTCCATGAGATGCGTGGTGAGGATGATGCCCAGCCCCTCGGCCCGCAGTTCCTGGATCAGGTCGAACACCACGGCCCGGGACTGTGGGTCCAGTCCGGCGCTTGGTTCGTCCAGGAAAAGGACCTCCGGATCGCCGACCAAGGCGGCGGCCAGGGCCACCCGCTGCTTCTGTCCGCCCGAGAGCCTGCGGATGGGTGTGTTGGCGAATCCGTTGATGCCCAGCCGCTCCGCCAGCTCGTCCACGCTGCGGGGGTCCCGGTACATTCCGGCAACGTGCTGGAGCAGGGCCAGCGGCCGGATGGCCTGCGGCAGGCCGCCTTCCTGCAGCATGACGCCGACCCGGCTCCGGAGCTCCGCTCCCGCCTGGTAGGGATCCTGGCCGAGGAGCCGAACGGTGCCGCCGTTGGGACGCATGAGGCCCTGCGCGCAGGCTAAAGTGGTGGTCTTGCCCGCGCCGTTAGGTCCGAGCAAGGCCGTGACCTGCCCGGGGTAGGCGCGCAGATGGGCCCCGTCGATGACGCGGACCATCTTGTTGTCCAGGGCCTCCACCGGTCCCAGATCTTTCACGAGTCCCTGGATATCCAGGCAGGGTTCGGAGGTAGGCACCCGAACATTCTACGGGACGTAGAGCGGTCCACGGAGGGATGCTCCGCTAAGGCCTGCCTTACTGGTAGGGCGGAATAGAATACGTCATGATTGTGTTGTGTATTCCATGACCAGTAGTGCTTCTTTGCGTGCCCAGGCACCGGAGTCCGAGGAGCGGACCCGGGACCGGGTGTTGAATGCCGTTTTGGAACACGGACCCGTCAGCGCCGCCGGGCTCGGCGAGATACTGGGCTTCACCCCCGCGGCCGTGCGGCGCCACCTGGATGCCCTGTCCCGCAAGGGCTTGATCGAGGTCAAGCTCACCGCGAATTCGGCCACCGGAGCCGGCCGACCGGCGCGGAAGTACGTGCTGAGCCGGCAGGGCCAGACACGGCTCGGCAACGACTATCTGGATATTGCCCGTACCGCGTTGGCGGCCTTGGGCGAGGCTGCCGGCCGCGAGGCGGTCGCTGAGTTCGCGCGCAACCGCTACCGGGACATGGAAGAACGCTACCGTCCGGTGGTGGAGGCGGCAGGGCCCGGAATCGAAGAGCGGGCCAAGGCCCTGGCCGAGGCGCTGAGCGCCGACGGCTTCGTTGGCTCCACCAACGTGGTGGGGTCCAAGGCGCCGCACAGCACCATGCTGGCCGTCCAGCTGTGCCAGGGGCACTGCCCGGTGCAGCAGCTGGCAGCAGACTTCCCCGTCTTCTGCGACAGCGAAACTGAAGTTTTCTCCCGGCTGCTCGGGGTGGATGTCAGGCGACTGTCCACGCTGGCCAGCGGGGGACATGTTTGTACGACCCACATCCCGGTGGGTCGAACAAGGTCTGCGGTTCGACCCGTCGAACCGGCGACAGGCACGAGACGAGTATCCATCAATCTGCAAGAGAGGCCGTGATGACGGACCAAGTGGATCAGAGCATGAGGAACGCGGTCGGGACGACCGAAGTAGCCGACACCACCATTTCCGAAATCCTGGAAAAGAACCCCGAGCTGCATGGCATCGGGACCTACGAATACGGCTGGTCCGACGCCGACACCGCCGGCGCCAACGCCCGCCGCGGTCTGAATGAAGAAGTGGTCCGCGACATCTCCGCCAAGAAGGGCGAGCCGGAGTGGATGCTGGATTTGCGTTTGAAGGGCTTGAAGTACTTCGACCGCAAGCCGATGCCCACCTGGGGCGCCGACCTGTCCGGCATCGACTTCGACAACATCAAGTACTTCGTCCGTTCCACGGAGAAGCAGGCCAAGACGTGGGAGGACCTGCCCGAGGACATCCGGGTCACCTACGAAAAGCTGGGCATCCCCGAGGCAGAGCGTGAACGCCTGGTTTCCGGCGTTGCCGCCCAGTACGAGTCCGAGGTGGTCTACCACCAGCTCCGCGAAGACCTGGAAGCCCAGGGCGTGATCTTCCTGGACACCGACACCGGCCTGAAGGAACACCCGGAGATCTTCCAGGAGTACTTCGGTTCGGTTATCCCGGTGGGCGACAACAAGTTCGCCTCGCTGAACACGGCCGTCTGGTCCGGCGGGTCCTTCGTCTACGTCCCCAAGGGCGTGCACGTGGATATCCCGCTGCAGGCCTACTTCCGGATCAACACCGAGAACATGGGCCAGTTCGAGCGCACGCTGATCATCGCCGACGAAGACTCCTACGTGCACTACATCGAGGGCTGCACGGCGCCGATCTACAGCTCCGACTCGCTGCACTCCGCCGTCGTGGAAATCATCGTGAAGAAGGGCGCGCGCGTCCGGTACACGACGATCCAGAACTGGTCCAACAACGTGTACAACCTGGTCACCAAGCGGGCCATCGCCCATGAGGGCGCCACCATGGAGTGGGTCGACGGCAACATCGGCTCCAAGGTCACCATGAAGTACCCGGCCGTCTACCTGACCGGCGAGCACGCCAAGGGCGAGACGCTGTCCATCGCCTTCGCCGGTGCGGGCCAGCACCAGGACACGGGCTCGAAGATGGTCCACCTCGCGCCGAACACGTCCAGCGCGATCGTGGCCAAGTCCGTGGCCCGCGGCGGCGGCCGCTCGGCCTACCGAGGCCTGGTCCAGGTGCGCGAAGGCGCGAAGAACACCAAGAACAGCGTGGTCTGCGACGCCCTGCTGGTGGACACCATCTCGCGGTCGGACACGTACCCGTACATCGACGTCCGCGAAGACGACGTCACCATGGGCCACGAGGCGACCGTGTCCCGCGTCAGCGAAGAGCAGCTGTTCTACCTGATGACGCGCGGCATGGCCGAAGACGAAGCAATGGCGATGATCGTGCGCGGTTTCATCGAGCCGATCGCCCGCGAGCTGCCGATGGAATACGCCCTCGAGCTGAACCGCTTGATTGAACTGCAGATGGAAGGATCCGTAGGTTAATGACTGAGATCACTGAGAAGGCACGTATCGGTGCTCCGGCCATCGACGGATTCACGGAGGAAGGCGAAAACCTCTCCCCGGCCAACGCTGCCGCAGGCCCGCTGGCCGGGGCCAGCGCGAAAAGCCACAGCCACGGAGGCGGCGTCGGGGTTCCGGACAGCTCCCGCGCCGGCCGCCTGACCTCGTACAAGGCAGAAGACTTCGGCCAGCTCACCGGACGCGAGGAAGACTGGCGGTTCACCCCGCTCAAGCGCCTGCGCGGCCTGCAGCGCGACGCGCTGACCGGTACCGCACCGGCCGTCACCGTCACCGGGCCCGAAGGCGCCGACCTGCCGGCCGGCGTCCTGGTCGAGACCGTGGGCCGGAGCGATGCACGCATCGGCGTTGCGGGCATCCCCGAGGACCGCGTCTCCGCGGCGGCCTGGGAGGCGTTCACCGAAGCGACCGTGGTGACCATTCCGGCCGAAGCCCAGCTGGATTCCGGCGTCGCCGTGGTGGTGGAAGGCAACAGCACCGAGCTGTCCGCGCAGCATCTGGTCATCGTGGCCGAAAAGTTCTCCAAGGCCGTCGTCGTACTGGACCACAAGGGCAGTGCAACGGTCTCGCAGAACGTGGAGATCGACGTGCAGGACGGCGCCGAGCTCACCGTCGTCTCGGTGCAGGAATGGGCCGACGACGCCGTTCACGCCTCCTCGCAGCAGGCCCGCGTGGGCCGCGACGCGAAGTTCAAGCACGTGACCGTCAGCCTGGGCGGCGATTTGGTCCGCGTCACGCCGTCCACCCGTTTCACTGCCACCGGCGGCGACGTGGAAATGTTCGGCCTCTACTTCGCCGACGCCGGACAGCACCTTGAGCACCGCCTGTTCGTGGACCACGCGATGCCGAACTGCAAGTCGCGGGTGCTGTACAAGGGCGCCCTGCAGGGCAAGAACGCGCACACCGTCTGGGTGGGCGACGTGTTGATCCGCAAGGAAGCCGAGGGCACAGACAGCTACGAGGCAAACCGGAACCTGGTGCTGACCGACGGCGCGCGCGCCGACTCGGTGCCGAACCTCGAAATCGAGACCGGACTGATCGAAGGTGCCGGCCACGCCAGCACCACCGGCCGCTTCGACGACGAGCACCTGTTCTACCTGATGGCGCGCGGCATCCCCCAAGACGTCGCCCGCCGCCTGGTGGTCCGCGGTTTCCTTAACGAGGTCATTCAGCAGATCCGGGTCCCCGCCCTCGAAGAGCGGCTCAACGCCGCACTGGAACGCGAGCTCGAGGCGGGCAACCTCTGATGAGCGGGACTCCGCGCGGCGAACTGGTGTGCCAGGCCTCTGACGTACAGGTCAACCAGGCAGTGCGCATCCTGATCGATGACTACCCGGTAGCCATCGTCAGGGACTCTGAGGGCGAACTCCACGCCATCGGGGACACCTGTTCGCACGCGGACGTCTCCCTCTCCGAAGGCGACGTCGAAGGCTGCGCGATCGAATGCTGGGGCCACGGGTCCCAATTTGATCTGCGCACCGGCGAGCCGCTGAGCCTGCCGGCGTTCGAACCCGTCCCGGTGTTCGCGCTGACGCTCGACGGCGACGGCGTCTACGTGGACGTCACGAACGTCCTGAACGGGGCACCTGCCCCGGACCTCAACTAAAAACTTCAATCACGTGAACGGCGCCCGCCCCCACCGGGCGCAAAGGAGAAAGCAGACAGATGTCTACTCTTGAAATCAAGGACCTGCACGTCAGCATCGACACCGAGCAGGGCAGCAAGCAGATCCTCAAGGGCGTGTCCCTGACGATCAACACCGGCGAAATCCACGCCATCATGGGCCCGAACGGTTCCGGCAAGTCCACCTTGGCGGCCACCATCGCCGGGCACCCGCGCTACAACGTCGACTCCGGCTCCATCACCATGGACGGCGAAGATGTGCTGGCCATGAGCGTGGACGAGCGCGCCCGCGCCGGCCTGTTCCTGGCCATGCAGTACCCAGTCGAGGTACCCGGCGTGACCATGACCAACTTCCTGCGCACCGCCAAGACCGCCCTCGACGGCGAGGCCCCGAGCCTGCGTACCTGGACCAAGGACGTCAAGGAAGCGATGGGCCAGCTGCGCATCGACGCCGACTTCGCCCAGCGCAACGTGAACGAAGGCTTCTCCGGCGGCGAGAAGAAGCGCGTGGAGATCCTCCAGCTCGAACTCTTCAAGCCCAAGTTCGCCATCATGGACGAAACCGACTCCGGCCTGGACGTGGATGCGCTCAAGGTGGTCTCCGAAGGCCACAACCGGGTGCATGCCGGGGGCGCGATGGGCACCCTGCTCATCACCCACTACACCCGCATCCTGCGCTACATCAAGCCCGACTTCGTGCACGTCTTCGTAGATGGCCACATCGCCGAAGAGGGCGGCCCCGAACTGGCCGACCGTCTCGAAGAAGAGGGATACGACCGCTACCTGACAGCAGCAAAGGCCTGATCATGACAGAAGCCAAAGCCCCGCAGACGTCCCTGGAGGACGTCGAGGAAGCGCTCAAGGACGTCATCGACCCTGAGCTGGGCGTCAACATCGTGGACCTCGGCCTGCTGTACGGGCTGAAGTACGCCGACGACGGTGCCCTGCTCATCGACATGACGCTGACCACCGCCGCCTGCCCGCTCACCGACGTCCTCGAGGAGCAGACCGGCCAGGCGCTGGACGGCGTGGTGGATGAGTGGCGCCTCAACTGGGTGTGGATGCCGCCGTGGGGTCCGGAACGGATCACCGACGACGGCCGCGACCAGATGCGCGCCCTCGGGTTCAATATCTGAGCCCGACGAATCGACGACGGCGGACCGGTCACCTTCGGGTGGCCGGTCCGCTGCTGTGTTGGCACCGGCCCGCGGGCTAGGATCGGGTCATGGGAGTGTCGAGTGCGGCAGCAAAGCGGCGGCGGGGACGCTATGACGAGATCCACGTCGCTTCGGCCTACCACGGCCTCACTGCGCTGCTGGCCGTGGTGGGCCTCGCCGTCGGAATCACCGCCGTGCCGGCAGCCCCCGGTTATGGTGCCGCCGCCGCACATTCCTGGTGGAACTACGCCAGCGCGCCGGGGGTGCAGGCCGCGCTGCTGGTCTTCGTGGTGAGCCTCACGCTGTTGATGGATTCGACCATGGCCGGGGGACGGCTCTGGCGGGCAGCCCGGACCGCCACCCTGGCGGCCATGCTGCTGGTCTTCCTGGCCCAGTTCACCCGGTTCCGCGGTTTTCCCGAAGCCGCAGGGTTGAGCGCGGCAGGGGTGATGGCGGACCGGCTCCTGCATTACGTGCTGCCCGTGGTCGTCCTGACCGGCTGGCTCATCTTCGGTCCGCGGCCCCGCATCGGCGCCGGGGCGGTTACGCTCGGCCTGGCCTTCCCGGGTTTCTGGCTGCTCTGGACGGGGGTCAGGGGTGCCGCGACGGGCTGGCTGCCGTATGGTCTGGGGACGGCGGGGCCGGGGGAGCTGCTGATGACGGGGATCGGCCTGATCCTGGTCTGGCTGGGAGCGGGCACGGTCTTCCTGCTGCTGGACACAACGATGGGCCGCGAGCCCGACGGTTATCTGCCCGGCTTCGGACCCGGCGATCCCGACGGCGGCAGGGCCGGGACCTCCGGGGGCGCACCGCCCTTCGCCGCGGGCATCAGCGAGACCGACCCGGTGGACCCGCGCGACCTGTAGCCTTCACAGCCTGCCTCAGGCGGGGCGGTCGAGGTCCGGGGCGGAGAAAGTGTCGCACCGGCCGGCGTCCCCGGTCCGGTAGCCGTGCAGGAACCAGCGCTGCCGTTGCTCGCTGGAGCCGTGGGTCCAGGTGTGGGGGTTGACCTGCCCCGCGGCGGCTTGCTGGATGCGGTCGTCGCCCACGGCGGCCGCGGCGGAGAGGGCGTCCTGCAGGTCCCGCTGGGTCAGCGGCTGCATGAACGGTTCTCCGGTCCTTTCGTCGATCTGCTCCGTGGCATTGCCTGCCCACACGCCGGCATAGCAGTCCGCCTGCAGTTCCACCCGGACTGCACCGGACTCGGGACCCTGGGGATCCTGCCGGGCGTAGCCGATGGCGCCGGTCAGGTTCTGGATGTGGTGCCCGAACTCGTGGGCCACCACATACTCCTCGGCCAGCGGCCCCCCGCTCGCACCAAAGCGGGTGGTCAGCTCGGTGAAAAAGGACGTGTCAAAGTACGCCGTCTGATCAGATGGACAATAAAACGGGCCCACCGCACTGCTGGCCCTGCCGCAGCCGGTGCTGACGCCGCCGTCGAAAAGGACGGTCTGCGGGGCGGGATACTGCATGTTGTAGCGGGGGAGATAGCCGGCCCAGAAATCGTTGAGGCTGTTGACGGTACCCACGATGCGGCAGTCGGTGCGCTCGTTGGCGTCGGCGCCGGTGCGGCACTCTTCCTGCAGGACGGAACCTCCCGCCTGCTGCTGTTCCTGGCCGCCGCCCACGCCGAAGCCCTCCAGCACTTCGGGCGGAACACCCAGCAGGCTGGCAATGAGGACCAACAGGCCGCCGCCTCCGATCGCGATCTTGCCGCCCAGGCCGCCGCGGCGGTCCTGAACCTGTGACGTATCCAGCCGGGAGCCGCGGGAGAAACTCATTCGCCAAGGATAACCGTCCGATCACGCCGCGGAGGGGTGGGGACGGCTTCGGGTTGCCGGTAGACTGGAAAGGTTGATTTCCGCCCGTCCCGTCTGGACGGCGCCCGGGCATCCCCTCTCCGCACCCCTTCGAAAGGCTTCCACTGTGATTACCGTCAACGATCTTGAGCTGCGTGCCGGGGCCCGTCTGCTCATGGAGGCGGTGTCCTTCCGTGTGGACAAGGGCGACAAGGTGGGGCTGGTGGGCCGCAACGGCGCCGGCAAGACCACGCTGACCCGCGTCCTGGCCGGAGAAGGCATGCCTGCCGCCGGGACCGTGGTGCGCACCGGTGAGATCGGCTACCTGCCCCAGGACCCCCGCACCCCCGACATGGAACAGCTGGCCCGCGACCGCATCCTCTCGGTGCGGGGCCTCGACGTGGTGACCCGCAAGCTGAGGGAAACGCAGTCGGAAATGGCCAGCACCGACGCCGACGTCCAGGCGAAGGCGATGCGCCGCTACGACCGGCTGGAGGCCGAGTTCATCTCCGGCGGCGGCTACGCGGCCGAGGCCGAGGCGGCCGCCATCTCCTCCAACCTGGCCCTGCCGGAGCGGATTCTGAACCAGCCCCTGCGGACGCTCTCCGGCGGCCAGCGCCGCCGCGTCGAGCTGGCCCGGATCCTGTATTCCGGTGCGGACACCATGCTGCTCGATGAGCCGACCAACCACCTGGACGCGGACTCGATCAGCTGGCTGCGCGAGTTCCTGAAAAACCACCAGGGCGGCCTGATCGTGATCAGCCACGACACCGGGCTGCTGGAAGCGACCGTCAACAAGGTCTTCCACCTGGACGCCAACCGCGCCACCATCGACATCTACAACATGAACTGGAAGCGCTACCTGTCCCAGCGCGAGACCGACGAGCGGGCCCGCAAGCGTGAGCGCGCCAACGCCGAAAAGAAGGCCCAGGTCCTGATGGACCAGGCGAATAAGATGCGCGCCAAGGCCACCAAGGCGGTGGCGGCCCAGAACATGGCCAAGCGTGCCGAACGCCTGCTCAGCGGCTTGGATGAGGTGCGCGCACAGGACAAGGTGGCGGCGCTGCGCTTCCCCGATCCGGCACCCTGCGGCAAGACTCCGCTCACCGCCGAAGGCCTCAGCAAGTCCTATGGCTCATTGGAGATCTTCACGGACGTGGACCTGGCCATCGACCGGGGCTCCCGCGTGGTGATCCTGGGGCTGAACGGCGCGGGCAAGACCACGCTGCTGCGCATGCTGGCCGGGGTGGACACGCCCGACACCGGCGATGTGCTGCCCGGCCACGGACTGAAGATCGGCTACTACGCGCAGGAACACGAGACGCTGGATGTGGACCGGACCGTGCTGGAGAACATGCGCACGGCCGCGCCCGACCTGCAGGATGCCGAGGTGCGGAACATCCTCGGTTCCTTCCTGTTCTCGGGGGACGACGTGAACAAGCCGGCGGGGGTGCTCTCCGGTGGCGAAAAGACCCGGCTCGCCCTGGCCACCATTGTCGCGTCATCGGCCAATGTGCTGCTGCTGGATGAGCCGACCAACAACCTTGATCCGGCCAGCCGGGCGGAAATCCTGGGCGCTCTGCGCAACTACAGCGGCGCCGTCGTCATGGTGAGCCACGATGAAGGGGCGGTGGCGGCCCTGAACCCGGAGCGCGTCGTGCTGCTGCCGGACGGCGTCGAAGACCTCTGGAACGAGGACTACCTGGACCTGGTCACCCTGGCCTGATTCCGGGCACAGCGCCGTCGCAATCGAAATTGCCAAGGCGCGCATCGCCGAGCGAGGAACGAGCGAGGTGTCTAAGCGCCGTGCAATTTCGGTTATAGACGGCGCTGGAGTTCAGTCGTCGCGGCTGAGCAGGGTGCCGTCGGTGCGGAACCCCTGGGCGTCCAACAGGGCGTCTTCCTCTTCTTCGGCCGTCGGCCGCTTGCGCCGGCGGTTCGGAGCCGCGGCGCGCGGTGCCGGATTGGCCTGGTGGTAACCGCTCAACGCCTCCTCTTCCTCCGCGTACCGGCTGTGGTGCGCCTGCTGGCGGGCGGCATAGCCGTAGCCGACGAACAGCAGCACGCCGAAGGCGTACCACTGCATGGAGTACGACAGGTGCGGGCCTTCGTCGATGGCCGGCTTGGGGATCTGCACGGGTTGCACGGCAGCAGCGGGAGATTCCGCCGCCATCAGGCCGTAGCTGCCGGTATGGACGGGGTAGCCCAGTTCTGCTGCATAGGCGTCCAGCTGGATGGACGCGAGCTGGCCTTCCGGGGCCCCGCGGCTGACGGGGCCCTCGCCGGGCTTGACGCGGGCGACGACGGTGACGTCGCCGTCCGGGGCGGCGGGAATGGTGTCCGGGTGGCCGGCCTGGTTGTTGCCGATCGGGAGCCAGCCCCGGTTGATCACCACGGCGCTGCCGTTCTGGAGGCGCAACGGGACGAGCACCTCGTAGCCCGGCCGGCCGTTCAGGGGACGGTTCCGCACGATCCGCTGCCCGGCGTCGTCGTACTCGCCGGTGAGGACCACCGGCGTCCATTCCACCGAGTCATCGGCGGTGGCGAAGATGTCCGGCACCTCGCCGAACGGCACCGGATCGGCGTCGTAATTGTTCTCCACCGCCGCGATGACGTCGCGGGCCTGGTCCCGGCGTTCCATCTGCCAGTTGCCCAGCACCACGCACAGCGCGGCCAGCAGGGCAACGATCAGCAGCCAGCCCAGCCACTTGCCGCTGAGCAGGAATCGGTAGGACATTCAGGCACCTTCCAAGGGGAGCGTTTCGCGCCAGAGGCTGCGCTGGATCAGATAGTCCTGCAGCCATTCCCGGTGTGCGCCGCACGCGAGCCAGATTTTGCGGCGCTCGGGGGTATGGATTTTCGGGTTGTTCCACAGCAGCTGCCACTGCGCATCCTGGCGGCAGCCCTTCCGCGAACAGACGGGGGAGGCGGCCGCCGCCCCGCCGCCGAGCTGGTCCAAGAGGTTCATGCGGCCGCCTTCCGCCAGCGCCGCTTGGTGACGGGGCTCAGATTTCCGGTGAATTCGGCCGGCTCGTCGTCCACGTGGGGATCCTCCGGCGGGGTAGCGTCCGCAACGGCGGGCCCGTCGGCCGCTGTCGGTGCCGGGCCCGGCGGCTCCGGCCGGTCGGAGGCGGGGCGGACGGGCGGGGAGGACGCGCCGGGGCTGCTGGCCGCTTCCGGTTCGGCGTCGTCGATAAGTTCCCCGCTGAGGACCTGGTCGGTGTCTGCCCCGGCGTTTGCCGTGCGGGCGGAGGGGGCCTCCAGCTCCGGCTGCGGCGCCTGGTCCAGCAAGGCGGTGCTGTGCTGCAGGTTCGATTTGTCGCTGCCGCCATTGGCGATGATCACGGCGATCCACGGCAGGAAGACGGCGCCGGCCACGAAGAACCAGCGGAACCAGCTGTCGATGAAGAAGAAGAGCAGCAAACAAGCCAACCGGATACCCATGGCGAGCGTGTACTTGACCATGCGCCGGTGCATTTCATCGGTATGGCTTTCAGGGACGTCCGTAATGCTCAGGACTTCCGGCTTCTCGTCAGGCTGCTTGCTCATCACACTCCATCAGGGCTGTATCAATTCTCCCACGCTGGCCGGAATGTCTAAAGCCGCCCGACGATGACCGACCGACGAATATCCCGGGCTAGGATTCCATAGGAAAACAGCAGCCTGATGGAGGTAAGAGTGAGCAACGAACAGCAGTCCGGCCGCAGCGTGCTGGTCACCGGCGGCAACAGGGGAATCGGGCTGGCGATTGCCCGGGCCTTCGAGGCGAACGGCGACAAGGTGGCGATCACTTACCGCAGCGGCGAGGTTCCCGACGGACTCCTGGGCGTGAAGGCCGATGTGACGGATGCCGCGTCGGTGGACGCTGCCTTCGCCGAAGTCGAGGCTGCCCACGGTCCGGTGGAGGTCCTGGTCGCCAACGCCGGCGTCACGCGCGACACGCTGCTGCTGCGGATGAGCGAAGAAGACTTCACCAGCGTGGTGGATACCAACCTGTCCGGCGCGTTCCGGGTGATCAAGCGCGCCTCCAAGGGCATGATCCGGCTGCGGAAGGGCCGGGTGGTGCTGATCTCCTCGGTGGTGGGTCTCTACGGGTCGCCGGGCCAGATCAACTATGCCGCGTCCAAGGCCGGCCTGGTGGGCATCGCCCGGTCGCTGACCCGCGAGCTAGGATCCCGCAACATCACCGCCAACGTCGTGGCCCCGGGCTTCGTCAACACGGAGATGACGGCAGTACTGCCGGAAGACACCCAGAAGAACTACCTGGCTTCCATCCCGGCCGGCCGCTTTGCCGAACCCGAAGAAGTTGCGAACGTGGTCCGCTGGATTGCCAGCGACGAAGCCGCCTACATCTCCGGCGCGGTGATTCCGGTGGACGGCGGACTGGGAATGGGCCACTAGGCAGGTCAGGCAGGTGTTCGGGCCTGCGTTTTGTGGGCTCTCTACAACGGATAAGGCTTCGGGGACTGGCAAGATGGAACCCGAAGCCTTTTCCGGTTGAGCGTTTCCTACAACGGGCCGACCGGACCACCACTCAGAACCTCGAGGAGCAGCCATGGGCGCACTGGACGGCAAAGCAGCAATCGTAACGGGATCATCGCGCGGCATCGGCGCCGAGGTGGCCAAGCTCCTGGCTGCCGAGGGAGCGTCGGTGGTGGTCAACTACCGCCAGAAGGCACCCCGCGCGAACAAGGTAGTGGCGCAGATCGAAGAAGCCGGCGGCCGCGCCGTCGCCGTTGCCGCCGATCTCACCGCGGCAGAGGGCTCGCAGGCACTGGTCGAAGCCGCCCGGCAGAACTTCGGCGGCGTCGATGTGCTGGTGCTCAACGCGTCCGGCGGCATGGAGTCCAGCATGGGCGAGGATTATGCCCTGCGCCTGAACCGCGACGCGCAGGTGAACATGCTCAAGGCGGCGGCCGAGGTGATGCCGGCAGGCTCCCGGGTGGTGTTTGTCACCAGCCACCAGGCCCACTTCATCCGCACCGTGCCGACCATGCCGGAGTATGAGCCGGTGGCCCTGAGCAAGCGCGCCGGCGAAGACGCGCTGCGCGATCTGCTGCCGGAGCTGGACGCCAAGGGCATCTCGCTGGTGGTCGTATCCGGCGACATGATCGAAGGCACCGTGACCGCGACGCTGCTGGACCGTGCCCGCCCCGGCGCGATCGAAGCCCGCCGCGCAGAGGCCGGCAAGCTTTACTCGGTGGAAGAGTTCGGCGCGGAAGTGGCCAAGATGGTCACCGCCGACGTCCCCTCCGGCCACACGGAATACGTGGGCGGGGCCGAGTCCTTCCTGCAGGCGCAGGACTAAGACGCCGCAGGGCCCGGACTACTCCCGAACCAGTCGGCGCGCCGCCTCAACGATATGCCGCGCGGAGATGCCCGCGGCGTCCAGCAGGTCGTGTGGCGCGCCGGACGTCGGCAAACCTTCCACGGCCAACCGGACCAGCTTGAGGTCCGGTACCCGCGCCTGCGTCAGCGAACCGGCGACGGCTGACCCGAGCCCGCCTTCGGGATAGTGGTCCTCCACCGTGATGATCCGGCCTCCGGTGGCCCGGCACGCTGCCAGCAGCGTCTCCTGGTCGATGGGCTTGATCGAATACAGGTCAATCACCCGCGCGGCGATGCCTTCGTCGGCGAGTTGGGCGGACGCGGCCAGGCACTCGTGCACGGTGACGCCCGCGCCGACGAGCGCGACGGCGTCGTCGTCGGTGGCCCGGTGCACCTTCGCCCCGCCGATGGGGAACTCTTCGCCGTCCCCGTACAGCACGGGGTAGTCGCCCCGGGTCGCGCGGAGGTAGCAGATGCCGGAAGTGTCAGCCATGGTGCGGACCAACCGGGCGGCCGAGGGTGCGTCGGCGGGGTAGAGGACGGTTGAGGTGTGGATCGCCCGCATGGCGGCCAGGTCCTCCAGCGCCATCTGCGAAGGCCCGTCCTGGCCGATCTCGACGCCGGCATGGGTTCCGACCAGGCGGATGTCCACCTTGGAAACCCCCGCCATCCGGATGAAGTCGTAACCGCGGGAGACGAGGAACGCTGCAAAACTGGCGGCGAACGGCACATACCCGCGCACGGAGAGCCCCGCCGCCGCAGCCACCATCTGCTGTTCGGAGATGAACATTTCGAAAAAGCGCTCCGGCGCGGCCTTGCTGAATTCCCCGGCCTTGGTGGAGTTGCCCACCTCACCATCGAGGACCACCACCTCGGGCCGGGCGGCGAGGGCAGCCACGGCGTCGCCGAAGGCCGTCCGGGTGGCGACGGAATCGCCCACCGTGTAGGCGGGAAGGTCGACGGCGGCCGCGGGGTCGGGCGTGATGGCAGGATCGCCGGGTTCCGGTTCCAGCGTGGCGATCCGGTGGTGCGTGGGGCCGCCCAGCGCCTCGATGGCGGCCCCGGCGACGTCCTCCGGCAGTGCCTTGCCGTGCCAGCCGTCCCTGTCCTCCACCGCGGGAACGCCTTTGCCCTTGACCGTGCGGGCCAGGATGACGCTGGGCCGGTCGGTGGTGGCACGCGCCGTGGCGAAGGCTTCGTGGATGGCTGCCAGGTCGTGGCCGTCGATCGGCAGCGGTTGCGCGCCGAAGGCCCGGATCCTGGCGGCGTACCGGTCGAGGTCCCAGCCCAGTGCGGTCGGCCCGTTCTGGCCCAGCCGGTTCACATCCACGATCGCCGTCAGATTTCCCAGCCGGTAGTAGGCGGCCTTGTCCAGCGCCTCCCACATGGACCCTTCGGTCATCTCGCTGTCCCCGCAGAGGACCCACGTCCGGTAGGGGAGCCGGTCCAGGTACTTGCCGGCCATGGCGATGCCGACGGCGACGGGCAGCCCCTGGCCGAGTGAGCCGGTTGCCACGTCCACCCAGGGCAGGGCAGGCGTGGGATGTCCCTGCAGCCGGCTGCCAAACTGCCGGTAGGTGTCGAGCAGTTCCGTTTCGTCGATCACTCCGGCGGCCCGGAACATGGCATAGAGCAGCGGCGAGGCGTGCCCCTTGGAGAAAACCAGATGGTCGTTCGCCGCCAGGTCGGGCCGCTGCCAGTCATAGCGCAGGTGGTTCGCCAGGAGCACCGCCATGAGGTCGGCCGCCGAGAGCGACGAGGTGGCGTGGCCGGAGCCGGCGCGGGTGGTGGTTCGGATGGAGTCGACCCGCAGCTGCGCCGCCAGGCGCCGGCAGGTCTCCGCCACGTCCGGCTCCAGGGTTGTGGTCGTTGTGGAGTGCGTGCTCATCGCAGATTCTCCTTCGCGGCAGGTTCCGGGAATCCTGCCCGTAGGCCGGCAGCCGGGACGCTGTCCGGGGGAGGTTCAACCGACCCTACTCCGGCACATGGCCCGGCGGTAGGGGCCTCGTCCGGCGAAAATCAGCACGCCTGGATTGCCGGTCCGGCGGCCGCAGAAGCGTCAGAGGCCGGCGAAGTAGCGCGCCACGTCCAGGTAGGGAATGTTGATGGCGGCGTCGGCGGCCTCCCGGACGGCAGGCTTGGCGTTGAACGCGACGCCCAGGCCGGCGGCGGCGAGCATGTCCAGGTCGTTGGCGCCGTCGCCGATGGCAATGGTCTGCGCCAGGTCGATTGCCTCCGCCGCCGCCCATTCGCGCAACAATGCCTCTTTCACCGCGCGGTCCACCACGTCGCCGTCCACCTTGCCGGTCAGCATCTCCGCGTCGATGCCCAGCAGGTTGGCGCGGTGGTAGGTCAGCCTGAGCTCGGCGGCCAGCGGATCCAGGATTTGGCTGAAGCCGCCGGAGACCACGGCTACCGCGTGGCCGGCGGCCAGGAAGGCCTCGACCAGTTCCCGGGCCCCGTCCGTCAGCCGCACCGCGGCACGGACGCGGTCGATCACGTCGAGGGGAAGGTCCTTCAGGGTTGCCACCCGGGCGTGCAGGCTCTGGGCGAAGTCCAGTTCGCCGCGCATCGCCGCTTCGGTCACGGCGGCAACCTCGTCCCGCTTGCCGGCATGCTCGGCCAGCAGTTCGATGACCTCCTGCTGGATGAGCGTGGAGTCCACGTCCATCAGCAGCAGCTTGCGCTGCGGCCCGGCCAGCGACGCATCCATCACGGCGGTGCCCAGGTCATCCGTGAGGACGGGGGCCAGCGCCGCCCGTAGGGCTGCGACGCCGTCGGGGGCACCGCCGTCGTACTCCACCGTCAGGACGGTGACCTGGAAACGGTCGTTGGCCGCGTTCTCCAGCTCGATGATGCTCCCGCCGGCTCCGGTGACCGCGGCCTGAACGGCGGCGAGATAGGCATCGGGGAGTTCCCGGCCGTAGGAGACGACACGGAGGAGCGAGGGCATAGTGATTCCGTTCTGCGCAAAGCTGGAGGGAGGGCCGGATCCATCATGGCAGGCTCCGGCGTCGCGTTTGGCGAATGCTACGCGTTTTAGCCTACTGTCTACTGATATGAGCGATGTACTTGAATTTGCCGGGGTCACTGTTGTCCGCGGGCGGAAAACCCTGCTCGACGGCATTGACTGGCAGGTCAAGGAGGGGGAGCGCTGGGTGGTGCTCGGCCCGAACGGGGCGGGCAAGACCACGCTGCTGCAGATCGCCGGCGCTCGCCTGCACCCCACCCGCGGGATCGCCGGGATCCTGGACGAGACCATGGGCAAGGTCGACGTGTTCGAGCTGCGGCCGCGGATCGGTTTGGCCTCCACCGCTCTGGCGGGCCAGATCCCCGAGCACGAGCAGGTGCTCAATGTGGTGGTCACCGCCGCCTACGGGGTGACCGGCCGCTGGCGCGAACAGTACGACAAGATGGACGAGCGCCGCGCCTTCCGGCTGCTGGATGCCTGGGGCATGTCCACCTTCATGAACCGCACCTTCGCCACGCTGAGCGAGGGCGAACGCAAGCGCGTGCAGATTGCCCGGGCCCTGATGTCCGACCCTGAACTGCTGCTGCTGGATGAGCCGGGCGCCGGCCTGGACCTGGCCGGCCGCGAGGATCTGGTGCGGCGGCTGAGCGAACTGGCCCAGGACGAGGACGCGCCGGCTTTGGTGCTGGTCACCCACCATCTGGAGGAAGTGCCGCCGGGCTTCACGCACGCCATGCTGCTGCGCGAAGGCGGGGTGGTGGCCCAGGGGCCCATCGCCGAGGTGTTGACCGAAGAGAACCTGAGCGCCGCCTTTGACATGCCGCTGAGCGTCAAGCACGACGGCGGCCGCTACACTGCCGTAGCCAAGCGCGCCTAAGCGGCGCCTGCCTCATGGATGTTCTGAACGCTGCCCTGATCGGGTTGGGCGGCCTGTGGGCCGGGACCATCAACAGCATTGTTGGCTCCGGGACGCTGGTCACGTTCCCCATTCTCGTGGCACTGGGCTATGCGCCGGTGACCGCGACCATTTCGAACGCGATGGGCCTGATTGCCGGCAACGTGGGCGGCGTCTACGGCTACCGGAGGGAACTGGCGGGGCTGCGCCGCACCCTGGCCATCCTGCTGCCAGCCTCGCTGCTGGGCGGGATCACCGGTGCCTGGCTGCTGCTGCACCTGCCGGAGGAAGTCTTCGGCGTGGCGGCGCCGTTCCTGATCGTGGTGGCGCTGCTGTTCGTGGTGTTCCAACCCAAGCTCCAGGCCTGGGTGCGCGACCGCCAGGCCGCGCAGGCCCGCACCCGGCCGCGTCCGTGGCTGCTGCTGGGGCTGGTCTATTTTGCCGGTGTCTACGGCGGCTACTTCGTGGCCGCGCAGGGCGTGCTGCTGGTGGGAATCCTCGGGGTCTTCCTGCACGGCACCCTGCAGCAGGCCAACGCGGTCAAGAACGTGCTGGTGTTGGGCGTGAACATCATCGCCGCCATCTCCTACATGCTCTTCGCGTTCGACCGGATCGAATGGCCGGTGGTGCTGGTCATCGCCATCAGTTCGTTGATCGGCGCGCTGATCGGGTCCGCGGTGGGACGCCGGCTGAAGCCGGTGGTGCTGCGCGGCGTTATTGTCACCCTTGGCCTGGTGGCGTTGTTCGTGCTGGTCAGGAACCTCTTCGCATGAACCTGGTGCGCCTGGACTCCGCCGCCGACCCGCGCGTGGCCGACTACGCGCAGCTGACGGACACCGCGCTGCGCCGGCGCCGCGAGCCCGCCGAGGGCATGTACATCGCGGAAAGCTCCAAGGTGCTGCGCCGGGCCATCGCGGCGGGCCACACCCCTCGGTCGTTCTTCCTGACCGACAAGTGGCTGGACGACCTGCGCGACGTCATCGGCCGGTTCCCCGACGTGCCGGTGTTCGTCGGGACGCCCGAGGTGCTGGAGGCGATCACCGGATTCCACCTGCACCGCGGGGCAATGGCCGCCATGCACCGGCCCGCGCCGCTGCCGGTCGAGGACGTGCTGGCCGGCGCCCGCCGGGTGGCAGTGCTGGAGGACATCGTGGACCACACCAACGTGGGCGCGATCTTCCGGTCCGCTGCCGCCATGGGCATGGACGCGGTGCTGCTCAGTCCACAGTGCGCCGACCCGTTGTACCGGCGCAGCATCCGGGTCTCCATGGGCACGGTCTTCCAGATTCCGTGGGCCCGGCTGCCGGAGTGGCCGGAGGACATTAACGCGCTGCGCGACGCCGGTTTCACGACGGCGGCGTTGGAGCTGACCGGGGACGCCATCTCCTTGGATGAGTTGGAGCGGCGCAGCTACGACAGGCTGGCACTGGTGCTGGGCACCGAGGGCGCCGGCGTGAAACAGCAAACGCTCGACTTGGTGGACCTGACCGTGATGATCCCGATGCGTGCGGGAGTGGACTCGCTGAATGTTGCGGCCGCCAGCGCGGTGGCGTTCTGGGCCTGCCGTGTCACTTCGACGTGAGCCCGCCGAATGCGGTAGAGTTGTGTGCTGGCCCTAATGGGGCTGCCATCTTTCCATCCTTCTAGCCGCTGGCAAAATCCAGGGGCGCGTAGAAAAGGTACAACTATGAAGTCTGATATCCATCCGGCATACGCCCCGGTTGTGTTCCGCGACCTGGCCTCCGGCGTTTCCTTCCTGACCAAGTCCACCGCGACGTCCAAGCGGACGGTGGAGTGGGAAGACGGCAACAGCTACCCGCTGATCGAGGTTGAAATCTCCTCGGAGTCCCACCCGTTCTACACCGGCAAGCAGCGCATCATGGACAGCGCCGGCCGCGTGGAGCGCTTCAACGCACGCTTCAAGGGCTTCGGCGGCAAGAAGTAACCCTTCGCCCGCAAGCCCCAGCGAAGCCCGCACCGTTTGGTGCGGGCTTCGCCGTTTAATGCGTCGGCTTATCGGTTCGGCTAGGGCGCGGGCGTGGCGCGTCGTGCACCGGTTCCTGACGTCCCCGCGCCGGCCGCGACGTTAGGCTGCTGCCATGGCACCAACTCCACACCGTGAAGCGGTCCGCGCTGGGCGGCACCGGGACCATCGCCGCCCGCGGGTGGTCGGGGGTCCGGTCACGCTGGCTGTTTCCGCCCTTCTGCTCTCGGGATGCGCAGCAGGGCAACAGCAGCTGCCGGCCGAAATCGCCTGCACCACGCAGTACCGTCCGGACTTTGGCAGCAGCGCCGGAGAGGAGGCCGGCCAGTTGCTCCTGCCCAGGGTCGACGGCCCGGCGGCAGACCGGCAGGAGTTGATCGCCGGCTCGTTCCGGCTGTCCGGAAGCTATACAGGGGAGGCCCCGGACGGGCGCGCCGTGTCCCTGGCCATCACCGACGAGGCCGGCAACGCGCTGGCGAACATGCTGTACCAGCTGGAGGACGGCTCCTCCCTGCAGTCCCGCTTCGCCGGGGGACACGGGTTCACCGGTCTGCACTACATCCGCGACGGAGACGCTGAACTGCAGCTGTTCTGCGCCACGGACGGGTAGGTTGCCGGGCCGGAGTTGTCGCGTCATCAGGGGCGTAGCTCATTGCGTGTTGTCACCAGCTGGATCGAACAGCCGTTTGCGGTCACGCCGGAGACCAGCAGCCATCCTGGGGCGCGCGACGCCATATCTGCCGCGGCCCTTCCCATTCGCGTGCGACGTCGGTCAACCAGATCGTGGTATCCGGGTTCCAGCCAGCAATGACGCTTGCCGCGTCTGAATCGATCTGGAGCGCTCGCCCAGCGCTGTTAAGGTATGCCACAACAGTTAGATGGACTGCATCCCATTCGTGGGCGACTCGTTCCCAGTCCGGAATCACCCAACGGCCGGCCTGTCCGGTGGTGCGGTACCAGTCATGCCGACGGGAGGCGGTAACGTCCAGCGGAAAGGCGCGGCACAGTCGAATCCAGTCATCACCACTGCGGATCTCATACGTCCGGCCCACTCCACGGACCGGGATCGTGGTCGCATCTTCCCAGCCGAGGCTGTCTTCGACAAGGTCCAGTCCTGCCGGAACCTGTCCGACGGTCTGGAGCAAGCCCTGCGGGATGGACCACCACGTGCCGGACCAGGGTGCCCCGGGGTCACGGGGCCGATCGATCGCAGCCCGAGCTTCTTCGGCTCGCTCTCCTCGTGCCCACTCAGCCAAAGTCCGCTGCGGGTCTTTGGGCAGCGGCGAAGGGTCCTGGGCTGATCGCCAGTCAATTGCCCACTGCCCGGTCCCGCGAGGCTGACCCCAGCGCCACCCTGTCGAAGAATCAATGACCTGTTCGGCCACGGTGTAGAGGGCCGCAATGACGGCGGGATGCCCGGCGAGCACGTCTTCACCCTCCGGCTCCTGCCAGTACTTGGCCGACGCAAGGGCTTGTTGCAGCGCCGATTGAATGAGTACACCGTTCAGGGCACCCGGATCGAGGGAAGCAATCGCTGCCACAACCTCTTCCGGTGATGCAGGAGCGGGAGCAACACCTTGACCAACGGTCAGCAGGACTGTTGAGGAGCCCCTTCCAGGATCGAGTTCGTATGCCAGCCCGGATGCGGCCGTTCTGACGGCCGGGCTGAGCGCCTTCGCCAGCTCGAGGCATAGGCGTCGCCCGCGCGGTCCCTCAAGGAGAAAGTCAGCCCTGCTCTGCATTCGATCATCGTCGCATCTGGAGGGGCGGTGCGGTGGGTTTTCGACGTCGGCGCGGTAGCCAACCCATGCCAGTGTCCCTGAATTGGAATCCCCCGAGAGGGTGTCACCAGCTGCCGGCTGCAACATAGGCTGGGATGCATGGCCACGTCTGGGCGAACTCCTTCCGAGAACATGAAGGACACGATGGAACTCGAAGATCTCCTTGAAGCCCTGAATGCCGGCCAAACCATCACGGGGAACTCGCCGTTGCATGGGGTCATGCACCGGGTCAGCCAGGATGCCCTGCGCATTACCGGCGAGCTTAACGGCGCCTATCAGGAACCCGCGCGGGTGAGGGAGCTGTTGGCTCAGCTGACCGGCAAGCCGGTTGACGAATCCGTGACGGTTTTCCCGCCCTTCTACGCCGACTTCGGGAAGAACATCACACTCGGGAAGAGGATTTTCATCAACTCAGGGTGCAAATTTCAGGACCAAGGCGGCGTGGTGATTGGGGACGACTGCCTCATCGGGCACAACTCCGTGATGGCCACACTCAACCACGACCTTGCGCCGAGCCGCCGCGCGGACATGCACCCGGCTCCCATCGTCATCGCCCGCAATGTCTGGATCGGATCGAACGCCACCATTCTGCCCGGCGTGACCATTGGCGAAAATGCTGTCGTGGCGGCTGCCTCCGTAGTTACGAAGGACGTGCCCGAAAATTCCATTGTTGTGGGTTCACCCGCACGAGTGGTGCGCTTCCTTTCCTCCTGAACCCCGAATCAGGCCCGCCAGCGGAGGCGGCTGTCCGTGGAGGACGCCTTGCAGGTGTAGGTCTTGCCATTGGTCTTGCCGATGCCCTTCTTGCCCTTCACGGACGAGGCGCAGAAAGCACCGGGGGAGACCTTTAACGCCGTGGAGGACTTGGCGGCCTTCGTCGGCGTTGCCTTGCCGGCGGGCTTGAGGGCGGCGACCTTCACGGTCTTCTGCCCAGGGCAGGAGGTGAGAACCTTCCTCATGGCGGCCTTCTCGGTGGGAGTGACCGACAGGGCGTACTTCTTTTTGACCGCGATTTGGGTGGCAACGAGGGGACAACGGAAGGACTTGTTCTTGGGCAGCCACGCGCTGGCCTCGCGGTCGCCCTTGGCTCGATTCGCGGAGGCATCCACGGCCAGCAGGTTCAGCGGGTCGTTGGCCAGGGCGGTGCGCTGGGCGGTGGAGAGCTTCTGGGCGCCGGACACCCAAGCCTGGCCCAGTGCCACGACGTGGTCGATGTCGACCTTGTTGCCGCCGCGAACGTAGCTGATGGTCTTGCCGGTGTAGGGATCTTTCAGGGTCCCGGAAGCGACGACGCAGTTATTCGTGCCGGGCTTGAACCTGTCCTTGGTGAGGTCGCGCTTGAGGATATCGTTCCGGGTATCGCAGCCGTTGCGGTCGGTGTCCTGCCACGAGGGGCCGAACTTGTCGCGGGAATAGCCGGTCTTGGCGGCCTTGCCCTTGACCGGCAGGGTGTTCAGCACCGAGGAGGCGCTCGGCCCCGTGGCCTTCGGACCGAGGGCCTCAGCCGGGGCTGCGGCCGTGAACCCACCAAGCAGCAGGGCTCCGGCGGTCGCGATGGCGGCCAGTATTCGGCCCGGATTTTTGCGCAAGTTTTCCCCCAATATGTCCGGCAAAAGTGAGGCACGGATTCAGTGCGATTGCCTGAGAATGATCCTGCCATACAAAAGGCCTGCCCCTGTGCGCGGGCCTTCGTGTCCGCCTTCCTTTCATGCTGGATCAGCATGGTGCGAACGTCGATTCAATGAACGCAGATCCTTCCGACAAAAGCCAATCAGCTAACGGCGCCCAAGGGGAATGAAGGGGCAAATAATCCGAAAACCGGCCAGGGCGAGTCCCGGGAATAATTTGATGTGGAGGAGAAGGTTGGAAATTAGGGGCGGTGCCGTTCCTCAGAGGCGTCGCGGTGTGAGCGTGCGTCTGCCTCCTTGAGGGCCTCGAGGAACTTCAGTCGCTCATCATCATCGATGACCAACTCTGCATGCTTTCCCTGAGGAGGGGCGACGAGTCTGGGGCCTGCGTAAGTGGCGCCTAGGTATAGATCGTTGAGGGCCTCTCCGGGTTCCGTCATCGGTTGGGAGATGCTCTTTTTGCCGCCCCATGCGAGCCTGGCTACAAATACCCCGACGGCGATCAGCGTCAAACCCTCGATGGCGTTTCCTCCCCACTGGGGGCGTCCCAAGAAGAACAACGCAGCGATGACCATGATTATGCCGATCACTGAGGCAACCGCGATCTTCAATGTTCTCCGCATTCCCTTCTTTCAGTTTCGGCCTTTAGCGTCAAGGCTTTTCTGATCAGGGTATCCCGACAGGGGATATCATTCGATAGTTCGAGGAATGGCCGCCCGTTTGATGTCCCAAGGACTTCCACAGCATGCAACGTCAGCGCAGTGAAAGGGGCCAGCAGTTTTTATGAAAGAAATCTTCGTTGCGGCAGGCGTCGCATCCGGCATCTCTATGATGTTCCTTGGTCTGGTGTTGGCCTTGTTTACCTGGATCGGTTTCGGGGGAATCAGCGAGGCCGACCAAGGACTGCCTCCTTCTCCTGTCAGGATCGGTTTCGTTCTCATTTTCCTTGGGCTAGGCGCCCTCGGCTTCGTGGTTGCCCTGATATCGGCCCTTCGGGCTGTGTGGCGCCTGGCGAAACGGCGCGCCGGGTAGCCCGTGCCGCGCAGGATCTCCCGCTGGGCACCTTAGGCCGTTCCTAACCCGGCGGGTCCTGGCCGACGAGCCCGTCCACCGACTCACGGATGAGGTCGGCATGGCCGTTATGGCGGGCGTACTCCTCGATCATGTTGAGCAGGATGTAGCGCAGATTCGGTAGCTCAACGTCGGGGTTGGAGACGACTGTGCCCCGCCGTCCCGGACCGCCGTCCCTCAGGGCCTCGGCGAACAAGGCACGGGAGCGGGTCACGGCGTCGCGCCACTGTTCATAGAGCTGCTCGGGGGAGTCCTCGTGGGCGGAGCGCCAGTCCCAGTCGTGGTCGGTGTCCCAGTCGACGGCGTTCCATGGCGGGAGTTGGGCACGGCCATGCAGCCACTCGGTGGACATGTCGTCCTCGAAGCGGGCCAGGTGCTTGAGCATGCCGCCCAGCGTCATCGATGAGGGGTTGAGCTTCTGTTGCAGGGCGGCCGCGTCCAGCCCACCGGTCTTCCAGGCAAAGGTAGCGCGCTGCCGCTCCAGAAAGCCCAGCAGCGTGGCGGTCTCGTCGCCGGCAATCGGCGGCTCGGGGTTGCCCTCGTAGATCTCTTCGTTCACCGGTTGCCTCCTCGTCCTTCAGGGTGACTGGGTTCTTCAAAAGCCCTTCGCGGCCGCCAGGTCTTCGACCGCGACGCCCACGTTCTCGCGCCGTTGCACCGTCTTGCGCACGACGGTAGCAACACGGCTCCCCAGGTTCGATGCCTGCAGGGGATTGGTGCGCAGGGAAGCTCCAAACAACCGGGAGGGCCATCAACGACGAAGGCCTGACCAAGGGGCTGGTGAGGTTGGCCACCAAAGCTGCGCACCGGGGTCGTACTTTGCTATTTTCTAGTCCAAGACCTGTTCCTTGGGTCTCCGGACGACGGTTCAGTACCCGGTGTGCGACAAGACTGGCCAAAGGAATCACACATGGAATGGCTGATACTTGTTCTGTCCGGCGTCCTGGAAGCCGTCTGGGCCACGGCCCTGGGCGCATCGAAGAATTTCCGCCGGCTCTGGCCCACCATCATTTTCGTAGTATCCATGGCCTTGAGCATGGCCGGCCTGGCCTACGCCATGACTGCCATACCGGTAGGGACCGCCTATGCGGTCTGGGTCGGCATCGGTGCGGTGCTGACCGCGGCCGTTGCCATGGTCACCGGCGCCGAGAAAGCGACGCTGATACGCGTCCTCCTGCTGCTGGGCATCATCGGCTGCGTTGTCGGCCTCAAGGCGATCGGCTAAAGGGGCTGGCATGCATTGGACTGTCTTGTTGATCAGCGCCGTCCTGGAAGCTGTGTGGGCAACAGCGCTGGGGATGTCGGACGGACTGAGCCGCACGGTGCCCGCCGTGGTGTTCTTCGTGGCCCTGACCCTGAGCATGGTGGGCCTGGGCTATGCCATGCGCGGCATCCCCATTGGCACAGCGTATGCGGTGTGGACCGGCGCGGGGGCGGCGTTGACCGTCGGCTACGCCATGGTGTTCGGCGGAGAACCTGCCAGCGTGCTCAAACTGTTGTTCGTTGCCGGGATTATCGCTTGCGTGATCGGGCTGAAGCTTGCCGACACGGGAGACGAGAAGAAGGCGTGAAAAAGCGCCGGCAGGTATGGAGAGGTTGGGGGAGTTACTCCATACCTGCCGGCGCTTGGACCGGGCACGTCCGGCCCCTCTTTCACTCGCACCGTGATGAGGTGTCTATGACACTACGCACGGGTTCTGGGCACATCCCCGGCAAGAGCTGGGAGGAACCTGAGTCCCGCGCTGGACGGGCTGCCCGCAGGCCTTGATTAGACTGGGAAAATCTTCGGCCGCACCGCGTGGCGGCCTGTACCCGTCCGCCGGAAAGCAGAAGGAGCGCACATGACCGACCACCGCCACGGAGAGTACAAGGTCCAGGGCGGCAAGCTCGTTGTCGTGGACTTCGATGTGGCGGACGGACAGATCACGCGGCCGTCGGTCAGCGGCGATTTCTTTCTGGAACCAGATGAAGCACTGGCGGACATCAATGCCGCGCTTGACGGGATGAGCATCGAAAGCACCCACGGACACTATGCCAGCTCGATTAATGCTGCGTTGCGGCCGGACGCGCAAATGTTTGGCTTCTCGGCCGATGCGGTTGCCGTGGCGGTGCGTCGCGCGCTCAACAAGGCCACCGGTTGGCTTGACCATCAATGGCAGGTTATTCCGCCCACCCCGCTGCCGACGCACCTTCATGTCGCGATGGACGAGGTCCTGACCCGCCAGGTGGGGGCCGGGAAGCGCCCGCCGACGCTGAGGTTCTGGGAATGGGAGGCGCCGTCGGTGGTGATCGGCAGCTTCCAGTCGGTCCGCAACGAAGTGCACCCGGACGGGGTGGAACGCCACGGCATCACCGTGGTGCGCCGGATCAGCGGCGGCGGCGCCATGTTCATGGAACGCGGTAACGCGATTACCTACTCGCTGTACCTGCCGCAGACGCTGGTGGACGGACAGAGCTTCGAGGCGTCCTACGCGTACCTCGACGCCTGGGTGATGGCGTCGCTGGAGAAGGTCGGCATCAAGGCGTTCTACCAGCCGCTCAACGACATCGCCACGCCGGAGGGCAAGATCGGCGGCGCGGCGCAAAAGCGGTTGGCCAATGGCGGAATGCTGCACCACGTGACCATGTCCTACGACATCGACGCGGACAAGATGACCGACGTCCTTCGGATCGGCAAGGAAAAGATCTCCGACAAGGGTATTTCCAGCGCCAAGAAGCGGGTGGATCCGCTGCGCCGGCAGACCGGCCTGACCCGCGAGGAAATCATCGACGTGATGATCCGGACCTTCAAGGACCGCTATGCCGCCGAGGACAGCGTATTCTCCGAGGAAGAGCTGGCCATGGCCCGGGAACTCGTGGATACCAAGTTCGGCACGGAAGAGTGGCTGTACCGGGTGCCGTAGGGTGAGCGGCGGGAGCCGCGGGCGGGCTACCGGTCCGTGCTCCTGACCAGACGGGCGTGTGCCGCGGCGGGCGAGGCGGCGAATTCGACGCATTCGTAGCCGAGAGCCGCGGCGTCCAGGTTGTCGAACACGCGCTCGCCGGAGCCCAGCAAGACGGGCACGATGGCCAGGTGCAGTTCGTCCACGAGCCGCGCTCGCAGGTATTGCCGGACGGCGGATGCGCCGCCGCCGAGCCGGACGTCCTGCCCGGCGGCGGCATCGATGGCCTGCCGCAGGGCGGACTCGATCCCGTCGTCGACAAAGTGGAAGACGGTCCCGCCGGCCATGGTGATGGGCGGCCGCGGGTAGTTCGTCAGCACGAAGACCGGATGATGGAACGGCGGGTCTTCGCCCCACCAGCCCCTCCACTCCACGGAGGGCCACTCGCCGCGGACCGGTCCGAACATGTTCCGGCCCATGATGGTGGCCCCGATGCCCTCCTGCCCGGCCTCGACGAAGTCGTTGTCCACCCCGGTGGAGCCGCCGCCTTCGCCGCTCATGCGCTTGCCGGCAGCGGTGCGGAACACCCACTCATGCAGCTGTTCACCGCCGACTCCCAACGGGTCCTCCACGCGCTGGCGCGGGCCGGCTGCATAGCCGTCGAGCGAGACGGAAAAATTGTGCACTCGCAGCCTGGGCACGAATCCTCCTGCGCCTGAAGCCCGAACGTCCGGGGCGGTCCGGGGCCTTGGAAGACGACAGCCTATTCCAAGGCGGCGGCGCAGGGAACCGTCCAGCGGCTGTCGGTCCGCCAACGTTCGCCGATGCGCCTTCAGCCGCTCGTCCGCCGTCTTCCGCTCGGGCGCCCGTATCCGCTTATCCGCGGGCGCCGGCCTGCTGCGCGCGGAGTGCCCGCAGCAGATGGTCGCGCTGTTCAATCACGATGCGGCGCAGCGCCGCCGGCGCCTCGGCGTGGTTGGCCAGCCAGGCATCGGTGCGTACGACGACGGGGTGTTCCGCAGGTGCCTGTCCGGAGACCAGATCCTGCGCGATGGGGTAGAGCCCCCGGACCAGCCTGCCCGCTATCTCGATGCTCTTCACCGACCAGATCCGATCGAGTTCCTCAAAGTACGGTTCCGCGTACCCGGCGTGAAGTTCACGTGGGCCCTGGCAGAATCCATCGATGGTGGCGTCCAGCAGCTCGTTGGACAGCGAATCGGTATGCACCGCGGTGTGCCAGGCCTGGGCCTTCACATCCGGAACGGGCCGGGCCGTCATGGCTGCCAGGTGGCCGGCACGCGCAGCGGCATTGCGGTCGGATTCCAGGGCCGCATCCAGGTCCGCCGCCGAAGCGTGGCCGGTGGCCGCCAGCGCCTGCCAGAAGCGCCAGCGCAGATCCGTGTCCAGCTTCAGCCCCTCCAACACAGTGGTCTTGTCCAGCAGGCCGCGCAGGAACGGCGCCTGGTCGTCATCGGCGCGTGCGACGGCCGCCAGCGACCGTGCCCATGTCAGCTGCCGGTCGCTGCCCGGCTCCGCTGCTTCCACCTCCCGGCGGGCGGCAGCCAAAAAGTCTGTCCGGAGGCCTGCCCGGATGGCCGCCGGCGCGTAACGGTCCATCGCGGTCTTGGCGCAGTCCAGGACCACCTGCAGCACGCTGTTCTCGCTTTCGGCCGGCGCGAAGCGCTGCACGGCCTCCACATAGTCGGCGGCGGGGAGGCGCCCGTCGCGGGTCATGTCCCAGAGAGTCGACCAGCACAGGGCGCGGGCCAGCGGATCGGTGACCTTGTCCAGGGAGGAAAGCACCGTTTCCAGGGAGCGGGTGTCGAAGACGACCTTGGCGTAGCTCAAGTCCTCATCGTTGAGCAGCAGCAGGGCGGGAACGTCCCGGCCCGCCAGCGCCGGAAGCTCGGTCCGCGGCCCTGCCACATCCAGCTCCACCTGGTCCGTTCGGACCAGCCGGCCGGAGTCGTCCGGGTTGTACAAACCCAGCCGCAACCGGTGCGGCCGGAAGGACGGTTCGTGCGTCACCGGATCGACTGCCTCCTGGACGATGGCCGCAGAGGCGATCGCACCGCCGTCGTACTCGAGGTCCACGCCCAGGGTGGAGATGCCGGCGGTCTGCAGCCACTGCCGCGCCCACTGCTCCATGTCCCGGCCGGAAGCCGCGCTGAGGGCGGTGAGGAAATCTGCCAGCGACGTATTGCCGTAGGCATGTTCGCGGAAGTACCGACGGGAGGCGCCGACGAAGGAGTCGAAGCCGGCATAGGCCACCAGCTGTTTGAGCACCGAGGCGCCCTTGGCATAGGTGATGCCGTCGAAGTTCTGCTTGGCGGCTTCCAGGTCCGGGATGTCGGCGACGATTGGGTGGGTGGTGGGCAGCTGGTCCTGCACGTACGCCCAGCCCTTGCGCCGGTTGGCGAAGGTGATCCAGGCGTTGGTCCATTGCGTGGCCTCGGCGGACGCCAGGGACCCCATGTAGTCGGCGAACGATTCCTTCAGCCAGAGGTCGTCCCACCACTTCATGGTGACCAGGTCGCCGAACCACATGTGCGCCATCTCGTGCAGGATGGTGTTGGCGCGGGCCTGGTACTGCGCGTCGGTGGCCCGGGAGGAGAACACGTAGGCCTCGGTGAAGGTGACCAGACCGGGGTTCTCCATGGCGCCAAGGTTGTATTCGGGCACGAACGCCTGCTCGTACTTGCCGAACGGGTAGGGGTAGTCGAAGAGTTCGTGGAAGAAATCCAGGCCGGCCTTGGTGACGGCGAAGATGTGCTCCGGATCGAAGGAGTCCGCGAGCGAGGCCCGGCAGTAGGCGCCGAGCGGCACACGCAGTCGTCCGCCGTCGGGCAGGGTGCCCTCCCAGTTGTCCGTGGCCGCGTGGTAGGGCCCGGCCAAGACGGTGGTGATGTAGGTGGAGATGCGCGGCGTCGGCTCGAAGCGGCGGACGGAGTAGCCGGGCGTGGAGCCCATCGGCTCGATCGCGGCCACCGCGGCGTTCGAGGCCACCAGCCAGTGGTCGGGGGCGGCAACATGGAAGCTGAAGCTGGCCTTCAGGTCCGGCTGCTCGAAGTTGGCGAACACCCGGCGCGCGTCGGCGGGTTCGTACTGGGTGTAGAGGTACGTTCTGGCGTCCACCGGATCGACGAACCGGTGGAGCCCTTCGCCGCTGTTGCTGTACAGCGCGGTGCCCGTGATCGTGGCCTGGTTCTCGGCCTCGAGGCCGGGCAGCGTGATCCGGGAACCGTCCACCACGTCGTCCAGGTCCAGGTGCCGGCCGTTGAGCGTGACGGAGTGGACGCCGCCGTGGATGAAGTCGGCAAACACCGTTGCGCCCGGTTCGCTGCAGCTGAACGTGATGACGGTACTGGAGACGAAACCCGGCGCGTCGGGATCCTCGGCGTTGCGCAGGTCCAGCGAGACCTCATAGCTGTCCACCTGCAGGATGCTTGACCGTGCGGCCGCTTCGTCGCGGCCGAGGTTCTGGTTCGTCACCCGGCCCATTTAACCATGCGCGGGTCCGGTCGCGGCACCTTCAGCGTCCGCCCATCGCCAGCCAGGCCGCCCCGATCCCCAGTCCGGCGATCAGCAGCCAGGAGAGCAAGGCCGTGGAGATGGCCGGCAGCGAGGAGCGGAGCAGTTCCCGCAGGCGCACGGCCGAGCCCAGCCCGAACAGTGCCGCGGCCAGCAGGAGCTCCTGCACGAACGCCATGCCATCCAGAACCGGCTGCGGCAACCATCCCGTGCTGCGCAGCATGAGGAGGGCGAGGAAACCGAGGACGAAGAGCGGCACTACCGGCGGCTGCTTGCCTAGCCCGGTGGTCCCGTCCGCGTGGACGGCTCTCGCCTTCGCCGCCCGCCGGCTGTGCAAGGCCGCGGCGGCCGTTACGGGGGCCAGCATCACCACGCGGGCGAGTTTGACGACGACGGCGATGGTCAGGGCCGCTGTGCCGGCGCTCTGGGCGGTGGCGACCACCTGTCCGACGTCGTGCACGGAGGCCCCGGTCCAGAAGCCGAACACTTCCGGGGTCATGCCGGTGACAGCCATGACGGCCGGCAGGACGCCGATGGCCAGGGTGCCGCACAGCGTCACCAGGGCGACGGGCATCAGCGTGTCCTGGCTCCGGCTGCCCCGGGCTGCGGCAACGGCACCGATGGCCGAGGCCCCGCAAATGGAGAATCCGGCGGCCAGCAGCACGGGCTGGTCGCCGGGCAAACGGTGCCAGCGCGCCAGCAGATAGGTTCCGCCGAACGCCAGCAGCAGCACCAGAACCACCAGCACCAGCGCGAACCAGCCCAGCTCGGCGAGGTCCGAGAGCGCCAGCCGGGCACCCAGCAGCACAATCCCGGCCCGCATCAACGTCCGGCCGCAGAAAGCCAACCCGGGATGCGCCGCTCCACCCGACCACGCAGCAGTGGGCGGCAGGTTGGCCGCGAGGATGCCCAGGACGACGGCGAAGCTCATCACCGGGACAGCCGGCGCCAGCCAGTGCAGGCCGTGAGCGGCAACTACCGCGGCCGCTGCAAGGAACAGCCCCGGTCCGACTCGACGCAGCCAGGGCGTGGCGCGGGTTCCCGGACCGGGCGGCTCCTGCGGCTGTCCGTTGCGGGCAGGGCGGGGCTCCGGTGGTGACTGAGGGTGAGGCACTTCGCTACCGTACCGCCTGCGGTTCGCCGGGCGGGCGCAGGCGGCGCCGTGGCCTCAGGAGAGAGCGAGTTGGGGTGCAAACAAAGCGCTCGCCTTGTGTGCGCTGCTACAAAGAGGCTGCCTTGTGCTGGGCGCTCGCCGTGGGGTCGAGGAGGACGTTCTGGTCCTTGCTCAGGACGGTCAGCCCGGACTCGGTCACGGTGAAGCCCCGCGCGCGGTCCAGTTCCGGGTCGACGCCGATGGTGGCCCCGGCGGGAATGCGGACATTCTTGTCCACTATCGCCTTCCGGACTACGGCTCCCTCGCCCACCGTTACCTTGTCCAACAGCACGCTTCCGTGGATCCGGGCGCCTTCGGCGACGAAGACGTCGGAGGAGAGCACGGACTCGGTGACTTCTGCCCCTGAAACCACCACGCCCTGGGACAGGAGGGAATCGTGCGCCGTGCCGGCGGTGCCGCTGACTCCGCGGACCAGCTTGGCCGGGGGAGACACCGACTGGCGCGTGTAGATCGGCCACCGCAGGTTGTAGAGGTTGAAGGCCGGCAGCGGGCTGATCAGGTCCATGTGGGCTTCGTAGTAGGAATCCAGTGTGCCCACGTCGCGCCAATACTGCTGGTCCGCCCCGGTGGAGCCGGGAATGTCGTTCGCGGTGAAATCGTAGACGGCCGCTTCGCCGCGTTCCACGAAGTAGGGGATGATGTCGCCGCCCATGTCGTGGTTGGTGTCCAGCCGCTCGGCGTCGGCTTCCAGCGCCTGCAGCAGTGCGTCCGTGTTGAAGACGTAGTTTCCCATGGACGCCAGGAAACTGTGCGGGTCATCCGCCAGGCCGGGGGTCGTCGCCGGCTTCTCCACGAAGGCGCGGATTTTGGTGGGGGCATCGGGTTCGGACTCGATCACGCCGAACTGATTGGCCAGCGCGAGCGGCTGGCGCACCGCGGCCACACTGGCTACCGCGCCGGACGCTATGTGCTCCTCCACCATCTGGGAGAAGTCCATCCGGTAGACGTGGTCCGCGCCGACCACCACCACGATGTCCGGCCGGGCGTCGTGGATCAGGTTCAGGGACTGGTAGATGGCATTGGCGCTGCCCAGGAACCAGCTCTTGCCGCGCCGTTGCTGCGCCGGTACCGAAGCCACATAATTGCCTAACTGCGAGGCCATGCGCCAGGTTTCGGAAATGTGCCGGTCCAGGCTGTGCGATTTGTACTGCGTCAGCACCACGATCTCCCGGTACCCGGAGTTGACCAGATTCGACAACGCGAAATCGATCAGCCGGTAGCTGCCGGCAAACGGCACGGCCGGCTTGGCCCGGTCGGCGGTGAGCGGCATCAGGCGCTTTCCCTCGCCGCCGGCGAGTACAACGGCCAGGACCTTCTTCTGTGGCATTGTCTATCCAATCGCATCCGTGGTCCATTGCCGGACCGACATATGACGTCCCCCTTGTCCACACAGTAGAGGAAGGGTCGGGCGTGCACTACGTTAGGTGTCGTGCGTGTAGACATTGTGACAAAAGAATTCCCGCCTGAGATCTACGGCGGGGCCGGCGTCCACGTGGCCGAGCTCAGCCGGGTGCTGGCCGGCCGGGTGGATCTGCATGTGCATGCCTTCGGGGCCGGGCGGCCGTCGGACTTCCATGGCGCTACGGTGCGCACCTACGGGGTTCCGGCCGGACTGCGGGAAGCCAATGCCGCGGTGCAGACCCTGGGCGTCGACCTTGAGATGCTCGACGGCTTTGCCGGAGCGGACCTCATCCATTCCCATACCTGGTACGCGAACATGGCCGGCCATTTGGGGTCGCTGCTCCACGATGTGCCGCACGTGCTCAGCGCGCATTCGCTGGAACCCTTGCGGCCGTGGAAGGCCGAGCAGTTGGGCGGGGGCTACCGGCTCTCTTCCTGGGCAGAGCGCACCGCCTATGAGGCGGCCGCCGCCGTCGTTGCCGTGTCGGCCGGGATGCGCAGGGACATTCTGCGCAGCTACCCCGACGTGGATCCGGACCGGGTGCACGTGGTCCACAACGGCGTGGACGTGCAGGAATGGAAACCGGATCTGGGCGATGACGCGGTGCGCGCCTTGGGGATCGACCCGGACCGCCCCAGCGTGGTCTTCGTGGGGCGGATAACCCGGCAGAAGGGTGTGCCGTACCTGCTGCGCGCAGCGGCGTTGCTGCCGCCGGAAGTACAGCTGGTGCTGTGTGCTGGCGCTGCCGACACACCGGAACTGGCAGCCGCGGTGAATGCCCTCGTGGCCGGGCTGCGCGGGACCCGCGACGGCGTCGTGGTGATCGAGCGGATGCTCCCGCGGGCCGAATTGATCCAGGTGCTCAGCCATGCAACCGTCTTCGCGTGCCCGTCGATCTACGAACCGCTGGGCATCGTGAACCTTGAGGCCATGGCCTGCGGCGCCCCGGTTGTGGCAAGCGCCACCGGCGGTATCCCGGAGGTCGTCGACGACGGCGTCACGGGCACGCTCGTGCCGTTGGCCCAGGCGACCGACGGGACGGGAACCCCGCTGGATGAGGAACAGTTCGTCCGCGATTTCGCCGCCGCGCTCACCAAGACGCTGGATGATCCTGCCGCGGCCCGGCGCCAGGGCGAGGCGGGCCGTCGGCGCGCCGAGGAGCACTTCTCCTGGGACTCCATCGCCGAGAAGACCTTGGGCGTGTACCGCAGCGTGGTGGCATAAGAGGCGCAGCTGCGCAGCCTGCGCTAGGGCCGTCCGGGGAACCGGCGCACGAAGCGTCGCTGCCACGGTGTTTCGACGGCGCCGGGGCGGTAGTGCTCCCGGATATAGCGGACGGCCTCAGCAGGCGGAATGCCGTCCAGAATCGCGATGCAGGCCAAGGCCGTGCCGGTTCGCCCCCGGCCTCCGTGGCAGGCAACCTCCACCCGTTCGTCCCCGGCGCGCAGCCACGCTTCGCGAAATGCCGTCTCGGCATCGGACAGGTCTTCCGGCAGCCGGAGATCGCGCCAGTGTACCCACCGTTGCTCCCACAGGGTAAAGGCCGGCGGCCGGTGCTTCAGGTACAGGGCGAATTCCGGCGCGGGACCCGGCGGCAGCGGAACACGCAGGGCGCGGCCTCGCACCAGTCGCCCCGACGGCAGCCGCAGCACACCCGGCAGCCCAGGATCCCACGGTGGCCCCATGGCAGAGAGGATAGCCCCGGACGGAGCGCAGCGTGCGGTTTTTCCCGGCGTGGGAGAATCGCCGCATGAATGAGGAGGAGCAGACGAGCGAACAGTTGATGATCCTCGAGGCGCTGCTGGAGGCAATGGATCGACGCGACGAGGTCTTTCAGGTGATTGAGGATTCAGAGGACATGGACGAAGCAACCCGTCGCGTGGGCCAGCTTTTGGGCGTGGGCCAAGCCCGCAGCCACGCGGTCCTGAACATGCAGGCCAGAAGATTCACCCGAGACCAGCGGCGGGCCATTGCTGCCCAGGCAGAAGAACTCAGGTCGAAGTTGCCCGATGGACGCTGAACTGGTCACGTGCGATCCGCTTACGGTTGAGCGTCTGGATGGCTGAATGCGAAAGCGGTCCCGCTCCTCAAGAGTGGGACCGCTTCTGGAAGAGCCGCTATGCGGGGCCAAGGCTGGGATTCGGTGGGGAAGTCCTCTACCCGGCGCGCAGAGACTAAGAGGTGGGATCGGCGTCGCGTCCCGGCGGGCGATAGCCCGCGATGGCGGCGCGGACGTCGCCTTCTTTGTGCCCGCCCTTCTTCTTGCCGAACGGCAGCACTTTTAGCAGCGGGTGCACGATAGCCATGACGACGAGGCCCCAGGCGAGTCCGAGGACGGCCGAGCACAGGGTGTTCACGAGCCAAGCCAGGAAGCCGCCGGCCACCGGGATCCCAACGAACGGGGCCTCGAGGACGTGGACCAGGTCGTAGGGAGCGTGCCAGCCGAGGTCGTATGCCCCCTGGAGCATGATGTGGCCACCGACCCAGAGCATGGCGATCGTGCCGACGAGGGTGATCGCGGCCAGCACGGCGGGCATGCCCTTGACGAGCAGCGCGCCGAAGCGCTGCGAGCCCGCGGAGTCCTTGGTGGTCAGGTGCAGGCCGATGTCGTCCATCTTGACGATGAGCCCGACGGCGCCGTACACGAGCACCGTGATCGCAATCGCCACGACGACCAGGATGAGCGCCCGGACCCACAGGGACTCGTCGGCCACCTCGTTCATCGAGATCACCATGATCTCGCAGGACAGGATGAAGTCGGTGGTGATGGCGCCCTTGGTGACCTTGGCCTCAGCCTCCGGTCCTCGTTCGACCGCCGGCGCCTTGTCGGCCGCGTGGTGTCCGCGGAGCTTGTGCCAGACCTTCTCGGCACCCTCGTAGCAGAGGTAGGTGCCGCCCAGCATGAGGATGAACGGAATCACGCCCGGGATGAAGGCGCTGATGAGCAGCAGCGCCGGCAGGATGATCAAAAGCTTGTTCCGGAGCGAGCCCCAGAAGATCCGCTTGATCATCGGCAGTTCGCGGGACGGGTCTGCCCCGGACACGTACTGCGGGGTGACGGCGGCGTCGTCGATCACGACGCCGGCGGCCTTGGCCCCTGCCTTGGCGGCCCCGGCTGCGACGTCATCCACCGAGGCGGCCGCTATGCGCGCCAAGGCTGCGACGTCGTCCAGCAGGGCTACGAGACCGCCGCTCACAGATCGCCCCCGCACTGCTCGACGGCGGATTGCTGGGCGTAGATTCCACGGTTTAGGTGCGTGATCGGCATGCTCAAAAGTATACGGCGGCGGGCCACCCGTCGACGCGAGGGAGTGCATTCACCGAGGTCGGCCGGGGACGACCAATCAGCGCAACACGATGTCCACCGGTCGCGCCAGCGAGCGGCCGCGTTCCAGGATGCCCGACCGGTTGGCGGATTCATCGCGCAGGATTTCGGTGACCGAACCGAGGAAGCGGGCCAGGTCCACCTTGTCCTCCGGGGCGGCCAGCAGCAGCTGGAAACCGAATTCGTGCAGCGCGTTGATGCTCGCCTCGGCGAATGCCAGCGATGATTTCACGAAGGCCTCGTCCATCATCACGGTGCCGAAGGTGCTGAAGCCCTGCCCGGCGATGCCCAGTTGGTAGGCCAAGGCCGAGGCCATGATGAACGCGGTGAAGCGCTGGCCCTCGCCGCCGGACATCAGGCTGGCCTGCAGGTTGGTGTAGGCGCGGCCGTCGGACAGGAGATTGGTGCAGGTGATATCCACGTGCGACCGCACGTCCAGGACCTCGGCGCGCCAGCGACGCTCGTCCTCGGCGGCCAGCTTCTCCACGATCCGCTCCAGGGCAAGGTAGCGGGCGTCCATGTCCTCGGCGGTCTGGCGCCTGCCCATGACCGGCAGCGCGTTCTTCAGGTCCGTGCGGAACTTGTGCGAAGCGTCCGGCACTGCATTGGCGATTTCAATCTGCAGGTGGCTGTCCGCGTGGTAATTCACCCGCCGCAGGATTTGGTTCAGCGGCTGCAGCCGGGAAGCGATGCTGCGGCGTTCTTCGTCCAGCAACTGGAGCAGGTCGCTGAAGCGTTCGTAGGTGCGGTTGTTGAAGTACTCGCGGAACTCCGCCTCCCGCTGCGGCAGCCCTTCGCCCACGATGTCGTGGTAGCGGGCCTCGTAGTCGGCGGCGGCTTCCAGCGACGTGCCGTGGTCGGAGCCCCACTGCCTGCCGTAGGACTCAAAGATCTTTACCAGCTGGTTGCCGGCCTCCAGTTGGGTCCGCTCCAGCACGCCGCGGGAGGTCAGGAGTGCGCGCTCCACCCGGGTGCAGACGTCCCCCAGGAAGGCCAGGTCGGTGATCTCCCCGTAGGGGGCAAAGAGGGCGTCCAGCTCGGCAGCCTGGTCGTCCGTCAGCTGTCCGGCGGTTTCACCGGATGCGGCCAGGGCGTCGCGGCGCCCGTGCGCGGCATCCAGCTCCGCGGACAGCCGGGCGGCGTCGCCCTTGAGCACACCGATCTTCTCCGTGGCGGCCGTTAGATCCAGTTCCGCCGTCTCCAGTTCGAACCGCAACTGCTCCAGGTCCGCGTTGGCATCCCGGGCCTGCTCCAGGCGTTCCGCCGCCGCGGCCACGGCGGCGGCGTGTGCTTCGGCGGAAACCTCCTCCCAGTCGCGGGTGTCGGCCGCCACGGCCTTGGCTGCGGCCAGCCGGCGGCCCAGATCCTGCTGTTCGCGGGCGCGTTCGGCGGATTCGGCATCCGCCGTGCCGTAGGTCTCGCGCAGTTCCAACAACCGCGCGGCGAGGGCGGCAATCTTGTCCCTGTTGTCGAAGCCGAGCAGATAATCGGACGCCCCGGTGTGCCGGTCGTCCTTTTCCGTGGTGCTGCTGCTGCGCTTTACAGCGCCGCCCAGGGTGACGCCGCGGGCGACGTGTGCCAGTTGGTCGGGGTCGTCGACGCAGACGTAGTCGTACTGCGCCGTGATCTTGCGCCGGACCCAGTGCCCCATGGCGGTGTCCTTGGTGACCAGTTTGGTGACCAGGTCGTCGTCGCCGGCTTCGGCCTTTTCGTCCAGCGGGGCGCTGACGTCGATGATCCGCAGGAAGCCACGGATATTGTGCTCGTTCAGGTAGCGGGTGACGGCTGTCACCCGGTCGCCCGGAACCAGCATCGCCGAGGCCAGCGACCGCAGTGCGCGTTCGGCGGCCGGACGCCAGCGGGCCTCGGCGGCGACCATATCGATCAGCTCGCCGGCAAACGGAAGTTCCTCTTCCGCGATGCCCGTGGCGGCACAGATGTGCCGGCGGCGTTCCAAGCTCTCGGGACGGATGTTGCTGGTGCGGCGGCGGAAGGACTCGATTTCTTCCTCCAGCGCACGGATCCGGCCCTTGAGGGTCCAGGCCTCGCCCTGGGCGTCGTTGCTGCGTTCGCGGGCCGACTCGGCTTCCTTGGCGAGATCCTTGGCCAGCACGGCGGCACGGCTGCGCGCCGCAGCGAGGCCGGCGGGACTGAAATCGGCCTCGATCCCTGCGGCCGCGATCTCGTCCCGGACGGCATCTTCGACGGACTGGCGGGCGCGCAGCTCGGCCTGGGCCGCAGCGAGCTCGCGTTCCAAGGTGGCGACGGCGGAGCCTCCTTCGCTGCCGTACCGCGACCGCAGCGCCCCCGCCTTCTCCTTAAGGCCGTCCCGTGCCGCTTCGGCCGCTGCCAGCGCAGCCGCCGCTGCCGTTGCTTCCGCTTCCAGCCGGTCGATCTGCCGGCCGTGGCAGTCCAGCGCCAGGCGGCGCCGGTAGAGCGGCAGGGCCTGGTCCGCCAACACACGGTTGTGCTCCAGTTCGGACTGCGTCTGCTGCAGCTCCCGATGCAGCTGTGGGACGGGGGCCAGCAGGTCCCGCTGCTGCCGCGCGCGCTCCAGTTGCCGCCTGATGCTGCTGAGGTGGCTGAAGTCTTCCACGGCTTCCTCGGCGGCGGCCAGCGTCCGGGGCGTGTCCAGCACGTGGTTGCGGAAGAAGTCGTTCACGGTGCTGCCCAGGCCCCTGCCGGTCTGCAGCGTCCGCAGCAGGCCGAAGGCCTTGTCCTGGTCGATGCCCAGCGCTTGCCGGAAACGCTCCGCGAACGCCTTGTGCGAATCGAAGACCTGGCTGCCCGGCAGCAGCGCCTCCAGCGACGTCTTGCTGAACCGGCCGAGCATGCCGGCCTCCAGCGCGGGGATGTCCAGCGCCTTGTTGTGCAGCGCGTAGAAGCGGCCCACATTGTGTTCGGTGCCGTTGGCCGGCAGGTCCAGGAGCACGGACAGGCTGGTGGTCTGTCCCAGGGCGTTGTCGAAGGTGAGGCAGACCGCCGACCAGGTGGCGCCGGGACGCTGGTAGAACGTGGCGGTCCGTGAGCCGTCGTCGTCCGCCGGCGTGGCGCCCAGCCGCCCGCGCATGTAGCTGAACGCGGTCCGCCGTTCCTCGGCGGCGCTGCCGGCGCTGGTTTGGGCCGCCTCGTTCATCTTTGGCCGGGCGTCCAGCACCTGGAGCATGCCGTCGAAGATGGTCGACTTGCCCACGCCGGAGCCGCCGGTCAGCAACGTTCCGGCACGGTCCACGCGGATGGTGTGGGCCCCGTCGAAGGTGCCCCAGTTGACCAGCTGCACGCAGCTGAGGCGGTGCTGGCCGGGATTCAGCAGCCCGTCCATGGGAAGGATCGTTTCGATGCTCATGTCAGGCCTCCTCGCCGTCGAAAGCCGACTGGTCCGTCTCCGGTGCCTCGCCCGCCGGCGGGAGAGTGCCGGCCAGCGAGCCGATCACCGCCGGTATGTCGCCGATGTTCTCGAAGGGCAAGGCCAGCGGCAGTGCCGGGGAAATGACCCACACGTCCGGAAGTTCCGTGGCTTCCAGCAGCCGGCGCTCGTTGGACAGCTTGCGGATGGAGGCGTCGGCCAGATCCTCCACGTGCTTGGCATCGCGCTGTTCCGGGTCCACGTAGTCCTGCAGTACGTCGATCACGTCGGCCCGGCTGATCAGCGGCTCCGTCCCGGTGCCGGCATGCCGGTCTTGGATGAGCCGCATGCGCAGCAGCAGCAGTGTCTCTTCGCGCGTCATTTCCCGCTGCCGCTGCAGGGCGTTGGTGTGCGGCTCGGCCATGGGGACCGGCCGCAGCATGGCGACCTTGCGGTCTTCGTCGATGACCAGCTGCAGGAACAACTCGCTGAGCCGGGAGGCGAGGACGCGGCGGTGTTCCACCACGGTGTCGTAGACACGGTCGGTGGAGCCGCCGTGCAGGTAGGGGCCGCGCAGCAGCCGGATCAGGGCCTGGCGCAGTTTTAGGGGCAGCTTGCCGGTATCGCCGTCGAAGAGTTCCGGCCCGTCCACGATCTCGTCGCGGGCGGGCTCCTCCCGAGCCTCGTCGGGATCGGCTTCTTCCGCCACAGCCGCCTCGCCGGGATCCGCTACTTCCAGCGGGTCGTGTTCTTCTTCCGGCGCAGCCGCCTCGTCCGGCCCTGCGGGCGATGCGAGGAACACCTCGGCCACCTCGTCCTCGGTCAACTCGTTCATGAATCTGCAGCTTTCGTGAAGGTAACGGCAGGCAGCACCGCTGTGCGTTCGCTGCCGTCGATTTGGATCAGGGTGACGCTCTCGGTCGCGTCCGAATCGAGCACGCCGCCGGAATTCAAGGCCCGGTGCAGCAGCCAGCGCAGGCTGTTCAGGTGCCGGTGTTCCGGTTCAAGCTGGTCGTAGACCGCCGACAACGGCGCCGGCCCACGGGACTCGACGGCGGTGCGCACCGCACGGGAGAGCACCGCGGCGTCGGCCTGCGGCGTGCGGACCGCGTGGCGGATGTCCGCCTCGGCGAACTCCGGCGGTGGCGGCAACTTGGCCGGCGCCTGGTGATCCTGCGGATCATAGAGCCGGATCATGCTCACCGATTCAAAGCCGGAGCCGTAGAGCTGGGGCGCCGGTACCACCGCCCGCCGGCCAGGCAGGCCGTGACGGGACTTGAAGATGGCTGCCTCGGCCGCCCGAATCGCCTGGCGCAGCTGGACCGATTCGCGGTAGTCGTCCGACTGCACGAAGGTGTGCATGCTCTCCGAGAGCCGGCCGTAGATGCGGTGGATCTCGGCCGATTGGGCCCGCAGCTGGGGCATGAGCTGCTGCAGGGCCTTCCGGTCCTCCTGCTCCAGGCCGTCGGCGAAGTCCCGCTCGAGCACGTCGGCGATGGCCTGCCGGAAGCGCTGCTGCTGGTCTTCGTCGTTCAGGAACGCCGTGAAGCTCTCGTACGTCCGGCCTTCACTGGTGCCGCGCAGCCGCTTGTCCGCGTCGAGCACCTCGCCCATGGTGATGCCCTTGGTGGCATTCGACTCGACGATTTCGGCGCGCAGCGTGTGCAGCATGCGCTCCAGACCGTCGCGCATCCGCTTGAAGTCCGCCGGCAACCCGGCCGCCAACGCCAGGATGTCCCGTGCGGCTTCCGCGGCCGCGGCCTCGGGCAACGACGCCGGCGCGTCGCCGGCTTCCAGCGCGCGGATCTTTTCCTGCCGTTCGGCGATTTCGGCCCGCAGCACACCGATGCGCGCCTCGGGATCCGGATCGGTCTCATGGGCCAGGGCCTCGACCCGGGTGAGCAGCGTGGCCAGGCGGGAGCTGTTCAGGGAGGAAGAGGCCCCGGTCAGGCCGTCCAGGTACTCCAGGAACCGCACTGTTGCTTCGGTGGGCTCGTAAACGAACCGGCCGCCCTCGCGCAGGCGGGACAGGAACCTGCGGGCCACCCAGTCGTCGGCGTACTGGCGGGCGGACCAGTCCTCGCGCAGCGGTGCTCCGGCGCGCCGCAGCTCGGCCAGGAACGAGTCGGTGTTGCGGTGGAACTCCTCCAGCGGCAGCTGCGGCCGGGAGCGGGTGAAGGCGGTCCGGAACAGCGCCGGCACCCAGGGGCTGGCGGCGGCGAGCTTGAGGCCCGGCGTCGCGGACATAGCCTGCAGCTCCTGCCAGCGGGCAAGGGCATTCTGGGTGAAGGACATGCTGTGCTTTCCGCCCGCGGAAGGGAAGAGCGGGCCCAGAAAATCTTAGCCGCTCCCGCTCCGCTGACCGCGGCGGTGCCCGCCACGGGTGCGCCGTGTCGCCCGGGCCTCACCCGCTGCCGACGGCGGTGGGCCCGCCACGGGTGCGCCGTGTCGCCCGGGCTTCATCGGCTGTCGACGGCGGTGGGCCCGCCGTGGCGACACGGATCGCCCCGGCTTGGACCCCGCCGTCGTTCTCCTAGCTGTTTGCCGGCAGCTTCCGGCGGTTCCGGGCGAGCTTTTCGGCGGCTTTCCGGCGGGCGACGAGCACCTTCTCGTCCACCGGGGCATCGCCGCTGGCCCGCCGCGACCGGGCATAGGCCATGGCTTCGGCCTGGCGTTCCTGCTCGGCGCCGGTGGCAATCTTCGCGCGCAGATGCTCGGGCCCATAGCCGAAGGCGTCCACCAGGTCGCGGGCGTGCGGGCGCAGCCGGGACAGCAGGCGGTTGATGTACCCGCCGAGGATGCGGGCGCGCTGGGTGGAGAGCCGGCCGTACGTGAGATACCAGCCCAGGTTCTTCTCCACCAGCGACAGGCCGAACAGGTCCCGCAGCCAGGTCAGCACGCGGCGGGTGCCGTCGTCGTCGATCTGTGCGAGTGCGGCGGTGAAGGCTTCCCACTGCAGCAGTTCCGCATGTGCGCGGGCGGCCTCGATCAGCTCATGCTGGTGTTCGTTGAACAACGCCGCGGCCTCCGCTTGCGGCAGCCTGGTGGCATTGCGGAGCGCGCCGCCGATGCCGGCGACCATGGTGGAGACCCGGTCGGTGAGCAGTTGGCGCTGTGACTCCGGATCCTTGAGGTAGTTGGCGCTCTTGCGCTCCGAACCGGTGTCCGCGAAGGTCTGGGCCACCTGGCGCAGACCGGTGCGGTGGAAGGTGGCGTCGGCCGCCTGGTGGGCGACCCACCGGGCCATCACGCCGAAGTCTGCGTGGCGGAATTCCCTGGCGTAATCCGCCAGCAGCCGCTTGGCTACCAGCTGCAGCAGCACCGTGTTGTCGCCTTCGAAGGTGGCGTAGATGTCCAGGTCGGCGCGCAGTGCCGCGAAGCGGTTTTCGGCCAGGAAACCCGCCCCGCCGGTGGCCTCGCGGCACTCCTGCAGCGTGTCCAGCGCGTGCCAGGTGCTGAGCGACTTCAGGGCGGCAGCCAGGGTTTCCAGGTCCTGCCGGTCCTCGTCGGTGTCGTGGGCGCCGGAGAAGACGTCGTCGAACTTCTCCAGCAGTTGTTCGTGCGCGAAGGACGCCGCGTAGGTGGTGGCCAGCCGGGGCAACAGGCGCCGCTGGTGACGCTGGTAGTCCAGCAATACCTCTTCGGCGGTGTCGGAGGACGCGTTGAACTGCCGGCGTTCGGTGCCATAGCGCACGGCGATGGCCAGGGCTACCTTGCTGGCGGCCACGGCGGCGCCGTCCAGCGAAACGCGGCCCTGCACCAGGGTGCCGAGCATGGTGAAGAAGCGGCGGCCCGGGCTGGCGATGGGGGAGGAGTAGGTGCCGTCCTCGGCCACGTCGCCATACCTGTTCAGCAGGTTGGTGCGCGGGACGCGGACGTGGTCGAAGTGCAGCCGGCCGTTGTCGATGCCGTTGAGGCCGCCCTTGTAGCCGTCGTCTTCGCCGCCGATGCCGGGCAGGAAGGTGTGTTGTTCGTCCCTGATGGGCACATAGAACGCGTGGACGCCGTGATCGACGCCTTGGGTAATGAGGTGGGCGAACACCACGGCGGCCAGGCCGTCGTTGGCGGCGTTGCCCAGGTAGTCCTTCCACGCGGCCCGGAAAGGCGTGTGGATGACGAATTCCTCCGTGGCCGGATCGTAGGTGGCGGTGGTGGCGATGCTGGCCACGTCGGATCCGTGGCCGGTTTCGGTCATGGCGAAGGCGCCGGGAGTCTTCAGGCTCATGATGTCCGGCAGCCACCGGTCATGGTGTTCCCGGGTGCCCAGGTGCAGCACCGCCGCGCCGAACAGGCCCCATTGCACACCGGCCTTGATCTGCAGCGAGGGGTCGGCGGTGACGAGTTCCTCGAAACCGGCCACGTTGCCGCCGTGATTGTCTTCGCCGCCGAGCCGTGCGGGGAAGGCCCGGTGCACGGCGCCCGTGTCCACCAGGTACTTCAGCTGTCCGGAGACCCGCTGCCGGTGCTCCTCCATCGTCAGGCCGTCGATGCGGTGGAGTTCCGGGCGGCCGGCCAGGTCACGGGCCGCCTGGCGGATGTCGGCCCAGCGGCCCAGCAAGAGCCGGCCGAGTTCGGCCACATCAACGGTGGCTCCGTCGTCTTCAACCGGTTCCGGGGTTTCCAGGGCGGGCGGCGTATACGTCATCGGATGTTCCTTCGGTCGTCACGTGTGAGTCGGGTGGCCGGGCGGCCGGGTGCAGGGCCGGTTCAGTCCTTGCCGGTGGTCGTGTCGGCCCGGCCGGGTGGCCCGGAGCCCGCTGCGGGGGCGCCGTGGCCCGGGGCGACGCCGCCCAGCAGCCATTGGGTGAGCAAGCCCGTCATGAGCTCGCGGCTCGGTTTGGTTTCGTCGTCGGGAGCGGCCAGCCAGCATTCCCCGGCGGCCCGCACCATGCCGATGGCGGCGCGGGGCCAGTAGGATGCGGCCGCCAGTTCCGCGGCACTGCCCGCTGCCGCGGCAAGATGGCCGCGCAGGGGCGCCTCGATCATGGCGGTGACGTTGGCGAAAAAGTCGTGGAGGACGGCCGAACTTCCGTCCTCGGGTGCGGCGCCCGGCCGGGCCTCCTCAGCGCCGGGCTGCTGCGCAACCGGTGGCTCGGACGGTGCGTTGCGGGTGACGAACGCGTACACGTGCGGCGAGGATTCGGCCATCTGCAGGTAGACCGAAACCATGGCGTGAAGGCCTTCCCGGGCCGTAGTGGCGGTCGCGGCTGCCTCCTGGAGCCGGGCCTGCATCCGGCCGATCACCACCTCGCCCATGGCCTGCTGCAGCCCCGCCTTGTCGCCGAAGTAGCGGTAGAAGACGGGCTTGGACGTCCCGGCCGCTGCCGCGATCTCCTCCATGGAAGCATCGGGGCCAAGCCGGTGCACCGCGTGGCGCGCGGCCCGGATCAGCTCCCGGCGGCGTTCCGTCCGGTGACGGTCCCAGCGGGCGGAGCGGCCGTCCGCCGGCGTCGCCGGATTCGAGGCGGCCTGGCGGCCTGTGGCGGTGTTCACGTAACTCAGCGTATCAGGTACGCTTGGTTACGGTAACTGTCGTTGTTCCGCTCCGCACCCAAACCACGAGGAGAGCCCACATGGCCACTTCACCTGACGCCACCGGCACCCGCTCCGCCAACGGACTGCGCAGGGCAGTAGTCGTCGGCGGCAACCGCATCCCCTTTGCCCGCGCGAACGGAGCCTACACGCAGGCAAGCAACCAGGACATGCTCACCGCGGCCTTGGACGGGCTGGTGGCACGGTTCGGGCTGCAGGACGAACGCATCGGCGAGGTGGCGGCCGGCGCAGTCCTCAAGCACTCGCGCGACTTCAACCTCGCCCGCGAGGCGGTGCTCGGTTCCGCGCTTTCGCCCGAAACGCCGGCCTACGACCTGCAGCAGGCGTGCGCCACCGGTTTGGAGACCGTGATGGGCCTGGCCAACAAGATCAAACTGGGGCAAATCGACTCCGCCATCGCCGGCGGCGTGGACTCTGCCTCCGACGCACCGATCGCGGTCAGCGAAGGACTCCGGGCGGTACTCCTGGAACTGAACCGCGCCAAGAGCATGCAGCAGAAGCTGACCGCCGTCGCCAAGTTGCGTCCCAAGGACCTGGCGCCCAACGCGCCGGGCACGGCCGAGCCGCGGACCGGGCTGTCGATGGGCGAGCACCAGGCGCTGACCACTGCCGCCTGGAACATCACCCGCGACGCGCAGGACGAACTCGCCCTGGCCAGCCACCAGAACCTGGCGGCAGCCTACGAGCGCGGGTTCTTCGATGACCTCATGACGCCCTACCGCGGCCTGGCCAAGGACTCCAACCTGCGCTCCGACACCACCCTGGAGAAGCTGGGCAAGCTGCAGCCCGTGTTTGGCAAGAACCTCGGCGCCGAGGCAACCATGACGGCCGGCAACTCCACGCCCCTGACCGACGGCGCCTCCACCGTGCTGCTGAGCTCCGAAGAGTACGCCCGGAGCAATGACCTGCCGGTGCTGGCAGAGGTGGTGGACTCCGAAGCCGCGGCCGTGGATTTTGTGCACGGCAAGGAAGGACTGCTGATGGCGCCGGCCTACGCCGTGCCCCGGCTGCTGGCCCGGCAGGCCCTGACCTTCGCCGACTTCGATTTCTTCGAGATCCACGAGGCCTTCGCCGGAACCGTGCTGTGCCACCTGGCGGCGTGGGAAAGCGAGGAGTTCTGCCGCAACAAGCTCGGCCTCGAAAAGCCCCTGGGCGCCATCGACCGCACCCGCCTCAACATCAACGGCTCCTCGCTGGCCACCGGCCACCCGTTTGCGGCGACCGGCGGGCGCCTGGTGGCCAGCCTGGCCAAGATGCTGCGCGAGAAGGCCGACGCCGAGTCCCGCACCACCCGCGGCCTGATTTCCGTCTGCGCCGCGGGCGGCATGGGCGTCGTCGCCATCCTGGAGGCGAACTGATGACCGACCGGTACCTGGATTTGGTTAACGCCGGACCGGTGAAGAGCCTGGCCAAGAAGCTGGGGCTGCCGCAGCCTGCCGTCCTGAGGCGCTACCGCCCCGGTGCCCCGTTGCTGCCCGGACCTGTCCTGGTGCTCGGTGCGGGCTCCGGCGCGGACACTGTGGCCAAGGAAATGCTCGGGTGGGACCTGGACGTCCGCCGTCATGCGGCACCGAAGGAACGCCTCGGCGGCATCGTGCTGGTGCTCGACGAGATGGCAGCGCCCGAGGACCTTTCGGGGCCGATGCTCGACGCTGGCGCCAGCTTGCGGGATCTGGCGCCGGGCGGCCGCGTCATCACCGTCTCTCGCCCTGCCGACGGCGCCACCCGGCCTGCGCAGGCCGCCGCCCGCCAAGCCGTGGACGGGGCGTTGCGGTCGCTGGCGCATGAGCTGCGCGGCGGTGCCACCGCCAATGGCATCCTCCTCGGGGAAGGCGTGGAAGCCGGTGCGCCGGCCGTCCTCGGGCCCCTGCGTTTCCTGCTCTCGGCCAGGAGCGCCTACGTCAACGGCCAGTTCCTGCTGGTTGGCGCCGACGAGGGCTTGCTCCCCGCGGATCCCGACCGTCCGCTGGCCGGCAAGGTCGCCGTCGTCACCGGCGCCGCGCGCGGCATTGGCGCCGCCATCGCCGAGACACTGCACCGCGACGGCGCACAGCTCATCGTCGTCGATGTCCCCGCGGCCGGGGAACAGCTGGCGCAGGTCGCGAACCGGGTGGGCGGCACCGCCCTGCAGCTGGACATCACCGCGGCCGATGCCGGCGCGAAGATCGCCGCCCACGCCGTGGAGCGGCACCACGGGCTGGACATCGTGATCCACAACGCCGGCATCACCCGGGACAAACTGCTGGCCAACATGGATCAGGCCAAATGGGACTCCGTGATCGGAGTCAACCTCTCGTCCCAGCTGAGGATGAACGGGCAGCTGCTGGCCTCCGGTGCCTTCCGCGGGCGGCCGCGCGTGGTTTCGCTGGCCTCTGTCAGCGGCATTGCGGGCAACCGCGGGCAGACCAATTACGCTGCGTCCAAGGCAGGAATCATCGGCATGGTCCGGGCATCGGCTACCGAACTCGCCGAGGCCGGCGGCAGCATCAACGCCGTCGCGCCGGGCTTTATCGAGACGGACATGACCGCCCGGATGCCGTTCGTGACCCGGGAAGTGGCACGCCGGCTCTCCTCGCTGCAACAGGGCGGACAGCCGCGCGACGTCGCCGAGGCCGTCTCCTTCCTGGCCAGCGATGCAGCGGGCGGCATCAACGGGCAGACCCTGCGGGTCTGCGGGCAAAGCATGGTCGGCGCATGAACGAGGTGATCCTGGGGGAGATGCCCACGCTCTCGCGCCTCTACCTGACGGCCGCGTCGACTGCCGCACGGCACAAGCTGGGCGTCGGCCAGCACGCCGAGGAGGTCCCGCCGGTACGGCATACCTTGGACGGCGTGCAGATCACCCCCGAGCGGATCAGCGGGTTCCAGCAGCTGGTCCACGGCACCGTCCGGGACACCTTGCCCTCCGTGTTCCTGCACTCGGTCGCGTTCCCCGTGGCCATGAGCGTGATGACGCGGCCGGACTTTCCGCTGCCGCTGCTCGGCATGGTCCACCTGGCCAACCGGGTGCGGCATTTGCGGCCGGTCCACTTCGCCGAGCCCCTGACGGTGACCGCCTGGGCCGAGGGCCTCCGCGGCCACCACGCGGGTACGCAGGTCGAACTGCATACCCGGATCGAGGCCGGCGGCGACGCCGTATGGGAAGGCATCTCGGACTACCTGGCCAAGGCGGTCTACCTGCCCGGGCTGGACAAGGCAGCCCGGCCGGAACGCGTCGATTTCACGCCGCCGCAGCCGACGGCCCGCTGGCGGCTCGGGCCGGAGGCCGGGCGCGAGTACGCGGGGGTCTCCGGTGACTTCAACCCGATCCACCTGAGCGCGGTATCCGCCAAGATGCTGGGGCTCAAGCGGTCCATCGCCCACGGGATGTACCTGGCGTCCCGGGTCCTGACCAGTGTGGAAGCAACGGCCAGCGAACCCTTCAGCTGGCGCATCGACTTCGCGGCTCCGGTCTTCCTGCCCGCCACGGTGGCCGTCAGGATCCATGACACGGAACGCGACGGTTCGTGGGAGGCTTCCGAGTTCACCGGCTGGGGGGAGCGCAGCCACCGGCTGCACTTCACCGGCAGCGTCCATACACTCGCCGGCTAACCGGAACCCGGTCGGACCGGTCAGGCGGTGGCGGCCCGGCGTTCGAGTACCTCCCGTTCGCGCTCATTCTTCGCCAGGGCGGCCGCGGCGGCGAACTCGGTGCGGGCCTCGTCGGCCCGGCCGAGCCGGGCCAGCAGCTCGCCGCGGACGCTGGGGAGCAGGTGGGAGCCGCTCAGGGCGCCCGCCGAGACCAGGCGGTCCACGATGGCCAGGGCCGTGGCGGGCCCGGTGGCCATGGACACGGCCACAGCACGGTTGAGCTCGACCACAGGGCTCGGCGCCACCCGGCCCAGCGCCTCGTAGAGCAGCACGATCTGAGCCCAGTCGGTGTCGGCGACGCTTGGTGCGGCCGCATGGCATTCGGCGATGGCTGCCTGCAGTGCGTAGCTGCCCCGGCCCCGGCCCAGCGCGTCGGCACTGGCCAGTGCGGCGCGGCCGCGTTCGATCTGGGCGCGGTCCCAGCGCGTCCGGTCCTGGTCGGCGAGCAAGACCGGACTGCCGTCGGACCGGGTGCGGGCACCGAAACGCGAGGCCTGGAACTCCATCAGGGCCACCAGCGCGTGCGCTTCGGGCTCCCGGGGCACCAGCGAAACCAGGACGCGTCCGATGCGCAGGGCTTCACCGGCCAGGTCGGGCCGGATCCAGCGGTCCCCGGAGGTCGCCGCGTACCCTTCCGTGAACAGGAGGTAGACCACCCGCAGGACGCCGCCCAGCCGCGGGCCCCACTCATTCGGTTCGGGAACTTCGAAGGGCACCTTCGCCGCAGCCAGGGTCTTCTTGGCCCGGACGATGCGCTGTTGCACCGTGGCGACCGGAATCACGAAGAGCCTGCCGATCTCCTCGGCGGACAGGCCGGCGACGACCCGCAGCGTCAGGCACACCTGCGCCTCCCGCGAGAGCACCGGGTGGCAGGCGGTGAAGATAAGCCGGAGAACGTCGTCGGGTACGGGGTCCCAGTCCACGCCTTCTGCGTCCCGCAGCCCGCGGGCCAGCACCTGGTAACGGTCCTCCAGGCGTTCGGCCCGCCGCCACGCGTCGATCGCCCGGCGCCTGGCCACTGTGGTCAGCCACGCCGCCGGGTTGCGGGGAACCCCGGTGTGCGGCCACTGGACCAGCGCATCGGCCACGGCTTCCTGCGCGACGTCCTCGGCAAAGCCGACATCCCCGGTGGCACGGGCCAGGGCGGCGACAATCCGGGCGCCTTCGATCCGCCACAACGCATCGATCCGGCGCCGGATTGCCGCTTGGGCTTCGGGCCCCGTCCCCCCGGGCTCCTGCGCCCCGGCGGTCAGGGGTTCTCCGAGCGGAGCTTCGCCTCTTCCTCGCGCCACCCTTCTTCCTTCCGGATGTACTCATTGTCGGCAAAATCCGCGAAATCGGCGGCCTCGGTCACGCGGCGGACCTCAAGCTTCGAGCCCGGTCCCAGCGGGCAGCGGCTGGCCCACTCCGCGGCTTCCTCCTTGGACGCCACCTGGACGATCCAGAAACCGTTGAACAGCTCGTGCGTCTCGCCGTACGGGCCGTCGGTCACAATCGGCGGTTCCTCCGAGAAGTCCACGACGAATCCGCTGCCGTCGGAAAGATCGGCCAGGCCTTCTCCAGCCAGCATGACGCCGGCGTTGATCATCGCCTCGTTGTAGGCGCCCATCTTGTTGATCATTTCTTCGAACGGCATGGATTTGGACGCCTCAAGGGCTTCATCCGTGGACCGCATGATGAACATGTACTTCATGGCTTTCTCCTTCTCGGAACGAGGACGCGGGCATGCGCCTTCTACTATGCCGTCGTACGGCGGGGGTGGATATCGACAGGCGCGGAAAACTTTTTCCGGAATCTTCGCGCCGCGGTTCGGCGGGCCCGCGGCCCGCCGCCTCTATGCTTGCCGTATGACCAACGACGATCAGTTGCGTGACCGCGCCCGGATGCTCGACGCCGCAGACCCGCTGGCCGGATACCGTACCCGGTTCGTGGGCCACGACGACGGCTCCGTCGTGGCCTACCTGGACGGCAATTCGCTGGGCCGGCCGCTGGCCGCCAGCGTCGAGCGGGTCCGGGAGGTCATGACGCGGCAGTGGGGCGGCCGGCTGATCCGTGCCTGGGACGAGGCCTGGCTCCAGTTGCCGGAGCAGATCGGCGACGAGCTGGGACGGGTCGTGCTGGGAGCCGCCCCGGGTCAATGCGTGGTGGCGGACTCCACCACGGTGCTGCTGTACAAACTGGCCCGCGCCGCGATTGCCGCCCGCCCGGACCGCCGGCGCATCCTGGTGGACCGGGACAATTTCCCCTCCGACCGCTTCATCGTGGAAGGCATCGCCGCCGAGTGCGGGCTGGAGCTGGACTGGCTCGAGCCCCCGCACGCCGGGGGAGTAACGGCCGAAGCGGTCCGGGCAGCCGTCGGGCCCGACACCGCGCTCGTCCTGCTCAGCCACGTGGCCTACCGCTCCGGCTATGTTGCGGACATCCCGGCCATCACTGCCGCGGCGCACGACGCCGGTGCCCTGGTTTTGTGGGATCTGTGCCATTCCGCCGGGGTGCTGCCCGTCGAACTGGACGGCTGGGGCGTTGACCTTGCCGCCGGCTGCAGCTACAAGTACCTCAACGGCGGGCCCGGCGCCCCGGCCTGGGCCTACGTCCGGACCGAGCACCAGCACCTCAGCCAGCCAATCCAAGGCTGGCTGGGCAGTGCCAAACCCTTCGAGATGGGTCAGGGGTATCAACCGGCCGGCGGCATCCGCCGGTTCACGTCCGGAACTCCGCCGATCATCGGCATGACCGCCCTGCAGGACATGGTCGCCCTGATCGACGAGGCCGGGCTGGCAGCGGTCCGGGAAAAGTCGATCGCCCTGACCGGGTTTGCCGTCGAGGCCGTGCAGGAGGCGTTGGACGGGTTCGGCGTCGCCATCGCCTCGCCGCTTGACCCGGCCGAACGCGGCGGACACGTCACCATCGACCACCCGGACTTTAAGCAGATCACCGGCAGGCTCTGGGAGCAGGGCGTGATACCGGACTTCCGCGAGCCCGACGGCCTCCGGCTGGGGCTCTCGCCGCTGTCCACCAGCTTCCAGGAAGTGTGGCGCGGCATCGCCGCCATTCGCGCCGAGCTGGAACGGATCTAACCGCCCCGCCTGACCATCCGGATCTCGTTCAGGCCCTCCCACAGGCCGGTCAGCGGCTCGCGGCGCCCGTCCGGACTGAATCCGTTCTTGCGGTAAAACGCCTGCGCGCGCGGGTTGTCCTCGAGGACCCAGAGCAGCGCCGGCCCGCCACCGATCGCTGTCTCCAGCAGCCGCTGCCCGAGCCCGGTCCCGTGGGCCTCCGCCAGCACATAGAGCATCTGCAGTTCGTGCGGCACTCCGGCGTCGGCGTCGTCGTCCTGCACGGGGCCGCCGCCCGAGCAGCCGATGATCCGCCCGCCGGGATCTTCGGCGACCCACAGCTCCGCCCCCGCCGCCAGCCCGCGCGTCCACCAGTCGATCTGTTGCTCCCGCCGGGCCGCTTCGGCGGCGAAGAAGCTCTCGGGACGCTGGGCTGCGTAGGTTTCCCGCCAGGCGGCGAGCTTCATGTCCAGCGTGGCGGGGATGTCGTCGCGGGTGGCGCGGCGGATGCGGAAATCGTGAAGTGGCACCCATGAATCCTAGCCGTGCGGCTGCCCGATCCCATGTCCCGCCGGCCCCGGCAGGCGCTCAGCGGCGGAAGTGGTCGACCGCCAGCTGGTAGCTGTGCGCCGTCAGCGCGGCGGTCTGCTCCCAGCCGAAGGACGAGGCGTGTACCGCCGCATTTGCGCCCAGGCGCTGGCGGAACTCCGGATAGTCATGCAGCTCGCGGAGGGCACCCGCCCACCGGGCCGGGTCGTGCCCATCCACCAGCAGGCCGGTGAGCCCGTGGCTGACCGCCACCGGCAGCCCGCCCACGTTGGTGGCGACGACGGGCGTACCGCACGCCTGCGCTTCCAGGGCGACCAAGCCGAAGGATTCGCTGAAGGACGGCACCGCGACCACATCGGCGCTGCGGAAGGTGGCCGCCAGTTCGCGCGGCTCCACCGGCGGCGAGAGCGCCACCATGTCATCCAGCCCCAGTTCCCTGGCCAGCGCCGGCAGGTCCAGCCCCGCCGCTCCGCTGATCTCGCCGATGATGGACACCCGCAGCCGGATGTCGGGCCGCTGGCGGCGCAGTTCGGCCGCGGCGGCCAGCAACACCTGCGGTCCTTTCAGCACCTGGAGGCGGCCGGCGAAGACCAGGTGGAAGGTATCCGGACCGATTCCCGCCGCCTCCCGGTCAGCGCGCCGGCCGTCGGGGCGGAAGGTGTGCAGGTCGACGCCGGGCGGGATCACGTCTACCGTCCCCTCGTCCGCGCCGTAGAGATCGACCAGCTCGGCCGCCTCGGTCAGGGTATTGGCGATCAGCCGGCCGGATCCGGAGGCTATGGCTTGTTCCCCGCGGATCCGGGAGTCCGGTTCAGGCGGTTCGCCGGGCTGCAGGTGCAGGTTCTTGACCAGTCCCATCGTGTGCATCGAATGCACCAGCGGAATGTGCCAGTCGTGTTGCAGCCGCAGCCCCACTGCCCCCGAGAGCCAATAGTGCGAGTGCAGCACGTCGTACCGTGCGCCGTCCTGCTGCGTGAACTGCCGCAGCGAGGCCTCCAGCGCGTCCAGCCGCTGCGGCAGGTCTTCCTTTGCCACCGTGTCGGCCGGGGCCCCGTCGAGGTGGATCACGCGGACGCCGGCGCGGGGATGTTCCACGGGTTCCTGCCCGTCATGCAGGGAGCGGGTGAAAACGTCGACGGCGGTGCCCAGCGCCGCCTGTTCCCGCGCCAGGGCGCGCACATAGACGTTCATGCCGCCGGCATCGCCTCCACCGGGGAGGGCCAGCGGCGAGGTATGCAGCGACAGCACGGCGATGCGGTCCGCGCCGACCATGCCCACCTCCATACCGTGTCAGCCGGGACGTCTCCGGCTTGGGGAAATCGACGTGCTGCCGAATTTGTCTAGAGCCACTTTAGCCGTCCGGATAAGCCCCGGCGGCTTGATGACGGATCAGTGCATGGTGAAGCGGCTGGCCACCGTGTCCTGCACGCCGGGCACCCGGGTGAGCGCGCTGAACAGGCGGTTGCGGGCGGCGAGCACCGGCGCCGGCAGCGGCCGGCCCAAGGCCATGTTCAGGTGCGCCTGCCAGATGGCGGTGTTGGCCGCCCGCCGCCGGTCCGCCTCGAACCTGCGCAGCGCCGTGCCGGTCGCTTCGCCCGCCAGGGCTGCGGTCACGATCGGAGCCAAGGCGGCCGCGTCCAGCCAGCCCAGGTTCATGCCCTGCCCGCCGATCGGACTGACTTGGTGTGCTGCGTCGCCGATCAGCGCGATGCGCCCGGCTATCAGCCGCCGCGGCATCCGGGAGCTGACGGAGAAGGCGCTGAGCATGGAGCAGCTGCCGGGGTCCGGCCCGGTGCCGGTCCGCCGCGCGACCAGGGAGGCGAGGCCGCCCGCGGTCGGGTGGCTGACCACGCCGGGCATCCTGGCCACCCAGCGCCGGGTACCGCCGGGGAGCGGAAAGGATTCGACGATTCCGCCCGCCTCCAGATAGAGCACGGCGGTGCTGCCGTCGCCGGTGGTGTCGGCGAAGTCTCCCATCAGGTAGGCGTCGGGATACACCCGGGTCCGCACCCCGACGCCGAGTTGATGGCGCAAGGCCGAATATGCGCCGTCGGCCGCCACCACGAGCCTGGCCCGCACCGTGGCCGCACCCGCCGCCGGGTCCGGTCCCGCGCCCACGCGACGCGCCGGCGCCGTGCCTGCACCCGCCGCCGGGTCCGGTCCCTCGCCCACGCCCGCGCCCACGCGACAGGACAACGTCACCGCAGCCCCGTCGTCGTGCGCCGCCTCCACCGCCACCGCGCGCCGCAGGGCCCCGGGACGCAGCGCCTCCAACTGTTCTTCCAGCAGCCGTTCGGTGATGACCTGCGGCACGGCCAGCACATAGGGATGCGCGTCGGGAATGGCATCAAACGACAACGACGCTACTTCCCGGCCGCGGCTGCGGGCCACCCCCCGGCGGATGCGGACGCCGGCCGCCAACAGCTTTGGGCCCACGCCGGCATCGTCGAGCACGGCCAAGGCCGGCGGATGGATCCCGATCGCCCGGGAGTGGCTGCTGCGGGCCCGGCGCCGCTCCAGGACCGCCACGTCCACTCCGCGCCGGGCCAGCAGGATGCCCATTAACAGTCCCACCGGGCCGCCGCCGACCACGGCGACATCGAGCACGCGGTCCGCAATCGCTTCGTCGGGCCGGCTCCGGGGGAGCGCCGCCTCAGGCATTGGTCTCATGGATTAACAGCTGCCGGAAGCGTGAATCAGGCAGCACCCGCCAGCCGGGCGGGACGGCCGCGCGCAGCTCGTCCGGGGTGTAGCTGCGGCGGATGGAGGTCAGGCCGTCCCGCCGGATGAAGGAGCGGTGGAAAAACGGCAGCGTCCCGGCGGCGAACAGCACATACGCCGTCCGGCTGCGGATGATGTCGCTGTGCACTGCGAGGGCGCGGGACAACCGCTGCGAGTCGGCCAGCAACCCGGCCAGCTCGGGGGCGGTCAGGTGGTGGAGCAAGTGGTTGGACACCACGGCGTCGAAGCTGCGTCCTTCGGCGACCAGCTCCGAGCTGAAGGCCTGCCGGAACTCCAGGCCGGGCGACTGCGGCCGGGACGCCGCGAAGGCATGCGCGCGCGGGTCGGGATCGATGGCCGTGATCCGCAGGTCCAGGCCGTCCCGGGCCGCCAGGCGGGCGAGCAGCCGGGGAACGTCGCCGCCGCCGGAGCCGATATCCAGCAGGGTGGGGGCCTCGATGCCGGCCAGGCGCGGGCGAAGCAGGCGCCGGTAGATGCCGTGCCAACCGGACACCGCCCGGTTGATCAGCGGAAACTGGGCGTAGGTGCGCCGCAGCATGGCGGGATCGCGGTCCGGCCTGTCCATTTCCTCCACGGCATCCGTGGCGCGGCGGGCCAGGAACGTTGACGCATTGCGTGCCGGTGAGCGTGCGGCCACGGCGGTCCGTTCCCGCCCTACACCGCCGCTGCCGCGGGGACCTGGCGGGCGTGGAGGGTCGCGGCCGGCACGGTCTTGGTGAACAGCCCGGTTTCCACTGTCAGGCCCGGGCCGAACGCCATCGAGCAGATCCGCTCCTCGGCCGACCCTGCCGGTTGTTCCAGGATGTGCTTGAGCACGAACATCACGGTGGCGCTGGACATGTTCCCGTACCGCCGCAGCGTTTCGCGGGCCGGGAGGAGCTGTTCCCCGGTCAGCTCCAGCTTGGCCTCGACCTTGTCCAGAATGCTGCGCCCGCCCGGGTGGATCGCCCAGTGTTCGATGTCGCGGTACGGTTTGGCCGCCACGGCCGGTTCACGGGCCAAGAGTGGTTCAAGGGCGCCGACGATGTGTTCGTCGATGATGTGGGGAACATAGGTCCCCAGGACCATTTCGAAGCCTTCGTCGCCGATGTTCCAGGCCATGGATTCCTCGCCAACCGGGGTCAGGACGGTTTCGAAGTGGTCCAGCCGGATGGCCGGTCCGGTCTCCGCCATGTCGCGCCCGGTGATGACCGCGGCCGCCGCACCGTCCGCGAACAGCGAGGACCCCACGATGGTGTCCGGGTCGTTGGACGTACGCACGTGCAGCGTGCAGAGTTCTGCCGATACCACCATCACCACGGCCTCCGGATCCGCGTCGCAGAACGACTTGGCCGCGCGCAGGGCCGGGAACGCCGCGTAGCAGCCCATGAAGCCAAGGTGGTAGCGCTGGACGGCAGGATTGAGCCCGAGTGCGCGCACGATCTTGTAGTCCGGGCCGGGGTTAAAGAAGCCGGTGCAGGAGACGGTGATGAGGTGCGTGATGTCCGCCGCGCCGATCCCCTCGCAGGAGGCGAGCGCCTTGCCGGCGGCCTCGATGAACAGCGGGGTAGCCTTGTCCGCGAAAACGTCGTTCCGCACCTTGGTGCTCGGAGAGAGCAGCCGCCGGGAATCGGCGTCGAAGAACACCGGGTTGTCCGCCCGCCTGGCCATCGTGAGTTCGTCGACGGCGGTGTACCGGGTGTCGATGCCCGACTGGTCGAACGATGTGGTCACCAGGCGCTGCCCCAGGCGCGTCAAGCCCGGCTGCGTGGAAAACACGTCCCGCGCCTCCGACTGGATCAGGATGGTATCCGGAACAGCGGTTTCGAGGGACCTCAGCGTGACCGTCATAGTCCATTCATAGAGCAGGCAGCTGGGTAAGACAATGGACCGGCGGCCGGACTCCCGGCTGAACCGCAACGTCGGGCGGACGCGTCTTACCGGTTGATGGGCCATGCCTGGAACACAAGGAGCGGATCCCGGTGGAGTACGAAATCAATTCCCTGCCGCTGCACGTGCTCCTGGTCCACGCCACCGTCGTGTTCGTTCCGCTCGCCGCGCTGTGCGTTGCGCTCACCCTGCTCTGGCCGGCGGCGCGGCGCCGCCTGGGGGTTGCCACCCCGCTGATCGCCCTGCTGGCCCTGGTACTGGTGCCGGTCACCCAGCAAGCCGGCCATTGGTTGTTCCTGAGGATCGACCAGACGCCGCAGGCCGTCGAACACATGCGGTTGGGCGACATGATGCTGCCCTGGGTGGCCGGCCTTTTCGCCGCGGCGCTGGGGCTTTGGCTGTGGTTCCGCTACGGAACGACGGCGGACGCCTCCTTCCGGCGCAAGCTGGGCGCCGGGTACCGCATCATCGCGGCGGTGGTTGCCGTTGCCGTGCTGGCCGTGTGTGCCGGCGCCACGGTGGCGGTGGTGCTGACCGGCGAATCCGGATCGCGGGCCGTCTGGGAAAGCGCCTATTCCGAGCCCCCGGCGCTGCCCTAGCCCGGCGCGGCCGCGGCCGTGGCTCTGGCCTGACCCGCTCCCGCTCTCACGGGGTCGGCCTCCTCCTACCGGCCCAGGCGCTGGTAGGAGGAGGCGAAGTGGATGAGCGGATCGGCGCTTTCCGAACCGGCAGCGTCCCGGCCCATGGCCAGCACCTCGCCCACGATCAGCAGGTGGGTGGCCGCCGGGTGCACCGCCGTTGTCCTCAGCTCAAACCACGCCGGGGCTCCGCCGATCACCGCGGCACCGGTGGCAGGGCCGCGCCGGTACGGCACCTGGTTGAGCAGGCCTTCCACCGGATTGCCCGGGCTCGCCAACCAGTTCGCCGTGCCCTGGTGCTGCGATGCCAGCAGGCTCAGGGCCCACGTCCCCGAGCTGGCCACGGCGTCGCAAATCCTCGACTCCTCGAAGAGGCTGACGAGCATGGTGGGCGGATCGTAGGACACCGAAAGATAACCGCTGACGGTCGCCGCGTAGTCCCGGTTCCGCCATCGTGTCGACACCACCGCCACACCGGCAGCAATGTCGGCGCTCAGCGTGCGGTACAGGTCGATGTCCCGCTGGACCGCCGCACCCTGCTGGATGGGATGGGCCACCAGTTCTCCGTCCAGTTCCATGCCGCCATCCTTGCATGCCGGCCGCAGGGTGGCGGTACGCTCCGGGAAGGGTTCAAAACGCCGGCAGCGGATGATAGGGATGATAGACAGTAAGCACCCTGACTATTGCGAGTGGAGTGGACATGGCCCAGCGGCTCGTGGCAGACCTTATCGTCGATCGGCTTAGCGCCTGGCAAGTCCCGCGGATCTTCGGCTACAGCGGGGACGGCATCAACACGTTCATGGGCGCGTTGCGGCGCGCGGGGACGATCGAATTCATCCAGGCCCGGCACGAGGAAAATGCCGCCTTCATGGCTGTGGGGCACGCCAAGTACACGGGCGGGGTGGGGGTGGTCACTGCCACCCAGGGCCCCGGCGCCGTGCACCTGCTCAACGGCCTGTACGACGCCAAACTGGACAGCGTTCCGGTCGTGGCCATCGTCGGGCAGCAGTCGCGCACCGCGCTCGGCTCCGGGTACATGCAGGAAGTGGATCTGGCCAACCTCACCAAGGACGTCGCCACCTTCGGGCAGCAGGTCAGCACCCCGGAGCAGGTTCCGCTGGTGCTGGACCGGGCCTTCAAGGCGGCCCTGTCCGCCCGCGGCCCGGCCGTGGTGATCATTCCGCACGACATCCAGAAACTGCCCGCTCCCGAACTCGAGCACGCCCACGGCGTAGTGGCCACCGCGCCGATCTGGCGCCCCGCGCACGTGGTCCCGGACCCGGACGACCTGCGCGCAGCCGCGGCCGTGCTCAACGCCGGGCAGCGGATTGCCCTGCTGGTGGGACAGGGAGCGCGGGACGCCCGCGGGCAGGTGGTGGCGGTGGCAGAGAAGCTGGGGGCAGGCATTGCCACCAGCCTGTTGGGCAAACCCTATGTGGACGAGTCGCTGCCCTTCGCGGCCGGAACAATGGGGCATCTTGGCACCGCCGCCAGCGGCCAACTGCTGGCAAACTGCGACACCTTGCTGATCGTTGGCTCCAACGATCCCTGGACAGAGTTCTACCCGCCGCCCGGCGCCGCCCGGGCCGTGCAGGTGGACAACGATTCCGGTGCCATCGGCAACCGGTATCCGGTCGAGGCGGCGCTCACCGGCGACGCCGCGACCACCTTGGAGGCGCTGCTGCCGCTGCTTGAGGACCGCACGGCGGGCCCGTGGCGGGCGCAGGTGGAGGGCTGGGTCCGGCAGTCGCGCGAGCTGTCGCGGCAGCGGGCGATGACGCCGGCGCAACCCGTCAACCCCGAACGGGTGGTCTTTGAGCTCAGCGAAAGATTTCCTCCGGACGGCCTGCTCGCCGTCGATGTAGGCAGTTCCGTCTACTGGTATGCCCGGCAGCTGCGGCTGCCGGCCCGCGCCCAGGCGCACCTCTCCAGCACGCTGGCGAGCATGGGCTGTTCCTTGCCGTACGGCATTGCCGCCAAGCTGGCCTCCCCGGAACGGGTTGTTGTCGCCCTCACCGGAGACGGGGCCATGCAGATGAGCGGCCTCGCCGAACTGATCACCGTCGGCCGGCTCTGGCAGCAGTGGATGGACCCGCGTTTTGTGGTCTGCGTGCTGAACAACCGGGAACTCGCCGAGGTGACCTGGGAACAGCGGGAGATGGAGGCCGAGCCGCGTTTCGCGGACAGCCAGGCCCTGCCCGATGTCGACTACGCGGGCTATGCACGCCTGCTGGGACTGCACGGGAAGCGGGTCGAGGACCCCGAGCAGCTCGGCGCCGCATGGGAAGAGGCACTGGCCGCCGACCGGCCGTGTCTGATCGAGGTGCTCACCGATCCCGATGTTCCGCTGCTCCCGCCGTTCCCCGCCGGCCGGGAAAACGCCGAAACCATGCAGCGGTCACTGGATCAGGAAGGCCCGGCGGCCGACGGCGCGAAGGACCTCTTGCGCACCTACACCGAACAGGAAGAAGCCAGTAACGACCCGGGACCCGGGCAGGGGGAGTCCGGCCGGGATACCGAGTAAATGAAAGAATCGAGGGATGAGTGCGGCGGCAGAATTCATCGACGTCACTCTGCAGCGGGAAGCCTCCTGGGAACGGGCGGAAGCGCAGAATGCGGCCGGCGAAGGATTGCGCTATTACGGTGCGTCGGTGGGCGCGGTCAGGGGCACGGTCCGGGACGCCGGGCGGAAGTTCCGGCCGCTCTCGCACGACGACGTGACCGCGCTCAGCTCCGAACTGTGGGCCCCGCCGGTCTTTGAGCGGCGCCTGGCCGCCGTGGTACTGCTGCAGTCGAACCAACGCCTCTTGCGGAGCTCGGACCTGACGCGGCTGGAAGGTTTCCTGCGGGACGCGCGCACGGCGGCCTTGGCGGACCCGCTCGCCGTTGACGTCGTCGGCCCCTTGATTCAGGGGCTGACCGGCCAGCCCCGCGCGCGCGGCGAAGCGATCCTCGACCGCTGGGCGGAAGAAGAGAACCCGTGGCTGCGCCGGGCTGCCCTCCTGGCACCCTTGCGGGCGGTGCGTGCCGGCCGGGGGGACGCCGGCGGTTTTATCCGCCGGGCCCGTGCGGCGGAGGACGACGACAGCGGCATTGTCCGGGAGGCGGTCACCGTGGTGCGCGCCGAATCGGCCGCGATCGGTCAGGAGTGGATGCCGTCTCCGTAGGGACGCCGCGGCAGAGACGGCCCGGCCTTCCGCGCCGCCGGGGCACAAAAAAGCCCCGGACGTCCGGGGCTTTCTCTGTGCGCAGGAAGGGACTCGAACCCTCACCCTCAATAAGAGGACTAGCACCTCAAGCTAGCGCGTCTACCATTCCGCCACCCGCGCAGGTGGACTTTCGCAGGATCTCCGGAGGCCCTCAGGCGCACCGATTCCGTCGAAAGCAGCGAGAAAAACTCTAACATGTTTTGCCCGAACTGTTGAATCGTGCCCGGCGTCGGCCCGACGGCGCCGGCGCCGGGCACGGATCCGTCCGCGCGCCCTGCCGCGGCGCCCCGGCGGAACAGCTGCTGCCTTCGGCCGCTCCTGCTCGTTAGGCTGGGGACAGACATCGATTTCGAGGAGCCTTCATGACTGTACCGAGCCCGCACGAAGAAGTGGTCGAGATCTGCCGGCAACTGATCCGGATCGACACCTCCAACTACGGCAGCAACGAGGGGCCGGGGGAGAGGCCGGCCGCCGAGTATGCGGCCGGGCTGCTGGAAGAGGTTGGACTGGCGACCGAAGTGTTCGAGTCCGCGCCGGGCCGGGCGTCCGTCGTCACGAGGATGGCCGGCACGGACCCCTCGGCTCCCGCGCTGGTGGTACACGGCCACCTTGACGTGGTGCCGGCACAGGCCGATGACTGGCAGGTGGATCCGTTCAGCGGCGAGGAGCGGGACGGCCTCATCTGGGGCCGGGGCGCCGTGGACATGAAGGACATGGACGCGATGATCCTCTCGGTGGCGCGGCACATGGCCCGCAGCGGCATCCAGCCGCGCCGGGACATTGTCTTCGCGTTCTTCGCCGACGAAGAGGCCGGCGGCACGTACGGGGCGCGCTGGGCGGTGGAGAACCGTCCCGAGCTCTTCGACGGCGCCACCGAAGCCATCTCGGAAGTGGGCGGCTTCTCGGCCACCATTGGCGGCCGCCGCGCGTACCTGCTCCAGACCGCGGAGAAGGGGATCGCGTGGCTGCGGCTCGCAGTCGCCGGCCGGGCCGGGCACGGTTCCCAGATCAACACTGACAACGCGGTGACCACGCTGGCGGCCGCCGTTGCCCGGATCGGAGCCCACCAGTGGCCGATCGAACTGACGGACACCACCCGCCAATTCCTCGACGGCGTGACCGAGCTGACCGGCGTCGAATTCGATCCGGACAATCCCGACATCCTGCTCAAGGAACTGGGCACCCTGGCCCGCTTTGTGGGCGCCACCCTGCAGAACACGTCCAACCCGACGGTGTTAAAGGCCGGCTACAAAGACAACGTGATTCCCGGCCTGGCCGAGGCGCGGATTGACGCGCGGACGCTGCCCGGACAGGAAGAGCTGGTGCTGGCCACCATCCGTGAACTGGCCGGCCCCGATGTTCAGGTCAGTTACGTGCACCAGGACAGGTCGCTGGAGGTGCCGTTCGCCGGCAACCTGGTGGACGCCATGATCGACTCGCTCGCACATGAGGATCCCGACGCCGTGGTGCTGCCGTACACGCTCTCCGGCGGGACGGACAACAAGGCGCTGGCCCGGCTCGGCATCACCGGCTACGGCTTCGCTCCTCTGCGGCTGCCCGACGACCTGGATTTCACCGGGATGTTCCACGGTGTGGACGAACGGGTTCCGGTGGAGTCGCTGAAGTTCGGCACCCGCGTCCTGCAGCGCCTGCTCACCACCTACTGACTTCTTTTCACGACGACGAAAGGACCACCGGCATGCCCGCCAGTGTTGAAGAACTGCTCCCGGACCACCTGCTCGAGACCATCAGGGGCCGGGCCGCAGGCTACGACGAAGCGAACAGCTTCTTCCACGAAGACTTCGCCGACCTCGTCGAGGCGGGCTACCTGAAAATGTTCGTCCCGGAGGAAGACGGGGGCCTGGGCTACACGCTGGAAGAGGCGGCCAGGGCGCAGATGCGGCTGGCCACGGCAGCGCCGGCCACGGCGCTGGCGGTCAACATGCACCTGGTCTGGACCGGCGTCGCACGGGTCCTCAAGGCCCGCGGCGACGACTCCATGGACTACGTCCTGGCCGAGGCCGGCCGCGGCGAAGTCTTCGGGTTCGGGGTCTCCGAGGCCGGCAACGACCAGGTCCTCTTCGATTCGCGCACCGTCGCCGCACCCCGCGGGGACGGCGGTTATGAGTTCACCGGTACGAAGGTGTTCACCAGCCTCTCGCCCGCCTGGACGCGGCTCGGGGTCTTTGGCCGCGACGATTCCGGCACCGAACCGCAGTTGGTGTGGGGGTTCATCGACCGGGACAAGCCCGGCTACCGGATCAAGGACGACTGGAACACCCTGGGCATGCGCGCCAGCCAGTCCAACACCACGGTGCTGGAAGGCGCGGTTGCCGCACCGGACAGGGTCTTCCGGAAACTGCCGGTGGGACCCCATCCGGATCCGTTGATCTTCGGCATCTTCGCGTGCTTCGAAATCCTGCTCTCGTCGGTCTACGCGGGGATCGGCACGCGCGCCCTGGACCTTGCGGTGGAAGCCGTGCACCGCCGTCGTTCGCTGAAAACAGGCAAGAGCTACGCGCAGGATCCGGACATCCGCTGGCGGGTGGCCGATGCCGCCCTGGCCATGGACGGGCTGTATCCGCAGCTGGCGTCCATTGCCCGCGACGTGGACACTTTGGCCGACCACGGCAAGTTCTGGTTCGCCAAACTGTCCGGCATCAAGATCAGGGCCACCGAAACCGCCAAGGACGTGGTGGAGAAGGCGGTACGCGTCTCCGGCGGCGGCGGCTACTTCCGCGGCCGGGAACTGGAGCGGCTGTACCGCGACGTGCTGGCCGGGCTGTACCACCCCTCGGACGACGAGTCCGCGCACAGCACCGTGGCAACGGCCTGGCTGGGGCCGTTGGAAGACTGACGCGGGCCGCGCGCACCGCCTGCCGCGGGGTCAGGCGGTGCGTTCGACCTTGAGCACCCTGCGGCGGAGCCAGTACTTGCGGCTGCCGCCCAGGTACAGCCGGGTGCGGACCAGATCCCACTTGCCGTACTCGGCGTGCTCGGTCAGCGCGCGGCGGGCTTCGCCGACGGATTCGTCTTTATTCACGGTCAGGACCAGGTATTCGTACTCCCGGGCGTAGTCGCGTTCGCGGGTGACGGCGGCACCCAGAAATTGTTCTCTCATTGCCCTCCTGTTCTCTTCACTTATTCTCCACATTGCGGCTAACGTCTACAGCATGAGCATTGATCCGCGCGTCGCACTCGAGTCATTGGTTTCCGCCCTCCAGGAGCATCTGGCCGCCGCATCCAGCCGCCGGGGTGATGACGATCCTGCCGTGGAAGCAGCGTTCTCGTCCATCATGGAATCGTTCGAGACCTACGAGGACGCGCTCTACGATGCTTACGGCGAAGTGACGCCGCTGGTCATTTACGACGAGTCGGACGACGAGGGCATGGACGAACCCGACGACGTGGTGGACCCGTTCGACGACGATCTGGAGATCGAAGAAAAGTAGCACGCCCCGGGGCCGCCCGGACCTGATCAAGCGTTTTTGGCGCCGGCGCCGCCGCGCCCGAGTTCCACGTGTTCCGTGCGCGGAATTCCCACTGGTTCAGCGCACAGAGCACCCGTTTGGTGCGGGAGTTACGGCGTGGAAATCTCGTCCAGCGCTTGGGCGATCGCGGCTGGCAGGGCGTCCAGCGGAGCCCTCAGGATGTCTTCCAGCTGGGCGGGGGTGCGGGGCCCCACCACTGCCGTGCCGACGGCGGGCCGCTGCAGCACCCAGCTCAGCGCCAGGTCCAGCGGCCGGACGTCCAGGCCGCGCGCAGCGGTGGCCAGCGCATCCACGATCCGGGCCGGCCGGCCGCTCAGGTACGGTTCCACGTAGCGGGCGTGCTGCTCCGAGGCGGCCCGGGAATCGGCAGGTATGCCGGTACGGTACTTGCCGGTCAGGACGCCGCGCCCCAGCGGCGACCAGGCCATCAAACCCGGCCCGAGGGCGCGGGCAGCCGGGATGACCTCGTGTTCGGGCCGGCGGTGCAGCAGCGAATATTCGTTCTGCACCGCTACCAGCGGAACCGGGCTGGTCGAGACCGCGCGGGCCAACTGCCAGCCCGAGTAGTTGGACACTCCCACGTAGCGGGTACGGCCCGACGACACCGCATATTCGAGGGCCGACAGGGTTTCTTCCAGCGGCGCGCCGCCGTCGTCCCAGAGATGGACCAGCCACAGGTCCAGGTAGTCCGTGCCCAGCCGGGCCAGGCTGGCGTCCAGGCTGCGCAGCATGGCGCCGCGCGACGTGTCCACCTCGCGCCGGCCCTCGCTGCGCGTCACCCCCGCCTTGGAGACCACCAGCACTTCCTGCCGGGGGACCAGTTCGCCCAAAAACGCACCGAGCATGGCCTCGCTGCGGCCTTCGGCGTAGGGCGCGGCGGTGTCCAGCAGCGTGCCGCCGGCGTCCAGGTAGGCGCGCAGCATGGTGCCCGCGGCCTCCTCGTCCGTTTCCTCTCCCCACGTCATCGTTCCCAGCGACAGCTGCGGGACCTTCAGCCCGCTGTGACCCAAGCGATTGTGCTCCATAAAGCCAGCTTATGGCCTGCGGCGCCGTGCCCTTGGCAGCGGCCCGCCGTCCTCATACCATGGTCGGATCTTCGCCGCCGCGGCTGTGTCCGTTTCCGTTCCGCGGGCCTGCGTGCCATAAGGTCGAGGATGTGAATTGGCTAGAAGCAATCATCCTGGGGCTCGTGCAGGGCCTGACCGAGTTCCTCCCGATCTCGTCCAGCGCCCACCTGCGCATCGTCGGAGAGATCCTGCCCGGTGCCGCCGATCCCGGGGCTGCTTTTACCGCCATCACCCAGCTGGGCACGGAGACCGCCGTCGTCGTCTATTTTTGGCGCGATATCGTCAACATCATCAAGGCCTGGTTCGGCTCGCTCACCGGCAAGGTGCCGCGGAACGACCCGGACGCCCGGATGGGCTGGCTGGTGATCATCGGCTCGATCCCCATCGGCGTGCTCGGGCTGCTGTTCCAGGACCAGATCGAATCCACCTTCCGCAGCCTGTGGATCGTGGCCACCATGTTGATTGTCTTCGGCGTGTTCCTGGCCATCGCCGACTCCATCGGCCGCCAGACGCGCACGCTGGACAAGCTCACCTACAAGCACGGCATCCTCTACGGGCTGGCCCAGGCGCTGGCCCTGGTCCCGGGCGTCTCGCGCTCCGGCGGCACCATCACCGCCGGCCTGTTGATGGGCTACACCCGCGAGGCCGCCGCCCGGTATTCATTCCTGCTGGCGATCCCGGCGGTCTTCGCCTCGGGCCTGTACCAGCTGGCCAAGAGCTTCGGCGAACCCGGGCCCTACGGGCTGGGGGAGACCGCGCTGGCCACGGTGGTGGCCTTCGGCGTGGGCTTCGTGATCATCGGCTGGTTCTTGAAGTACGTGTCCACCCGCAGCTACCGGCTCTTCGTCTGGTACCGGATCGCCCTGGGCGCGCTGTTGTTCGTGCTGCTGGGCTTCGGAGTCATCAACGCCTGACGCCCGGGAATTTATCCGGCTCCTGCATCCTTGAATGTTAGGAGCGTAATTTACGACGGCGGCCCGCCCGCCATCTGCGTCCGTTCGCCTCATCGGAAGGAAACTCAAGAGTGCTTGGTTGGAATGCCCGTGCCGTACCCAAAATCCCGGGCGGCAAAGACGAACTGACCATCCACGACACCTCCGTGGGGTCGCTGGTACGGCTTGAGCCGTCCTCCACGGGAAGCCTGTACGTCTGCGGTATCACCCCGTACGACGCCACCCACATGGGCCATGCCGCCACCTACGTGGCCTTCGACCTGCTCAACCGCTATTGGCGCGACGCCGGCCGCACCGTCAAGTACGTGCAGAATGTCACGGACATCGACGATCCACTGCTGGAACGCGCCGAGGCCACCGGCATGGACTGGCAGCTGCTGGCGAAGGACCAGACCGAGCTGTTCCGCTCGGACATGGAAGAACTCAACGTCATCCCGCCCGAGGAGTACGTGGGAGCCGTGGAATCGATCGAGTGGATCGTTCCGGTGGTGGAAGACCTGCTGGCCCGCGGCCTCGCCTACCGCGTCCCCGGTGCCGGCGGCGAGCCCGACGGCGACGTCTACTTCGACTCCGTTGCCGCCGCAGGACCGGGCTGGCACAACGGCGCCACGTCCAGGCTGACCGAAGGTCAGATGCTGCCGCTCTTCGCCGAGCGCGGCGGCGATCCGGAGCGCCCGGGCAAGAAGCACCCGTTGGACGCACTGTTGTGGCGCGTTGCCCGCGACGGGGAACCCGAGTGGCCCGGCGCCTCCCTCGGCGCCGGCCGCCCCGGCTGGCACATCGAGTGTTCGGTGATCGCGCGCAAATTCCTGCCGGAAACCTTTGACGTCCAGGCCGGCGGCTCGGACCTGAGCTTCCCGCATCACGAAATGAGCGCCGGGCACGCCTACGCGATGACCGGCAAGCCGCTGGCCAAGCACTTCGTGCATGCCGGGATGGTCGGCCTCGACGGCGAAAAGATGAGCAAGTCCAAGGGCAACCTCGTGCTCGTCTCGGCCCTGCGGGAGGCAGGCGTGGAACCGGCCGCGATCCGCACCGTGCTGCTGGGCCAGCATTACCGCAGCGACTGGTTCTGGACCGAGGATCTGCTCCGCCAGGCGCAGGCACGGCTTTCAGCCTGGCGCGACGCGGCCCCCTGCGTGCAGGCCGAACAGGTACCCGAGCTTGCGCAGCAAATCCGCCGGGCGCTCTCCAATGACCTCAACGCACCCGCGGCCCTGGCCGAAATCGACGGCTTCGCCGAGCACTCCCGCCAGCAGGCCGCGGGGCAGGCCCGGGACGGCGCCGAACAGTTCGCGGCGCTGCTCGACGCGCTGCTGGGCATCCGGCTCTAGTTCCGCAGCCGGAGCAGGAACAGCCAGGCCGGCGGGGCGGGCAGCGACCCTCAGCGGCGACGAGGTCGGCACGGGAATGCCGCCCCGACCGCCGAGCGCTGTGCCGTTCCTGCCCGGCCGTTACTCTTTCCCGCGCTTCTTCAGGTAGCGCTCGAATTCGCGGGCGATGGATTCCCCGGTCGCTTCCGGCAGCTCGGCCGTGTCCTTGGCTTCCTCCAGCTGACGCACATAGGCGGCGACTTCCGGATCCTCGGTGGCCAGTTCGTCCACGCCGCGCTCCCAGGCTTCGGCTTCTTCACTCAGGACCGACACTTCCAGCGGGACCTGCAGGATGTCCTCCAGCCGGTGCAGCAACGCCAGCTCCGCCTTGGGCGAGGGCGACTGTCCCACGTAGTGCGGCACCGCGGCCCAGACAGACATCGTGGGTATGCCGGCCAGCGAGGCGACATCGGACAACACCCCGACGATGCCGGTGGGGCCTTCGTATTGGCTGGATTCGGTATTCAGGGCGCGGCGGACGTCGTCGTCGTCGCTGGTGACCGTGACGGGAATGGGGCGCGTGTGCGGCACATCGGCCAGGAGGGCGCCCACCAGGATGATGCAGTCCACGCCCAGCTCTTCGGCGTGGGCCAACAGCTCCGCGGTGTAGGCACGCCAGCGGTAGGACGGCTCCACGCCGTGGACAAAGATGATGTCGAGCCGCGTGTCCGGGATGCTGCTGCGGGTCAGTTTCGTCGTCGGCCATTTGATCCGGCGTTCCCCGGAGCCGGTGCGGTGCACCACGGGCCGGGTGAACTGGAAATCGTAGTAAAGGTCCGGGTCCACCGTGGCCACCTTGTGGCTGTCCCACAGCCGGCTCAGGTATTTGACGGCGTCCGTGGCGGCTTCGCCGGCATCGTTCCAGCCCTCGAATGCAGCCAGCATCACGGTATAACGCCGCGGTTTCTCGCCGGGCTTCGTCTGCGGAAACAGCAAGTGCAAACCGCGCTGCTCGCCGTCGCCTTCCGTGGGCAGGTCGCCACTGTCCTGAGTACTCACGGTTTCACCCTAATCCTCCCGGCACGGCTTGTCAGTGAGCCAACATTCGATTCGCGCAAAGCATAGCCGCCCGATTCCGGTGCCGTAGCCCATGCCGGGGCCCGTGCCGGCGGCCATGCCGGGGCCGGGCAGGAAGGGCCCGTAGACTGGATGCATGCCCGTAATTGACCCTTCCCCCGCTGCGTCCAGCCATCCGTCGTCCGGCCTGCAGGCCGTTTTCTGGGACATGGACGGAACGCTCGTCGACACCGAGCCATACTGGATCGAAGCCGAATCCGAATTGGTCGCTTCGTTCGGCGGGGTGTGGAACGAAGAGCTGGGCAAGAAGCTGGTGGGCAACGCGCTGGAGACCTCGGCCGCCGTGCTGCAGCAGGCCGGCGTCGACCTGGGTATCCGCGAAATTGTCGACCGGCTGATCGACGCCGTGACCGAACGTGTCCTCGGCCGCATCCCGTGGCGCCCCGGCGCACGGGAGTTGCTCGCGGAGTTGGCCGAGGAACGCATTCCGGCGGTCCTGGTGACCATGAGCGAGACCAAGCTGGCCGCCGAGGTGGTCCGTGCCCTGCCTGAGGGCAGCTTCCGGCACCTTGTCACCGGTGACATGGTCACGCGCGGCAAGCCGGACCCCGAACCGTACCAGCAGGCCTTCGACTGGCTCAGCAGCCAGCTGCCCGGCGCCGACAAGCAGAACGTCGTGGCGCTGGAAGACTCGGTCCCGGGGGTTGCGTCCGCCGAAGCCGCCGGCCTCGTGACCGTGGCCATTCCGCACGTCGTGCCCGTTCCGCCGGCACCGGGGCGCCCGCACTGGGAGAGCCTGTCCGGGAAGGGCCTGAGGGACTTGGAGCGCGTCCTGGTGCGCGCCGCCCAGGAAGCAGGAGTATGAGCACGCAGACACCCCGCCCGCCCGAGGAAAAAGAACGCAGCGAAGGGATTCCCCTGGGACGCATGTTCGGTGTCCCGGTGGTGCTGGCCTGGTCCTGGTTCGTGATCGCCGCCTTCATCGTGCTGATCTTCGGCCCCCAGGTGCAGCGCCTGATGCCGGAAATCGGCGTGGGAGCCTACGCCGTGGCCCTCGGATACGCGCTGCTGCTGCTGTTCTCCGTGCTGGTGCACGAACTCGCCCACGCCCTGACGGCCCGGACCTTCCGGTGGCCGTCGGCCAAAATCGTGCTCAACCTCTGGGGCGGCCATACGCAATTCGACAACTTCAACGCCACGCCGGGCAAGTCCCTGCTGGTGGCGTTGTCCGGGCCCGTGGCCAACTTCGCGCTGGCCGGCCTCGGCATGCTGGTCTTGCCGCTGTTCCGCGACGAACCGATTCCGTTCCTGCTGACCGACATCTTCATCTGGGCCAACTTCCTGGTGGCCGTTTTCAATATCCTGCCGGGGCTCCCGTTGGACGGCGGACGGCTGGTGGAGACCGCCGTCTGGAAAGCGACCGGCAGCCAGGAAAAGGGAACCGTGGCGGCGGGCTGGGCCGGCCGCATCATCGTGGTGCTGCTGGTGATCGGCGTGATTGGCGTCCCGCTGCTGCGGGGCACAACGCCGGACCTCCAGATGGTGGTGCTCATGGTGCTGGTGTGCGGTTTCCTCTGGATGGGCGCCAGTTCGGCCATCTCGCACGCCCGGATGCGGCTGCGCCTGCCGTCCGTCAGCGCCGGTCAGCTCAAGCTTCCGGCCGCGTCGCTGCCCGCCACCGCCACGGTGGACCAGGTGCAGCAGCTGATCCAGGGGCACCCGGGGCTCTCCGTGGTGCTCACCGCCGCGACCGGCCAACCCGAAGCAATAGTGGACCGCGACGCGCTGGGCCAGGTGCCGCCGCCGGCCGCCGCCCGCACGCCGGCCGCGGCCGTCTCCCGGGCCTTGGCGCCGGGGGCGTACGTCCCGGAGGCGGCCGCCGGCCAGGAACTGGTGCAGTACCTGGCCCGGCTGGCCGGCAGCGAGTATGCCGTGATCGACGGCGAAGGCCGCGTGACCGGGGTGCTCCAGCAAAGCACGGTGGTCCGGGCCATCACCGGCAAGGCCGGCAGGCTCTGAGCCCGGCAACCGCTGACGCCGGGTACTTGACCGGCGGCCGGAATACAATCGACGAACCGGCCCGGCACGCACTGCCGCGGCCGCACCAACAACGACCGGAAGTGATCCACGCATGAGCTCCTCCACCAGCGCGCACGGCGCCGACCAGCGACGCGGGCCGTTCCGGCCCGGGGAACGGGTCCAGCTCACGGACGAAAAGGGCCGGATGAACACCATCACCCTGACGCCCGGTGGCGCATTCCATACGCACAAGGGCTTCCTTCCCCATGACGAGGTGATCGGCCGGCAAGAGGGCACCGTCGTGGCAAACACGGTGGGCCACCGGTACCAGGCCCTGCGCCCGCTGCTTTCGGACTTCGTGCTCTCCATGCCGCGCGGTGCCGCCGTCGTCTACCCCAAGGATGCGGCCCAGATAGTGACCATGGCGGACATCTTCCCGGGTGCCCGGGTGGTGGAGGCGGGCGTCGGCTCGGGTGCCCTGAGCATTTCGCTGCTGCGCGCGGTGGGCGACGGCGGACGGCTGCACTCGTTCGAGCGCCGCGAGGAATTTGCCGACGTTGCGCGCGGCAACGTGGAGACTTTCTTCGGCGGACCGCACCCCGCTTGGCAGATCTCGCTGGGTGATTTCCAGGACGAAGTCATCAAAGCCGAGGAACCCGGCAGCGTGGACCGGGTGGTGCTGGACATGCTGGCACCGTGGGAATGCCTCGACGCGGTGGCGACGGTGTTGGCGCCCGGCGGCGTGTGGATCAACTACGTGGCCACCGTTACACAATTGTCACGTACCGCCGAGGCGATCCGCGCCGACGGCCGGTTCACCGAACCTGACGGCTGGGAATCGATGGTGCGCGGCTGGCACCTGGAGGGCCTGGCCGTCCGGCCCGACCACCGCATGGTGGCGCACACCGGCTTCCTGCTCACGGCCCGCCGGCTGGCCGGCGGCGTGACCGGCTTGACGCCCAAGCGCCGTCCGTCCAAGACCGGCTTCGCGGCCGAGGACGTGCAGGTATGGACCGGCGACGAGGACGACTGGAATGCCGAGGCACTGGGGGAGCGGACCGTGTCCGACCGCCGGCTTCGCCGTGTCGCCAAGGATGCAGCATCCACCGTGCAGCGCGGAGCGTTCAAGGACCTCAATCCCGAAACCGACTGAGGCCTGACGCGGGCCGCTTCGGTGAGGACATTGGAACAACATGTCTCGGTTTGGCGTTTTCTTTCGTATACAGGTGCAGCCGGCTCGGGTGCCGGTTAGTGTCTAGGGAAGGAACCGATCACGGAAGCAGGTCGCGGTGATGAACGACCACCAGAACCAGAACAACCAACCGGCACCGGCTGAACGGCAGGACGACCAGCGCGACGCGTTGACGGTCGCCCAGCGCCAGATCAACGTACTGCGCGACAAACTGCGCCATTTGGACAAGCAACTGGCAGCAGCCACGCAAAACAATTCCCGGCTGGTCTCCACCCTCGAGACCGCAAAGACCGAGATCGTTCGGCTCAAATCCGCCCTCGAACGCGACGGCGAAACCCCCTTCAGCTTCGCGACCATCACCCAGGTCAACAAGGCGCAAAGGCCGCGGCCGGGCACGAGCAACGCTGCCATGGTGCAGGAGAGCGTGGACATAGTGCAGTCCGGGCGCAAGCTGCGCGTTGCGGTCAGTCCCTTGGTCAAGATGGACCACCTCGCTCCCGGCCAGGAAGTCCTGCTCAATGAATCGCTGACGGTGATCGCCGCGCTCGGCTTCGAGCGCTCCGGCGAGTTGGTCACCATCAAGGAAATGCTCGACGGCGACCGTGTGCTGGTGGTCGGACGGGCCGACGAGGAACGGGTCGTCAAGCTGTCCGGCGCCCTGCGGACCGAACGGCTCCGGGTCGGGGACGCCGTGTCCATCGACGCCCGCAGCGGTTACGCCCTGGAAAAGATCCCGCGCAGCGAGGTGGAAAACCTCATCCTCGAGGAGGTGCCGGACATCTCCTACGAGGACATCGGCGGCCTGGGTCCGCAGATCGACCAGATCCGCGACGCCGTCGAGCTTCCCTTCCTGCATCCCGACCTCTACCGCGAGCACGGGCTGAAGGCCCCCAAAGGCATCCTGCTCTACGGCCCTCCCGGTTGCGGCAAGACGCTGATCGCCAAGGCCGTGGCCAACTCCCTGGCCGCCAAGGCCATCGAGCGCAACGGCACCGACACCCGCAGCTACTTCCTGAACATCAAGGGACCGGAACTGCTGGACAAGTACGTGGGCGAGACCGAGCGGCACATCCGGCTGATTTTCGCCCGGGCACGCGAGAAGGCGTCCGACGGAAGCCCGGTGGTGGTCTTCTTCGACGAAATGGATTCGCTGTTCCGTACCCGCGGCACCGGTGTCTCCTCCGACGTCGAAACGACCATCGTGCCGCAGCTGCTGTCCGAGATCGACGGCGTGGAGAAGCTGGAGAACGTGATCGTCATCGGCGCCTCCAACCGCGAGGACATGATCGACCCGGCCATCCTGCGCCCCGGGCGGCTGGACGTGAAGATCAAGATCCACCGGCCGGACGCCGAGGCGGCCGCGGACATCTTCGCCAAGTACCTCACCACCAATCTCCCCATCCACGCCGAGGACCTCGCCGAGCACGGGCAGGACCGCAAGGCCACCATCGACGCGATGATCCAGCGCACCGTTGAGGAGATGTACTCCACGGACAAGTCGAACGAGTACCTGGAAGTCACCTACGCCAGCGGCGACACGGAGATGCTCTACTTCAAGGACTTCAATTCCGGCGCCGTCATCCAGAACGTGGTGGACCGGGCCAAGAAGAACGCCATCAAGGACCTGCTGACCAACCAGCAGAAGGGCCTGCGGATCGAACACCTGTTGAGCGCCGTGGTGGACGAATTCCGCGAGCACGAGGACCTTCCCAACACCACCAATCCGGACGACTGGGCGCGGATATCCGGCAAGAAGGGCGAACGGATCACCTACATCCGCACTATCGTGCAGGGCAAGGCCGGGCAGGAGGCCGGCAAGGCCATCGAAACAATGTCGAACACGGGGCAGTACTTGTGAGCGTCTATCGCGTGATGGGTTCGGAGACGGAGTATGGCATCCATGCTCCCGGCGAACCCCTGGCCAACTCCACAGTCCTCTCCTCGCAGGTGATCAACGCGTATGCGGCGACCATGCGGAAGGGCCTGGGGAACCTGGCCGGCACCCGTTGGGATTACACCGACGAGGAGCCGCTGCACGATGCCCGTGGATTCGACCTTTCGCGCGACCAGGCGGACCCGTCACAACTGACCGATGTCCCGCCGATCCTCGACGCCGAGCAGATAGCACTGGCCGGCGGCCGCGCGGCCGGCAACGAGTTCTACACGGACGAAGCCTCCGGCGTGCTCATGAACATGGTGCTCGGCAACGGGGCCCGGCTGTACGTGGACCACGCCCACCCGGAATACTCCTCGCCCGAGGTGACCAACCCGCTGGATGCGGTGCGCTGGGACAAGGCGGGCGACGCCGTCGTGCTGACAGCGATGCGCAGGATTGCCGCAGCGCCGGGGTTCTCACCCGTGAACCTGTACAAGAACAACACCGACAACAAATCGGTCTCCTATGGCGCGCATGAGAACTACCTGATGCCGCGCAGCGTGCCGTTCAACCGGATCGTCACGGGTTTGATTCCGTTTTTCGTGTCCCGGCAGGTCGTGTGCGGTGCCGGGCGGGTGGGGCTGGGCAGCAACGGCCGCACGCCGGGCTACCAGGTCAGCCAGCGTGCGGACTTCTTCGAGGCCGAAGTGGGGTTGGAGACCACCATCCGACGGCCCATCATCAACACCCGTGACGAACCGCATGCGGTCGCGGACAAGTACCGGCGGCTGCACGTGATCATCGGCGACGCGAACCTGAGCGAGGTGTCGATTTTCCTGAAGATGGGCACCACCGCCCTGGTGCTGTCCATGATCGAACACGGGGAAGTGCCGGACCTCCAGCTGGCAGACCCGGTGCAGGCCCTGCAGGCGATCAGCCACGATCCTTCCCTGCAGCAGAAGGTCCCGCTCAAGGACGGCAGCATGGTCACCGGCCTGGACCTGCAGGAGATCTACCTGCAGGCGGCGGTGGAGCACTGCCGCCGCCACGACACCGACAGCGGACAGACCGCGGACGTGCTTCGGCGCTGGGCTGAGGTGCTGGACACACTGCGCCGCGACCCGATGGACGCCGCCGACCAACTGGACTGGGTGGCCAAGCTCAAGCTGCTGCAGGCGTACCGGGACCGGGACAGCATGGAATGGGGCGACCCGCGCCTGGGCCTGATCGACCTGCAATATGCCGACGTCCGGCCCGAGAAGGGCCTCTACCACCGCCTGGCCGCACGCGGCCGGATCCGGCGGTTGCTCTCGGACGCCCAGATCGAAGCCGCGGTGGGCGAGCCGCCGGAGGACACCCGGGCCTACTTCCGCGGAAAGTGCATCCAGCACTTCCCCCAGGAGGTGGTCGGGGCAAGCTGGGACTCGGTGATTTTCGATCTTCCCGACCGGCGCCGGCTGCAGCGCATCCCCACCCGCGAGCCGTTGCGCGGCAACCGCGAACTCACCGGCAGGCTCTTCGAGGAAGCTTCGTCCGCGGAGGACTTCATCACGGCGTTGCTGGGCCCCGCGAACGAGCCCCACGTGGCAACATAGGCACTAGGACCGAGTCGATCGTCCCACCAGAAGGAGGCCATCATGGCAACCCAGGACCGCAAGAACGTGGACTCGCGCCGCGACGACGAAGAGTACGACGACGAGCCCACGCCCGAGCCTGCCGCCGCACCTGCCGCGCAGGCCGAGACCGAAGGCACCGATGATCTGCTGGACGAGATCGACGGCGTGCTGGAACAGAACGCGGAAGAATTCGTGCGCGGTTTCGTGCAGAAGGGCGGGCAGTAGTTGATGGACATGCCGGCCGGCGGTCCGGGCTCCGTTTTCGCCCAGATTTCCCATTCATCCACCGCCTCCTTCAGCGAGTACCTGGCGCGCACCGCCCCCGACCTGCTGCCGGGCGCCCGCGGAGCCCAGCAGCTGCCTGCGGGGGCGGCACCGATGGTGCCGCACGCCACCACCATCGTCTCGATGACGTTCGCCGGCGGCGTGCTCATGGCCGGCGACCGACGGGCAACGATGGGCAACCTGATCGCCAGCCGGCACATCGAAAAGGTCTTTCCGGCCGATTCCCATTCGCTGCTGGGCATAGCCGGCACTGCCGGCATCGCCCTCGACATCACGCGGCTCTTCCAGGTGGAACTTGAGCACTACGAGAAGATCGAAGGCACGCTGCTCAGCCTGGACGGCAAGGCGAACCGACTGGGCGCGATGATCCGGTCGAACCTGCCGATGGCGATGCAGGGCCTCGCCGTCATTCCGCTGTTCGCCGGTTTCGATGCCGAGCGCCGGGTGGGCCGGCTGTTCTCCTACGACGTAACGGGCGGACGCTATGAGGAGCAGGAGCACCACAGCGTGGGGTCCGGATCCGTCTTTGCCCGCGGGGCGCTGAAGAAGCTCTGGCAGCCGAACCTGGAGGAGGCGGCAGCGGTCCGCGTGGCCATCGAAGCCCTGTACGACGCCGCCGACGACGACTCGGCGACCGGGGGACCGGATGCCGTCCGGCAGGTGTGGCCCGTGATCTACACGGTCAACGCCGCCGGCGCCCGCCGGATTTCGGAGCGGGAGCTGGCCACCACGTCCGAGGCCGTCATCGGGGCGCGCGCCGTGGCCGGACGGGAGGCCTGAGCATGACGCAGCAGTTCTATGTCTCGCCCGAACAACTGATGAAGGACCGGGCGGACTTCGCCCGGAAAGGCATCGCCCGGGGCCGTTCGGTGGTCGTGCTCAGCTGCTCCGAGGGGATCGCGCTGGTCGCCGAAAACCCCTCGCCGGCGCTGCACAAGATCGGGGAAATCTACGACCGGATCGCCTTCGCTGCGGTCGGCAAATACAACGAATTCGAAAGCCTGCGCCAGGCCGGTGTCCGCTACGCCGACGTGCGCGGCTACTCCTATGACCGGGACGACGTCACCGGCCGCGGCCTCGCCAGCGTCTACGCCCAAAGCCTCGGCGCCGTCTTCACCGCCGACAGCAAGCCGTTCGAGGTGGAGCTCGCCGTCGCCGAGGTCGGCGATACCCCCGCCGAAGACCGGCTGTTCCGGCTGACCTTCGACGGGTCCATCGCCGACGAACGCGGCTTCGTGGTGATGGGCGGCTCGGCCGAGGCGGTGGGCGAGAGGCTGCGCGGCAACTGGGCCAGCGAGCGGGACTTTTCCGGCGCGGTCCGCGCAGCGGTGGCCGCCCTGTCGGGCGGGACCGGCGAGCAGGACGCCGGGCAGGGCAGGGAACTGCGTCCCGAGGGACTGGAAGTCGCCGTTTTGGACCGCGACCCGCTGTCCAACCGGGGGAGCCGGCGTGCCTTCCGCCGGTTGCCAACCGCTGAGCTGACCCGAATTTTAGGCGAGGAAACGGACGGCTAGCCATGGATCGACGCATCTTCGGGATCGAGACCGAATTCGGCATCTCCTATTCGGCGCCGGATTCGCGCCCGCTCTCGCCCGAAGAGGTGGCCCGCTACCTCTTCCGCAAGGTGGTCACGTGGGGCAGGTCATCCAACGTGTTCCTGACCAACGGGTCACGGCTCTATCTGGACGTCGGCTCCCACCCGGAGTACGCGACCGCGGAATGCGACGACGTCGCCCAACTGGTGGCGCAGGACCGGGCGGGTGAACTGATCCTCGAAGACTTAATGAACGAAGCCCAGGAGCGCCTGGCGCGGGAGGGCTTCGGCGGCAGCGTCTACCTGTTCAAGAACAACACCGACTCTGCCGGGAATTCCTACGGCAGCCACGAAAACTACCTGATCCCGCGCAAACTCGAATTCTCCCGGCTCGCCGACATCATGATTCCGTTCTTGGTGACGCGGCAGATCCTGGTCGGGGCCGGCAAGGTGCTCAAGACGCAAAACGGGTCCATCTACGCCTTCTCCCAGCGCGCCGACCACATTTGGGAGGGCGTCTCGTCCGCCACCACCCGTTCACGACCGATCATCAACACGAGGGACGAACCGCACGCAGATGCGGAGTACTACCGGCGCCTGCACGTCATCAACGGCGACTCGAACATGTCCGAGGCCACCACCATGCTCAAGGTCGGGACGGTGGACCTGCTCCTGCGGATGATCGAAGCCGGGGTCATCATGCGCGATCTCCGGCTGGAAAACCCGATCCGCAGCATCCGGGACATCTCGCATGACCTGACCGGCCGCAGGCCGCTGAAACTGGCCAGCGGGCGTGAGATGTCCGCGCTGGCCATGCAGCAGGAATACCTGTCCAAAGCCCGCGGCTTCGTCGAGGCCAACGGGGCACACAACCCGCATGTGGAACGCATCCTCGACCTGTGGGAACGGACCCTGGCGGCGGTCGAATCCGGCGACCACCGCGGCATTGAGCGGGAGATCGACTGGGCCATCAAGAAGCGGCTGATCAACCGGATCATGGACCGCCAGTCCATCGATCTGGATTCGCCGCGCATCGCCCAGGTGGATCTGACCTACCACGACATCTCCAGCCGGCGCGGCCTCTACCACCTGCTGCAGGCCCGCGGGGAGGTGGCACGGGTGGTGGAGGAACAGGACGTCAAGGACGCCGTGGACCGGCCGCCGCAGACCACCCGCGCCAAGCTGCGCGGCGACTTTGTCCGCGCGGCACGGGAAAACGGCCGCGACTTCACCGTCGACTGGGTGCACCTGAAGCTCAACGACCGCTCCCAGCAGACCATCCTCTGCAAGGACCCGTTCAGGAGCGAAGACCCACGGGTCGAGGCACTGCTCGCCACCTTGTGACCGCCACCGCATATTCCAAGCGGACCACCAGATTTCTCTGCGAGAATGTCCCGTGCCCGCAAGTTCCGCGATAAGAAAGTCGATTGTGCGCAAAATACTCTCCATCCTTCTGCCGGCCGCCTTGCTGCTCACCGCGTGCGGCGGTAACGACGCTTCGGGCTCGGACAGCCTGGATGACATCTCCGTGACCTCCGGCGCCGAGGGCGCCGCCCCCACCGTCGACTTCTCCGCGCCGCTGGAGCTGCCCGAATCCCGGGCCGAAGTCATTACCGAAGGCGAGGGGGAGGGTGCTGCCGCGGGCCAGTGGATCCGCTACCGGCTGCTGGCCAAGGACGCGGTCACCGGTGAACAACTGGGCGAAACCTACTCCGGCCTGGCCGACCAGACGGTGGAACTGAGCGAGGGCTTCGAAACCGCCGACCCGGCCCTGTACGAGGCGCTGCTCGGCTCCGCCCCGGGCAGCGAGATCGCCTACTACGTCCAGCCGCCGGCAGACGCCGGTGCTTCCGCGCCCGCCCAGAACCCGCAGCTGCTCTTCCTGACGGTGCAGGACGTCAAGGACAAGGGCGTCAAGGCCGATGCGGCCGAGGTCGCCGAACTGGAGAAGGCCGGCAAACTGCCGGAGATCACGCTCGACGACGGCGGCGTCCCCTCGGTCAAGATTCCGGAGGGCAACGACGCACCGGACAACCTCATCGTCAAGGTCATCGAAGAAGGCGACGGCAAGGAAGCCACCGAATCCAGCACCGTGAAGGCGAACTACGCGGGGTGGAACTGGGCTGCGGGCACCGAATTCGATTCCAGCTTCTCCCGCGGAGAAGCGACCGAATTCCCGCTCGACGGCGTCATCGAAGGCTGGACCAAGGGCCTGGCCGGCCTGAAGGAAGGCTCGAAGGTCATGCTGTCCATCCCCACCGAACTGGCCTACGTCCAGGGCCAGGGAGATGCTGTGGGTGACCTCATCTTCTATGTGGAGCTGACGGAAGTCCGGTAAGGGATGCCCCCGCGCGGTACGGTAACGTAGCCGACGGCAGCACCAGATACACGTCAAGCAAGAGAGGTTCAGCATGTCTTTTGGCAAGCGCGAATACGACCGCACCAAACCTGAGATCGACTTCCCCGGGACCGAAACCCCGCAGGACCTGGTGATCGAAGACATCATCGTGGGAGACGGCGCCGAGGCCAAGGCCGGCGACACCGTGTCCACCCACTACGTAGGCGTTGCCTGGTCCACCGGCGAAGAGTTCGACGCATCCTGGAACCGGGGCGCACCGCTGGACTTCCGCGTCGGTGTCGGCCAGGTCATCCAGGGCTGGGACCAGGGCCTGCTGGGCATGAAGGTGGGCGGCCGCCGCCGGCTGGAGATCCCGGCCCACCTCGCATACGGCGACCGCGGCGCGGGGTCCGCCATCGCGCCGGGCGAATCGCTGATCTTCGTGGTGGACCTGCTCGGCGTCCGCTGAGCCTAAGAAACCGAAATGCCAAGGGCGGAGCGACGGAGAACGTTAGTTCATCGTTACTCCGCCCTTCGGTGTTGACTTCACCCCGAAAGCCCGGAGCCAGTAACGTTTCAACTATGTCCGCCTCCAAGACCGAACGACTCCTCAACCTGCTGATCGCGCTCCTGGAACGTCGCCGCGGCTACAGCAAGGAAGAGCTGCGCGCGTTGATCCCGCCGTACCGGGAGGCGAACTCCGACGACGCCTTCAACCGCCTGTTCGAGCGGGACAAAGAGGACCTGCGGGAGATGGGCATCCCGGTGGAGACGTTCCCGGACGACACGCTCTACGAAAACGACAACAGCGGGCTGCGGTACCGGATTGACCGGCACAAGTACCGGCTGCCGGAACTCAACTTCAGCGCTCGGGAGAGCGCCGTGCTCTCGCTGGCCTCGCGCTTGTGGCAGCAGGCCTCGCTGGGGTCCGCAGCCGCCCGGGCCGTGCGCCGGCTGGACGTACAGGGAGCCCTGGCCGAGGGCGATCCACTGATCGGGGTGGAACCGCGCATCCGCACCTCGGAGCCGGCCTTCGAACCGCTGCTCAAGGCGGTGCTGGACCACACGCCCGTCTCCTTCGACTACCGGTCGCCCAAGGACGGCCGGCCGCAGCCGCGGCGGGTCGAGCCCTGGGGGCTGGGCAACCGTTACGGCCACTGGTACCTGGCCGGGCGGGACCTGGACCGGGACGCCCAGCGCACCTTCCGGCTCTCCAGGGTCACCTCCACGGTCAGGAAGCTGCCCGGGACGTACGGCATCCCGGAAGGCTTCGCCATACGTACGGTGCTGGACGGGCTGCAGGCGCCGGAGGACACGGGGACGGCTGTGCTCCTGCTCCGGCAGGACAAAGCCAACTCGCTTCGTGCGGCCGCGGCCGCCGCCGACGGCGTCCGGCCCCCGGCGGGCTGGGACGCGGTGGCACTTGGCTACGGCGACGCGGAGGTGCTGGCCGAGGAAATTGCCTCGCACGGCGCCAACGCCCTGGTACAGGGTCCGGACGAGCTGCGCGGCGCCGTGGTGCGCCGGCTGGAAGCCGCCCTGGCGGCCGCAACCCAAGCACCGCCGTCGTACTCCCTGCTGGAGGACGGCTCACGGCCGTCACGGAAGACGGGGTCCCTGGACCATCTGCCGCGGCTGCTGGACCTTGTCTCCTACGTCACGGCGAACCCGGGCGTGCCGCTGGACGCTACCGCCGAGAAGTTCAAGATCAGCAAGAACCAGCTGATCAAGGACCTGAACCTGCTGTTCGTCTGCGGGACTCCCGGCTACGGCCCCGACCAACTCATCGAAGCCTTCTGGGAAGACGGCACCATCTCCATCAACAACGCCGACGAGATCGACAAGCCGGTACGCCTGAGCCTGGACGAGGCGCTGTCGCTGGTGGTTGGCCTGCAGGCCCTCGAGACCGTGCCCGGGGTGGGGGAGCAGCCCGCCGTGCGCAGCGCGCTCAGCAAGCTGCTGGCGGCGGCCGGCGGTGTTGCCGCCCGCCATACGGCGATCGCCGCGGATCTGGCGGCGGAGGACAGCACGCCCGAGGTGCTCGCCCTGCAGGAAGCCGCGGCCTCCCGGCAGAGCGTGGACATCGACTACCTCGTGCCGTCGCGGGATGAGATGACGAACCGTCGGATCGATCCGCTCCGGGTCTTCGCCGTGGACGGTCACTGGTACACCGAAGCCTGGTGCCACCGCCAGCAGGCCGTGCGGCAGTTCCGGGTGGACCGCATGCGCTCCCTGGCCGCCACCGGCGAGCACTTTGAGCCGCCGGCCGAGCGGAGCAGCGAATTCCCCGACAGCCTGTTCACCCCGCAGGAGACGGACCAGGTAGTGGTGCTTCGGATCTCCGAGCGCCTGGCCGAACTCGCCGACCGGTACAACGCGCGGCGCCGCGCGGTCCTGGAAGACGGTTCGCTGGCAGCCGAAATCCGGTTGTCCACGACGGCGGTGCTGCCGGGCCTGGTGGCACGCCACGGTGGCGAGGTCGCCGTGCTGGAACCGGCGGAGGCGGCAGGCCAGACCCGGGAATGGCTGCAGCAGGCGCTCGAGGCCTACCGCGCGGCGCTGGCTTCCGCCGGAAGCTAGAGTGGAGAGCATGCCCCTCTGGTTCTGGATCCTGCTCTGGGTTGCCCTCTGCGCGCTGGCCCTGGTGTTCATCGCCCTGCTCGGCTGGCGGATTTTCCGCCAGTTCGTGCGAACTTTGCGTGAATTCGAGGCGGCGGCCGATCGGCTGGGCGCCGGACTCCAGACGGAACAGCAGCCCGCCGAACCGCACAGCCCCCGGCTGGCCCTCTTTGCCGATCCCGCGGTACTCAAGGAGGAATACTCCCTGGGCAAGGAGCGGCGGCGCGAGGAGCGGCGGCAACGCAGGTTTGCCCGGCGCGCGGCCCGCGGACAGCGGCAGTCCCTCCGGGATCTGCGGCTGTCCTGACCCGCAGATGGCATAGGATGGACTAGACGAAAGGAACCACGCATGGGACGACTCTTCGATAACCCCTGGACCATCATTATTCTGGTCATCATTGTGCTGCTGCTCTTTGGCGCACCGAAGCTGCCGGGCCTTGCCCGGAGCCTGGGCCAGTCCATGCGGATCTTCAAGTCCGAGGTGAAGCAGATGAAGGACGACGACACGTCCGCTGCCGGCCCGGAATCGGAACCCGTCGAGGGCCGCGTGGTCAACCCGCCACGGAACAATACTGACAACCGCGGACAGCAGCCGAATGCGAACGGCGGATCCCCATCGCCGCACCAGCAGTAAGGGCCGTGGCCGGTAAGAAAGGCCGTAAGGCCAACCCTGAGGGGCGGATGCCGCTCAAGGCCCATCTGAAAGAACTCCGCAACCGGCTCATCGTTTCCGGCATTGCCGTCCTGCTCGGCGCAGTCGCCGGCTGGTTCCTGTACGACCCCGTGATGGTCGCGGTCCAGGCGCCGCTGATGGAGATCTCGGCGGAAGAGGGCCGGCGCGCCGAAATCAACTACGGCAGTGTCGGCTCACCGTTCGACCTGAAGATCCAGGTCTCCATCTTCCTGGGGCTGCTGGTCAGTTCCCCGGTGTGGATTTACCAGGTGTGGGCCTTCATCACGCCCGGCCTGAAGACCAAAGAACGCCGTTACACGCTCGGCTTCATGTTCGCCGCGGTGCCGCTGTTCCTGCTCGGTATCTACTTCGGCTGGATCGTGCTCCCGGAGATCGTCAAGGTCCTGACCATGTTCACGCCCGAAGGCGGCGTGAACCAGATCCTGGCCACCGACTACCTGACGTTCGTGATGCGGATGTTCCTCTCGCTCGGCATCGCGTTCCTGCTCCCCGTGGTGCTGGTGGGTTTGAATTTCGCCGGCCTGCTGTCCGGCCGGCGGGTCATTAAGAGCTGGCGGATCGTGGTGTTCGTGGTCTGCCTGGTGGCTGCGATGGCCGCCCCCGGCCCGGATGCCATGTCCATGTTCCTCCTGGCTGCCCCCTTGCTGGCGTTGTTCTTCGTGGCAACCGGCATCAGCCTGCTCAACGACAAGCGGCGGGAAAAGCGGCGCAAGATCCGCGAAGCGGACGTCGCCGCAGGCGTCGACCAGGCCACCCCGCTCGAACAGCTCAAGGCCGACGACGGAGAGCAGGACGGGGCCAAATAGGCCGCGGCCGGTCCGGGTCGGCGGCACCCATCGGGCGGGCGGGTTTAAGCGGATAGGCTTTTGATATGAGTTCCCCCTCCGAACGCTACCTGGCGGCCGCCGAACGGGTGGCCTTCTCCAAGACCAGGTTGTACTCGTTCAGCCAGACGCTCGGATTCGAACTCGACCCCTTCCAGCGCGAGGCGTGCGAGGCCTTGGAGCGCGGCCGCGGCGTCCTGGTGGCCGCACCCACCGGCGCCGGCAAGACCGTCGTCGGCGAGTTCGCCGTCTACATGGCCCTGCAGCGGGGACTGAAAGCGTTCTACACGACGCCGATCAAGGCCCTGAGCAACCAGAAGTACAACGAGCTGGTGGCAACCTATGGCGCCGAGCGGGTGGGACTGCTGACCGGCGACACCTCGGTCAACCCGCACGCGGACGTGGTGGTGATGACCACCGAGGTCTTGCGGAACATGCTGTACGCCAATTCCGACACCCTGCTGGACCTGGCCTATGTGGTGATGGACGAAGTCCACTACCTGGCCGACCGGTTCCGCGGTGCCGTGTGGGAAGAGGTCATCATCCACCTGCCCGACGACGTGCAGCTGGTCTCGCTGTCTGCGACCGTCTCCAATGCGGAGGAGTTCGGCGCCTGGCTCGATACCGTCCGCGGCGACACCGACGTGGTGGTGTCCGAACACCGTCCCGTTCCGCTGTGGCAGCACGTCATGGTCGGCTCGGACCTGTTCGACCTTTTCGCCGGCGACGTCGCCTTCGATGAAACCGCGCAGGAATCCGGCACCGGCAGCAGCCGCGCCTACGAAGTGAACCCCGAGCTGTTGAAGCTGGCATCGGCCGAGCACCGCCTTAACCGCAGCGCCAATTGGGGGCGTTCGGGCGGCCGGCGCGGGCGGCGCGCACCCGAACCCCCGCGGCAGGCACTGACCCGGATCCGGCGTGCCAGCCGGCCGCAGGTCATCGCCAAGCTCGACAGCGAGGGACTGCTGCCGGCCATCACGTTCATCTTCTCCCGCAACGGCTGCGATGCCGCCGTCAAGCAGTGCCTGGAATCCGGGTTGCTGCTCACCACGGAGAAGGAACGCGCCGTCATCGTCCGCCGCGTGGACGAGGCAGTGCAGGACATTGCCGAAGAGGACCTGGACGTCCTTGGCTTTTGGACCTGGCGCGAAGGCCTGTCCCGCGGGTTTTCGGCCCACCACGCCGGCATGCTGCCGACGTTCAAGGAAGTGGTCGAAAAGCTCTTCGCCGACAACCTGGTCCGCGCCGTTTTCGCCACGGAGACGCTGGCGCTCGGCGTCAACATGCCGGCGCGGTCCGTGGTGCTGGAGAAACTGGACAAGTTCAACGGCGAGGCACACGTCGACATCACGGCGGGGGAGTACACGCAGCTCACCGGCCGCGCGGGCAGGCGGGGCATCGACGTCGAAGGCCACGCCGTGGTGCTCTGGCAGCCCGGTACCGACCCGGGGGCCGTCGCGGGCCTGGCGTCGCGGCGGACGTATCCGCTGAACTCCAGTTTCCGGCCCACCTACAACATGAGCATCAACCTGATCGCTCAGTTCGGCCGCGGCCCGGCCCGCGAGATTTTGGAAACCTCGTTCGCCCAGTTCCAGGCCGACCGCTCCGTCGTGGGCCTGGCCAAGCAGGTGCGCAACCGGGAAGAATCGCTGGCCGGCTACGAGAAGGCCATGAGCTGCCATCTGGGCGACTTCAACGAATACGCGCGCCTGCGCCGGGACCTGAACGAGGCCGAGAAACGCGCCTCCCGCACCCAGTCCCGGCACCTTCGCTCGGCGGCGGCATCGTCCCTGGACCGCCTGCGCCGCGGCGACATCATTGATATCTCGGCCGGCCGGAACCTCGGCTATGCCGTGGTGCTGGACCGGGACGAATCCGCCCGCGAGCCCCGCCCCACTGTGCTGACCCAGGAAAAGCACATCCGCCGCATCTCCGTGGACGACTTCCAGGGCCCGGTGGAGGTACTCTCGACCATCCGGATCCCCAAGACGTTCAACGCGCGCAGCCCCAAGGAACGCCGCGACCTGGCGTCCTCGCTGCGCAATGCCCTGCACGACAAGCGTCCGCCGCGGCGGGGGAGCGAGCACCGTGACTTCATCGTCCCGGGCGGGACACAGGCCGAGCGGCAGATCAACGACCTGCGCCGCAAACTCAAGGCCCACCCCTGCCACGGCTGCAGCGACCGGGAAGACCATGCCCGCTGGGCCGAGCGCTGGTGGAACCTCCGCAAGGAAACCGACCAGCTGGTGACGCAGATCCAGGGCCGCACGAACACCATAGCCAAGACCTTCGACCGGGTCTGCCAGGTGCTCGACAGCTATGGCTACCTGGAGACCGGCGGCGACGGCGTCGCCATCAGCCCCGCCGGCGAACGGCTCCGGCGGATCTACGGCGACCGCGACCTGCTGGTGGCGCTGTGCCTGGAGCAGGACGCCTTCGATGGGCTGACCGCCGCGGAACTGGCGGCCTTCGTGTCCTGCCTCGTGTACCAGGCCAAGCGGGAAGAGGCCGGCATCCGGCCCAAGATGCCCTCGTCCGCCATGGAAGCGTCAGTCATGATCGCCGTCCGTGAGTGGTCACAGCTGACCGATCTTGAGGAACAGCACCGGCTGCCGCTCACCGGCGAGCCGGAACTGGGACTCGCCTGGCCGATGTACAAGTGGGCCAGCGGCCGGTCCCTGCAAACCGCCCTCAAGGGCACGGACCTGGCGGCCGGCGACTTTGTCCGATGGGCCAAGCAGGTGATCGACCTGCTCGACCAGCTGATCAAAGTACCCGGCCTCGATCCCCAGCTCGCGGCCCGCGGCAGGCAAGCCATCGGCTTGGTCCGCCGCGGCGTCGTCGCCTACGCGGCCGTGGCCGAATAGCGCGGTCCCGCGCACCACCATGTTGAAAGGATTTCCATGAGCGACTCTGTCCTGCCCGCCGCCACGGGCCTCACGCTGTACCGCAATGGCAGCATCTACAGCGCGGCCGACCCGTACGCCACGGCAATGCTCGTCGACGGCGGCACCGTGGCCTGGATCGGCTCGGAGCATGCCGCCACGTCGATCGCCGACAGCAGCATGCAGGTCGTCGACCTCGATGGCCGCCTGGTGGCGCCCGGCTTCGTGGACTCGCACGCCCACGTGACGCAGACGGGGCTCGCGCTGTCCTCGCTCAACCTGACCGGCTGCGCATCGCTGGTGGAACTGCTCGACGCCGTTGCCGCCGCCGCACGGCAGGACGGCGGCCCCGTCGTCGGTCACGGCTGGGACGAAACCCGCTGGCCCGAGAACCGCGCTCCCTCCGCCGCCGAACTGGACCGCGCGACGGGCGGAGCGGATGTCTTCCTGACGCGGGTGGATGTCCATTCCGCGGCCGTCTCGGCTGCTCTGGCGTCCCGTCTGTCGCTCTCGGAGTTGCCGGGCTGGTCGGGCTCCGGAACGGCCAGCGGGCCGGCCCTCGAACGGGTCCGGGCAGCGGTGCAGACCCCTGCGGCCGGCCGGCGTGAAGACCTCCAGCGCCTGGCCCTGCAGCACGCAGCGTCCCGCGGTTACGTCGCCCTGGCGGAAATGGCCTCCCCGCAACTGGGGCCCGCCGATGACCTGCTGGGGCTGCTGGCGCTCGGCGATGCCGAGCCTGGACCCAGGATCCTGCCGTACTGGGGCGAGCTGATGACCTCCGCCGAACAGGTCAGGGAAACGGTGCACTTCTTCTCCGGACGCCTGCGGGGGCTGGCCGGGGACCTGACCATGGACGGGTCCATCGGATCGCATTCGGCGGCCATCAGCGCCGGCTATGCCGACCTCCCCGGGGCACACGGGACGCTCTATCTCGACACCGAGGCTGCCGCGCGGCATGTGGAAGTGACAGCGGAGCAGGGCATCCAGGCGGGCTTCCACGTGATTGGCGACGCAGGGCTGCTGCGGGCGCTCGACGCCCTGGACCTGGCCGCCGAACGGATCGGGCATGCCGCGGTGCGTTCGGCCCGCCCGCGCCTCGAACATGTGGAGATGGTGCCGGAGGGGGCACTGGAGCGGCTGCTTCAACACGGGGTCACCGCCAGCATGCAACCCCTCTTCGACGCCTATTGGGGCGGAGCGGAAGGCATGTACGCCACCCGGCTCGGCGCCGAGGCCGCACTCGCCATGAACGCAGTGGGAACATTGCAGACTGCGGGCGTTCCGGTCGCGATCGGCTCCGACTCCCCGGTTACGGAACAAAGCCCGTGGGCCGCCGTGAAAGCGTGCCTGGAGCACCACAACCGGTCTGAGCAGATCTCCGCCCGGGCAGCGTTCCTGGCGCACACCAGGGCCGGTTGGCGGGCCGCAGGGGAACGGAATCCCATGGAGGGCCAGTTGGCTCCGGGAACTCCCGCGACGTTCGCCGTCTGGGACGCGGACGAACTCTCCATCCAGACCCCCGACTCGCGGGTGTCGGCCTGGAGCACCGACGCACGTGCCGGAACGCCCATGCTTCCTTCCCTCAACAGCGACAGGTTGCCGGAGTGTGTCCGCACGGTGATAAATGGAATAACCATTTTTAATGCGTTCTGAGGCCGGCCCCGTCCGGGCGGAGGCCCAAAAATCTGAACGAATTGCTTGATTTCGGCAACTTTCGGCCGCCGCGAGCCCCGCTCTGACGTGCAGGTATGGACAAAACCGCAGGTCAGAGCGGTATTGACACATCCCTCAGAGCCAGTAGGCTGAACTCTCAATGGGCCGGTATTTCTTCGCGGATTCCGGTCCGTGCCGGGGAGAGAGGCTGCAGGCGGCACCTGCCTGAGTGCAGTTGCGCCCGTTGTCCCTTGACGAACCGGCACTTCCAGGGTAGGTCCGCACGTCAGTAGAAAACATGTCTGCGTTCCCCCACAGGTTTGCTTTCGTGGCCCGAAGGCGTGCGGACCTACCCTTCCTTTCACCTGACGCCGCGCGGCAGGGTTTGCCCGCCGGCCGCCCGTTCAAACTCATGGCCTATACTGGACCGTCGATGCGGAAGCCCCCGGGGTATCTCCTGCACGAGGAAATCTGCGGTTTGCAGCACAACGTTCGAAAGGCCACTGAGTGCGGGTCGTCACCATCATCCCGACGTATAACGAGATTGAGTCCCTCCCGAAGACAGTAGCCCGCCTCCGCTCCGCCGTACCCGGCTCGGACATCCTGGTTGTCGACGACAATTCCCCGGACGGCACCGGAACCTTGGCCGACCGAATGGCGGCCGACGACTCCGCCATCCACGTCCTCCACCGCGAGGGGAAAGCGGGTCTGGGCGCCGCCTACATCGCCGGCTTCCGCTGGGGGCTTGACGCCGGGTACGACGTCCTGGTGGAGATGGACGCCGATGGCTCCCACCAGCCTGAGGAACTGACCCGGTTACTGGGCGCACTCAATGAGGGCGCGGATATGGTCAAGGGCTCGCGCTGGATTCCCGGCGGGAAAGTGGTCAACTGGCCCCTCCACCGCAAGGCCATTTCCTTGGGCGGCAGCCTGTACTCCCGCCTCATGCTCGGCGTGGCCATCCGGGACATCACCGGCGGTTTCAACGCCTTCAAGGCCGGGACCCTGCGCACCATCGACCTGGACAGCGTGGAATCGGTCGGCTACTGCTTCCAGATCGACCTCACGTGGCAGACCCTGAAGGCAGGACTGGCGGTCCGCGAAGTGCCGATCACCTTCGTCGAACGCGAATACGGCGACTCGAAAATGAGCGGCGGCATCGTGCTGGAGTCCATCGCGCTGGTCACCAAGTGGGGGATCGCCGACAAGTGGCGGAAACTCCGCGCCCGGAAACGCTGACCGGCCCGACCGCACACAGGCCCTACCGCACAAAGAGAGGGAGCGCGCCCTGGCGGGTGCGCTCCCTCTCTTTACGGATACAGTCGGACTCTAGGCCGTGCGCCGTTCGCCGCGGCGTTCGCGCAGCTTGGTCAGGCGGTCCTCGAGGATCTGTTCGAGCTCCTCAACGCTGCGGCGTTCCAGCAGCATGTCCCAGTGGGTGCGCACCGGCTTGGCGTTCGGGTCTACGGGCCTTTCCCCGTTGACCAGGAGTGCTTCCTTGCCCGACTTCGAAACCCATACCGGGGGGATCTCTGCTTCTGCGGCAAAGGTCACGAACACCTGCTCGCCGTCCTCGCAACGGTATTCAACGCGCTGGCGCGGAGCCGGCTCGACGCCGGATTCAGTCTCCATGCTCTGCGCTCCGAGGCGCATACCCCGCAGGCTACGATCGCTCATGATCTCTCCCTCTTGTCTTGTGGCGGACCGGCGGATCGACCGCGTCCGCAATGGCTCGCTAACATTCTCAACGTCGGCGGGCGGCCGTCTGTTCCCGGCCGTGATGATAACGCCAATCCTGCCAGCGTCAAGGATGGTTGTAGGCGGCAACTTCCCGGCAAACCACCTATTATAGTCCGGGCCGCGGTTCCGGGTAAACCGAAGCCGGGAGCGCGTAGCATCCACAATGGGCGGACGCTTCGGACTCCCGGCCCGTGCTTGCCGCTGCGGCCTCAGCCGCGGGGTTCGCCGACGGTAGTTGAGACCGGCGCGGTCTCGCTGTCCGGCGTAGCCGTTCCCAGCACGCTGCCAATGCTCTTGAGCGCTTCGCCGACCTCGCTGGGGATGATCCAGAGCTTGTTCGACTCGCCCTCGGCGATCTTGGGCAGCGTCTGCAGGTACTGGTAGGCCAGCAGCTTCTGCGTGGGGTTGCCCTTGTGGATGGCGTCGAACACCTTCTGGATTGCCTGGGCCTCGCCGTCGGCACGCAGGATCGCCGCCTTGGCGTCGCCTTCGGCCGCGAGGATGGCCGCCTGGCGCTGGCCTTCTGCGGTCAGGATTTGGGACTGTTTGGTGCCTTCGGCGGTCAGGATCGCCGCCCGGCGGTCACGCTCGGCCCGCATCTGCTTTTCCATCGAGTCCTGGATGGAATGGGGCGGATCGATCGCCTTGAGCTCCACGCGGGAGACGCGAATGCCCCAGCGTCCGGTTGCTTCGTCGAGGACGCCGCGGAGCTGGCCGTTGATCTGGTCGCGTGAGGTCAGCGCCTCTTCCAGGTTCAGGCCGCCCACCACGTTGCGCAGCGTGGTGGTGGTCAATTGCTCGACCGCCTGGATGTAGTTGGCGATCTCATAGGTCGCGGCGCGGGCATCGGTCACCTGGAAGTAGACGACGGTGTCGATGGAAACCACCAGGTTGTCCTCGGTGATGACCGGCTGCGGCGGAAAGGACACGACCTGTTCGCGCAGATCCAGCAGCGGCAGCAACCGGTCCACGAAGGGGATCAGGATGGTCAACCCGGGGTTCAGCGTGCGCTGGTACTTGCCCAGCCGTTCCACGACGCCTGCCCGTGCCTGTGGGATGATCCGCACGGCGCGGACCAGCACGATCACGACGAAGATGATCAGGACCAGCAGCACGATCCAGATTCCGATATTGCTATCCATAGTTCCCCTCTAAGAGTGGTGTCGGTGGCTCACGGTGCCGGCACGGTTCCCGGCCCGGGTCTTACTGGGCCGGCAGCGGCCCGTCTGCGCGCTGCGGGGTCACGACGGCGGTTGCACCCTCGATCCGGGCCACCGAAACGCGCTGGCCGGCCGGGATGGCCGACCCATCCGCCGAACGGGCGGACCAGGTGTCGCCGCCGATCTTCACCACGCCGGAATGGTCGGTGACGGATTCGAGGGTCATTGCCGATTCGCCGATCAGCCGGTCCACGTTGGTGGCCAGGTCCCGCGGTCCGCTGCGGAGATGCCGCAGCGCTACCGGTCGGACGAAAAGCACCATCAGCAGCGCGACCACGCAGAAGATGACCACCTGCATCCAGAACGGCAGGCCGAGCAGTGCCCCGAACAGGGCCACGAGTGCACCGGAGGACATCATGATGAAGAACAGGTCCAGCGTCATCATCTCGACGATGGCCAGGATCAGGAACACGGCCAGCCAGAGTACCCAGCTGTTGGCGACGAGCCATTCGATCATCAGTACCCCCTGATGTTGGAGCAGCCGCCGTCTCCCGAGCCTGCCTCGTGCACGCATGCATCAAACCGCGGGCTGCTGGTGCCCTTAATACCTCCATCATGCCCGACGACGGCGCGTGGCGGAGTGAAATCCGCCACTTCCGGGCGGTCGGGAGCGTTTCGTGGCCAAGTTGTGACCAGAAAGGTCCTCCGGCGGGCCCCGGGGCATTGCTGGATAGGATGATCCAGTGCTGAACACCGCGCCCCGCCGCGCCCCCTGGAACCGGACATGCGAACCCTGCTGACCAGCGATCGGCTCTCCCTGCGGACGCTGCGGCTGTTTGCCGGCCTCTTCGCCTACGGGATCGCCATCGCGCTCATGGTCAGGGCCAATCTTGGCTCCGCCCCGTGGGATGTGCTGAGCCAGGGCATCGCCAGGGCCACGGGCATCAGCTTCGGCTGGGCCACGGTGGCGATCAGCGCGGCCGTGCTGCTGTTGTGGATCCCGCTGCGGCAAAAGCCGGGCGCGGGAACGATCGCGAACGCCATCCTCGTCGGCTTTTTCGCGGACTTCGGGCTGCTGCTCATTCCGCTCTGGGATCACCTGGCCGCGCAGGTTCTCTCCTTCGGTGCCGGCCTGGTCCTGCTGGCGGCGGCCAGCGCGTTGTATATCGGGGCAGGCCTCGGTCCCGGCCCCCGGGACGGCTTGATGACCGGCCTGCATGCGGCCACCGGTTGGCAGGTCTGGATTGTCCGCACCGGGATCGAAGCAGGTGCGACCCTGGCCGGGTGGCTGCTCGGCGGCGTCGTGGGTCTGGGCACGCTGGTGTTCGTCCTGGCCATCGGACCCTTGATCCAGCTGTTCCTGAAGTGGATGTTCGTCGACCTGAATCCGGCCGTGCGCAAGCAAACGCCGGCCACCCCGCACGGCTAGCGGGCGGGGCGCACGGGCTGCCCGCCGCGGCCGCGGCGCCGGTACGTGCCCACGGTGAAACGCGCGGTGACCCGGAGCGGGCCCCCGGCATCCCCCACGGCCGCGCGCACGGCGTCGGCATCGGTGTGGTGGGCGTTGGGCCCCATCATGACCAGCCGCACGATGTCCTCCGTGCCCAACCGAAGCGGCACCTGCAGCGGATCGGCCGCCAGCTCCTCGAATTCGTCGCCCAACGCCGCACCCAGCCGGTCCGCCTTGTCGGTATCGACGGCCAGCAGCGGGACCACCTCGCGCAGCTCGTCCAGGTGCCCCGGGGCGGCGGTGGCGACCACCAGATGTCCGTTCGGCTTCAGCACCCGGGCGAATTCGGCCGGGTTGCGGGGGGCAAAGACGTTGAGGATCAGGTCCACGGTCCCGGCCGCCAGCGGCAGCGGCTTCCAGAGGTCCCAGACCAGGCACAAGGCATCCGGCAGCAGCCGGGCCGCGCGCCGGAGGGCGAACTTGGACAGGTCCAGCGCCACGGCCCGCCCGTCGGCCAGTCCCGTCAGGGCGGCTCCGAGGTAGTATCCGGTACCGGCGCCGGCATCCAGCACCACGGGACCGGGGGAGCCGGGGGAGCCGGGGGAGCCGGGCTGGAGGGCGCGGACCGTCCGGGACAGCTGCTCCGCCAAGGGGGCGTAGTGGCCGGCGCCCAGGAACGCATCCCGCGCGGCGACCATCTCGGCACTGTCCGGAATGAACCGGGTGCCGCGCCCGGTGAGCATATTGACGTAACCCTGCCGGGCGCCGTCGTACTGGTGGCCTTCCGTGCAGCGGAGCCCCTCGGCAGGGGACTGCCCCGCGGCCACCAGGCGTTCCCCGCAGACCGGGCAGAGGAGCAGCGGAATCAGGTCCAGGAAGTGCGGGGCGGAGGGCATGTTCCATCCTAGGCAGAGCCGTGCCGCGCTCGACCGATTGGCTCCGGCCTGCTGGTGAGACTAGGCTCACAGGCGTGCGATCTGAAGACATTGCTTTATTAAATTCCGTGTCCGCCCCCACGCTCCATCCGGACGGCGGCCGCGCCGCGGTATCGGCCACGCATCCCGACTTTTCGTCGGACAGCTACGTGGGGCAACTGTGGGAGGTCCCGCTGGACGACGGCGGCGCCGCGCCGCGCCGCCTCACGCGCGGTTTCAGGGACACCGCGCCCGCCTACTCGCCCGACGGGCTCTCCCTGGCGTTCCTGCGGGCCGTCGGGCCCGGGGAACGGGCGCAACTGATGGTGGTGGACAGCCGGGGCGGGGAGCCGGTCGCCGTCACCGACCAAAAACTGGGTGTCTCCTCCTTCGTCTGGTCCCCGGACTCACGCCGCCTGGTCTTCGCGGCCCGGGTCCCCGCCGACGGGCGCTACGGCACGACGGACGGCGTCGGTCCCGGTGCCGAGGACGCCCGGCTGGTCAGCGGCTACAAGTACCGCCTGAACGGAGTCGGCTACACCGGCGACAAGCGGGCCCAGCTGTTCGTGGTGGACGCACCGGATCTGCAGGCCGAACCGCCGGTCGCCCCGGTGGGCCGCGCCGCCCACAAGGCGGGCCGGGAAGCCGAAGCCGCCTTTTCTGCCGTGCCCGAAGCGCGCCGGCTGACGTTCGCGGACGCCGACCATGACAGCCCGGCTTTCAGCCCGGACGGCGTCACGCTCTACTTCACCGCCGCCCTCCACGAGGGAGCCGACGAGGACCTGCGCCGGGATGTGTACGCGCTGGAGCCCGACGCCGCCGCCGGCGGCCCGCGGCTGATGTCCAACCTTTCGGGCCCGCTCCTGGCCGCCGCGTCGCCGCAGCCCAGCGCCGACGGCAGCTGGCTGTTCTATCTGGGCAGCCTGATCGGCGGCGGGAGGGACTTCGTCGCCCAAAATGCCGCGCTGTACGCGGCTCCGGTCTCCGCCCCCCACGAGGCGCGCCGCCTGACCGATCCGGAGGCGATGGACCTGGCCGACGGCAAGCTGGTGACCGCCGGTCCGGATGCGGTGCTGGCCCTGAACCGGCACCGCGGCGCCGTGCAACTGGTGGAGGTCTCGGCAACCGGCAGCATGGCGGTCCTGGTCGACGGGCCGCTGAACGCATCGGCGGCCGCCCGGGCGGCGGACCGCACCGTTCTCAGTTTCTCCGACGCGTCGACCGCCGGCGACCTGGGGCTCGTGGCCGGCGGCGGACTTACCCGCCTCACGGACTTCTCCGCGGCGCTGCGGGACTCCGGCATCATCCAGCCGCGGGAAGAGACGTTCGCTTCGGCGGACGGGTACCCGGTGCACGGCTGGGTGCTGCTGCCTGAAGGCCAGGGGCCGCATCCCGTGCTGCTGAACATCCACGGCGGGCCGTTCGCGCAGTACGGCTGGGAGCTATTCGACGAGGCACAGGTCTATGCCGAGGCCGGCTACGCCGTCGTCATGTGCAACCCGCGGGGTTCCGCCGGCTACGGGCAGGCCCATGGCCGCGCCGTCAAGGGCGCCATGGGAACCCTCGCCATGGCCGATGTCCTGGCGTTCCTGGAGGGTTCCATCGACAAATACCCCCAGCTGGACGGTGAGCGGCAGGGCATCATGGGCGGATCCTACGGCGGCTACCTGACCGCCTGGACGGTGTCCCGGGACCACCGGTTCACGGCGGCGATCGTGGAGCGGGGCTACCTCGATCCGCCGTCCTTCGTCGGCTCCTCGGACATCGGCTGGTTCTTCTCCGACGAATACACCGGCACGGATCCGGAGCAGGTCCGCGGCCAGAACCCGTTCGCCCAGCTGGATTCCGTCCGCACGCCGGTGTTCGTCGTCCATTCCGAAGACGACCTTCGCTGCCCGCTGGAACAGGCCCAGCGCTACTACGTGGGCCTCAAGCAGCGCGGCGTCCCCACGCAATTGCTGATCTTCCCCGGGGAGAACCATGAGCTGTCCCGCACCGGCACGCCGTGGCACCGGAAGCAGCGCTTCGACGAGATCCTGCGCTGGTGGGCGGCCCACCTTCCCACGGCACGGAACCACGACGGCGAACCCGTCGCAGCCGCAGCGCCGGACGCCGCAGCCCGGACGTAGTCCGGCTGCCGGCCCGGTGTCGGCCTAAAAGGCCAGGCCGGCGCGTGCCCGGTCAATGGTCGGCTGCGCCCAGTACCGGGTGTACTCGTCATTGCCGCACAGGGACCGGGGATGCATCTTGTCCACATAGATCGTGCCGGAGAGGTGGTCGGTTTCGTGCTGCACGATTCTGGCCTGCCAACCTGAAAACGTTTCGCGTGCCCGGTCGCCGTCGGGCCGTTCGAAGTCAAGGTCGACGCTGCGGGGACGCTCCACCACTGCCTGGTAGCCCGCGAAGGACAGGCACCCCTCATAGAACGCGGCTGTCTCGTCGCCGCGGGCACGGTAGGACGGATTGATGATGGCGAAGTAGGGGAGCGGGGCCCGTTCCCGGGTTGCGGCCACCTCGGGCGCCGCTTCGAACGTATCCTCGAGGACCGCTATGCGCAGGGGGATGCCGATCTGCGGCGCCGCCAGTCCGACGCCGGGCGCTGCGTGCATGGTCCGGCGCAGGAGCGCCAGCAGGGCGTTCAGCTCCGTGTCGTCCAATTGCCCGTCGAACGTCGCGGCGGGCTGCCTCAGCACGGGCTCGCCCACCTGCAGGATCGGGGCAGGGCCGCCGGCGGCGGCCAGCGAATGGACCAGATCGCGCAGGTGTTCTGCAGAGTAGTCAGTCACAGCTGCCAGTGTAGGGCGCGCGGACCCTTCCGGCGCCGCTAGCCGCCTCGGTCCGCGGAGGAGCACGCTTCGGTGATAAACCGGTACACCTTCCGGGTGAAATCCTGTCCGCCGTCCAGCCGGAGTACGCCGTGTCCGCCCGTGGTCCTGATGGTCACCGGAATCTTGGTGCCCACCTTGTCTTCGGCCAGGGCATGGGGATCGCAGCGGGTCGGCACGACATGCAGGGCCAGCCGCGACGCCGGGTCAGTTCGGGCCACGTGGATGTTCCTGGGCCACGGGTGGTCGGCGTCCTCGTTGAGCAAGGTGGTGGTCCCGAAGGATTCGATCACCAGCGCCCCATTCCGGCCGGACGGCTGCACGTCAATTTCGACGACGGCCGCGTTGCTCCCGGCCAGCACCTCCAGCCCGGGATTGACCCGCAGCTCGGCCACCGAAGCCGCTGCCTGCGCCAGGCAGTCCCCGGAGTAGTTGCGGGTGAGCACACCGTGCGGATCGGCGGCGGGGACTTCCACCGTACCGGGCGCTGGCCCCTCGCCGTCCAGGGTTACCGTGATCCGATGCGCCGCGGCATCCGCGGGGCGACCGTCCGAACACCGGGCGGCCGGCAGGTCCGCCGGCAGGCTCACCGTTGCACCGGCAGCGATCCTGGTCCCGCCGGTGCGCGTCGGTTTCCAGTCCGCGGCGCCGTCGTAAAGGGGTGATTGCAGCGCCGCGGACGTGACGAGCAAGGGCGCCTCGGAGGTGTTGGTGATCATGAGGTTGACCACTCGGTCGGTGTAGTCCGCACGGCTCTGGTCCACGGCAGCAGAGACCGAATCCCGGGCGCTCGGGGAGGCGGGCGTGAGGCTCCCGGGAGCGTGCGAACATGCGGCCAGCACGGCTGCCGACATCAGCAGCAGCACCGGGCCGTTGCGGTAGCGCAGGGGACCGGGAGCCATGCCACTAAGGTAGTACCAACTTCAGTGGACGTGATCCTCACCGGCGGCGAAAGGGCAACTTGTGGCCGAACGACTGATGCTCCTCGACACAGCGTCGCTGTACTTCCGGGCCTTCCACGCCCTGCCGGACACGATCAAGGCCAAGGACGGCACGCCCGTGAACGCCGTGCGCGGGCTGCTCGACATCATGGCCCGGCTGATCACCGACTACCGTCCGACCCGGCTGGTGGCCTGCTGGGACAACGACTGGCGCCCTGCCTGGCGGGTGGACCTGATTCCCACCTACAAGAGCCACCGTGTGGCCAGGCTGGTACCGGACGGCCTCGATATCGAGGAGACCCCGCCGGGCCTGGTGGCCCAACTGCCCCTGATCCGCCAGGTGCTCGACGCGCTCAATGTCACCGTCATCGGAGCGGACCACCATGAGGCCGACGACGTCATCGGCAGTCTCGCGGCCCAGGCCGACGTGCCGGTGGACATCGTCACGGGCGACCGGGACCTGTTCCAGCTGGTGGACGACGACCGCGGGGTGCGGGTGATCTACACGGCACGGGGCATGAGCAACCTCGAGGTCATGACCGACGTGGCGGTGGTGCGCAAGTACAGCGTGTTGCCCAGCCAGTACGCGGACTTCGCCACGTTGCGCGGAGACACGTCCGATGGCTTGCCCGGAGTTGCCGGCATCGGCGACAAAACGGCGGCCGGGCTGCTGAAGGATTACGGCAGCCTCGACGGGATCGTTGCTGCGGCAGCAGATCCGACGGCTTCCATGGCGGCACGGTTGCGGGCGAAGATCACGGAGGCCGCCGATTACCTCAACGTCGCGCCGACCGTCGTCGGCGTCGTCCGCGATCTGGATCTTGGCGCATTCGATGCCGGCCTCCGGCCGCTGGACACCGAACAGGCAGAGCGGCTCGAACAGCTCGCGAAGGACATGAACCTGGGCGGACCGTCCCGCCGCATCCTGCAAGCGCTCCAGGCGGTTGGCGAGGCGGCAGAGTAACCGCCGGTGGGCAACAATTCCAGCGCGGGTTTCGGGCAAGTCCATTAAGGTAAATACGTAATCGATGCCGCGGCGGGGCGAGGGGCGCCCGCAGGGCAGGCACCCCGACACCGATCGGACGGTTCCGGTAGGGTCGGCGGTGCCGGCGAGGCACCCAAGAGATGGAGACACCATGAGCACGGCCACAACCAAGGACCTGCAGCCGCCGTCGCTGCCTTCCGCGGACAGCCATGACCTGATCCGGGTGCAGGGCGCACGGGTGAACAACCTCAGGGACGTCAATGTCGAGATCCCGAAACGGCGGCTCACCGTGTTTACCGGGGTCTCGGGATCGGGCAAGAGTTCGCTCGTGTTCGGCACCATCGCCGCAGAGTCGCAGCGCATGATCAACGAGACCTACAGTGCGTTCGTCCAAGGCTTCATGCCGACCTTGGCCCGGCCCGAGGTTGACTTCCTCGCGGGCCTGACGACCGCCATTATCGTGGACCAGGAGCGGATGGGCGCCAACCCGCGCTCCACCGTCGGCACGGCCACCGACGCCAACGCCATGCTGCGGATCCTCTTCAGCAGGTTGGGCGACCCGTACATCGGGTCGCCCAACGCCTTTTCCTTTAACGTCCCGTCGGTGAAGGCCAGCGGGGCCATCACGGTAGAGCGCGGCGGCAAGACCAAGGCGGAGAAAGCGACCTTCAACCGGCTCGGCGGGATGTGCCCCCGTTGCGAGGGCATGGGCTCGGTCAGCGATTTCGACCTGTCCGCGCTCTACGACGACACGAAGTCGCTCTCCGAAGGCGCGCTGACAGTGCCCGGCTACAGCATGGACGGGTGGTACGGCCGCATCTTCAGCGGCGCCGGCCTGCCCATGGAGAAGCCAATTGCGAAGTTCACGAAGAAGGAGCTCCACCAGCTGCTCTATTCGGAGCCGACCAAGATCAAGGTGGAGGGGATCAACCTCACCTATGAGGGCTTGATTCCCAAGATCCAGAAGTCGATGCTCTCCAAGGACCGGGAGGCGATGCAGCCGCACATTCGGGCCTTCGTGGACCGGGCGATCACCTTCGCCACCTGTCCCGAGTGCAACGGAACCCGACTGGCCCAGGAGGCGCTGTCGTCGAAGATCCGCGGTAAGAACATTGCAGACCTTTGCCAGATGCAGATCAGCGACCTGGCCGACTGGCTCCGCGATCTGGACGAGCCGTCGGTCGCCCCGCTGCTTACCGGCCTGCAGCACCTGCTCGACTCGTTTGCGGAGATCGGGTTGGGTTACCTGTCGCTCGACCGGCCGGCGGGGACGCTGTCCGGGGGAGAGGCACAGCGCACCAAGATGATCCGCCACCTGGGCTCATCGCTCACCGACGTCACCTATGTCTTTGACGAACCCACCATCGGCTTGCACCCCCATGACATCGAGCGGATGAACCAGCTGCTGCTCCAGTTGCGGGACAAGGGCAACACTGTGCTGGTGGTGGAACACAAGCCCGAGACGATCGCGATTGCCGACCACGTCGTGGATCTCGGGCCGGGCGCCGGCACGACAGGCGGGACGATCTGCTTCGAAGGCAGCGTGGAAGAACTGCGGGGGAGCGACACCACCACCGGCCGCCATCTTGACGACCGGGCGTCCCTCAAAGAGTCGGTCCGCCCGTTCACCGGTGCCCTGGAGGTCCGGGGCGCCTCGACCCACAACCTGCAGGACGTGGACGTCGACGTCCCGCTCGGAGTGCTTGCGGTGATCACCGGCGTCGCAGGTTCGGGCAAGAGCTCGCTGATCCACGGCTCGGTCGCCCGCCGCCCCGGGGTCGTGGTGATAGACCAGGGCGCGATCAAAGGGTCACGACGCAGCAATCCGGCCACCTACACCGGATTGCTTGAACCGATCCGCAAGGCGTTCGCCAAGGCAAACGGCGTCAAGCCGGCTCTTTTTAGCTCCAATTCCGAGGGCGCATGTCCCGTCTGCAACGGCGCCGGCGTCATCTACACGGAGCTGGGCATCATGGAGACCGTCGAGTCCACCTGCGAGGAATGCGAGGGAAAGCGGTTCCAGGCGGCGGTGCTGGAATACAGGCTCGGCGGCCGGAACATCGCCGAGGTGCTGGCCATGCCGGTCAACGAGGCCGAGGAGTTCTTCGGCACAGGCGACGCGCGCACACCCGCCGCCCACAAGATCCTGGAGCGGCTCGCCGACGTGGGACTGGGCTACATGACGCTCGGCCAACCGCTCACCACGCTGTCCGGCGGCGAGCGGCAGCGGCTCAAGCTGGCGACCCAAATGGGCGAAAAGGGCGACATCTACGTGCTCGATGAGCCAACGACGGGACTGCATCTAGCCGACGTCGAGCAGTTGCTCGGCCTGCTGGACCGCCTCGTTGACTCCGGCAAGTCGGTCATTGTGATCGAGCACCACCAGGCAGTCATGGCGCATGCCGACTGGATCATCGATATCGGCCCCGGAGCCGGGCACGCCGGCGGCCGCATCGTCTTCGAGGGGACGCCGGCCGAGCTCGTCGCCGATCGTTCCACTCTGACCGGCAAGCACCTCGCGGCGTACGTCGGGGCCTGAGCGGACGTTGCCGCCGGTGTCCCGACTCCGGCGGCAGGGGCGGGTGCAGAGTTATGTCAACCTAACGCTGTTGACCGGGCCCACGACCCGGGGGGCTTGGTCGCGGCCGCAACGGTTCCTCCAGCCTTCAACCCGCCGCCCGTTAGTACGTCTCCGGACGGCACGTCGGCTGCCTGCACCCAGCCGACGTGCCGTCGTGAGCCAGTCAGTCAGTCTGCGAACGGATTCGCGAACGGCCGAACGCAGTCAGCCAGCTAAGGAGATTGACCCAGGAAGCTGCGCATGTTGCTTATGGACAGTTTGATCCAGTGCGCAGCCGAGGACCCGAGTGGACTGCGCTGCGGCAGGACCAGAACAGTCTCAAATCGGCCCCCGCTCGGCCATTTCATAACGCCGATAATCCACATTATGTCAAGTAGTCTCGAGCTGTGGTCCCCACGAGCGAAGCCGGCCCGGGACCAGTGCGCCTCCCCGTCCGAGGTTCGCGTGGCCTTCCCGGACGGAGGCGCTTAGCGGAAGTGGGCGAAGACACGAACCGGGCCTGCTTCAAAATCTGATCCCTCGGTCAGTCCCATGGACTGGTAAAAGGCGCGTTGCCGAGGTTCATCATCGGTGATGAGTACCGTTTGCCGAACGTGCTGGTACCGCTCTCTCACCTGGTCAAAAAGGGCGCGTCCGACGCCGGTTCCCTGAAACGCCGGGTGCACCAGGATGTCTTGCACATAACAGATCGTTGCATCGTCCGAAATGGTCCGAGCGAGGCCTATCAGCTTGCCGTGCTGAGTCCGAGCCGCTGCTACGAAGGACGAGTTCCTTATCGCACGATAGAGCAGATCCGGGTTGTTGGTATAGGCCGCCCAACCAACAGACTCATAGAGCGAAAGCAGTTCTGCATCGGATACTGGCAGGGCGGTCGATATCGTGAAAGCAGCCACTGACCTAGTGTTGCACTGCGATATCCCTCGGCGTCTGATGCGGTGGAGTCCCGCGCGCCCCGGTTTCCGGTCGCCGAGCTGGATGCCTGGATGTGCCGCAGTCCCCTGCCTCCTGACAGTTGGTGACGGTTTGCTTCATGAAAGACCTTCACCTCGGCTTGGGAGCCGGTTTCGGCAGATTCTTACCGTTCGCTGGAGGCATCCAGGCGTCACTGAAGCGGGCGAGAAGAGGGCCTGCGACCGCCAGGATCATCACATATGCTGCAGCGATGGGCCCCACCACTGTGTAGCCTGCCGCAACCGCCAAACCGGCAATGACGACAGAAAACTCACCCCGGGTGACCAGAGCGGCCCCCGCCCGGAGCCGTCCACGCTGCCGCACGCCTTCTTTTCCTGCTGCCCACCAGCCCGTACCCAGTTTCGTAGCAGCGGTCACGACGGACAACAGCAGGGCTGCAGGCAGGATGGGCCACATGTCCGCAGGATCGATGGCCAGGCCAAAGGTCACGAAGAAGATTGCTGCAAAGAGATCGCGCAGCGGGCTCAAAACGCTCCGGGCACGGTCGGCAAAGTGCTGGGGAATCGCTATACCCACCAGGAAGGCGCCCACTGCTGCGCTGGCGCCCATACCCTCGGCCACTCCGGCAACGGCCAATGTAATGCCGAGGAGGCGCAACATGACCTGTTCATTCTGGGGATGAGACAGCAGACGTCCCATCCGGAACCCGGCCTTACGTGCCGCGACCAGGGCGAGCGTTACTGCGCTTGCGGCCAGGGCTACTCCCCCGGCTGCCTGCCAGGCTCCGCCGCCGGCAAGGACCACAACCAGGATTGGAAGGAACAACGCCATGGCGATGTCTTCCAGGACCAATATCGACAGCACCGCCGGCGTCTCCCGGTTACCCAAACGGCCCAAGTCATCCAGCAACCTGGCGATGATGCCGGACGAGGAAATCCAGGTGACTCCCCCAAGCGCCAAAGCCGCCTGCCACGGCAGCTGCAGCACCAGTCCCAGCAGGAACCCGGGGACCGCGTTCAGCAGGAAATCTATCAAGCCCGAGACACGATGCCGCTTGAGGCTGTACATCAGCTCTGCCGCGGAGAACTCGAGTCCCAGCAGGAGCAGCAAAAGGACGATGCCGATCTCCCCCGCGGTTTCCACAAAGGGCCCCGCTGCATGCACCGGCAGCAGTCCGTCCTCTCCGAACGGCAACCCGGAAAGGAGGTAAAACGGGACCGGTGAAAGGCCAAGCCTGTGTGCTAGAAGCCCGAGCCCGGATAGGACGGTGAACAGCACTCCCAGTTCGATCAGGAGGAGCGACAGGTGTGTCACGTTCAGGTGGCGGTCGGCGCATTGATGAGAGCTTCAAGTGCGGCAAGACCATCGGCCGACCCCAGGGCTATCAAGTCATCGGCGGCCAGCAGCTGCTCCTGCGGAGTGGGGCCCGTGATCACGCGATCTCCGCGGATGATCGCCACGATTGAGCACCCCGTTCGGCTGCGGGCCTTGCTGTCGCCCAGCGGCCGACCGGCATACGGTGAGTTTGGCCGAATGGTGAAGCGGCTGGTTTCCAGTCCCGGGACCTCCCTGGAAAGATCCGCAAAGCGCTGCATGATCCGGGGCGCGCCCAGAAGCTCGGCCAGCTGTAACGCTTCTTCCGGTTCCAGTTGGAGCTTGCTGACTGCCCGGTCCGGATCGTCCTCGTCAAAGGTGAGGATGTCTGCCCCGCCATTCCGATCGATCACCAGGGAAAAACTGACGTTGGTCCTCGTCTTGAGGTCATAGCGCATGCCGACGCCGGGGAGCATGGTTTCGACAATTTCCACAGCACGCTCCTACGTTGAAGGCCGATATAAGCCGACTCACAACGGCACAGACCCGGGAGCTGCACGCGGCCTTGCCGAGGATCAGGCCGAGGGTTCTGATCGGTTGCGGGCCCGGAGATGCAAGCGTCTCCGTGACGGCAACGGTATCCCGTTTTGCATCCCGGCGGGACCCCTGAATGCAGTCATCCAGCGGGCGAACCTGATCAACCGGGATGACTTCCCGCAAACGTGCCGCGCCCGCCCCCACGGAACGCCCCGCACGCCGCGACGGTCTTTCGCCAAGCCCGCCTGTGGTGAACACTAAACAGCATGCGAACCTTTGGCGTGGAGGAAGAGCTGCTCCTGGTGGACGCCAAGACCGGCGCCCTGGCCTCCGTCTCGGAACAACTGCTCCGGGATCAGGGAGACTCTGCGACCCTGGATACACCCCGCGATACGGCTTCCCACAGTGGTTACAAGGGCAGCCTGATGTCGGAGGTCAAGCAGGAACAGCTCGAAGCAGTGTCGGCCCCGTACAAGGATCTGCAGGACCTGGCCGCGGGCATTAGGGCCGGGCGGGCCGAGGCTGACCGGCAGGCGCGGCGTTTTGGCGCCAGGGCTGCAGCATTGGGCACCTATCCCCTGCCTGCCATTACCAGCATCGTGCCGCGCCCGCGATACCAAGCCATGGAATCCCGGTTCGGGATGACCCTGCGTGAACAACTTACGTGCGGGTTCCACGTACACGTTTCCGTTGCCTCCGATGAGGAAGCCGTGGCCGTGCTTGACCGGATCCGCGTCTGGCTGCCGGTCCTGCTCGCGCTCAGCACCAACTCCCCCTTCTGGCAAGGCGTGGACAGTGGCTACGCGAGCTTCCGGTACCAGGTCTGGAAACGTTGGCCCACCGCCGGGCCGACCGGCATCTTCGGCTCCCCCGATGCCTACCACCAACTGTTGGGGATGCTGCTCGAGTGCGACGTGCTGCTGGATAAGGGGATGATTTATTTCGATGCGCGGCTGGGTCAACGGCATCCCACGGTCGAAATCCGCGTGGCCGATGTCTGCCTCCAAGCGGAACATGCCGCCGCCGTAGCCGCTTTGTGCCGGGCGCTGGTAGAGACGGCGGCGCGCCAATGGAGCGACGGCGGCCCGCCGCCTCCGGTACCGGCGGAGCTGCTGCGCCTTGCTTCCTGGCGGGCCAGCAGGTCAGGACTGGAAGAAGAACTGCTCCACCCCTTGAAGAGCGACCGCACCCCGGCCCGAAACGTCGTCGGCGCCCTGCTCGAACACGTCGGCCCCGTGTTAGCGGAAACGGACGATCTGGAACCCATACAGACCGTCGTCGATGGAATCCTTCGGGACGGGACCGGCGCGGCAAGGCAGCGGGGAGTCCTCGCGCGCCAGCACAGGCTCACCGACGTCGTCTTCGATGCGGTCAGGAACACGCACCTTCCGGCCGGCATCCTCTGAGCTCCCGGCTGGCGGAAGCGCCCGCCTGGAAGGGGCAGCCGACGGCGCTATCCGGCGTCGTAAGCGCGCTGCAGTTCGCCGATGTCGATCTTCTTCATCTGCAGCATGGCTTCCATGGCCCGTTGGGCCTTCTGCGGATCCGGCCCGCCAATCAGCTGCGGCAACACGGAGGGAATGATTTGCCAGGACAATCCGTACTTGTCCTTGAGCCATCCGCATTGGCTCTCGGCACCGCCGTCGGCGGTCAACGCGTCCCACAGCCGGTCGACCTCCGCCTGGTCGTCACAGTCCACCTGCAGGGAAACCGCCTCATTGAACGTGAACTGGGCTCCCCCGTTCAGCGCAGTGAAGGACTGGCCGTCCAACTCGAACTCTACGGTCAGCACCTGACCTTCCGATCCGGGACCGCTCTCGCCATAGTGCGTCACGTCGAGGATCTTGGAGTTGTTGAACAGCTGGACGTAGAACTGTGCTGCTTCTTCGGCCTCGCCGTCGAACCACAGGCACGGTGTGATCTTCTGCATGCTGGGCTCCTCCCCTGCGTCAGTCGTACCAGCGCCACTCCACGGGTGTGTGCACGGAGCGCCCGCCGGCAGTCCAGGCCCCGCCGGCCTCCCTGTTCAGCGCGCGGCGGCCAGCGCCAGCGCCAGGGCCGTGGCGTCCGTGTCATCCGGGTCTATCACCTGCAGGCGGCACCCCTCCCCTTTGGGCGCCGCATAGCCGGGAAGCCGCTTGCTCTCACTGCAGCGGTGAAGCTCCTCAAGCGCCGCAGCTTCAATCCGAGCATGCTGGAGGTTGATGGTGACACCGCGCCCGGGCGCAAGAGCGCTGGTGCGGCGGACCAGCGAATACAGCGCCACAATGTTTCGGATTGTCACGTGTCCGCGCACTTCGATGTTGGCGGATTCCCTGTCGATATCCAGCCGGACGACCACTCGCAGTTTGGGATCCATACTTTGTCCCCTCAAGAGTTCCCCATGGCCGCTCCTTGACCGGTGATCATCATAAAAGGACGAATGTGGCGTGGGCAACAGACACCGTGGAATATTTCGCGCCACGGAACGCGGGTACGGCGGGGCGGCGGCGGCACCGGGCGGTCCGGTGCTTCATATTACGGACCACGCCCCGCTGGCCGGCCCGCGCCGCTTGGCTTCGCCGGATGGAGAGGCGCGCCTGCGCTCAACGCACGAGCACCGCGATGCCGGTGGCGGCCGCCGCCCACAGCACGCTCGCGAACGTGCCCAGGATAAACCGCTCGGCTGCCCCGGACTGGCCGAGCTCCGAATACCGGCCCAAGCCTTTCACCGCCAGGACAACGGCCAATCCTTCCGGCCAGGCGGCCAGCAGGGTGGCCGCGATGGCAGTCCGCTCGAGCACCCCGATCCAGGCGCCTCCGCGGAGTACCGGGGATGCTTCGGGATCGGTGGTGTTGTCCGGGTGCGAGGCATTGAACGACAACCGCAGGATGGTCACGGTGGCCGGGCCACCGCCGATCGCAGCCGCTGCCACGCCCAACGCATAGGCTGCCGGGCCGAGACCGCCCGGCCCCAAGACCGCCAACAATCCCGCGATGCCCAAGAGCAGCAGCGACACGGCGCTGGCTGCATACAGCCAGCGGTTGCCCCGGCCCTGGAACCGCTCGAAGTACATGGGCGCCGCGACCGCCGCCGCCAGGCAAAGCGCGACCAGTGCCATGACGCTCATCGGTCGGCTCCTTCCAGCAGCGCTTGCGCCGCCAGCCGCGCGCGGCGCCACTCCTGCCAGAGTCCACTATGCAGCCTGCTTGAGACAGCCTGTTGGGTGATGCCGAGCCGGTCGGCGATTTGCTGCTGGGTGAGTCCTTCGTCACTGAGCACCCCGGCTTCGGTTGCCTGCGTGCTGCGCTTCCGTGCCACGGATACCAGCAACTGCAGCACCGCTTCGGCGTGGCCGGCCTCCGGACGGGCGCCGGAGACGGCGACGTTGCCCGGCGACGTCTTGGCCGCGGTCACCGCTTCGCGTGCACGCTCGAAGGCCTCGCCGGAGCCCGCCCGCGTAGACTCCGGCAGCGGACCGACGACTCCGCCCACACCAATTCCCACACTCCAGCGGTTGCTGACGGCCAGATCCAGGGCAAGATCCGCCGCCACGGCGGCATCGGCGACCACTGCCTGCATCTCGTCGCCGGCGGTGCGCTCGAAACCGCGCACCAACGGACGGGCCGGGTCATCATTCAAAGTGCCGAGCGCGCCCTCGACGAGGTCCAGCTGGCGGCGGGACCGCCGCTGGTCGACCGTCAACACGAACATACAAACCTGCTTCCTTGTTGCTTCCGTGACAAGTATGCAGGCTTGTAGTCCGCGACACAACCTTGCTAGTCCCCCCGGTGGTGGCTCACCAGCCCCAGCAGGTTGCCTTCGGGGTCGCGAATGAAGGCCATCCACTCGTCCATGCCCGCCGGCCCCAAAGCATCATCGGCATGCCGGAAAATGATGTGTGGTTCTTCGACAATGGGTGTTCCAGCGCCGCGCAGTTCCTCGACCCGGTCCCGGACCGACTCGACCTGCAGGTACAAGAGGGCGGCCGGCGCGCCTACTTCCAGCAAGAGGCGCACGCCGTCGAGATCGAAGAACACCAGGCCCGGCGGGTCGAACACCCCTGCCGGCGGATAACCGAGCAAGTCGGTGTAAAAAGCGGTTGCACGCTCTAGCTCGTGCACGCCGAGCGCAACCTGTGCCAACTTCATGACTGCCGTCCCTCCCCCCTCGGCCGCGGCCTGCGGCCCCTGCGCGACTACGACGAGTTCCAGCCAGACCGGCTCGTCCCTCGCATCGTACGCCCGCCAGCGCCCGATAGTGTGGAGGGGTGACTGAAACATCGCCCCGGCTCCGCACCGGCCTCCCGCTGGCGGCAGCATCGCTGGACCTGGTCGCCGTTGTCATTTTTGCGGCAGCGGGCCGAAACACGCACGAACACGGACTGGCCCTGGCCGGAATCCTGATCACCGCGAGCCCGTTCCTGGCCGGCGCCCTCGTCGGCTGGCTGGCCTCGCGGGGCTGGCGCCGCCCGGCCGCCCTCTGGCCAACCGGAGTCGCCGTATGGCTGGCCGCCGTGGTCCTGGGACTCGCCCTGCGCGGCCTCGCCGGGGGCGGGCTGGCCCTGTCCTTCCAGATCGTCGCACTCCTGGTGCTCGGCGCCCTCCTGCTGGGTTGGCGGGCGGCGGCCGCGCTGTTCATCAAACTACGTTTCGCCCGGCGGGTGGAATAACCTCGGTTATAGGGAAGAACACCCAGTTCCAGCAGAAAGGCAGTGCAGTGGCTACAGCATTCGTTCTCATCCGGACCGATGCGACCCGGATTCCGGAGTGCGCCCAGGAGATCTCCGAGATCGAGGGCATCAGCGAGGTCTATTCGGTCACCGGCGAATGGGACTTGATCGCCGTGGCCCGCGTCGCCAAGCACGACGAGCTGGCCGATGTCATTGCCGACCGGCTCTCGAAGGTCCAAGGCGTGCAGGCAACGACGACCCACATCGCCTTCCGCGCCTATTCGAAGCACGACCTGGACGCCGCCTTCTCGCTCGGATTCGAGCACTAGGCTTCACCACCGCGCAGGAGTGCCCCGGACATCCCGTCCGGGGCACTCCTGGTTAAGCTGTCGCGGCCCGAACGCGGGCCCGGAGTCAGCGGGTGGCGTCGACCCAGCGCTGCAGCGCCTCGGCGGCGGCACCGCTGTCGATGGCTTCCTCGGCCCGTCCCAAACCGACGGCCAGCCGTTCCAGCAGCGGCGCGTCGGCTGTTGTGTCGTTGGCCACCAGGGCGGCGGCTGCATTGAGGACGACGGCGTCGCGCACCGGTCCCTTGTCCCCCGCGAGCACGCGGCGCACGACGTCGGCATTCGCGGTGGCGTCGCCGCCGCGAAGGTCATCCAGCGTGGCCCGGGGGATGCCGAGGTCCAGCGGGTCCAGCTCGTGTTCCGTCACGCCGCCGCCACGCACCTCCCAGACCGACGAGGGGCCCGTGGTGGTCAGCTCATCCAGGCCGTCCCCGCCGCGGAAAACGAGCGCGCGGATCCCCCGGGCAGCCAGCACGCCGGCGATCAGCGGTGCCAGCCGGGCATCGGCAACGCCGATGGCGGCCGCCGTGGGATTCGCCGGGTTGGTCATCGGACCCATGAAATTGAAAGCGGTGGCCACACCGAGTTCCGCGCGCACCGCGCCCGCATAGCGCATCGACGGGTGGAACACCTGGGCGAAACAGAACGTGATTCCCGCTTCGACGGCAGTCTGGGCCACCCGTTCCACCGGCAGGTCAAGGCGCACCCCGAGGGCTTCGATCACATCGGCGGAACCGGACGACGACGACGCGGCACGGTTTCCGTGCTTGACGATCCGGGCCCCGGCCCCCGCGCAAACCAGGGCGGCCATGGACGAGATGTTCACGGTATTCTGCCGATCCCCGCCGGTACCGACGATGTCCAGCTTCTCCCCGGGAATGTCGATCGGCCGGGCATTGCCGACCATGGCCTCCACCAAGCCGGTCAGCTCATCGACCGTCTCCCCCTTGGCCCGCAGCGCGACCAGGAAGCCGGCCATCTGCGCGTCGGAGGCCCCGCCGGACATGATGGTGTTCATCGCCCACTGGGTTTGGGCAGTCGTGAGGTCCTGCCGCGAGATCAGGGCCGAGATCAGTTCAGGCCAGGTGGGTGTGTTCTGAGCGTTGGGTTCGGTCGTCACTTCACTAGGTTATCTACGTTTTGTAGAAACTTCCGGATTGTTAACTTCCGCGCCGTTCCGCGGAATCCAGCGGTTCAGGAACCGAAACGCGGCGCCACGCGTTCAAATGCATTGGTGAAGTGGGCAGATTTATAGACATAATGGCCTTGTGACAACTGCAACCCATGCCCCCAGTACCCCGGCGCATCCAACGCTGAACCGCCCCAATCTGGTTTCTGTCGGAACCGTTGTGTGGCTCTCCAGCGAGCTGATGTTCTTCGCCGGCCTTTTCGCTATGTACTTCACGCTCCGTGCCACCTCAGGCGACATGTGGGCGATGGAAACCGCGAAGTTGAATGTTCCTTTTGCGCTGGCCAACACCATCATCCTGGTGTCCAGTTCCTTCACCTGCCAGTACGGCGTCTTCGCCGCAGAGCGCTTGCAGGCCCGCCGCTCCGGCGGGCTCTTCAATGTCGCCAAGTGGGGCATGGTCGAATGGTTCCTGCTGACATTCCTCCTCGGCGCAATCTTCGTCTCCGTCCAGGCCTACGAATACGCGATGCTCGTCTCCGAAGGCGTCTCGCTGTCCTCGAACTCCTACGGTTCGGCGTTCTACATCACCACCGGCTTCCACGGCCTCCACGTCACAGGCGGCCTCATCGCTTTCCTGCTGATCATCGGCCGCGCTTACGTCGCCAAAAAGTTCGGCCATTTCGAAGCCACATCGGCCATCGTCACGTCGTACTACTGGCACTTCGTCGACGTCGTGTGGATCGCTCTCTTCATCATCATCTACTTCCTCAAGTAGACGGCAGAAAGGTCCGCGCCTGGCTGCGGACCCAGCCGGCCGAACATCTACGCACACGCACCGCAAAGTTAGGAACCAACAAGTGAAGGCACTCTCCCAGAGGCGACGACATCCCCTGGCGGCCGTTGCCCTGCTGCTCATGGGACTGCTCGTCACCGGCGGACTGTACGCCGTTGCCGGGAACGTCAACGAGGCCAAGGCCCAAACCACCACCTTTTCCGCGCAGGACATCGAAGAGGGCGAGAAGCTCTTCGTGGCCAACTGCGCAACTTGTCACGGAATCGGTGCTGTCGGGGCCCCGGAGGGTGCGCACGGCAACCAGGCCGGTCCGTCGCTGATTGGCGTCGGCGCCGCCGCCGTGGACTTCCAGGTAGGAACCGGCCGCATGCCCATGCAGATGTCCGGCCCCCAGGCAATGGAAAAGCCGAACCAGTTCAACGAAGAGCAGACCATGCAGTTGGCGGCATACGTAGCCTCCCTCGGCGCCGGTCCCGCGATTCCGGCGGACGAATTCCTCGACGTCTCCCAGGGTGATCCCGCCGCCGGCGGCGAGATCTTCCGGGTCAACTGCGCCATGTGCCACAACGCTGCCGCAGCGGGTGGGGCCCTGACGCGCGGCAAGTTCGCGCCGGCGCTGAGCGGCGTCAGCGAAGCACACATCTACGAGGCCATGGCCACCGGCCCGCAGAACATGCCCGTTTTCAGCGACGCGAACATCTCCCCCGAGGAGAAGCGCGACGTCATCGCCTTCCTGAAGACCATCGAAGAGCAGCCATCCCCCGGCGGCTTCGCGCTTGGTGGGCTCGGCCCCGTGTCCGAGGGCCTGCTGATGTGGACGCTCGGGTTGGGCGTGGTCATCGCGTTCACCATCTGGCTGACCCAGCGGTCTTCCTAACCTTTCGCTTCCGGCGGCCCCAGCGGGCCGCCGGAGAAGCGCCAACAGTCATTATGAGTTTTGAACTATTTAGAGAAGGATGAGAGGGATCATGGGCGACCATAGTCACGGCAGTCCGAACACCTCGGGCACCGTTGCTACGGCTGGTCAGAGCGACGTGGAGAAGTTTCAGGATCCTGGACTCCCCCCGCACCGCCCGCGCCGTGCCGACAAAGATCCCCGGGCGGAAAAGCGAGCCGAACGCCAGGTTGCGATACTCTTCGTAATCTCCATCATCGGCACCGTGCTTTTCTTCGTCGGGTACTTTGGCATCCGCTTGGATGACACCACCGCAACGCTGCGATTGCAGAACTTCACCCTCGGCATGGGCACCGCCTTTGCCATGCTGGGCATTGGCGTGGGCATTGTCCACTGGGCCAAGACCCTCATGCCGGACCACGAGATTGTGGAAGAACGCCACGAGGTCCGCACCGAGGAAGACCGCAAGGACGCCGAGCAGATCATCGGCCAGGTCTTGGACGAGTCCGGCATCTCCCGCCGTCCGTTGATCCGCAACACCCTGATCGGCGCCGGCGTGCTGGCGATCCTGCCGGCCATCGGCATCTTCCGCGACCTGTCCAAGGACCTCAACCCGGACGTGCTGCGCCACACCATGTGGGACGCAGGCGTCCGGTTGACCCGCGACCCGAGCGGCACCCCGATCAAGGCCTCGGATGTCACCATTGGTTCGGCGTTCCACGTCATCCCCGAGGGGCTCAACGAGGCCGAGCACAAGCTCGAGGAGAAGGCCAAGGCCGTCGTCCTCTTGATGCGCCTGAATCCCGACGTGCTCCAGGTCTCCCCAGGCCGTGAAGACTGGAACTACAATGGCATTGTTGCGTACTCCAAGATCTGTACCCACGTTGGCTGCCCGGTGGCGCTGTACGAACAGCACACGCACCACCTGCTCTGCCCTTGCCACCAGTCGACCTTCGATGCGGCCCAGGAATGCAAGGTTGTGTTCGGCCCCGCCGCGCACGCCCTGCCCCAGCTCCCGATCAGCGTCGACGACGAGGGCTACTTGATCGCCACGAGCGATTTCCATGAACCTGTCGGACCGAGCTACTGGGAGCGTGGCTAAGCATGAGCGCTTCAACTGATACCTACGTACCCAAGACGCGGGCCGGACGGATCACCAACTTCGTCGATACCCGCGTCGGCGGATCGTCGATCGTCAAGGAATTCGGCCGGAAGATCTTCCCGGATCACTGGTCCTTCATGTTCGGCGAAGTGGCGCTTTACTCCTTCGTCATCCTGCTGCTCACCGGAACGTTCCTGACGTTCTTCTTCGATCCTTCGATGGCTCATACGCACTACGACGGACCGTATGTGCCGCTCAAGGGCGTCGAGATGTCCGTCGCCTACCAGTCCACCCTGGAGATCTCCTTCGAGGTCCGCGGCGGCCTGTTCATGCGCCAGCTGCACCACTGGTCTGCGCTGCTGTTCGTCGCCTCGGTGTCCTTCCACATGCTGCGTGTGTTCTTCACCGGTGCGTTCCGCCGCCCGCGTGAGCTGAACTGGGTTGTCGGCTGTGTCCTGTTGATCCTGGCCCTGGCCGCCGGCTTCACCGGCTACTCCCTGCCGGACGACCTGCTTTCCGGCAACGGACTGCGCATCATCGACGGCGTGATCAAGGCAATCCCGCTGGTCGGTACCTACATTTCGCTGCTGCTCTTCGGCGGCGAGTTCCCCGGTACGGACATCGTGGGTCGCCTGTACGTGCTTCACATCCTGCTGGTCCCGGCCTTGATCCTCCTGATGATCGCCATCCACCTGTTCATGGTTGTCGTGCACAAGCACACCCAGTACCCCGGCCCCGGCCGTTCCGAGACCAACGTCGTCGGCTTCCCGATTGGCCCGGTCTACGCGGCCAAGGCAGGCGGCTTCTTCTTCGTTGTCTTCGGCATCCTGGCCGTCATAGCGGCGAACTTCCAGATCCTGGCGATCTGGGACTACGGACCCTACGACCCCTCCCCCGTCTCGGCCGGTACCCAGCCTGACTGGTACATCGGCTGGGTGGACGGCGCGCTGCGCCTGATGCCTGGTGTCGGCGAGTTCGTGATCTTCGGCCGGACCATTTCGCTCAACGTGCTCCTCCCGGCCCTCGGCCCGGCGGCCCTGCTGTTCACGGTGATGTTCGCATGGCCGTGGATCGAGAGCTGGATCACCAAGGACACCCGCGAGCACCACATCCTGGACCGCCCGCGCAACGTTCCGTTCCGCACCGCCACCGGCGTCGCCGGCATCGTCTTCTACTCGGTGATGTGGGCAGCTGCCAGCTCCGACTTGATCGCCACGCACTTCCACGTGTCGCTCAATGACGTGACGTACTGGCTGCGCGCGCTGTTCTTCCTGGGCCCGATCCTCGGCTTCATGGTCACGCGCCGCATTTGCCTGGCGCTGCAGCGCAAGGACCGCGAGATCGCCCTCCATGGCCGGGAGACCGGACGCATTGTCCGCCTGCCGCATGGAGAGTTCATCGAAGTCCACGAGCCGCTGAACGAGTACAAGCAGTACCGGCTCGTCAGCTACGAGTCGCCCGAAGTGATCCCGGCGCAGCCGAATCGGGCCGGACACATCAAGCGCTCCGAGAAACTGCGTGGCGCCCTGTCGCGGTTCTTCTTCGAAGACCGTGTGGCACCGGTTACCCCGGCCGAGCTGGAGGCTGCGCACAGCCACCACGCTGAGGTTGAGGCACCTGCCGAAAAGGCGGAAGTCAGCGCCCGCTAAGGCAACGACTGCCAAAAGAATGGCCCCGGACTCGTTCCGGGGCCATTCTTTTTGCCCCGACCGCCGGCGAGGCCCCTGCCCGGACTGGGCCACGGCAAGGACGGGCAGCTGCGCAGGCGCAATGCTTTCCGCCCCCCGGGCATGCCGGCGAGTCAGCACAAGAGCGTTAACGAGCTCTTCCAGCAGGGACCGGCCGTCACAGGTGCTGCGCTGAGTGGCTTCCCGGCCACGCAGTGGGCATAACACGGGCGGGGCACATTGGCAGCCCCGGGGCCGTAGCCGCGCCCTGCGGCGCCTTGGCGGCACCATAGCGGCCAGGCGCCCTGCGGCGGCGGCTTGTCGCCCCTAAAAGCGCTTGACGTTGTAGGAACGCGGTACGCGTCCCCCAGGCCGCTGAAGGGGCACCCAGAGCTTGTAGCGGTCCGCGCGGTAATAAGAGATCGAGAAGTCAACCATGGTCTTGGAGACGTAGGCATGCCGCTGGATCTTCAGCAGCGGCGATCCAATGTCCACACTCAGGAGCCGCGCGATCGAGGGCTGGGCTGCGGTTGCCTCGATGGTGTCCTCTCCCCACTCCATGATCAGTCCGTAGCGTTCGCTCAGGACGTTGTACAGCGACGACGGCGGCCCCTCGTCGAGGATGCCTGGCACCCGCTGCGCCGGAATGAAGTTCTCGTCCACACTCATCGGTTCGGCGTCCGCCAGCAGCAGGCGGCGGAAGCGCACGACCGGCTGCCCCTCCTCGATCTGCAGCTCGCGGGCCACCAGCGGAGTCGCGCCGATCTGCTCGAAGCTGAGGACACGGGCATCGGGAACCATGCCGCGGCGTTGCATCTCTTCGCTGTAGGAGGTGAGCTTGACCTGCAGGTCCAGCTTGGGCTGCCGCACAAACGTTCCCAGGCCGACGATGCGTTCGAGCACCTGCTCGGCGACGAGTGAGTCGATCGCCTGGCGCACGGTCATCCTCGCCACCCCGAAGCGTTCCGTCAGTTCCCTCTCCGAGGGGAAAGCCGCGCCGGGTTCGCAGCGCTCCTGTGCGTGCCTCCGCAAAATGTCCCTCAACTGGACGTGTTTCGCGGTCCGGGAGGAGCCATCGAGCTCCCCCTCGATGGCGGCGGCGTTCACGGACATGCGGCCTCCTGCTCAGCCGGTCGAAGTCCTCCCATTCTAGCCGGTCTAGACCAGCCTCCGGCCCGCGGCCGTCGCACGGGGACACGAAAGGGTCCGGAACCATTGCGGTTCCGGACCCTTTTCGCGTGCAGCTGCGGGAATTAGTGCGCGTGGTCTCCGCGGCTGTACTCGTAGACCCATCCGATGATGGCCACCGTGGTGAGGCCGGCTGCGATGTAGACGATCCACCAGCCAACCGCCAGGCCCATGAAGCCGGTGGCGGCACCGAGGCCCAGCACGATCGGCCACCAGCTCCACGGGCTGAACATGCCCTGCTCGCCGGCGCCCTCATGGATTTCCGCGTCGACCCGGTCCTCAGGACGGGGACCGATGCGCCGTGCCGTAAACCAGAGGTAACCGCCGATCATCACGGACAGTCCGGCCGTCAGATACAGCGCCAGCCAGCCGACGGGCTCTTCCCAGTTGCCCATGTAGCCGTAGACGGTGGCGACGAGGGCGAAGAACGGCGCAAGCGCAATGAATAGCCAGGCTTCAATCTTCACAGTTATGCGTCCTTCTGGTCAGCGGGACCGGCCAACTGGGCCACCGGCGCCGGAGTCGTCGGGGTGTGCCGCGGTGCCAGCTCCGGGTGGTGCAGGTCCAGCGCAGGGCGCTCGGACCGGATGCGGGGCAGCGAGGTGAAGTTGTGCCGCGGCGGCGGGCAGGAGGTCGCCCACTCAAGCGATCCGCCGAAGCCCCAGGGGTCGTCTACCTCGACCTTCTTGCCGTTGCGCCAGGTGATGTACACGTTCCAGAAGAACGGGATCATCGAGGCGCCGAGCACGAAGGATGCAACGGTGGAGAACTGGTTCATCGCGGTGAACCCGTCTTCCGGCATGTAGTCGGCGTAGCGGCGGGGCATGCCCTCGACGCCGAGCCAGTGCTGGATGAGGAAGGTCCCGTGGAAGCCCAGGAACAGCATCCAGAAATGGATCTTGCCGAGGCGCTCGTTGAGCATCTTGCCGGTCCACTTGGGCCACCAGAAGTAGAAGCCCGCGAACATCGCGAACACGACGGTACCGAAGACCACGTAGTGGAAGTGCGCCACCACGAAGTAGGTGTCCGAGACGTGGAAGTCCAGCGGCGGCGAAGCCAGGATGATGCCGGTCAGGCCGCCGAACAGGAAGGTGGCCAGGAAGCCCAGGCTCCACAGCATTGGCGTCTCGAAGGTGATCGATCCGCGCCACATGGTGCCGATCCAGTTGAAGAACTTCACGCCGGTGGGCACCGCGATGAGCATCGTCATGAAGGCGAAGAACGGCAGCAGCACGGAGCCGGTGACGTACATGTGGTGGGCCCACACCGTCACGGACAGCGCGGCGATGGCGATGGTGGCGTAGACCAGGCCCTTGTATCCGAAGATCGGCTTGCGGCTGAACACCGGGAAGATCTCGGAGACGATGCCGAAGAACGGCAGGGCAATGATGTAGACCTCGGGATGGCCGAAGAACCAGAACAGGTGCTGCCAGAGGATGGCACCGCCGTTCTCCGGGTTGAAGATGTGCGCACCGAAGCGCCGGTCGGCACCCAGGGCGAACAGCGCGGCGGCCAGGGGCGGGAAAGCCATCATGACGAGGATGGCGGTGACCAGCGTGTTCCAGGTGAAGATGGGCATCCGCCACATGGTCAGGCCGGGAGCGCGCATGGTGATGATCGTGGTGATGAAGTTGACCGAGCCGAGGATTGTGCCAAAGCCGGACAGCGCCAGGCCAAAGACCCACAGGTCCCCGCCGACTCCCGGGGAGAAGGTCGTGTTGGACAACGGCGCATAGGCGAACCAGCCGAAGGATGCTGCGCCCTGCGGGGTGATGAAACCGGCCACGGCAATCATGCTGCCGAACAGGAAGAACCAGAAAGCCAGCGCATTCAGGCGCGGGAACGCTACGTCGGGTGCGCCGATCTGCAGCGGCATGATGACGTTTGCGAAGCCGGCGAACAGCGGCGTGGCGAACATCAGCAGCATGACCGTGCCGTGCATGGTGAACAGCTGGTTGTACTGTTCCTTGGTCTGCAGGATCTGCATTCCGGGCTCGAACAGTTCGGCACGGATGACCAGGGCCATCACGCCGCCGAGGCAGAAGAAGATGAACGACGCGATCAGGTACATGTACCCGATGGTCTTGTGGTCCGTGGAGGTGATCCAGTTGACGACGATGCGCCCCTTGGACACCGGCACGACGCGCGGAGCTACCGTGGTAGCCCGGTCGTCAGCTGTGTATTCGTACGTTGACACTTGTGGCCCTCGCTCCTTTACTCAGACGCTTCAGCGTAGGGGTTGCGGTCGTACTCTTCGCCGAGCTGGCCGTCCTTGAGCCGCGCCATCTGAGCGTCGAATTCAGCCTCGGAGACCACCGCGACACGGAAGAGCATTTCGGAGTGGTACTCGCCACAAAGCTCGGCGCACTTGCCGTCGTAGATGCCCTCACGGGTGGGGGTGAAGTTCAGGAAGTTGGTCTTGCCCGGGATCATGTCCACCTTCTGCAGGAAGGCGGGGACCCAGAACGAGTGGATGACGTCGCGGGAGTTGATCTGCAGCTCCACGCTCTGGTTGACCGGCAGGTACAGCGTAGGCAGCGTCTCCGGGACGCCGGTCTCGCCGGTCAGGTGGGCCTGCACGCCGGCAAAGTACTTGTCCTGCTTGACGTAGTTGAAGTCCCAGGCCCACTGCTTGCCGCGCACGTCGACGACGACGTCGGGGTTGTCCACCCGCTCGGTGATGTTGGAGGTGGTCTTGTCCGTGAAGTAGAAGAAGACCATGACCATGACGACCGGAATCGCCGTGTAGAAGATCTCCAGCGGCAGGTTGTAGCTCAGCTGGCGCGGGTAGCCCGTCTCCCCCTTGCGGCGGCGGTAGGCGATGATGCACCAGAGGATCAAGCCCCAGGTCAGGACACCGACGGCCAGCGCGGCGATCCATCCGTTAACCCACAAATCAATGATTTCGGGCGTGTGGTTGGTAACGTCCCGCTCGGTGGGCAACCAACCCAAACGGACTTCTTCTGAACATCCCGTCAACAACAACGCACCGAGTGCACCCAGACCTGTAGCCTTGGCGATTCTGGCGCGTCGACTGCCGGTTCGAACCTGCGAACTCACAGACGGCCCTTCCTCTTTGTTTCGTGCAAGTGATGCGGCCATGGCAGAGCTGAGCCTGGCCGCATATCCAGTTTTACTACTCACTGTAGAGCTTACCCGCACACATGACTTTCATGTGACAGGCTCCCCCGTGCGTCGGCCGTTCCGGCGGCCGGAGAGCGCCCTGCAGGCCCTTAGTGGAAGGAGTCTCCACAGGCGCAGGAGCCACCGGCATTCGGGTTGTCGATGGTGAAGCCCTGCTTGGAAATCGTGTCCTCGAAGTCGATCGAGGCACCCGAGAGGTAAGGAACGCTCATCTTGTCGACGACGACCTCGACCCCGTCGAAATCACGGACAGCGTCCCCGTCGAGCATCCGCTCGTCAAAGTACAGCTGGTAGATCAGGCCGGAGCATCCGCCCGGCTGTACGGCAACGCGCAGGCGCAGATCGGTTCGGCCTTCCTGTTCCAGGAGGCTGCGGACCTTTCCGGCGGCGACGTCGGTCAAAGCCACTTCATGCGTGGGCAGTTCTGCCGCTTCGGGTGCCGTGGTGGGGGCGGATGAGTTGGTCGTTGCGCTCATTGCACTTCCTTATCTATTTCGGGCCGTCCGGTGACCTGCTGCTATTACTCAGTGGTGCGTCGGGCTTCCCATCCATCGTACGTCTGGTCAGCCGAAATGGGATAACTCTCCCCCGCCTCCGGCCTGGCCCCGAGCAAGCCTCAGAGGCCCTCGTTGTTCAACCGTGCCAGCAGCAGCGCCTGGGCCAGGACCGCGTTGCGGAAGTCCCCCAGGTGCAGCGACTCATTGGCCGAATGCGCCCGAGAGTCAGGGTCTTCGACGCCGGTGATCAGGATCTGGGCCTCCGGATAGATTTCCGTGAGGTCGGCGATGAACGGGATGGACCCGCCCATGCCCGCCTCCACCGGGCGCGTGCCCCAGGCCTGTTCCAGTGCCCACAACGCCGCCTGGGCGGCCGGCGCGGAGGTGTCGGTGGCGAACGCGTGTCCGCGTTCCCCCGGCACGAAGGTGGCGGCGGCGCCGAAGGGCGCGTGGGCGGCCACGTGCGCGGCCACCGCTTCCATCGCCTGGTCCGGGTCCTGTCCCGGCGCCAGCCGCAGGCTGATCTTCGCGCGGGCGGCGGGGATCAGGGTGTTGGACGCGAGTTCAACGCTGGGAGCGTCGAAGCCGATCACCGACAGGGCCGGCTTGTTCCAGAGCCGGTCGGCAATGCTGCCGGTGCCCGCAAGCTGCACGGACTCGAGCACCGACGAATCGCGGCGGAAGTCCTCTTCCGGATAGTCGACTGCGGCAGCAGGAGCCGAAACGAGGCCCTCGATGGCGACGGCACCGTCGTCGTCATGGAAGGTGGCGATCAGCCGGGAAAGCAGGGTGGGGGCATCCAGCATCGGCCCGCCGAACATGCCCGAATGGACGGCATGTTCCAGCACGCGCAGCTCCACGGTGCCGTCCACCAGGCCCCGCAGGCTGGTGGTCAGTGCCGGGATCCCGACCTTCCAGTTGCTGGAGTCGGCGACGATGATGGCGTCTGCCCGCAGCAGTTCGCGGTGGGTTTCGAGGAACGGACGGAAGCTCGGCGAACCGGCCTCCTCCTCCCCCTCGATGAACAGCGTGATGCCGACCCCGAAATCGTCGCCGACGACCTCCAGCAACGCCCGCAACGAGGCCAGATGGACCATGATCCCGGCCTTGTCGTCCGCGGTGCCGCGTCCATAGAGGCGGCCATCGATCTCCGTGGCCTTGAACGGTTCCGTCCGCCAGAGCGCCGGGTCCCCCGGCGGCTGCACGTCGTGGTGGGCATACAGCAGGACGGTCGGTTTGCCGGCGGCGGCCGCGCGGCGCGCCACGACCGCGGGACCCCCGGCGGCCTCGCCGTTCGCCACGCTAAGGATCTGCACGTCCTCCAGGCCCAGCTCCCGGACCATGCCGGCAACCGCATCCGCGCTGCGCGCCAGGTCATCCGGATCAAAGGCCGGCCAGGCGATTCCCGGGATGGCAACCAGCTGTTCCAACGAGGAGATGGTGCGCCCCATGCCGACGTCTACCGCGGCCGCAAGTTCGTCTACGTTCACATTGGTCATAGTCGACACCCTATCGCCCGGGCTCCGCCGCGACGATGCCCCGATGGATGCCCCGGCGGCGCGGGTCCAACGGGGACAATGGCCGTACGCGGTCCGGTATTCTTGACTGGTGTTCGGACGTAAAAAAGAGGCTCCCACGCCCCAGGAAATCATCGACCAGGCCAACGACGCCCAGCAGCCTCGGTACGGCAAGGGCGCGCCCACGCCCCGGCGCAAGGACCAGGAAGCCGCGCGCAAGCGCCCCCTGGTCCCGAACGACCGCAAGGCCGCCAAGGAGGCCAACCGCACCGCCATGGCGGAGCAGCGGCTGAAGATGCGCGAGGCCATGAACACCGGCGACGAGCGCTATTTGCCGGTGCGTGACAAGGGCCCGCAGAAGCGCTTCGTCCGCGACTTCGTGGACGCCCGCTGGGTGCTGGGCGAGTTCCTGATTGTCTTCGCCCTGATCTTCGTGGTCCTCAGCTTTGTCCGCGACCTCAACGTCCAGGCCTTCATCCTGGTCGGCTTCTGGGTGCTGTTGGCGCTCGTGGCCATCGACGCCTTCATCCTCGGCCGGCAGCTCAAGAAGCGCCTGGCCGCCAAGTTTGGCGAAGTGGAGCGCGGGGCAGTCTGGTACGGCGTCATGCGCGGGCTGCAGCTGCGCCGGATGCGCCTGCCGAAGCCGCAGGTCAAGCGCGGCGAATACCCCGGCTGATTCCGCCGGGACGGACCGTCCGAAGGGTCGGGAGCAACGCGGCTCCCGACCCTTTTGCGTGCCGCCCGGCCCCGGCCGGGGCTGCACCTGGGGCCCGGGCCGGGCGGTTCAATGCCGGCGTTTGGCCAGGCCGCGGTTGATGCGGCCGGCCCAAAAGGGTCCCTCGTACAGGAACGCCGTGTAGCCCTGCACCAGGGTGGCGCCGGCGTCCAGCCGCCGCTGCACATCGTCGGCCGTCTCGACACCGCCCACCGATACCAGCGCCAGGTCGTCCCCGACCGCGTTGCGCAACCGTCGCAGCACGTCGAGGGAGCGCTCCTTCAACGGGGCGCCGGAGAGGCCGCCTTCACCGCAGGCCGCGATCTTGGTTTCGTCCGAGACCAGGCCGTCGCGGGAAACCGTCGTGTTGGTCGCGATGATGCCGTCCAGGTTCAGTTCCAGCGCCAGCCGGGCGACGTCGTCGATGTCCTCGTCGCTGAGGTCCGGGGCGATCTTCACCAGCAACGGGACGTGGCGGCCGGCCACGGAATCGGCGGTCTCCCCCACTGCCTGCAGCAGCGGACGCAGCGTGTCCACGTTCTGCAGCAGCCGCAGTCCGGGCGTGTTCGGCGACGACACGTTGACCACGAGGTAGTCCGCGGACCGGGCCAACAGCCGGGTGCTCTTCAGGTAATCCTCGGTGGCGTCGTCCAGTTCCACCACCTTGGTCTTGCCGATGTTGACGCCGATGACGGGCCGGAGCGTGCCGTATTTGGCGGCCAGGCCGCGCCGGGCCGCGGCGATCCGGGGCGCGACGGCCGCCGCGCCGTCGTTATTGAAGCCCATCCGGTTGATCACGGCGCGGTCCTCGATCAGCCGGAACAGACGGGGCTGCGCGTTGCCCGGCTGCGCGCTCCCGGTGATGGTGCCGACCTCCACCGCGCCGAAGCCCAGGTCGGCCAGCGCCTCGATGCCGTGACCTTCCTTGTCGAAGCCGGCTGCCAGGCCGAACGGCGAGGGAAAGGTCAGGCCGAGCGCCTCGGTGGCCAGCGACGGATCCGGCCGGGTGACGCGGCGCAGCACAGCCCCGGCCCCGCACCTGTGCGCGGCGCGGATGAGCTGGAAACCGATTCGGTGTGCACGCTCGGCGTCCATCCAGGAGAACGCGGCGCGGAAGAAGGCTGGGTAGAGGCGCATGGTCCTAGTTTTCCGTGCGGAGGCCGCCGCACCAAACCGTGTCCACCCGGCGATAACATGGGGGCAGCGACCGGGCAGAGAGGAAGGACCACCGTGGCGATGGCAGCCGACTGGCAGGAAGACATGCTCGGTCCGGAGTTCGAGTCCACGGTCCTGCAGGTGCCGGCCCCCGGCGGGCGGGAGCAGCGGGCGACGCTGATCCGCTACCTGCCCCACTCCCCGCAGCGCTCCCCCGGCGGGCACGCCGTCCTGTATGTGCACGGTTGGAGCGACTATTTCTTCAATACGGAACTGGCGGAGTTCTGGCACCGCCAGGGAGTGGCGTTCTTTGCGCTGGACCTGCACCACCACGGACGCAGCCTGCAGGAGGGCGATCCGGCCGGCTTTGTGACCGACCTGCGCCAGTACGAGGACGAGATTTCGCTGGCGCTGGACCTGATCCGTGACGAACGGGGGCAGTCGGAGACGAAGGTCACGCTGATGGGACACTCCACCGGCGGACTGGTGGCGTCCCTGTGGGCGGCGGAACACCCGGGCGAGCTGCGCGCCCTCGTCCTGAACAGTCCCTGGCTGGAAATGCACGGCAGCTCCCTGGTCCGCCGCGCCGCGGGCGCGGTGCTGGAACCGTTGTCCCGGCTGAAGCCGGAAACCGAGATCAAGTTGCCGGTCCGCGGCTTTTACTACCGCAGCATCAGCAGCACCGCCGAAGGCGAATGGGACCTGGACCCGAAGCTGCGGCCGCCGGAGGCCTTCCCCGTGCGCGCCGGGTGGCTCAGCGCCATCTGGGATGGACAGTCGAAGGTGGCCAAGGGCCTCAAGCTGGAGATCCCGGTGCTGGTGATGTCTTCGACGCGCAGCATGAACGGCTCGGTCTGGCACGAGGACATGAGGAGCACGGACGTGGTGCTGGACATCCGCACCATGACCGAGCGGGCGGTCCGGCTGGGATACAGCGTCTCCATCGAGCAGGTGCAGGACGCCCTGCACGATGTGTTCCTGTCCCGGGCCGACGTGCGCCGCGACGCCTACGCCCGGCTGCAGCGCTGGGCCCAGGCCTACGTGTTGCAGGACGACCGGAGCGAGGACCTCACGGGCACTCAGTAACCGTAGGGCTAGGCCCCGCCAACCGCCGCGGCGTCCACCGCGCCCCCGTACCGCCGGTCGCGGCGTGCATAGATGTCGATGGCTTCCCAGAGCGTGCGGCGGTCCACGTCGGGCCAGAGGGTATCCATGAACACCATCTCCGCGTACGCGGACTGCCAAAGCATGAAGTTGGAAAAGCGCTGCTCCCCCGACGTGCGCAGGAACAGGTCGACGTCGGGCAGGTCCGGCTCGTCAAGGTAGCGCTGCACGGTCTTCTCCGAGACCGACGACGCCCGCAGCCGGCCGGCGGCGACGTCGGCGGCAATGGCGGCGGCGGCGTCGGCAATTTCCGCCCTCCCCCCGTAGTTCACGCACATTGTCAGCGTGCAGGTGCCGTTGCCGGCCGTCTGGCGCTCGGCGACCTCCAGCTCGTTGACCACCGACTTCCACAGCCGGGGCCGGCGCCCGGACCAGCGGATGCGCACGCCCCAGGCGTCCAGCTGGTCGCGCTGGCGGCGCAGCACATCCCGGCTGAAGCCCATCAGGAAGCGGACCTCTTCCGGGGACCGCTTCCAGTTCTCGGTGGAAAAGGCGTACACGCTGACGTGTTTGACGCCGATCTCGATCGCACCGGCCATCACGTCCAGCAGCGCCGCTTCCCCGGCACGGTGCCCCTCCGTCCGCGGCAGCCCGCGCTGGTTCGCCCAGCGGCCGTTGCCATCCATCACGATGGCCACGTGTTCCGGGACCAGCGCCGGCGGAAGCGCGGGCGGTTTGGCGCCGGAGGGATGCGGCCATGGCTGCTGCGGATGCCGGGAATCAGGGGTCACACTCGCTCCACGTGCTTGAGGGATTTCAGGGTTCGTTCAAGGTGCCACTGCAGGTAACTGGCCACCAGGCCGGCGGCCTCGCGGCGCGGACCGGCGGCGGAGGCGTCCGCTGCCGGCCAGTCGCCGGAGAGCAGGGCCGCCAGCAACTGCATCGTTTCCGGTGCGGGCGAGGCCGATCCGGGCGGACGGCAGTCGTGGCACACCGCGCCGCCCAGCGGGGCGGCGAAGGCGGTATGCGGACCCTGCGCACCGCACCGGGCGCACTCGTCGAAGCTGGGGGCCCAGCCCGCCGTCGCCAGGGCCCGCAGCAGGTAGGAATCAAGGATCAGCTCGGGCGCGTGCACGCTGCGGCTGAGCGCGGAGAGCGCGCCGATGACCAGGCCGTACTGCGCTCCTGCTGATTCGCCGTCGACGTCGGTGAGTTTTTCCGCCGTCTCGCAGATGGCGGCGGCGGAGGTGTACTTGGTGTAGTCGGCGGCGATGTCACGGCCGTACGGCCCGACCATCTGGGCCTGCGTGACGATGTCCAGGCTCCGGCCGGAGACCAGCTGCAGATCCGCGACCATGAAGGGTTCCAGCACGGCGCCGAACTTGCTGCTGGTGCGGCGGACGCCCTTGGCAACCGCCCGGATCTGGCCGTGCTGTTTGGTCAGCAGCGTGATGATCCGGTCGGCCTCGCCGAGTTTGTGGGTCCGCAGGATGACGCCCTGGTCCCGGTACGTGCGGGAGGCGAAGGATCTGTTGGACACCGTTCCATTCTCCCACTAAAGCGGGCTTCCCTCCGGCGGTACGGCAGGGAAGCCCGCTGGCCGGTTTCCTAGAGCGATCCGGCGCTCTTGGCGCCTTCGTCGCGAATCGCGCGGTTCACCGCCGACACCACGGCTTTCAGCGAGGCCATGGTGGTGTTCGTGTCGATGCCTATGCCCCACAGCACCCGGTCGCCCACGGCGCACTCGACGTAGGCCGCGGCCCGGGCGTTGCCGCCCTCCGAGAGCGCGTGCTCGGTGTAGTCCAGAACCCGGACATCCACGCCGTCCTGCCGGAAGATCTCCAGCAGCGCGGCGATCGGGCCGTTGCCTTCGGCCGTGCGGCGGCTCTGGACGCCGTCCACGCCCATGGTGGCGGTCAGCTGGAACGAACCGTCGTCGGCACTGTCGGTCTTGACCGACCCCAGGGTGTAGTGGCCCCACCGGTTGTCCGGGGTTGGCAGGTACTCGTCGTTGAAGGTTTCCCACAGCTGCGCCGGGCTGACCTCGCCGCCCACGGTGTCCGTGCGGCGCTGGATGACGCCCGAGAACTCGATCTGGGCGCGGCGCGGCAGGTCCAGGTTGTGCTCGTGCTTGAGCAGGTAGGCCACGCCGCCCTTGCCGGACTGCGAGTTCACCCGGATGACGGCTTCGTAGCTGCGGCCCAGGTCCTTGGGATCGACCGGCAGGTAGGGCACCGCCCAGACCAGGTCGTCCACCGTCTTGCCCTGGGCGGCCGCGTCGGCCTCCATGGCCTCGAAGCCCTTTTTGATGGCGTCCTGGTGGGAGCCGGAGAACGCGGTGAAAACCAGGTCGCCGCCGTACGGGGAGCGTTCGGGCACCGGCAGCTGGTTGCAGTATTCGACGGTGCGGCGCACTTCGTCGATGTTGGAGAAATCGATCATCGGATCGATGCCCTGGCTGAACAGGTTCAGCCCCAGCGTCACAAGGTCCACGTTGCCGGTCCGCTCGCCGTTGCCGAACAGGCAACCCTCGATCCGGTCGGCGCCGGCCAGGTAGCCCAGTTCCGCCGCTGCCACCCCGGTGCCGCGGTCGTTGTGCGGGTGCAGCGAGAGGATCACGTTCTCACGGTTGTTCAGGTTCCGCGACATCCACTCGATGGAATCGGCGTAGACATTCGGGGTGGCCATCTCGACCGTGGCCGGCAGGTTCAAGATGACGTTCCGGTCCGCGGAGATCTCGAAGACGTCGGTGACCGCGTTGCAGATGCGGGCGGCGAATTCCAGCTCCGTGCCGGTGTACGACTCGGGCGAGTATTCGTAGGTGATCTCGGTGCCCTTCAGGCCCTCTTCGTACTTTCGGCACAACCGGGCGCCCTGCAGGGCGATGTCCACGATGCCGTCCTGGTCCTCCCGGAACACCACCCGCCGCTGCAGCACGGAGGTGGAGTTGTACAGGTGCACGATGGCGCGGCCGGCGCCGGCGATGGACTCGTAGGTGCGCTCGATCAGGTGCTCGCGGGACTGCGTGAGGACCTGGATCGTCACATCATCGGGGATCCGGTCGCCCTCGATCAGCTGGCGGACAAAGTCGAAGTCGGTCTGCGATGCAGACGGGAAACCGACTTCGATCTCCTTGTAGCCCATTTTCACCAGCAGGTCGAACATCTTGTGCTTGCGTTCCGGGCTCATTGGATCGATCAGCGCCTGGTTGCCGTCGCGCAGGTCCACGGCGCACCAGCGCGGGGCCTTCGTCATCACTTTGTCCGGCCAGGTGCGGTCGGGCAGTTCTACGGCGATCTGGTCCTGGAAGGGAATGTACTTATGGATGGGCATTCCGGAGGACTTTTGTGCGTTTCGCATTTTGGTGTGTGGCCTTTTCTCATGAGAGCTAATCGAAAAATTTTGGCCGGGCAACACAAACTCCGCAGCGAGGGTTCGGCCTGTCAAACAGAAGTTCGCGTGGCCTCGCCGCGGCAGCTAAGAAGGAGCATTCCTGCGCGCACAATTTCACACTAGCACGGTGCGTAGGATGTGAGGGAAAAGATGAATGCAACTATGAAATGAGGCGCCCATGAGCCGCTCCGGCATCGTGTTGTCCAACGTCGACCCGGCCGTCCGCCCGCAGGACGACCTCTTCCGGCACGTGAACGGGAAGTGGCTTGCGGAGACCGCCATCCCCGACGACCGGGCGCTGGAAGGCTCCTTCACCGCCCTGCGCGACGCCTCCGAGGAATCCGTTCGGGCCATCATCGAAGACGCCGCCACACACCCGGATCCCACCAGTCCGGCGGGAAAGATCGGCGTGCTCTACGCCGGTTTCATGGACACCGACGTGGCCGAGGCCAAGGGCTTCTCGCCGCTGGCGGAGCAGTTCGCCGCGATCGCGAAGATCGCCGACCGGAACGGGCTGCGCGAGGTTATCGGAGCCTTCAGCCGCAGCGGCGCCGCGTATCCGCTCGCGTTCTTCGTCAACAACGACGCCGGCGACCCCACCCGCTACTTGATCTACCTGTACCAGTCGGGGCTGGGCCTGCCGGACGAGGCGTACTACCGCGAAGCCGATTTCGGCCCCATCCGCGAGGCCTACCGGGAATACGCCGGGAAGATGCTGCGGCTGGCAGGCTTCGACCCGGCGCAGGCGGACGCCGCGCTGGACCTCGAGCACAAGCTGGCGGCCGGACACCTGGACAAGGTCTCCTGCCGCGATCCGCAGCAGACCTACAACCTGCGCACCGCCGGGCAGGTGGCAACCGTGGCGGACTGGATGCCGGACTGGCTGGCGGCGCTGGGTCCCGAAGCCGGCGGCGCGGCCGAGATGGTGGTCTGCCAGCCCGGGTTCCTCAGCACGCTGGACGCCCTGCTGGACAGCGAGCCGCTGGAGGCCTGGCAGGCCTGGCTGCGGCTCCAGGTGCTGACGACGGCGGCGCCCTATCTTCACGACGAAGCGGTCCAGACCCACTTCGGCTTCTACGGCCGCACGCTCAGCGGCACCCCGGAACTCAAGGAGCGGTGGAAGCGCGGCGTGGCCCTGGTGGAGGGCGCCCTCGGGGAAGCCATCGGACAGGAATACGTGGCGCGCCACTTTCCGCCGGCGCACAAGGAACGGATGGAGGAACTGGTCGCCAACCTGCTGGCCGCCTACCGGGAAAGCATTTCCGCCCTGCCCTGGCTCAGCAGCGCCACGATCGCGAAAGCCCTGGAGAAGCTGGCCGCGTTCCGCACCAAGATCGGCTACCCGGAGAAGTGGATCGACTACTCCAGCCTCGTGCCCGGGAACGATGTCTGGTCCAACGTCCTCGCCTCCAACGAGTTCGAGGTCCGCCGCAACCTCGCGAAGCTGGGCGGGCCCATCGACGAGGCCGAGTGGCACATGACGCCGCAGACGGTCAACGCCTACTACATGCCGACCATGAACGAGATCGTCTTCCCCGCAGCGATCCTGCAGCCGCCCTTCTTCGACGCCGACGCCGATGCCGCGGCCAATTACGGCGCCATCGGGGCTGTCATCGGCCACGAGATCGGCCACGGCTTCGACGACAAGGGATCGCAGTACGACGGCACCGGTGCGCTGCGGAACTGGTGGTCCGACGAAGACCGGGCCGCCTTCGAGCAGCTCACCGGCCAACTGGTGGCCCAGTACGCCGCGCTCAGCCCCGCGGAGGCTCCCGGCAACACGGTCAACGGCGAACTCACCCTGGGCGAGAACATCGGCGACTTGGGCGGGCTGGCCATCGCGTACCGTGCGTACCAGCTGAGCCTGGCGGGCCGGGAAGCCCCGGTGGTCGACGGGCTCAGTGGCAGCCAGCGGTTCTTCTACTCCTGGGCCGAATGCTGGCGCCAGAAGATCCGTTCCGAGGAGGCGGCGCGCCGGCTGGCGGTCGACCCGCATGCCCCGAACGAATTCCGCTGCAACCAGGTGGTGCGCAACCTGGACGCGTTCCACGAGGCGTTCGGCACCGCTTCCGGCGACGGGCTGTGGCTCTCCCCGGCCGAGCGCGTCAGGATCTGGTAGCGGCCGCTAGAAGGCGCCGGGCTGCTGGCAGGTGACCTGGTCGGCGGTCTGGCCCTTGAAGCCGCCGGCCACACCGCCGGTCTCCGCCAGCTGCGCGCCGCTGGCGAAGTCCCGGCCGACCGAAAGCGCGACGCCGTAGTGGTCGCCGGAGGCGAGGACGTTGGCCCGGGGGACGTTCAGCTCTTCCGCAAGGGCGAGGGCCACGTGCTCGAAGCCGGCCGAATAGTACAGCTGCGTGGTGGTGCGTTCGGATCCGGCATCGGCCGGGGCCGCCAGCACGTAGCCCAGTGCCTGCAGTTGTTCGGAGAGTTCCTCGTCGCGGCCGGCCGCACCGGAGGCGTTGATCACCTTGACGGGCTGCTCGGCCGGGTCGAAGGACGGCACGCCGGCGGTCGGGTCCTCCCCGGGCGCCGTCGTCGCGCCGGCCGTCGCCCCGCCGTCGTCGGTCTCCTTCGGGGACGATGTCCCGCCGTCTCCGGCGGCGGCCGTGGGTTCCCCGCCGGCTTCTCCGGTGGCCGTCGGGTCGGGCGGCGACCCCGCGGCGTTGACCTCCGGTGCGGTGACGTCGCCGTCCTCGCGCAGGATCTGGAACAGGGCCTGGCCCGGCTCCTCGTCCAGGACCAGACGGTTTTCGTCCATCGGGGCGCTCTGCGTGGGCAGCGCGACGAACGCGACCTTCCCCAGGTCCACGCCCTTGACGCGGTCCGCCAGGGCCAGCAGCCGGGGAACCTCCGCCAGGCCTTCGTCCACCGTGAGGTTGTTGACCACGGCCTCGGCGATGGAGTAGAGGCGGGGCACGTTGGTCAGCGTGCCTTCGGACTGGACCTTGCGGGCCATGGAGGCCAGGAAGCTCTGTTGCGCACGGATCCGGCCGCGGTCTCCGCCGTCGCCGAAGGAGTGCCGGGTGCGCAGGAACGCCAGCGCCTGCTCGCCCTGCACCGTGCTCACGCCGGCCGGCAGCCGCAGCTTCGAGTAACTGTCGTTGATGGGTTCGTTGACGCAGACTTCCACCCCGCCGATCACCGTGGAGAGCTCCTTGACCGCGTTGAAGTCGGCCATCATGAAGTGGTCGATCTCCAGGCCGGTCATCTCGTTGACGGCTGCCACGGTGCAGCCGGGGCCGCCATAGGTCAGGGCGGCATTGAGCTGGGCATCCTGCTGCTCCGGATAGACCTCGCCGGTCTCCGGATCGGTGCAGGTGGGGATGGTGGTGAGCAGGTCGCGCGGCAGGCTGACCACGGTGACCCGCTCCCGGTCCGCGGACATGTTCATCAGCATCATCACGTCCGATTTGCCGAAGCCCGCGGAGGGGCCATCCGAGCCGTACCGGCCGTCGCTGCCGGCGCGCGTGTCGGTACCCAGGATCAGGATCTGCACGGGATCGCGGCTCAGGTCCACCGGAAGCCCTTGGGTGCCGCTGCCCAGGTTCAGCGGCGAGGTGGCTATGCTGTCGCGCAGGCCCACGATTTTGAACACGACGACGCCGACACCCGCCGCCAGGGCAAGCGCCAGGGCGCCTGCCACGACCTTCAGCCACAGCAACCTGGGCCCCCGGCCCATGTGCCTCGGGTTCGGTTGCCGCCGCGGCGCTCCGCGTCGCGGCGTGCCCGGACCGGCCGGGGATTGCCCCGCGGGAGCCTGCCCGGCCGGCGGCTGTCCCGTCGGGGTCTGCGGGTCATCACCGAAACTGCCGCGATGAGCCACGGGATACCCCTCTGCACGGTTGTAAGTCAGATGAAAAGACGCGGCCAGCCCAATCACTGGCCGCTAAGTATTCTACGGGTTGCAGCCGGGGAAAGTTCCCTGCTGCCCCCGCGGCTCAGAAACCGAGCCGCACCAGTTGCTTGGGGTCGCGTTGCCAGTCCTTGGCGATTTTCACGTGCAAATCCAGGTAGACGCGGGTGCCCAGCAGGCCCTCGATCCCCTTGCGTGCACGGGTGCCGACGTCACGGAGCCTCTCCCCACCCTTGCCGATGATGATGGCCTTCTGCGACGGACGTTCCACGAAGAGGTTCACCCTGACATCCAGCAGCGGGTTGTCGGCGCTGCGGCCTTCGCGCGGCACGATCTCCTCGACCACCACGGCCAACGAGTGGGGCAGTTCGTCGCGTACGCCCTCCAGCGCCGCTTCCCGGACCAGCTCGGCCACCATGACGGCTTCCGGCTCGTCCGTGAGTTCGCCGTTGGGATAGAGCGGCGGCGACATCGGCATCTGCTGGACCAGCACATCGGCGACAGTCTGTACCTGGTCCCCCTTGGCGGCGGAAACCGGCACGATGTCGGCGAAACCATCCGGGCCGAAAATCTCCTCGCCCAGCGCCGCCACCGCCAGCAGCTGCTCGGCCAGCGCCTGCTTGTCCATCAGGTCGGTCTTGGTCACCAGCGCCACCACGGGCTTGCCGGACAGGCCGGCCAGCTGGTTGGCGATGAAGCGGTCGCCGGGACCGATCTTCTCGTTGGCCGGCAGGCAGAAGCCGATCGCGTCCACTTCCGAAAGCGTGTCCGCCACCAGGTCGTTCAGCCGTTGCCCCAGCAGGGTCCGGGGCCGGTGCAGGCCCGGCGTGTCCACTAGCACCAGCTGGGCGTCCGGCCGGTGCACGATGCCGCGGATGGTGTGCCGGGTGGTCTGCGGCTTGGCGGAGGTGATGGCCACCTTCTGCCCGACCAGCGCGTTGGTCAGGGTCGACTTGCCCGCGTTCGGGCGGCCGACCAGCGACACGAAACCGGCGCGGTAGTCCTCCGGCCAGCCGCTGGAGGGCATGGCCATGGCCTTGTCGGTGCTGTTTTCGGCATTTTCGGGGTTGGTCATCGTTCCCTCTCCGTCCCGGGCATCCGGGCGGGGTCATCGGCGGCGGCAGCGCCGTCGTCGTCGTTAACGTACTGGTCCCGGGCGGGCGCTTCATACCAGGCCAGGACGTGGCTGACGCGGTTGCGCCGCCCCTCCAGCCGTTCGGCACGCAGATGCAGGCCGTCCAGCACTACTTCGCTGCCGACGATCGGCACCCGGCCGAGGGTCTTCGCCAGCAGCCCGCCGACGGTGTCCACCTCTTCGTCGTCCAGCTCCAGGTTGAACAGCTCGCCGACGTCGTCGATGCCGGTGCGGGCGCTGACCCGGTACAGGCCGTCCGGCAGCGCCTCGATTTCGGGGCGCTCGGTGTCGTATTCGTCGACGATCTCGCCGACAATCTCCTCGATGAGGTCCTCCAGCGTGACCAGGCCGGCGGTGCCGCCGTATTCGTCGATCACGATGGCCACGTGCGTGGACTCGCGCTGCATCTCCTGCAGCAGCTCGCCGACCGACTTGGACTCGGGAACGTAGCGGACCTCGCGGCAGATCTGGTCCACCAGCATGCCGGCGCCGTGGTCGGCCCGGCCGTGGATCCGGGCGGCCACGTCCTTCAGGTAGACGATGCCGCGGATCTGGTCCGCGGTGTCCATGATCACCGGGATCCGCGAATAGCCGGACTGCAGGAACAGCGTCATGGCCTCCTGCAGCGTGGAGCCGGAGTCGATGCTGAGCATGTCCGTGCGCGGCACCATCACCGACCGGACCTTGGTATCGCCCAGCTCGAAGACCGAGTGGATCAGTTCCGCCTCGGTGTCCTCGATCATGTCGGATTCGTTGGCCCGGTCCACCAGCTCGCGGAACTCCTCCTCGGTGAAGAAGGCGGCGTCGGCGCGCGGCGCGTTCGGGGCCACCGCGCTGCCCAACCGGACCAGCCATTGGGGCACCGGACCGAGCACCGAGCACAGCAGCCGGACCGGCAGTGCGGTGGAAAGCACGACGGCGCTGGCGTGCATCCGGCCCAGTTGCCGCGGAGACACCCCGACCAGCACGAACCCGACGGCGGCCATCGTGACGGTGGCCAGCAGGCCGGCCAGCCAGATGTTGCCCAGCAGATCGTGGAACAGCAGCGCAATGGCGACGGCGGCGGCCATCTCGAACCAGACGCGCCAGAACCGCAGCCCGTGCATGTGTGCCGCCGGCGAGGCCAGGATGAGGCGCAGGCTGCGGCTCCGCCCGGAACGCAGCAGGTGTTCGGCGTCGTGCCGCGGCAGGTAGGTGAAGGCGGCCTCGGCGGCGGTCAGCACCCCGGCGAAGAGCGTGAAAGCCAGCGTCATGCCGGCCAGTATCCAGAGCATCGCCGGTCTCTACAGGGTGGTTTCGGTGGGCGCTGCCTTGCCCGTGAAGGACGACAGCAGCTGGCGCTGCAGGCCGAACATTTCTTCCTTCTCGGCCGGCTCGGCGTGGTCGAAGCCGAGCAGATGCAGGATGCCGTGCGTGGTCAGCAGCAGCATTTCGTCCAACAGGCCGTGCCCGGCGTTCTGCGCCTGCTCCTGCGCTACCTGCGGGCAGATCACGATGTCGCCCAGCACGCCGGGCGGGCCCGGCTTCATCGCGGTACCGGGACGCAGCTCGTCCATCGGGAAGGACAGCACGTCGGTAGCGCCCGGCTCGTCCATCCACTCAATGTGCAGCCGTTCCATCGCTTCGGTGTCCACCATGATGATGGACAGTTCCGCTTCCGGATGGACGTAAAGCGAATCCAGCACGAACCGTGCCAGCCGCACCAACTCTTCCTCGTTGGCGGGGACGGCTGATTCGTTGTTGACCTCGATGCTCATGCTCCACCCTCCGGGCCGGCTTCCGCTTCCGTCTTCCGCCTGGCCGCGGACGCGCGGTGCGGCCCACGTTTGGCGTCGCCGCGGCCGGCGTCACCACGGCCGCCATCGCCCCGGCGGGACTCGTCCCAGCGGCTGTACGCCGTCACAATGTCGCTGACCAGCCGGTGGCGGACCACGTCAGTGGCGTCCAGCCGGGAGAAGCGGACATCGTCGACGCCGTCGAGTATTTCGCTGACGATCTTCAGGCCCGAGCTGGTGCCGCCGGGCAGATCGATCTGCGTCACGTCGCCGGTCACCACCATCTTGGAGCCGAAGCCGAGCCGGGTGAGGAACATCTTCATCTGTTCCGGGGTGGTGTTCTGCGCCTCGTCCAAAATGATGAACGCATCGTTGAGCGTGCGCCCGCGCATGTAGGCCAGCGGCGCCACCTCAATGGTGCCCGCGGCCATCAGGCGCGGAATGGACTCCGGGTCCATCATGTCGTGCAGGGCGTCGTAGAGCGGGCGCAGGTACGGGTCGATCTTGTCGCTGAGCGTGCCCGGCAGGAAGCCCAGCCGCTCCCCCGCCTCGACGGCGGGACGGGTCAGGATGATGCGGTTGACCTCTTTGTGCTGCAGGGCCTGCACCGCCTTGGCCATCGCCAGGTAGGTCTTGCCGGTACCCGCCGGGCCGATGCCGAACACCACGGTGTGGTTGTCGATGGCTTCGACGTAGTTCTTCTGGTTCAGGGTCTTCGGCCTGATGTTGCGGCCGCGCGAGGAGAGGATGTTCAGTGTCAGGACCTCGGCCGGCCGCTGCGCCGACTGTTCGCCGAGCATGCGCAGCAGCTGGGCGACCACCTGCGCGGTGATCCTCGTATCCTTCGCCGCCAGGGCGCGGATCTCTTCCACCACGTTGAGCGTTAGCTGCACCGCGTCGGCGGGGCCGGAGATGGAAAGTTCGTTGCCGCGTACATGCAGGTCCACATCGCTGAACTCCGACTCGATGACCCGCAGCACCTCGTCGTGGGCACCGAGTGCCCTGACCATGTGTTCCGACGAATCGAAATGGACGGAACGGCTGCTTGATCCCAGCGGATCGACATCCAGGCGTGATTGGGACATAGTCCGGCCGAGGTGGCCTTTCATCGCTCCTTCGGTGGGCGCTTGCTAGCGGTAAGCCGGAAAGGGTTCCGGTGCTGACGATACAAGTCCATGCTACGGCACGAGCCGCCGCGCAGTCCTCTGCGGGGGCGAAAAACGCCTTGGTATCGATCCGGCATCAATCGTGCATCAGTCCGGTTGAGCGCTGGTTAAAGCAGCCATCAGCCCCCCTACCGTGTGCCAAGCTAGTGGGGCAGGAAGGGCGGCAGCCGCCCGTTCCCGCCCCACCTCCACCCAGTCATTCCGCACGCCAGAAGGGATCGAAAGTATCACCAGCAACCAGCTCCGGCAGCCTGCAGGCTCGGTCCCAACACGCCGCTTCGGTGCGTGGTTGGCCCTGGTCACTGCCTCGTCGCTGGTGCTGCTCGGATGCTCGCCGCAGGCCGCCGGCGGTGGCGGCGGCGGACAGACCTCCATGCCCAATCCCACCGATCCCGCTTCGGCCAGCAGCCCCCTGGTCTCCAGCGTGCCGGTCGAGACCCTGCGCTCCTCGGAGCTCTCCCCCATCTATTGGCTGGGCACCAACGCCGAGAACGTGTTCCTGTACCGCGAGTACCGCCAGGCGGAAAACCTGGGTGACCCCATTACGACGGCGGTGGCCGCGCTGACGCGGCTGCAGCCCCTTGATCCGGACTACTTCAATCCGCTCAGCCCGGCAAGCAAGGTGGGCGCTTCCATCACCAACGGTTCGGTCATCACGCTGGACATCTCCTCGGACGCCTTCAGCCGCCGCGTGGACGCCGGCATCGCCGAACGTGCCGTGCAGCAACTGGTCTACACCGCCACGGCCGCGGCGGCGAACGCCGGGCTGAGCACGTCGGACAATCCCCTGGAAGTGGTCATCCTCGTGGACGGGCACCACGGGTATAAAGCCTTCGGCCATGTGCCGCTGGGCCAGCCCATGGCCCGGAACAGCAGCCTGGCGGCCCCGGTGTGGATCATCGATCCGACCGAAGGTGCCACCTCCGCCGGACGCGTGGAGGTGTTCGGCCGCGGTGTCGCGTTCGAATCGGAGCTGAGCTGGCAGATCTACCGCATTGCCAACTCCGCGGACACATCCGAAGGCGAGCTGGTCAAGGACGGCACGGCCCGCGTTGATGCAGACGCCGGCCAGATCGGCGAGTTCAGGTTCAGCCAAAAGCTGGATCCGGGCACCTACCGGCTGTACGTGTTCCAAAAGGACCAGGGCGGACCGATCGAAGAACGGCAGAATGTGGACAGCAAGGTCTTCACCATCACCTAGGGCAGTTCTGCCCGCCCGGTCAGCGCCACCGGCCCAGCAGCTCGCTGAGCAAGGTCAAGGCGGCGGGTCCGGCCGTGGAGGAACGCAGGACGTGCGGACCCAGCCGAACGGCCACCGCCCCGGCGTCGAGCATCGCGTCCACTTCGGCCCGGCTCATCCCGCCTTCCGGACCCACAATCATCAGCACGCGCGTAGCGCCGCCGGTACGCCCTTCGGGTGAGGCACCGCCGTCGTCGTTTCCGCCGCGCTCCCCGGGGGATGGGCCCGCACGCAACCCGGCGCCGTCCAGGGCGTCGGCCACGCTGCCCTCGGCGTCCTCATGCAGCAGCAGCGACAGCCGGCTGTTCCGGATCAGGGCACAGAGTCCGGCCCGTTCCACCAGCGGCTCCACTTCCGGAACACGCGCACGCCGCGACTGCTTGGCGGCCGCCCGGACCGCCAGCTGCCATTTCGCCGCGCCCTTGGCCGCCTTGTCCGCCTTCCAGCGCACGATGCTGCGTTCGGCCTGCCACGGCACCACGGCATCGACGCCCAGTTCGGTGGCTGCCTCGATGGCAAGTTCGTCGCGGTTTCCCTTGGCAAGGGCCTGCACCAGCACCAACTCCGGGTCGGGCCTGGGCTCGTGCAGGACGTGCAGCGCCCGGACGGTGAGCTGGCCGGAGGTGCCGGCGACAGCCTCGCCGACCAGCCGGCGGCCCCGCCCGTCGGCGAGATCGACCGCTTCGCCGGGTTCAATCCGCTTGACCGTGACGGCATGCCGGGCCTCGTCGCCGCCGAGGGTGAAGCTGTCGCCCGGGGCGACGGCGTCGAGCTCGCCGGGAGCGGTGAAGAACAGGTGGCTGGTCACGCCTAAAGGTTACCGAGCCGGTCCCGCAGGCGGGCGAAGACGCCCGTGCCGGAGGACGCCAGCTTGCCCTCGGTGTATTCCTCGCCGCGGGCCCGGGCCAGCCGGCGCAGCAGGTCCTCCTGCTCCGCATCCAGCTTGCTGGGGGTCTCCACATGCACGTGCACCTGCAGGTCGCCGCGACCGTAGCCGCGCAGGTGGGTCACGCCCAGGCCGCGCAGGGTGAGAGTCTCGCCCGCCTGCGTGCCGGGCTTGATGCTGATTTCCTGTTCACCGTCGAAGGTGTCCAGGGTGAGGTCGGTGCCCAGCGCGGCAGCGGTCATCGGCACCGAGAGAGTGACGTGCAGGTCGTCGCCCTCGCGGAGGAAATTCTTGTCCGGATTCACCCGGATTTCCACATACAGGTCACCCTGCGGTCCGCCCGCCGGTCCGGCTTCGCCCTGTCCTGCCAGCTGGATCCGCGTCCCGGTCCCGACACCCGCCGGGAGCTTGATGGTCAGCGAACGGCGGCTGCGGATGCGGCCCTCGCCGTTGCACTCGTTGCAGGGGTCGGGAATGATCGTGCCGAAGCCCTGGCAGCTGCCGCACGCGGCGGTGGTCATGACCTGGCCGAGGATGGACCGCACCGCACGCTGGACCTGGCCGGAGCCGCCACAGATGTCGCATGTGCGCGGGCTGGTACCGGGGCGACAGCAGCTGCCGTCGCAGGTGGGGCAGACGACCGCGGTGTCCACCTCGATCTTCTTGTTGACCCCGAAGACCGCGTCCTTGAGGTCGATCCGCACGTTGATCAGGGCGTCCTGGCCCCGGCGGGTCCGGGAGGCCGGGCCCGCGCCGCCTGCTCCGGCGCCGCCGAAGAAGCTTTCGAAGATGTCCTGGAAGGCGAAGCCGCCGCCGAAACCGCCGCCAAAGCCGTTGTCGTTGCCGTTCTCGTTGCCGGTGGTGTCGTAGATGCGCCGCTTCTGCGGGTCCGACAGCACCTCGTAGGCGTGGCTGACCTGCTTGAACTGTTCGGCCGCCTCCGGGCCGGGGTTCACGTCCGGGTGCAGTTTGCGGGCCAGCTTGCGGTAGGCCTTCTTGATTTCCTCGGTCGAGGCATCCTGGCTGACACCGAGGGCGTCGTAGTGGTTACTCACCTTAGTAGTACTTCACTTCCTGGGGATCGGTTCACCGGCGACGACGGCCGGTGGGGACACTGCGCGGCGTGTGGCTAGCCGGCGAGGATCCGTGACAAATAACGTGCGACGGCGCGCACTGCGGCCATGGTGGTGGGATAGTCCATCCGGGTGGGGCCGAGGATGCCGACCTTGGCCGTCGCGCCCGGGCCGTACCCGGTGGCCACCACCGAGGTTTCGGCCAGCGAACCGTAGGGGTTTTCGCTGCCGATGCTCACCGACATGCCCCGGGCGTCCTGGTGCAGCTCGGAGAGCAACTGCAGCAGCACCACCTGTTCTTCGAGGGCCTCGAGGATGGGGCCGATGCTCAGCTGGAAGTCGACCGTGGAACGGGCCAGGTTGGCCGTGCCGGCCATCAGGATCCGCTCCTCGTTCGTGGCCGCGGCGAGCTGTGCAAGCTGCGATGCCAGGGCCTCGGCCGTGCCCGCGGGCGCGGCCTCCGCCGGCACCGGGAAGGTCTTCAGCAGGCCCGGCACTGCCGCCAGCGCTTTTCCGGACAGAGCGGACAGGAACGCGGCGCGCAGCGTGGCCAGGGCATCCTCGGTAACGTCCGCGGGCAGCGCGGCGACATGCTGTTCCACCTTGCCGTTGTCTGCGATCAGCACCACTAAAACCCTGCGCGGACCCAGCAAGATGAACTCGATGTGCCGCACCCTGGCGGCACCCAGCTGCGGATACTGGATCACGGCCACCTGGTTGGTCAGCTGGGACAGCAAACGCACGGTGCGTTCCATGACATCGTCGAGGTCGTCGGCGCCGTCCAGCAGTTTCTGGATGGCGCGGCGCTCGGGGGCAGAGAGCGGCTTGACGTCCGAAATCCGGTCCACGAACAGGCGGTAGCCCTTGTCCGTGGGAATCCGGCCGGCACTGGTATGCGGGGCAACGATCAACCCGTCTTCTTCCAGCGCCGCCATGTCGTTGCGGATGGTGGCTGACGACACGCCCAGGCTGTGCCGGTCGACCAGTGCCTTGGAGCCCACCGGCTCGCGCGAGTGCACATAGTCTTCGACAATGGCGCGGAGCACTTCCAGCCTCCGGACCTCGCTCACTGCACTCCTCCTGTCTCCAACTCGTCTGCGGACAGACTGTTAGCACTCAACACGTCCAAGTGCTAAGTCTAATACGTCGCCGCCGTTGTTAGCATTGTCGGGCGGCCGTGCCGTGAGGACGACAACCAGCAGAGGACTTAAAGCTTATGAGCAGCTACGGCTGGGGCCCCCAGGATCTGACCGCCCCCAAGGTCCGGGCACTGCGCGAAATCGGCGCCGAACCGGGCCTGGTGCTGGAGGACGCACAGAGCGGCTGGGTCGGCGCCGTGGTTCGGGTGGAGAAGTCCGGGGGTGTGCATCTGGTTTCGCTGGAAGACCGGCGGGGCAAGGTCCGCTCGTTCCCGCTGGGCTTCGGCTTCCTGTTCGAGGGCGAGCCGGTGAAGGTGGTGCCGGCGGCGCCCGCCGCGAAGGCTCCCGTCCGGCAACGGACGGCATCCGGTTCGGTCAAGGTCGAGGGACAGCGGGCCAGGGTGGCGCGGGCCAGCCGGATCTGGGTCGAAGGCAAGCATGACGCGGAGCTCGTCGAAAAGGTCTGGGGAGACGACCTCCGGGTGGAGGGGATCGTGGTGGAACCCCTTCACGGCGTGGACGATTTGGCGGCGGCAGTGGCGGACTTCTCCCCCGGGCCGCAGCGCAGGCTCGGCATCCTGGTGGACCACCTGGTCCCCAATTCCAAGGAGTGGCGGATTGCCGAGGCCGCCATGGCCGTGCCCGCCGCCTCGGGCAACGTACTGATTGTGGGCCACCCCTATGTCGATGTGTGGCAGGCCATCAAACCCTCCGTCATCGGACGGGCCCAGTGGCCGGTGGTGCCGCGCGGCACCGATTGGAAGACCGGTATCCTCGCCGGTCTCGGCTGGCCGCACCGGACGCAGATCGACATCGCCGACGGCTGGAAGAGGCTGCTGGGCAGCGTCAACACCTACGCCGATCTGGAGCCCAGCCTGCTGGGCCGGGTGGAAGAAGTCATCGATTTCCTGACGGTTTGAGCCGGTTGGGGCCGGCGCCGGCGCCCGCGGAATGCACCGGATAGCGGGGTGGAACGGCTAGGCTAGGAACAGAAGTGAGCCATCAGCAGATTTTTCCGAAGGTAGGTCCAGTGTCCGATAACTCTGCTCGTAAGCAGCAGCCGGAGCGCAAGTCCGCTCCGCGCCAGCAGTACCAGAGCGCGTCGGCGTCCGCCTTGCCCCTGACCCCTTCGGAGGACCGGCAATGGGCCACCATGGCGCACTTCGGCGGCATTCTGGGCTGCTTCCCGTCCCTGGCGATCTACCTGATCTTCAAGGACCGGGGACCGTTTACCGCCCAGGAGTCCAAAGAGGCCCTGAACTTCACCGTGCCGCCCACCGTGGTGGCCATCATTGCGAACCTGCTGATCGTCATTCCGGCGGTCAGCGGACTCTTCGCCGTCATCGCGGCCGCCATCTGGGTCTTCCTGACGGTCAATTCCGTCATTGCCGGCGTCAAGTGCAACCGCGGCGTTCCGTACCGGTACGCCTACAACCTGCGCCTGTTCGGGTAGCGGCACCGCCCTCCTACCCTGCCTGCCGCGACAACCGCTGGCGCGCGGTGTTCATCCCCGCCGCGATCGGCACGTGGCCGGTCGCGGCTGCCAAACCGAAGCGCGGCATGTCGCTGTATACACTCTCGCGGCCTCCCGGCACCGTCTCGTAGGTTTCGTGCCACACGCCGACGTCCCCGCTGCCGGCCGATTCCCGCATGAAACGGCGCCAGGGTTCCAGGTGCGGCGCCGCGCGGTCGGACGCGAACCGCTGCAAATGTTCCGGGCTCTTCCAGTAGCTGACCAGGATCGTGGTGCGCCCGAGCCACTGGTGGTAGCCGAGCAGGCCGGCGTCCGGCGCCGCTGCCAGGTGCGCCAGCATCGCAGGCATCGCCGACGCGGTGCGTGCCACCTTGCCGACCTTCCACCATCGGTTGGCGCGCATCCCGATGAGGAAGACGGTGACCCGTTCGCTGCCCGGATCGGCCGTGAACCGTCCTGTGTGTACGTGTTCGAACATGAGCCGATTCCTCTCGTAACGTTGTTATAGAACATTGTTATGGAATACTTGGGGCATGGCAAGACCCATAGTCCACGATGATTCGGTGCGCCGCAAGCTCCTCGACACCGCCGCCACCCTGATAGCCCGCGACGGCGCAGCCGCCGTGTCGCTCCGGGCGATCGCGGCGGCGACCGGGACGTCGACGATGGCGGTGTACTCGCTCTTCGGCGGGAAGGCAGAATTGCTGACCGCCGTCCTCGACGACGGCTTTGCCTCCTTTGCGGCCGCCCAGCAGCGGGCCGCTCCCGGTGGGCTGGAAGCGCTGGGCAGGGCCTACCGGGCGTGGGCCCTGGAGCATCCCGTCCTGTACGGCCTCATGTTCGGCGGTTCATTGGCGAGCCAAGTGCCGTGCCGGCCAACGCCCGGCGCCGCGGAACCGGCGATCGCGCCGCTGTTTGCCGCCGTCGCCGCCGCCCTTCCCGGGGCATCGGACGACGACGTCGCGTCCATGGTCGGCGTTGTGTGGGGCCAGGTCCACGGGCTCGTCTCGCTGGAGCTGGCGGGCGCGCCCGCGGCGGGGTGGAGCTGGGACTCAGCCTACGAGGCGGCCCTCCACCGGGTGGGCCGGTCGCTGGAGGCCGGGGCGGTCAGTCCTCGAGCAACCGCCGCACCACGGCGTCGGCCAGCAGCCGGCCCTTGAGGGTGAGCCGGATGGTGCCGGCGAAGGCCGCGGCGGGGTCGACCAGGGCATCGGCGATCAGTCCGGCCACGGCCTTCCGCCCGTTTGGCCCCAAATCCCGGGTGTGCAGCCCGTCGATGATGCGGGTCTGCAGCATTACGTGTTCCAGCTGACGGGTGCCGGTGTCCAGCGTCTCGCGGCCGGCTGCCGGAGAGACCCCCGTGGCCAAACGCTGGGCGTACGCCGCGGGGTGCTTCACGTTCCACCACCGGACGCCACCCATGTGCGAATGTGCGCCGGGACCGGCTCCCCACCAGTCGTCCCCGCGCCAGTAGGCCAGGTTGTGCCGGCAGCGGTCCCCGGGAGTGCGGGCCCAATTGCTGACCTCGTACCATTCGAAACCTGCGGCGCCGAGGCGCGCGTCGGCGATCTCATACTTCGCGGCGTGGTCATCGTCGTCGATGCCGGGCACTTCGCCGCGGCGGATCTGGGCGGCGAGTTTGGTGCCTTCCTCGACGATCAGGGCGTACGCGGAGATATGGTCCGGCGTGCAGCTGATCGCGGAGTCGAGGCTGGCTTCCCAGTCCGCGATGGATTCGCCCGGCGTGCCGTAGATCAGGTCAAGGCTGACATTCAGCCCTGCGTCGCGTGCCCACTGCACGGCCTGCGGCACCCGTTCCGGGTCGTGCGTCCGGTCGAGCACCTGCAGCACGTGCGGCACGGCCGACTGCATGCCGAAGGACACCCGGGTGAAACCGGCGTCGGCCAGGATCTGCAGCGACTGCGGGGTGACCGAGTCCGGGTTGGCTTCGGTGGTGACTTCGGCGCCCGGCTCCAGACCCCACAGGCCCGCCGCCTGGCGCAGCATCGACGCCAGGTCCGCCGCCGGCAGCAGGGTGGGCGTGCCGCCCCCAAAGAAGACAGTGGACAGCGGCCGGTCCGGCACACCGGAACCGCGCAGTACCCGCGCGGCCAGATCCAACTCCGTGTTCAGCGTGCCCGAGTACTCATCCTGCGACGCCCCCGAACCCAGCTCCTTGGCGGTATAGGTGTTGAAATCGCAGTAGCCGCAGCGCACCCGGCAGAACGGAATGTGCACATACAGGCAGAACGCGCGGTCTTCCGCACCTTCCGCCGCCTGGGCGGGCAGCAGACCGTCGGCCGGCGCCGGGTCCCCAAGGGGCAGGACGCTAGGCACTGAGGCGGGCCTCCGCCGTCGTTGTTGTCACACGCACTGCCGAACTACTTCTTTGCCTTGTCCTTGGAGTCATCCGACGACAGCGCGGCGATGAAGGCCTCCTGCGGGACCTCCACGCGGCCGACCATCTTCATCCTCTTCTTGCCTTCCTTCTGCTTCTCCAGCAGCTTGCGCTTGCGGGAGATATCGCCGCCGTAGCACTTGGCGAGCACGTCCTTGCGGATGGCGCGGATGTTTTCGCGCGCGATGATGCGGGATCCGATGGCGGCCTGGATGGGAACTTCGAACTGCTGGCGCGGGATGAGTTCGCGCAGCTTGGAGGTCATCATCACGCCGTAGCTGTAGGCCTTCTCGCGGTGCGTGATGGCGCTGAACGCGTCAACCTGTTCGCCCTGCAGCAAGATGTCCACCTTGACCAGGTCGGCCACCTGCTCGCCGTCGGCCTTCCAGTCCAGCGAGGCATAGCCGCGGGTGCGCGACTTGAGGTTGTCGAAGAAATCGAAAACGATCTCGGCCAGCGGCAGCCGGTAGCGCAGCTCCACGCGGTCCTCGGAGAGGTAGTCCATCCCCTTCATCTCCCCGCGGCGGGACTGGCAGAGCTCCATGATGGTGCCGACGAACTCGTTGGGCGCGAGGATGGTCGCCGAAACCATCGGCTCGCGGACCTCGGAGACCTTTCCGTCCGGGTATTCGCTCGGGTTGGTTACCGTCGCGACGCTCTTGTCCTCCAGCGTGACTTCGTAGACCACGTTCGGCGCCGTGGAGATCAGGTCCAGCCCGAACTCGGCCTCGAGCCGTTCGCGGGTGATTTCCAGGTGCAGCAGGCCGAGGAAGCCGACGCGGAAGCCGAAGCCGAGGGCAGCGGAGGTCTCCGGCTCGTAGATCAGTGCCGCGTCGTTGAGCTTGAGCTTGTCCAGCGCGTCGCGCAGTACCGGGTAGTCCGTGCCGTCGATCGGGTAGAGCCCGGAAAAGACCATGGGCTTGGGGTCTGCGTAGCCGCCCAGGGACTCGGCCGCCGGCTTGGCCAGGTTGGTGACGGTGTCGCCCACCTTGGATTGGCGGACGTCCTTGACGCCGGTGATCAGGTAGCCGACCTCCCCGACGCCCAGGCCGTTGGACGGGGTGGGCTCGGGCGAGCTGACTCCGATTTCGAGCAGTTCGTGGCTGGCCCGGGTGGACATCATCTGGATGCGTTCGCGCGGCGAGAGCTTTCCGTCGACCACCCGGACATAGGTGACCACACCGCGGTAGGTGTCGTAGACCGAGTCGAAGATCATGGCGCGGGCGGGTGCGTCCGCGTCGCCCGTGGGGGCCGGCAGGTCGCGCACGATCTTGTCCAGCAGCGCTTCGACGCCGACGCCGGTCTTGCCGGAGACCTTGAGCACGTCTTCGGGATCGCCGCCGATCAGGTTGGCCAGCTCGGCGGCATACTTTTCCGGCTGCGCGGCCGGCAGGTCGATCTTGTTCAGCACAGGGATGATGGTGAGGTCGTTCTCCATCGCCAGGTAGAGGTTGGCCAGCGTCTGGGCCTCGATGCCCTGGGCCGCGTCCACCAGCAGGACCGCGCCTTCGCAGGCTGCCAGGGACCGCGAAACTTCATAGGTGAAGTCCACGTGGCCGGGGGTGTCGATCATGTTCAGGGCGTAGCTGACGTCGTCCAGCTCCCAGGGCATGCGCACGGCCTGGGACTTGATGGTGATGCCGCGTTCCCGCTCGATGTCCATCCGGTCCAGGTACTGGGCCTTCATATCGCGCGGCTGGACCACGCCGGTGAGCTGGAGCATCCGGTCGGCAAGAGTGGACTTGCCGTGGTCGATGTGGGCGATGATGCAAAAGTTCCTGATGATCGCCGGATCGGTGGCGGCAGGCACCGGCGCGGTGCGGGCCATCGGTGACACAGATGGTTCCTTACTCTCAGACAAGCGGGATACGGCAATGCGGCCGGTACGACCAGCACGCTGATTTTGCTCAACTATAGTGTCCCACGCCGGCCCGGGATCCGCGCACCCGCACCGCACCCGTACCTGCCGAGTTCGCACGCGCCGAGAATCGCGAACCTGCCGATATCGCGCACGTGCCGAATCGACAGACAGCCAAGATCGCGCACGTGCCGCCGTTCAGTAGCCTAGGTCCATGGCTTTTTCCCAGCGGGGTCTCAACCGTCTCCTTCGCTCCGCCGTCCGGGCGTTCCAGGGCCTGTCCGGTTCCGGACGCTCCGAAGGTTCCACGCGGCGGCGCGGCCCGGTGGCCGGCAGGCAGGGGCAAGCTCCCGGAGGTGCCGCCGGCCGCCGGGGCACGGAAGCCGGTGCGGGCTCGCCGTATCCGGGCGACTACCGAGGCACCGGGACCATCAGCTACTCCCCCGAAGCCGACGGCGCGCCGGATCCGGGCGAGATCGTCTGGACGTGGGTGCCCTACGAAGAGGACTACAAGCGGGGCAAGGACCGGCCTGTCCTGGTCATCGGCTACCACCGCGGCCGTTTGCTGGCGCTCATGTTGACCACGCGGGACCGGAACAACGACGGCCGGCGCGACGGCGCCTACCTGGACCTGGGCTCGGGTGCCTGGGACGTCCGGGGCCGCCCGAGCGAAGTCAAGCTCGACCGTGTGCTGCAACTGGAGCCGGATCGGGTCCGGCGCGAAGGAGCGGTGCTGCCGCGGGCCTCGTTCGACGAGGTTGCCCGGGCCATGCGGCGCCGCGGCTGGAGCTGATCGGAGGGTCGCGGGCCGCTGCGACCTGAGCCGCGGCCAGGGAGCGGCGTGTCGGCGCCACGCAGATCCGCCGTCCGGAGCACGGATCTGCTAACATTTATAGCTGTGTGTCCGCGCAGGTCGACGGGCACCTCGGGCCGGTTGCCATTACGGTACCCCACGCCGCTCAGTCAATGACCGGACCGACTGCCCTCAAAAGACCAAGTTCCTCAACAAAGAGAGTTATTTCGTGGCCAATATCAAGTCCCAGAAGAAGCGCATCCTCACCAACGAGAAGGCACGCCAGCGCAACATCTCGGTTCGATCCGAGCTGAAGACCGCCATCCGCGCCGTGACCGGTGCCGTCCAGTCCGCTGACCAGGACGCCGCCGCCACCGCCCTGGTTGCCGCGAGCCGGAAGCTGGACAAGGCCGTCAGCAAGGGTGTCATCCACAAGAACAACGCCGCGAACCACAAGTCTTCGCTGGCCAAGAAGGTTAACGCGCTCTAGGCAGCGCGTTCCGGCCGGCAGGCCGAACCAAGCCAAGGCCGGAGGCCGCCACCCGTTCGGGGAGGCGGCCTCCGGCTTTTTTGTGTCTGCTGCAGACTGCGGCCTGCCCGGAGGGTACCTTTGGTTGTGTCCCGCTGGGGTGGTTGTGTCCCGCTGGGGTGGTTGTGTCCCGCGGGTCGCTGGGGGCCAGCGGGCCGGTAGCTTGGGGCGGGATGGGGCGGGGGAAATGAACGGCGCGAATGCATACTTGCGTTTAGTCGACCGGATGGGGCGTTCACCGGCCTTGGACGGAGCCGTCAAGGTGCTGGGCGGGCTGGGCGCTCCCCTGGTCGGGAAGCCCGCTCTCAGGCGGTTCTTCACTGGGGTGGACACAGCCATCCCGCCGCATGCGATCCTGACCGACGCGCCGTTCGGTGCCTGGTTCATGGCCGTGTTCCTCGACTTGTTTGACGACGACGGCGGAGAACGCGGGGCTGCCCGCCGCTTGGTCGGTTTGGGCGTGCTGGCCGCCGTACCCACCGCAGTGGCCGGCCTGGCCGAGTGGACCACGGCGGACCCGGCCACGCGGCGCATCGGCGTCTTGCATTCATCCGCGACCACGGCAGCCACGCTGGTGTTCGCCGGCTCGTGGCTGGCCCGCCGGAGGGGCCGCCATGGGCTGGGGATCGGCCTGGCCCGGGCCGGCTCAGCGGTTGCGATTACCGGGGGTTTCCTCGGCGGCTACATGGGCAGCCGGGTCCGGGGTCGCGGCGGAAGAGCCAGCGGCGCCTGAGGCCGGGAACCCTGCGGGTCCGGCCGTCGAATGCAGGGCGGAGAGTTCCCGCCGTCGGCGCCGGCGTTCAGCGGTGCGCGCTGGTGGCGATCAAGGTGACGGCCCGCTCCACGGCGTATTCCGGGTCCCGGCCCTCGCCTTTGACTTGGGCGTCGGTCTCGGCCAAGACCTGGATGCAGCGGGCCAGGGCATCTGATTCCCACAGCCGCGCGTCCCTGCGGGCCTGGTCGAACTGCCACGGCGCCATGCCCAGGTCGCGTGCATTCGCGGACGCGCTCTTGACCTTGGCAATCTGGCGCAGCTTCATGGCCAGCACGGCAACGATCGGCACGGGATCCACGCCCGTGGCCAGGGCGTGCCTGAGGGACGACAGCGCGACGGCGCCGCGGCCGGAAACGGCCGCATCCGCGACTTTGAACCCGGTGGCCTCGACCCGGCCGCCGTAGTACTTCTCGACCGTCTCTTCGGTGACTGCGCTGTCGGCGTCGGAAATCAACTGGGAGCAGGCGGCGGCCAGGTCCGGGAGCGACGAGCCGACGGCGGCAACCAGGGCCTGGGCCGCGGCGGGTTCGATGGCCCGGCGGGCCGACTTAAACTCCTGCCTGACGAAGTCCAGTTTTTCGGAGTCCTTTTTCATGGCCTGGCAGTCGACCACGGGTGCCCCGGAAGCCTTGACCGCGTCTAGCAGTTTCTTGCCGCGGGTACCGCCCCCGTGGTGCAGGACGAGCCAGACGTCCTCGGCCGGTGCCGCCACATAGGCCAGCATGTCCGTGAGGAACTCGTCGGTCATCTGCGCCAGGGACGACGCCTCAATGAGTTTGGCTTCTCCAAAGAGGCTGGGACTGGCCAGCATCGTGAGCTCGCCGGTGGTGTAGGCGGAGGCATCGAGCTGGACCAGCTCGAGGTCGGGTTGCCGGCCACGCAGGAGGCCCCGGATGCGTTCCTTGGCCCGGTGGGCCAAGTACTCTTCCGGACCGCTGACGAGCACGACGGCGGCCGGCTCGACGTCTCGCCAGGAGACGGTGACGGCGCTCTTCTTCACGGCCGAAGAGCGGGATCCGGGTGGCGGGTTCACGGCAGGTTCCTCCTAGTTCAGGTCAAGAGTTTCACGATCCGGCCCTTTTGCCCAAAGCAGTTGCCCGCTGCCGCCTGGCTCAGGCCCCCTGCTACCCGGCTGGCTCAGGTCACGACTACCCGGCTAGCTGTTGGTGCGGACGGACAATTCCCGGTCGCCGACGTCCACGAGGACCGTTCCCAGCTCGTCCGTTCTGAGGACGTGCACGCCGGCCGCTTGGAGCGCCGCCAGGATTTCGTCCGCCGGATGGCCATATTCATTGCCGGCGCCCACGGAGATCAGGGCCGCCGCCGGCCGCAGCCCGGTGATGAGTGCGGTTCCCCCGTTCCGCGCGCCGTGATGGCTGACCTTGAGCACGTCGACCGCGAAGTCCGGGCCCAACCGGCGCATCAGGGCCGGCAATTGCTCCTCCTCCAGGTCGCCGGTGAGCAGCATCCGCGACGATCCCCCGGCCGGGGAGGGCAGGGTGATGTCGACGACGAGGCTCGCGTCGTTTTCGGACAGGCCACCGCTGCCCTCCACCGGCCAGTGCACCGCCCAGCCAACTGCTCCCGACGAGCCGGACAGGCCCGCAAAGGCGCGCTCTGCCTGCAGCCCCCGGTCCTCAAGCGAGGCCCGCACGGAAGCAGGCGGTGCTGCCCCGGCGCTCGAGTACAGCACCCGCGCCGTCTCCCGTCCCGCCACGGCTCCGTCGAGTCCGCCATAGTGGTCCAGGTGCATGTGGGTCAGCACCAGCAGGTCGATCCGTTCCACGCCGAGTCCGTCAAGGCACCGGTCCATCGCCTCCGGGTCGGGTCCGGTATCCATCACAATCGCGCTGCCCTCGCCTGTCCGCACCACCACGCCATCACCCTGCCCGACATCGCAGGCCGCCACGTCCCACTCCCCCGCCGGCGCCCGCTGCAGCAGCACCCCGGCCAGCGCTCCTCCCGCGAGCCCGGGCAGGACCGTCCAGCAGGCCAGCTTGAGGAACGCCGCGCGCGTGCCGGAATCGAAGCCGCCACCCCGCAGCGCCGCCGCGCCGTCGTCGTCGGACCCAGGGCGCTGCTCCTGCGAAGCCCGTCGCCTGTCCGCGGCCCGCAGTCCCCAGAGGAGCGCCACGCCGGCGCCGGCCGCTCCAGCGGCGCCGAGCGGGCCACCTGCCCACGGCAGCGCGGCCATGGGCAGTGCGGAAAACCAACGGGCGACCCCTGCGATCCACAAGGTCATCCAGCCCGCGGCATGCAGCACCGCCGCGCCCGGTTCGGGGAACAGCGGCAGCAGTCCCGTCCCGATCATGCCGGCGACCGTGATGAACGGGACCAGCGGTCCCGCAGCCACATTGGCGGGGATCGAGTACAGGGCCAGTTCGGGCTGAAGCTGGACAATAACCGGGGCGCAGAAGACCTGCGCGGCCAGCGGCATGGCCACCGCATGGGCCAGCGGGACCGGCAGGAAACGCTGCAGCCATCGGGAACACACGGTCCCCAGCAGTACGAGGGAGAGGGTCGCCAGCACCGACAGCACGAAGCTGTAGCTGGCCGCCAGCCACGGATCCACGATCAGCAGCACCAGCACCGCCAAGGCCAGGAAGGCCAGCGAAGCCCTGCGCCGTCCGCTGAGCACCGCGACCACCCCCAGCGAGCCCATCACCGCCGCGCGCAGCACGCTGGGCTCCGGCCGGACCAGGAGCACGAATCCGGCCAGACCGGTCAGGCCCGCCACCGCTTTCGCCCACCGGGGCAGCCGGACCGCCGATCCGAGCAGGTAGATGAAGGCCAGCACGTACGAGACATTGGCGCCGCTGACCGTGAGAAGGTGCGTCAGCCCGGTACGCCGCATGGCCTCCTCGAGGTCCGCGCCCTGGTGTTCCTTGTCCCCCAGCACCATTCCGGGGAGGAGCCCGCGGGCGTCGGGGGGCAATCCGGCCAACGCCGCCACGAACTGGCCGCGCAGGCCCGAGATCCACGCATCCAGGGGTGGCGCCGAGCGCTCCGACGGGGCGGCGGATGCTATCAGCAGGGCATCGACGGCCTGGCCCGGGTCCGCCCGGACGAGCTTGCCGGAGGTCCGCAGCCGCTCGCCGAACCGCACGTGGGACCACTCCGGCCCGCCGAGGACCAGCACCGGGGTGTCGGCCTCGAACCGCACGCGGTCGGCGGTGGCCTCGATGATGGTGGCCGTCAGGTGGAAACGCGGGCCGCTGCCAAACTGCCGCGGTGCCTTGACTTCCGCTGCGTCACCGGTCACCACCAGGCGGGCCGTGATGGTCTGCTCACCCGTGATGGCCGGCCCGATCGGGCCCGCCACCCGCTCCGCCTGTTGCAGGCCCACCGTCAGTGCCAGCAGCCCCGTGCAACTGCACAGCACAACGACGACGGCGATGCCTCCCGCACCGCGGGCGCCGCGCCGCGGCCGGGCGCGAGGTTGGGTCGGGATCCCCTGCTGCCGGGCCCACGCACGATGCCGGCTTCCCTGCCGTGGGGCACATGGCTGAGGCGGGTTTCCCCGGGGCCGGGCCCGGTGGAGGCGTGCCGGCAACCCCTTTGGCCGAGGCAGCAGCCGGACCTGCCGCGCCGGCAACAGCAAACGGGCGGCCGCTGCAGCGGCGGTTCCCAACAGCAGGCCCGCGGACAGCAGGGCCACCCCCGGCGGCGCGTGCGGGAACACGAGGGCACACGCCCAGCACGCGGCCGCCGCCAGCCCCAACCGAAGATCCAGGCGCCGGCTCTCGGCCTCTGCCGCAGCGGCCTCAGCCGCCGCGGGATCGGGTTTGATGTGGCGCAGTAACCGCCGGCCCAGATCGCTGCGCAGTCTGGGCGGCTGCCGCCCCTCATCCTGGTCCGGCGTCGCGTCAATTGGACGTCGGGCCGCTTCCGCGTACCGCTGCCAGCGCGGCGGCCGGCTCATACCGACACCAGCTCCACCAGCGCCTCCAGCATGACCGGCCCGATGCCGGGCACCGCATCGAGATCCGACGGCTGCCCGTACGGGCCATGCTGCTCACGGAACTCGACAATCCGGGCGGCAAGCACGGGTCCAACACGGGGCAACTCGAGGAGCTCCTCGGCCGTCGCCGTATTGATGTTGATTTTGTCGGCCGGACCGCCCGTGGCCCCGCCCGCGCCGGCTTCCGCGCCGCCGCTGGGAGGGCCGTCGCTAGAGCCTCCGCCGGCTCCACCGCCGCCTTCCGAAGCGGCCTCCGGTTGCGGACCCGGCGCATCCGGTGTGGGCACGTAGACCTGCTGTCCATCGGTCAACGGCGCCGCCAGGTTCAGCGCCTCGAGCTGCGCCTTCTTCGTGGCACCCCCGGCCGCGTCAATGGCCTCGAACACCCTTGCGCCATCGGCCAGCCGCACGATTCCCGGCGAGGCAACAGCCCCGGCCACATGGACAATGATGCCGGGGCCGCCGCCTGCCGAATCATCCCCGGTCTCCGTACCGTCCCCGCCGGCAGTAGACGGAGCCGCTGTGGGCTTCCCCTCGGTTCCCTCGTCGAGAGCCCGGTCGACAGCCCGGGATGCCAGCGGAATGCTCTCCAGGATGGGAGCAGCCGAGCGACTCACATCAGCCGTGGCCAGCGAAACAAGTCCGTAGCCCAGGCACAGCCCCGCCACCACGAACGCTGCCCCGAGGGCTATGCGGAAGCGCGGAGTTCGCCTCGGCCGCGACGCAATACCGCCGCGGGCGGTTGCCGGAAGCCAGCGGTGTCGGCCCATGCGGCAAGATTAGGTCGGCGGCGCTGCTGCCCGGCCGGCCGGCAAGCACTCGTGGACAGCGGCTCCGGCGGCGCCGTCTGTGGAGGAGAGGAACGCTCAGCTCGAGGGTGGCTTCGGCGGCCCGACGACCACCACGACAACGCATGTCCTGACACCGCCGCCCGCCAGTCTTTGCTTCCCTCTTGTTTGACCGACGAGACAGGGACGTACCTCGTGACGCTTTTTGTCTGGTCGGCAGAGATCAGGAATCCGCATGGACAGATAATTGCCTTCGGCGATACTGAGTGCATGGGACATGACCGCCGCCGCCTGAGTGTCGAAGCTGCTACCTCCCACTCCACGGATTTTCCCTCGGGAAGAGAGAACCCGCTGGAGTTCCTGGGCTTTCTGGTTGATGGTCGGCCCCTGAAGGACTTGTTGAGAGTTCCAGAAGACGCGGCGCGGCCGGAACAGGAAACCACGGCACTGCGCGACGATTGGTCACCGAAGGCCGCAATGGAGTACTTGGACCGACTGCTGGGACAAATTCCCGGTGACTTCGACGACGGGCGTATTGCGCTCCTGCTCTGTCCGGTCTGCGGCGATCTATGGTGCGGCGCGGTAAGCATGGAACTGTCGCAGACGCCACAGACAATCACGTGGCAGAGTTTCGGCTGGCAGGCCGCTGACGATGAGCCTTGGATCTTCCCGGGCCAATCCTTTACCTTTGAGCGGACCGAATACGAAAAGCTTCTGCAAGATCTCCGGGAGCACTATGAAGAGCGAGCCGCCTCGCCTACGCCGCTCAGGGGTTTACGGCGCTAATTTGCGCCCCGCACGGACCGAAAATCGGGAGGCGGGAGATGAACGAGGATAACACCCAGGAATTTGTTCCGGAGACGCCAAGGGACCGCAGAGGCAGGCCAAGCAGCCGGGTTATGCTCAACGCTTTCTTAGTCCCAACTGGCGGCATGGTCCCGGTTAGGGCTCAGGGATGCATGCAAAAAGGTTTTGGAGATTAGGATTCAGCCCATGGCCGCGAAACCTAGAGAACTCCGACAGCGTATGGCGGAGATATTCGAGTGGAAAACGACCCGCTCAATCAACCAAAACTACTTCAACCTTTTTAGTTGGTGGCGGGAGCCAGAGGTTTTAGCCGGCATCGGCGAACTGCTCGCCGAACCTTTCCGCGCGGCCGCTCCCACCGTTGTCATTGGCCCGTCCGCCAGCGGGTACCTGACAGGGGCGCTGACTGCGTCGAATCTGGGCGTCGGGTTCTGTCCAGTGCCAAAAGACGCCGCCCCGACCTTCGACAGCGATCCCTGGGTCACAGTCACGAGCCCGCCCGACTATAAGGACCGCCACCTTGAGCTTGGGCTTCCCAAAGGCCTCATCAGATCCGGAGACCGCGTCCTTGCCGTGGACGATTTAATCGATACAGGCGGTCAGCTCTTGGCGCTCCAAAGTCTCATCCACGAAATCGGCGCTACGTGGGTTGGAGCATCGGTCCTTATCGACAACCTCAAAGAAAGCCAGCCCCGGCGCCAGTTGAACCTCAAGTCTGTCTTCCACGTCCGAGACTTCTACCGACGTACCTGACGCATCCGAAGGCACCCCCACTTACGTGTGATCAACCGGTGCGAATGCCTATACTCTGCCGTGATCGTCGGGCAGGCATGAGGGGCAGGTGCGGGCGGGCATCTACCGCCTGCTCTGCAATACTGCAGGCATGGAGACCCTGAGGGATCGGCGCGATTGGCTTGACGATGTGGCGGCTCCAGGCCGCCCCTGGGCCGTGGCCGCCGTGGCTGTCGCAGCAATCGGCATCCTGTTGCTCCTCCTTGGGCTGGGGACCCGGCCCGATGCTGAACTGTTGCCCGGGTATGCGATCGTTTACGCGGCGGTTGGGTTGTTCATCTACGGTCCTGGGATCAGGGATGCCACCTGGGGCCGAATCCTGGCATTCGTTCTGCCCGGTTTGTTGATGGTGGCACTGTGGGTGCTGGGCACCGGCTACTGGGGTGGGCTCTGGCTGCTGGGCCTGCCGGCCTGGGCCATTATCTGCCTGCGCTGGGACAGTTACAGCAGGACGCAGCGCGTGGCAAAGCTGGCACTGTTCGTGGTGCTTTTGGCCGCATCGTCGCTGTTCTTCGTCGTTTACGGGTTCTACCCGATTCTCGGTCCCGCTCTACTCGCCATGGTGCCGGGAGTACCGCTGGCACACTTCATCGCATCGCCTGTTTACAGGCAGCGGCCCCTGCGAGCCGCCGCCGAGTTCCTGCTGTCCTGCGCGGTCGTTGCCGTGGCGCTGACGCTGCCGGAGTTCGGATGGGCTTCGCCGCAGGGCTTCGCAGGCGCGGCGGTGCTGGCAGGGCTGTTGATGGCAGGGTGGGCCGGTCGACACTCGGTCGCAGTCAGGCCCGAGCCAAGGCACTCATGAAGCTGTTGTCGCTGAGCAACAGGTTCTCAAGACAGGTTGAGCATGAAGGGCCGCCGTCCTGTATGAATATTGCCGGATGGATAAACTTGTGAGACTCGGGAGGGCAAGTTGCTCTGGTCCCGGTTTCCTGAACTGAAGGATGAGCCATCAGGACCATCCGTCTCATCAAGCGCCAAGTCGTAGAGATGCCCCAGCCTGCAAAGGCTTTCTTCCTGTGCTCTCTGGGGCCCTTCCTTCTCTCCTTTGTTGTTGGGGTGCAAAAGAGTCCGGGATGGTTGGTGCTGCTGGTCGTCGGGGGCGTCGGACTCTCAATCTTCCTCTTTGGTCTCTGCATCTTTAGGGATGTCAATGGTGCGGCCACTGCTTGGTCCCGTATGCACAAGGAGAGCAAAGGAATACCGCAGGAAGGCTTCACTTTCGTCGATGTTCCGACGATAAGGTTCATGGGCTTACCCGGCGGACAGCGGGGTCAGGATCCATCGAAGGCCACTTGAAGCCCTCGCTGAGAATCTCGGAACCCAGTAAGGGGTGAAACCTTAGACCTCCCGCGCGGCGCGGTCTGTGCGGGAGAGGAACGCTCAGCCCAGAGGTGGCGTCGGCGGGCCGACGACCACCGCGACGACGCCCAGGCCCGTGTGGGCGGCCAGGACCGAGGGCACCGGGGTCAGCAGCACGTCGTCGCTCAGGTACTGCTGCAGGGTTTCCGCGATTGCCCGGCTCTCGGATTCGTTGCCGAAGTAGTGCACCGCAACCCGGGGTTCGTAGTCGAGTTCCTCGATCCGCCGCACCACCAGCTGCTGCAGCCGGGCCTGGGCACGCGCGGCGGTCCGCACCTTCTCCAGCGGCAGGATGGCACCGTCGCGGATGGCCAGCAACGGCTTGATCGCCAGCAGGGAGCCGAGCAGTCCGGAGGCGGCGGAAATCCGGCCGCCGCGGCGCAGCTGGTCCAGGCTGGGCACGTAGAAGAAGACGTCCGAACACACGGCGGCCGCCTTGGCGCGCTCCGTCACGGCCTGCCGGTCGAGCCCGCTTTGCGCTGCGATGACGGCGTCCATGACGGCGAATCCTTCACCCAGCGCGGCGCTGCGCGTGTCCACCACTTCCACCGGGATGCCGACGCCGTCGGCCGCCAGGCCTGCCGCTTCGATCGTGCCGGAGAGCTCGGCCGAGAGGTGGATGGAGACGATCGCATCGAAGCCCAGATCCTCGAGCTCCCGGTAGGTCCGCTCCAGAAGCCCCGGCGACGGGCGCGACGTCTTGATGTCGCGACCCTCGGCGAGACCGACCGCCAGGGCGGAAGCGACGTCGTCGACGCCTTCCCCGTATATCTGTCCGGAGATCATGACCGGCATCGGCACCACCCGCAGCCAGTCCGCGGTGTCCGGCTGGTTAACCCAGTCCACGGGCAGCGAAGCGGCCGAATCCGTGACGACGGCGACCCGGTGCCGCGGCGGCTGCCCCGGCCGGGCAGGCGCCTGCTGGTGCAGCAGCTGCTTGGACCGCTGTACGAGGTGCTCGAGCCAATTCATCGGGGCCAGGCCGCCGGTCAGGCCGGCACGATGTTGACCAGCTTCGGGGCGCGCACAATCACCTTGCGCACTCCGCGGCCGTCAAGCGTCCGGATGACCTGTGGCGAGGCCAAGGCGAGCTTCTCCAGCTCGTCCTCGTCGACATCGGCCGCCACCTCCAGCCGGTCGCGCACCTTGCCGGCTACCTGCACCACCGCGGTCACGGTGTCCTGCACCAGCAGGGACTGGTCCACAGCCGGCCAGGAAGCCTTGACCACGGATGGTTCGTGGCCCAGCTGGGCCCAGAGGTCCTCCGCGGTGTAGGGGGCAAACAGGCTCAGGATGACGGCCACTGCCTCGGTGGCCTCGCGGACGGCCGGGTCGGCGGCACCCGGACCGGCGTCGATGGCCTTGCGGGTGGCGTTAACCAGCTCCATCAGCCGGGCGATGACCACGTTGAACTTGCCGGCATCGAGCAGTTCCGCCGCGTCGGCGACTGTCCGGTGGGTGACCGAGCGCAGGGCGCGGTCGCCGTCGTCGTAGTCCGTGCCCGGAGCGGACGCGACGTCCTGTCCCAGCCGCCAGGCGCGGGCCAGGAACTTGGCGGAGCCGGAGGGCGAAACGTCGGCCCAGTCCACGTCGTCTTCGGGCGGCGAGGCAAAGATCATGGTCAGGCGGACGGCGTCCACGCCGAACTTGTCCAGCTGCTCGCCCAGATCCACGCCGTTGCCCAGCGACTTGCTCATCGCCTTGCCGCCGTTGAGCACCTGGCCCTGGTTCAGCAGCGCACGGAACGGCTCGTCGAAATCGATCAGGCCCATGTCCTTGAGCACCTTGGTGAAGAACCGGCTGTAGAGCAGGTGCAGGATGGCGTGCTCGACGCCGCCCACGTACTGGTCCACCGGCAGCCAGCGGGCCGCGGCCTCCTTCTCGAACGGGCCCTCGGTGTAGTCCGGGGAGGCGAAGCGCAGGTAGTACCAGGACGAATCCACAAAGGTGTCCATGGTGTCGGTGTCGCGCCGGGCGGCCTTGCCGCAGTTCGGGCAGTCGGTGTTGACCCAGTCCGCGGCGGAGGCCAGCGGCGAGGTGCCCTTGGGCGCCAAGGCTTCCCCGCGCAGGTCGTCGGGCAGCCGCACGGGCAGCTGGTCGTCGGGAACCGGGACCTCGCCGCATTCCTCGCAGTGGACGATCGGGATCGGTGCGCCCCAGAAGCGCTGGCGGGAGAGCAGCCAGTCGCGCAGCCGGAAGTTGACGGTCTTCTCGCCGGTGCCGGCCGCCTCCACCAATTCGATGGCGCGGGCGATGGCTTCGGTCTTGGACAGGCCGTCGAGCTCGCCGGAATTGATCAGGGTACCTTCGCCGCTGGTGGCGATCCCGGTTTCGGCCGGGTCTTCTTCCCCGGTGTCGACGACGGCGCGCACGGGCAGGTCGAATGCCTTCGCGAAGTCAAGGTCGCGCTGGTCGTGCGCCGGGACGGCCATGATGGCGCCGGTCCCGTAGTCGGCCAGCACATAGTCGGCGGCCCAGACCGGCAGCTTTTCGCCGTTGAGCGGGTTGATCGCGTAGCGGCCCAGGAACACGCCGGTCTTCTCGCGTTCGGTGGACTGGCGTTCGATGTCGGAGAGCGCCTTGATCTGCTCGCGGTAGGCCATCAGCGCATCGTGGTGTTCCGGGGCCACCAGGTCCAGCGCCAGGTGCGTGTCGGCGGCGACCACGAAGAAGGTCGCGCCGTTCAGGGTGTCCGGGCGAGTGGTGAAGACCGTGACGTCCTGCGCCGGGCGTCCGCCGGCTTCCTCCACCGTGAAGCGGACGTGCGCGCCCTCTGAGCGGCCGATCCAGTTGCGCTGCATTGCCAGCACCCGCTCCGGCCAGTGGCCCCTGAGCTCGTCCATGTCGTCCAGCAGGCGGTCGGCGTAATCGGTGATCTTGAAGTACCACTGGTTCAGGCTCTTCTTGGTCACGGGGGTGCCGCAGCGTTCACACGCCCCGTTGACGACCTGTTCGTTGGCCAGCACGGTCAGGTCCTTCGGGCACCAGTTGACCGGGGAGTTCTTCCGGTAGGCCAGGCCGCGCTCGTAGAACCGCAGGAACAGCCACTGGGTCCAGCGGTAGTACCCCGGGTCGGAGGTGTGCAGCCGGCGCGACCAGTCGGCGCTGATCGCGTAGCGCTTAAAGGACGCGGCCTGGGTGTCGATGTTGGCGTAGGTCCACTCGCTGGGGTGGGCGTTGCGCTGGATCGCGGCGTTCTCGGCCGGCAGGCCGAAGGAGTCCCAGCCGATCGGGTGCAGGACGTCGTAGCCCTTCAGCCGCCAGTAGCGCGCCACCACGTCGCCCATGGCGAACGCTTCGGCGTGGCCCATGTGCAGGTCGCCGGAGGGGTAGGGAAACATGTCCAGCACGTAACGGCGTTCGCGGGAACCGTCATCGGCGGGAGCGAAGACATCAAGTTCCTCCCACACGGCCGGCCATTTGGCCTCCATGGCGGAGAAACTGTACTCGTGCTGTTCCGTACCCGGCTGCGTACTCACTGTGCTTGCCTCGTCCTCTTGTCTGTACTGCGCACTGGCCTGACTCCCCTAGACACACAAAAGCCCCTCGGCATCGGAGGGGCGGGCCGCTGAAGCAGGGCCTGGGCCCCGCGGCAGCGGCTAGCTAAGGAGCAGTGCGAACATGGGACCACTTTACCGCACGTTCACAGGACATCGTCGTCGACCCAGTCGAAGGTCCGGGTGACAGCCTTCTTCCACAATCGCAGCCTGCGTTCCCGCTCTTCCGCCGGCATCTGCGGCTCCCAACACGCCTCCTGCACCCAGTTCCGGGCCAACTGGTCCGTGCCCTCCCAGAATCCGACGGCGAGGCCCGCCGCATACGCCGCGCCCAGGGCCGTGGTCTCGGTGACCCGCGGGCGCATCACGGGCACGCCCAGGATGTCCGCCTGGAACTGCATCAGCGCATCATTGGCGACCATCCCGCCGTCGACCTTTAAACCGGTCAGCGGCACGGCGGCGTCCGCGTTGACCGCGTCCAGGACTTCCCGGGTCTGGAAGGCCGTGGCCTCCAGCGCGGCGCGGGCGATGTGCGCCTTGGTCACAAACCGGGTCAGGCCCACCAGGGCGCCGCGGGCATCCTGCCGCCAGTACGGGGCGAACAGGCCCGAGAACGCGGGCACGAAGTAGCAGCCGCCGGTGTCCTCGACCGTGCCCGCCAGTTGCTCGGCCTCCTGCGCGGACGACACCAGGCCCAGGTTGTCGCGCAGCCACTGGATCAGCGACCCCGCGACGGCGATCGACCCCTCCAGCACGTAGTGCGGCGCCGCTTTGCCCAGCTGGTAGCCCACGGAGGTCAGCAGTCCGTGCGATGACCGGACGATCTCCTCGCCCGTGTTGACCAGCACGAAGCACCCTGTGCCGTACGTGTTCTTGGCCTCGCCGGGGTTGAATGCCGCCTGCCCGAACGCGGCCGCCTGCTGGTCGCCGAGGATGCCCGCCACCGGGACGTGCCGCAGCAGTTGGGAGCCGTGCACGGTCGCGTAGGGCTCGGACGATGAGCGGATCTCCGGCAGCATCGCGGCCGGCACGCCGAAGGCGTCCAGGATCTCCTGGTCCCACTGCAGCGTGCGCAGGTCCATGAACAGGGTGCGGGAGGCGTTGGTGACGTCGGTGGCGTGCGTGCCGCCGTCAGGCCCGCCGGTCAGGTTCCACAGCACCCAGCTGTCGGTGGTGCCGAACAGCAGTTCGCCGGCCTCGGCCCGTTCCCGCGCCCCGTCCACGTTGCGCAGGATCCAGGCCAGCTTGGTCCCGGCGAAGTAGGGCGCCAGCGGCAGGCCGGTCTGTTCGCGGAAGCGGTCCACGCCGCCGTCGGCCGCCAGTTCGTCGCAGATCTGCTGCGTGCGCACGTCCTGCCAGACGATCGCGTTGTACACCGGCCGGCCCGTGCTCTTCTCCCACACCACCGTCGTCTCGCGCTGGTTGGTGATGCCGACGGCGGCGATGTCGTGCCGGGTCAGGCTGGCCCGGGACAGTGCCGCGCCCACCACCTCGCGGGTGTTGTCCCAGATTTCCAGCGGGTCGTGTTCCACCCAGCCCGGCCGCGGGAAAATCTGCCGGTGCTCGCGCTGGCCGGTAGAGACGGGTGTGCCTTTGTGGTCGAAAATGATCGCGCGCGTGGAGGTGGTCCCCTGATCGATCGCCAGCACGAACTCCGCCATCTCAGCCCTCCACGCTCCGGTCCGGGCTTCAGTGCCCGGCTGCTGTTGAACCTAACCGGCGGCACAGTGCAGCGTCAATCGAGCGGCCGCTGCCGGCGACCTGCCGTGTGGCCCGCCCCGGTGCCGGACCTCGGTGCGGGCACCCGGTGCTGGCCCGCGGTTCGGTCCCCCGGTGCCGGCACCCGGTGCTGGACCCTGCCTGGGCAACATGGGCCGCGCTGCGCGGCAACGCGCCCGCGGGTCGGTAGAGTCGAAGGCATGAAATCAGGAGGGAGCCTGGCGTGACCGCCGTTGCCGACCGCGCGGTGCGCCGCGAAATTCTGCTCGACGGCGCCCGCGTGCGCTACTGGGAATATCCCGCCGACGACGACGGTGCGCCCACCCTGCTGGTCATCCACGGGTTCCGCGGGGATCACCACGGGTTGGAACTGGTGGTGGGACAGCTGCCCGGTTACCGGGTGATCGCCCCTGACCTGCCCGGCTTCGGCGAATCGGAGCCGCTGGCCGCCGGCACGCACGGAATCGAGGGCTACACCCGGTTTTTGCATGGCCTGGCCGGCGCACTGGAGCTGGGCCCGGACACCTGCGTCTTGGGACACTCCTTCGGGTCCATCGTGGTCAGCCACTATTTGGCGGCGCATCCGGGCAGTTTCCGGGCGGCCATCCTGGTCAACCCGATCAGCGAACCCGCGCTGCAGGGACCCAAAGCGATCCCCTCCCGGCTCGCCGGGTTCTACTACTTCGCCGGGGCAAAGCTGCCCGAGCGGTTGGGCCTCTGGCTACTGCGCAACCCCTTGATCGTCCGGGGCATGAGCATCATGATGGCGAAGACCCGCGACCCGCAGCTGCGCGCCTACATCCACGGGCAGCACGACGCCTACTTCAGCGCCTTCGCGAACCGGCGGGTGGTGCTGGAGGCCTTCCGGGCGTCCATCTCCGCCGATGTCGCCCAGGTCGCCGGCCTGCTTGACCTGCCGGTCCTCCTGATCGCCGGCGAACGGGACGACATCGGTTCCGTGGCCAGCCAGCGCAGGCTCGCGGCGATGATCCCGGACTCCCGGCTGGAAGTGATCCCCGCCGTTGGGCATTTGATCCATTACGAAACCCCGGCAGCGGCCGCCGCCTTCATCCGGGACTTCATCGACGGAATGAGTGCATGAAACTCCTGATTGACGCCCGGTTCACCCGCACCGACCAGCTGGACGGAATCAGCCGCTACGGCGCCAGCCTCATCGAAGCCACTTCCCGGCTGGCGGACGTGAGCATGCTGATCAGCGACGAGCGGCAGCTGCAGTTCCTGCCCGACGTGCCCTGGGTCAAGATCAACAGTCCGCTCTCCCCCGCCGAACTCTTCGTGGCGCGCCGCGTGAACAAGCTGGGCGCCGACGTCGTCGTCTGCCCGATGCAGACCATGGGCAGCTTCGGCCGCACGTACGGGCTCATCCTGACCCTGCATGACCTGATCTACTACTCGCACCCCAAGCCGCCGGGCTTCCTGCCCAAGCCGGTGCAGTGGCTCTGGCGGCTCTACCACAAGGCCTACTGGCCGCAGCGTCTCCTGCTAAACCGTGCGGACACGGTGGCCACCATCAGCCACACCACGCAGGCGCTGATGGAGCGGCACCGGCTCACCCGCAGGCCGATCCGGATCGTTTCCAACGCCGCCCAACAGCACGGAGCGCCGCGCAATCCGGCCGGCGGCCGCGACAAGACCCTGCTCTACATGGGCTCGTACATGCCGTACAAGAACGTGGAAACCATCATTGACGCCATGGCACTGCTGCCCGACTACGAGCTCCATCTGCTCAGCCCGGTGCGTCCGGACCGGCAGGCCGAACTCGGGGCCCGGGCCGTCGACCCTCGCCGGCTGGTCTTCCACAACGGGATTTCCGACGCCGGATATCAGCAACTGCTGCAACGGGCCACAGCGCTGGTCACCCTCTCCCGCGACGAGGGCTTCGGCCTGCCGCTGATCGAGGCCATGGCCGCCGGCACGCCGGTGATCGCCAGCGACATTCCTATCTTCCGTGAGGTCGGTGGCGGCGCCGTCACGCTGGTGGACCCGGATGAACCCGCCGACTTCGCGGCGGCCGTGGCAGCGCTGGACCAGCCCGGTGCCTTCCGCGCGGCGTCGGAGGCCAGCACCCGCCGAGCCGCGGCATACGACTGGAACGAGTCGGCCAAGCAACTGGTCGCCGCCGCCGAGGAAGTGTTGGAACGACGGCGGAGCCGGTCCCGGTAGTTGGTGGCCGGTAGTAGGTGGCTGCTGGCCGGGAGGATGGTTGAGCACGTTCCTGAAGCGCCCGCCCGGCCGCTCGACTCATTTCTTCTTCCCACGTCCTCGGAGCCGAATGTTCCATGCCTTTCAGTAAGGCTAGGAATTTGCCTTGCAGTAGTGCCAGGAGCTCGCCGACAGGACGGACAGACCTGCTAGATCCGCGTTGCTCCCACGGCGGCTTTGCAAGCTGGTGGAGCTGCTGAGGGTGGACGTCCACCTTGACGTGACCGCTTACGGTCAGGGCAACCCCGCGGTTTCCGTGCTGCTGGCACCGGCACCGAAAGCTGCATCCTCCGAAACTGTCAGTGGCGGCGCATAGTCTGTTTTCAGTAGCAGCTCAGCACCAACGTTGGCCGCCGGGTGTGGGTTTCCCGGTGGCGTCCGCGGATCCTTTCAGGGTTCGTGACCGCTCGTATTCGAGGCCATGCAGTACGCATGCTGAAGATAGAGACGCTGTGATGTTTGATCCGGCAGTATCCACACCTCCCGCGGTGGCAGCGGTTATCCCGGCGCCGCCTGCCGCATCATCGTCTGCCCCGCTACTGCCCGCGTCGCCCGCCACAGGACCGGCTGTCGCAGCACCGGCTGCCGGCAGCAGTTCGAGGCGGGACGCCGGGCCGGCCGCGGGTCCGGTCGGGTCTGCCGCCGTTCATGCCGCCGCCGTTGCCTTGGAGGGCATCGATCTGGACGCGCCGGACCCGGAACTGGTCGAAGAGCTCACGGCGCTGGAGGGCCTGAAGGCTGCCGCCGCGGCCGCGCAGGCCAAGGTACAGGTCGCGCTGGAGAAGTCCGTGCGTGCCCGCCGTGCCGCCGCCGGGATCCCCAAAGACCGGCAGGGCGCCGGGGTTTCCGCCCAGATCGGGTTGGCCCGCCGCGAGTCCCCGCACCGGGCCGCGGTCCTGCTGAACCTGTCCCGGACCCTGGTCGGGCAGATGCCGCACACCCTGGCCGCCCTGGCCGCGGGGCACCTGAACGAGTACCGGGCCGAGATCCTGGCCCAGGAAACCGTTTGCCTGAGCCCGCAGCACCGCGCCCGGGTGGACCGGGAACTGGCCGGGAACCGGGAGCGGCTGCACGGGCTCGGGAACAGGGCGCTGCGGGCCGAAGCCAAACGCCTCGCCTACCGGCTGGAAC
>NZ_JBNHGM010000007.1:0-186750 GCF_059091265.1 Arthrobacter sp. THG-b23
CAGCAGGGCGGGGGAGCGGCCGCAGCACCGCGGGAGCGGAGCGGCCCTGTGCCGGACGCAGCGGAGCACCGTCCCCGGCATTACAACCCCAAGGCCCTGCGCCGCGCGCGGGCCGGTGCCTCCCGGCCGGGGCGCTTCACCGGCCGCCGCCTTCTCCGGGGCGTGAAACCGCGCCGTTGACGCGATCGGACCGCGCGCCGGGAAACTGGGACGCGTGGCTTAACAGGAAAGCTCCGGGCCGCACCAGGAAAGGTGCGGCCCGGAGCCATTCATGCCCGAGCGCCTGGCCGGCCGGCGCTCAGTAGCTTTCTGAGGTGGTTTCCTTGCCGGCCTCCAGCGACGACGGGGCCGGGCTGGCGCCGGACTTCAGCGCGGCCAACCGTGCCTCCACCTCCGTCTGCTCGCCGAGGTCCTCCAGGCTCTCGAACTGGGCATCAAGGCTGGAAGCGGAAAGCTCGGCCTGGCCGCGTACCTTTGCTTCCTCGCGACGGATTTTCTCCTCGAAGCGGCCGACTTCGCTGGTCGGATCCAGGATGTCGATGCTCTTGATGGCGTCGTGGACCTGTGACTGGGCCTGCGCGGTCTTGGCGCGGGCGATCAGCTCATCGCGCTTGTTCTGCAGCTCGTTGAGCTTGGACTTCATCTGGTTGAGTCCGTGTTTGAGCTTCTCGACGATTTCGGTCTGCGAGGAGATCGTCGGCTCGGCGCCCTTGGCTTCGTTCTCGGACGAAATCTGGCGCTGGATCGCCACCTTGGCGAGGTTGTCGAACTTCTCGGCGTCGGCGGCGTGGCCCGAGGTGCGGTATTCGTCGGCCTTTCGGCTGGCAGCCAAGGCCTTGGCCCCCCAGCTGCGGGCGTTCTCGAGGTCTTCGTTGTAGTCGTCCTGCAGCATGCGCAGGTTGCCGATGGTCTGCGCGACGGCGCTTTCGGCTTCGGCAATGTTGTTCGTGTAGTCGCGGACCATCTGGTCCAGCATCTTCTGCGGATCCTCCGCCTGGTCGAGCAGGGCGTTGATGTTTGCCTTGGCCAGCTGGGCCATGCGGCCGAAAATTGAGTGCTTTACCACGGTGATGCCTTTCGATCGGGTTTACTCGAACTGTTTGCCTTCCAAGCAGCCCGCATGGCTGCCCGGCCTGTCTGGTCTAGAAGTTGCCGCCGGCGCCGCCTCCGTCGCCGAAGCCACCGAAGCCGCCGCCGCCACCGCCGAACCCGCCGAAGCCGCCGCCGCCGAAAACGTCACCGCCTCCGCCGCCCCCGAAGATCCCGCCGCCGCCGTGCGAGCCGTGGCCGCCGTGCAGGATGGAGTCGATGAGGATGCCGCCGAGGATCGCCCCGCCCAAGCCGCCGCCCCGGCCGCCGAACATCCCGCCGCCGCCGAAGCCGCCCATGCCGCCGCCGAAACCGTCCACATCCTCCTGGGCCATCTGGCTGGCCTGCTGTGCCAAGGCATTGGCTTGCCGGGCATAGTTGAGCGCCTGCTCCGGATCCGAGTCGGCGATGGCCAGCGCATGGTCGAGGTTCCGTTCCGCCTCGGCCAGCCGGGTGCGTGCCTCGCTGCGAACGCCGCCGCGCCGGGCCTGAATGTAGTCCGAGGTGCCGGAAATCTGTGCCTGCGCGGACATGATGGCGTGTTGCAGGGCCTCACGGGCACGCCGGTTGCGGTCCTGGGCGTCCCGGATCCCGGAGAGCGAGGCATCCAGGGGCTCCATGGCCGCCTCCAGCCGCTGCACCATCATGATCGGGTCGACGCGTCCCCCGGCGACCTCCTGCCGGACCGCGGACACCGCCGCTTCCAGCCCGGCCAAGGGGCCCGTCAGCTCGGGGTGCTGCCCGGAGGCGATGATGGCCCTGGCCTGGGCGATGTCCTGTGTCGCGTCGGCGATGGTGCGTTCCATGCTGTTCCGGGCGTCGTCGAGGTCCTTGGCCGTCTTGGCGATGGCCTCCAGGAGGATGTTGGCCTGGTGCAGGCTTTCCTCGGCGGCACGCACGGCAATCACGGCGGCGCTGCGGTCTCCCTCGTCGAGCTTGTCCTGCGCGGTGTTGGCTGCGTTCTCGACGAAGTCCAGCCGCTCCCCGGCCTGGCCGATGTTGTCGGCGACCTGTTGCAGCGCGCTGTCGGCAAAACGGGCGCGAAGCTCCCGCAGCCGGGCCGTGCCGTCGTCCAGCCTGCCGCGGGTTTCCCGGGCGGCGGCCCGGGCCCGCTCGAGCGCCTGCGGTGCGGTTTTTTCCAGCTCCCGCAGCGCGTCGAAGTCCTCTTTGTGTGCCTGGAGGGAATCGTTGACCGCCTCGCAGCGGCGGATGATGTCGCCGAGCCAGGCACGCTGCTCTTCTTCGGTGTCCGGAATATGGTCATCGAGCTGCTGCTGCAGCTTGAAGGACTCCATCATGTGGGACTTGGCCGCGGTGATGTCCTGGCGGAACGGCTGCACGGCGTCGTCGCCGTACTGCGCCATGGCGAAGCCCAGTTCCTGCTCGCTCGACTTGATCGCGTCGTCGGCGGCTACCAGCAGGCTGCCGGCCTTCTTGCGGAGGTCCTCCACGGACATGGCGTCATGCGGATCCAGCGGCCGGCCGTCGGGGCCGGTCTGCAGCTGCGGCTGCGGGCGCTGGTTCTTGTTCCGCTTGGACCGCGCATACAGCAGCGCCGCGCCGCCGCCCACCACCACGACACCGCCAATGAGCAGCACCGGGCCCAGCGAGCCGCCCCCGCCACCGGATTCGACGGAACCGTCGCCGCCGGTCGCGGCGTCCTCGACCGCCGCCACGGCGGTCAGCGCGGCCCCCGCCCAGTCCGTTTGACCGAGGGCCGGCCGGATGGATTGCGCGATGTTCTGGTCCCGGGAGACGACGGGGTTGTCCTCGCCCGACTGGAACAGGTATTCGCGGCCGTCGACGGAAACGGCAAGCAAGCTATCGACGGAGCCCAGTGAGTTCAGCTCCGCCGTGTCCAGCACCCACTGGTCGCGGTCGGCCGGCTCGGTGAATTCATCCACAAAGACGATGTAGACGTTCAGGCCTTCGGACTGCTGCAGCTCGCGCACGGCGTCCTCGACCTCGGCCGTCCGGCCGCCCAGCACACCGGCCTGGTCCACCACGAACTCGCCCGGCGGGATGTCGACCGGCGGCACGGCGTGCGCCAGTGCTGCCGGCGCAAGGAAGACTGCCGTCAGGCCGGCTACGGCCGCCAGACGCCTGAGCGGTGAGCGCATAAAGGTCCCTTCAGCAACGCAAGCTGGGGCCGTGGCGCCCCGGCTCGTCAACGTGGTCCTGGCCCCGGCCGGGGCGGATCCACCCACTGGTGATTCTATGGTCCGCGTTTGGCACCGTCCACCACCGCCCTCCGCCGGCAGCGAACGCGGGAGCAGCCCTTTCCCCGGCTCTGGAACACGAGACTTTATCGTTTGACCACGGGTTTGGGGAGCGGGCGGGGTCGACGGCGTGCCACGCCGCCGTTCGCGTCCGGCTGGTTTCCAGAATCCTTACAGGAAACGTGCGACGTTATCCCAGCGAAGCCGTGCATAGTGGAGGGCAGACCAAGAAAGGACCTGCCATGAGCGAGAACAACCAGGGCCCGCAGGAGCGGCCCGCCCGGCCCATGCCCCCGCTGCCGGAGAATCCGCCGGCCTCCCGTGCCGGGGAGCAGCCGGCGGCAGCCGACGAGACCCAACCGTTCCGTCGCCCGGCAGCGGAGGCGGGCGGGCAGGTCCCGGCACAAGACCAGGCCCGGCAGGAGCCCCTGAACGACACAGCCCAGCAGCCCCGGTACGGCCAGTACGCCCCCGGCACCTTCGGCCAGTATGCCGCGCCGGCCTACGGTCAGGACAACGCGGGCAGCCACGGCGGCTACGGAAGCCAAAGCCACGGCTCCGGTCACGGCAGTGGAAGTTACGGGCAGGGGTCCGGCTACGGGAACGCGTCAGGTTCCGGGTATGGGAACGCGACGGGCTCCGGCTCCGGCTACGGCAATGGAAGCCACGGGACGGGGTCGGGCTACGGCTTCGGCGGCGGCCAGCCGGCCGGGGCGAGCACCAAGAAGCGTTTTGGCACCGGGACCCTGATCGCAGGGATGCTGCTGGCCGGCCTGGCGGGCGGCGGAGTCGCCGTGGGCTCGCAGGCACTGGCTGAGGGCTCCGCGGGCACCGCGATTACCGGCAGCGGGCCCGAGCAGTTGATCGTGAACAACACGGACTCGGTCAACGAGATCACCGCTGCGGCGGCCAAGGCATCGCCGAGCGTGGTGACGATCTCGGTGGCCAGCGGCAACGCAGGCGGATCCGGTTCGGGCATCATCCTGGACACGGAGGGGCATATCCTCACCAACGCGCACGTGGTGACGCTGGGCGGCCAGACCGCCAATCCCGACGTCGAGGTGCGCACCAGCGACGGCGGCGTGCACCGTGCCAAGGTGGTCGGCACCGATCCGCTGTCGGACCTGGCCGTGATCAAGACCGATGCCAAGGGCCTCACGCCCGCGACGTTTGCCGACTCGGACAAGCTCAACGTCGGCGACACCACCATTGCCATCGGCGCGCCGCTGGGCCTCGCGGGCACCGTCACCGACGGCATCGTGTCCACCTTGAGCCGCACCATCAGCGTCTCGTCCTCCGCCGTGCCGGAAAATTCCGGCGACAGTGCGCAGCCCGGCCCGGGCGACCAGTGGAACTTCCAGTTCCCCGGCGAGGAACGGTCCTCCAACCAGGGCAGCATTTTCCTGAACGTGATCCAAACCGATGCGGCGATCAACCACGGCAACTCCGGCGGCCCGCTCGTGAACACCAACGGAGAGGTCATCGGCGTCAACGTGGCCATCGCGTCCTCCAGCGAGGACAGCGGCAGCATCGGCGTGGGATTCTCCATTCCGAGCAACTACGCGCAGCGGATCGCCCAGGACCTGATCGAAGACGGGACGGCGAGCCACGGCCAACTCGGTGTGACAGTGACCGCCAAGCCCTCCGGCAATTCTTCCGGCAACACCCAGTTCTCGGTGGGGGCGGCCGTCGTGGAGGTGGTTGAGGGCTCGCCGGCACAGGAGGCCGGCCTGCAGAAGGGCGACGTCATCACCCGGGTGGAAAACCGGGTCATCGGCGACAGCCAGTCCCTGACCGCGGCCATCCGCGAACACGCCGCCGGCAGCACGGTGCAGGTCACCTACCTGCGCGGCGGCGAAGAACGCACCGCCGACGTGACGCTGGGCGAGGGCCAGGCCTGACCCGCACGTCCCCGGGGCGCACATGCCGCCCCGGGTGGCGCACACGGCAGCGCCGCAGGTGTTTACCGCCGCGGCGTTGCCGGTAAGGTTAGGGTGTTTGCAGCGACCCGCAACACCCGCGCGGGCCGCGGACGGCGGAAGGAAGTTCAGCGAGGATGCAAAAAGCAGCAGGCACAGCCTTGAACATCGTGGTGCTGATCAAGCACGTACCGGACGCGCAGTTCGACCGGCACCTGACCGGCGATCCGGCGACGGTCGACCGGTCGGAGAGCATCCTGTCCGAACTGGACGAATACGCCATCGAATCCGCCCTGCAATTGGCGGAGGAGCGCGGCGGGCCGAAGGCCGGCAACCGGGTGATCGCGCTGAGCATGGGCCCGGCAGCGGCGGCCACCGCGGTGAAGAAGGCGCTGCAGATCGGCGCCACCGAAGGTTTGCACGTGAACGACGATGCCCTGGCCGGCTCGGACGCCGCCGGAACGTCGCTCGTCCTGGCGGCCGCCGTCCGCAGCCTCGGCGACGTTGACCTAATACTCACCGGCATGGCGTCCACCGACGGCGAAACGTCGCTGGTTCCGGCGCAGCTGGCCGAGCGCCTGGGCCTGCCGCAGCTGACCTTCGCCGCCAGCCTGGAGGTGGACGGGACCACCGTGCGCGCCCGCCGGGACGGCGACACCCACGCCGACAGCCTGGAAGCGGAACTGCCCGCGGTGGTATCGGTCACCGACCAGATCAACGAACCGCGCTACCCGAACTTCAAGGGCATCATCGCCGCCAAGAAGAAGCCCGTTGCCACGGTGTCGCTGGCGGACCTGGGCATCGAACCCAGCGCGGTCGGCACAGCAGGCGCCTGGACCGCCGTCGCCAAGGCAGAAGCGCGGCCGCCGCGGTCGCAGGGCACCATCATCACCGATGAGGGCGACGCCGGGATCCGCCTGGTGGACTACCTGGCCGCCCAGAACCTGCTCTAGTCCGCCACGGAAACCGCGAAGGATATCGGCACCATGACTACTGTTCTTGTCTTCATCGACCGTCCCGGCCAAGCCCTGCACAAGATCCACCGGGAACTGCTCACGCTCGCCCGCGGCATCGGAGAACCGGTGGCAGCATTCAACGGCGACCTCACCGACGCCCTGCGGACCGAGCTCGGGGAATACGGCGTGGGGACCGCTTACGTGCCGGCCGCGGACGTGGACGGCGCCCTCGTGGCTCCCAAGGCCGCGTTCCTGGCGGCGGCTGTGCGCCAGGCCGCTCCGGCCGCGGTGCTGCTGGACAACACGTTCGAAGGCAAGGAGATCGCAGCCCGGGTCGGCATCAAGCTGTCATCCGGGGTCATCACCGACGCCATTGACGTTTCGGCGGACCTGATGGTGACCAAGAGCGTGCTGGCCGGCGCCTACACCGTGCAGGCCAATGTCACCGAAGGCACGCCGGTGATCACCGTGAAGGCCAACGTTGTGGCCGAAGCTCCGGCGGCCGAAGCGGCGGTGCCGCAGGTGGTGACGGTCGACGCCGGGGACTTCGGCCCCGCCGCCCGCATCACCGAACGCACCGAGAAGGCCGCCAGCGGCCGGCCGGACCTGACCGAGGCGCGCGTCGTGGTGGCCGGGGGCCGCGGCACCGGCGGCGATTTCTCGCCGATCGAAGACCTGGCCGACGCCCTCGGCGGGGCGGTGGGCGCGTCCCGGGCCGCCACCGATGCCGGCTGGATTGAGCACTCGGCGCAGGTGGGGCAGACCGGCAAGACCGTCTCGCCGCAGCTGTACATTTCCGCGGGCATCTCCGGGGCCATCCAGCAGAAGGCCGGCATGCAGACGGCCAAGGTGATTGTTGCGGTCAACAACGACGCCGACTCGCCGGTCTTCGAGATCGCCGACTTCGGCATCGTGGGCGACCTCGCCACCGTATTGCCGCAGGCCGCCGCCGAGATCCGCCGGCGGAAGGGCTAGCCGCGGTGACCATTGAGGAATTCCAGCCGGAACGCGTCCTGGTCTTTGCTGCGCACCCGGACGACCTGGACTTCGGTGCAGCCGGCACCATCGCCCGCTGGACGGCAGCGGGCGTCCAGGTCAGCTACTGCATCATGACCGACGGCGACGCGGGCGGCTTCGACGAGGCCCAGCGCGCCGGAATTGTCGAACTGCGGGCGGCCGAGCAGGCCAAGGCCGCAGCGCTCGCCGGCGTCACCGACCTGCATTTCCTGCATCAACCCGACGGTTACCTGGAGCCTACCCACGACGTCATCCGCCAGGCGGTGGAGCTGATGCGCCGCATCCGTCCCGACATTGTGCTCTCCATGCATCCGGAGCGCGCCTGGGACCGGATCCAGAAGAGCCACCCCGACCACCTGGCCTGCGGCGAAATCGTCACGCGCGCGATCTACCCGGCCGTGGAGAACCCCTACGCCTATCCCGAACTGCTCGAGGCAGGGCTGGCCGCCTACAAGGTGCCGTTCCTGTGGTTCTACGGCGGGCCGCGGGAACGCGAGAACCACTACGTTGACATTACCGACCACGTCGACACGAAGCTTGCCGCCATCCGGATCCACGCGAGCCAGCACCCGGACCTGGCCGCGATGGACGCCCGCGTGCGCCAGAACCTGGCGGAGAACGCCATGCGCGGCGGCCTGCCCGGACGCAGCGCGGAAGCCTTCCACGTGGTGGGCATCAATACCCCGGAAACCATCGCCGGCTTCTGACAGGCTGCCGGCCGGCCTGCCCACGCGGCGGCACGGTGGCAGGCCTGCGCCCCAGGTGGCGCCAAGGCCTCGGCAGGTGGCCGGCGGCTCGGGCTACGGCGTGGAGAGCGGAATGACGACGGCGAACGGCAGGCTGGGGGACTCGGCTCCGCCGGGTGCCTCGACCGAGACGGCCAGTTCGCGGCTGGTGGAGATGCCGTCGATGACCACAGGGTTGCCCGAGGTGATGTCGGCGGCTTCGATGGTCCCGGCCGACACGGGTGCCGAGCCGTCCAGCGGAAGCCGCCAGACCTGGTACGTGCGTCCCTCCGACGCCTGAATGCCGCTGAACGTCAGGACGGCCGCGTTCTCGCGGAGCGACACCGAGGCGTCCACCGTGCCGCCTCCCTCCAGCTCCTGCTGGCTGGAGACGACATCCGGGGCAGCCGTGACGTCCTGGTCCGAAGTTCCGCCCAGTGTTTTCGCTGTGGCGATGGCCCCCACCACCACCACGACGGCGGCCAAAGCAAGCAGCAGCCACTTGGTCACGGCCGGCATCGGCCGCCGCTCGGTGTCTTCTGATCCGCCGGTGAGCTGGTCGGCGTGCAGCACCGAGACATCGTCATCCGGTGCGTAGTCGTTGTCCCCGGTGGAGTTACCGGGGCTGGCCAGGCGATCAGATGGCTGGGGCGTATCCATAGGCTTCAAGTCTATCCGTCCCCGGGGGAGGCAGTGTCCAGCCCGACACGCCGGCGCCTTCCATCGCGTCGGCGCTACAGTTTCGCCCCGGCAAAACCGTGCTGCCGCCAGGCCTCATAGACGGCGATCGAGGCCGAGTTGGCCAGGTTCAGCGACCGCAGCGACGGAAGCATGGGCAGGCGCAGCCGCGCCGTGACGCGCGGATCCTGTTTGACCGCTGCCGGCAGCCCCACCGACTCCGGCCCGAACATCAGCACGTCGCCGGGAGCGTAGGCGACGTCCGTGTAGGAGCGCTCCCCGTCGGACGCAAAGGCGAAGACCCGCTCCGGCTGCAGGGCGTCCCACGCCGCTTCCAGGTCAGCGTGGACCTGGACCACGGCCAGATCGTGGTAGTCCAGCCCGGCGCGCCGCAGCTTGGAGTCTTCGAAGGTGAAGCCCAGCGGTTCGACCAGGTGCAGTTCGGCTCCGGTGACCGCGGCCAGCCTGATGGCGTTGCCGGTATTGCCGGGTATCTCGGGGGTGTAGAAGAGGATGCGGAACACGGATTCCATCCTATGCGCGCCGCGGCCGCGGCCCGTCATCCGCCGGCGGCCCGGAAGCGGGACGTCAGGCGTGCATGCCGCCCAGCAGCTTGGCGAGCGAGGGGACGTGCACGGTATTCGGCGCCGGGCCGGAGGACAGGAACTGTTTGAGTTCGCGCACCAGCCGGGCGGCGTTGACCACGTGTACCGGGACGATCCCGTCCGGGTCGTAGCCGCGCGTGTAATCGATCACCGGTTCGTGGAGGTTTCCGTCCGCGGAGTGGATTACCGTCCAGCCGGTGACATTGAGCTCCGGAAAAAGTTCCTGCATCCTGCGCACGGCCGGTGCCAGCCTCGGCGGCTCCACGATCCGGCCGTCCTTGTGCAGGGTCCGGCCGTCCCAGCGGAAGTTTCCCCGCGGCAGCAGCATCGAATCAATCAGTGCCAGTCGGTAGCCGGCCAACAGCGCATGGTCGATGAAGCCGTTGTCGGCCGGCGAATGCAGGCCGTTGACCAGCCGGGCGGACGGGATGGCGGGCAGGATCTGCCGGCTGATCAGCTGCACCGTCAGCGCCTCGCGGCGCAGCCTGGCTCCGGCGCCGAAGATGCCACGCTTCCGCGGGGCACCGTGGATGTGCTGGCGGGCGATGTTCTGCGCCAGTGCAGCGGATTCGTCCGGGGAGCCGTAGGCGGGAACATAGACGGGGGAGTCTGACGCCGACGGGCCGCGTTGGCCGGGGGCAGAGTGCCGGGTGCCGGGTCCGGCCGCAAAGGTTCCGGTGCCGTTCGTCGGGGCGCCCTGACCGGCGGCGCCGTAGGAACGGTCGTAGCGGGACCTGGCCTGCGGGTTGCTGAGGACTTCGTAGGCCAGGCTGACGCGGCGGAATTCGGCGGCATCCCCGCCGTGGTCCGGGTGCGTGGCGCGGGCGGCCCGGCGGTAAGCGGCCTTGATCTGGTGCGCCGTGGCATTGACCGGCAGCCCCAGGACGTCGTAGTGGGATAGGGGGATCACCGGCCGCCTCTCTGTAGGGTCTCGGGGTCCTGCGCGAAGCCAAGTGTAACCGGCGGCTGCCGGCCGCCTGTGTCGTACCGCGGCGGCAGGTCGTCGCGATGCCACAATGATCTGCTGTGACTTCGCTGCCGTCCTCCGCGCCGATCGCCGTTGCCGTCAACCCGCAGGCGTCCTTCGGTGCGGCCGCCGGTGCCGGAGCGGAAGTGATGGCCGAGCTCGCCCGGCGTGACCGCCCCGCCGTCGAGCTGCGGGCCGAAACGTGGGCTGCGCTCGCCGACCTGGTGGCCGGCGCCCTGCGCCGGGGGGTCTCCGCCCTCCTGGTGGTGGGCGGTGACGGAATGGTTCACTTAGCAGTCAACGCGCTGGCGGGTACACAGGTTCCGCTGGGCATCGTGCCGACAGGCACCGGAAACGACTTTGCCCGGCTGTTCGACCTGCCCGCCGGGCCGGTCACCGCCGTCGGGCATTTCCTGCGCGCCTTGGAGCAGCCGCGCAGGGTGGACCTTGGCCGGGTGACGCATCCGGACGGTTCCACAGCCTGGTTCGCCGGGGTCCTCTCGGCCGGCTTCGACGCTGCGGTGAACGACCGTGCCAATCGCTGGAGCTTCCCCCGCGGCCGGCTGCGCTATCCGCTGGCCATGCTGCGCGAACTCGCCTCCTTCCGCCCTATCCGCTACCACCTGGTCGTGGACGGCGTGCCGCGGCAGGCCGACGCAATGCTCGTGGCCGTGGCCAATGGCCGCTTCTTCGGCGGCGGGATGCGCGTTGTGCCGGAGGCGGCGTACGACGACGGTTTGCTGGATCTGTTCATCGTCTCGCCACTGTCCCGTCCCGCCTTAGTCGGCATCTTTCCGCGCGTCTATGCCGGCCGGCACATCAGCCATCCGGCGGTCCACATCGAGCAGGCCAGGACGGTCCGGTTGGAAGCCGCCGGCGTCACCGCTTACGCCGACGGCGAGCGGGTGGGGAGGCTGCCGGTGTCGGTGGACGTGGTCCCGGGCGCGCTGCTTGCGGCGGTGTAGCGCAGCAGCAGCATGAATCCTGACTCGAGCACCTGCCGCAGTTGAAGCCGCTGCAGCGACTCGCGCGCGTCGGGAAGGTGGTCCGCTATCCGCTTGGCGGTCCCGCCGGCCAGCACCGGGCTGATGGTCAGGCACAGCTCGTCCACCAGTCCCGCCGCCTGGAAGCTGCCGAAGAGAAGGGGTCCGCCCTCGCTGTGGATCTGCTCGTAGCCGCGGGCTGCCAGCGCTTCCACCACCCGCGCCGGTTCCACCCGGGCGGTGCCGGCGTCGAGCACGTCGGCCACCGGTTCCAGCGCGCGGCGCCGGGTCGCGGGCGACGCCGCGCTGGTCAGTACGATCGGCCGCACGGGGGCGGCGGTGAAGAACGCGCTGCCCGGGTCCAGGTCCAGCGACGCCGAGACCACGGCGACAGGCGGGTGCGGACTCATGCCGCGGGCGACGCGCCACGCCTGGGACTCGGCCGAGAGCAGCTGTCCGCCATAGCCTTCGGCCCGAATCGTTCCGGCACCGACCACCAGCACGTCGGCCAGCCTGCGCAGCAGCAGGAAGACCCGCTGGTCCACCTCGTCGCCCAAGGTTCCGGAGCGGCCGGCATAGGTCGCGGCGCCGTCCAGGCTGGCGACGAAATTGAAGCGGACCCACGGGCCGGAGCGGGGGAGTTCGCCGTACCAGTCCAGCAGTTGCTGGTCGGTGGCCTGCTCCGGTCCGGGCGGCAGGAGGCGGCGGATCGGGCGGGTCACGGCGCCGCCGGTTCGTTGACGTCGCCCATGTTGTGTTTCAGGCAGGACGGTTCCCGCCAGCCCATCACGGCCTCGGTCATCCGGATGGCCGAACTGGCCTCGGCGACGTTGTGCATGCGCAGGATCCGCGCACCGTTCATAATGCACATCACCGCGGCGGCCAGCGAGCCGGAGAGCCGGTCCTGCTTGGGCTGCGCCAGTGTCTCGCCGATGAAGTCCTTGTTGGACACCGCCGCCAGCGCCGGGTAGCCAAGGGAGGCGATTTCGCCAAAGCGGCGGGTGATTTCCAGCGAATGCAGCGTGTTCTTGTTCAGGTCGTGGCCAGGGTCGACGATGATTTTCCCGGCCGGAATGCCCAAGTCCAGGGCCAGCTGCACCTTGCGTCGCAGGAACCCGGCGACGTCGTCGACCACGTCGTCGTATCGGGGGCGGGGATACACGGTGCGCGGAGCGGCGAGCGAGTGCGTGATGACCAGATGCGCGCCGCCTTCCGCCACGACCGCCGCCAACTCCGGGTGGTGCAGCCCGGTGGTGTCGTTGATGACGTTGGCCCCGGCGCGGATGCTCGCTTCGGCAACCTCTGGCAGGAAGGTATCGGCGGAAATGATGGCGTCCGAACCGGTCCGCACGGCCTCGATCACCGGAACGATCCGCTCGGCTTCCCGGCGCGCGGATAATGCCGGGCCCGGGGCGAACGGCACGCCGCCGATGTCCACCCAGTCCGCGCCCGCGGCCACCGCGGCCAAGGAGGCGTCGATGGCTGCCTGCCGGGTGAAGGTGCGGCCGGTGTCGTAGAAGGAATCGGGGGTGCGGTTGACGATGGCCATCAGCGCCACGTGGCGGCGGAAGTCGATCCGTCGGACGCCGAAGTCGTGCACCGGGTGGTACAGCTCGGGCAGGAACGCGCTGGACGGCGACCGTGCCGTCAGTGGCTGGCTCACAGGCTGGTCAGCTCCTTGTCGGGATTGGACAGGTCCGCGGCCTCCACGCTGCGGCCGGAACGGATCAAGTCCTGGATGGGCTCCTGGACGTCCCAGATATTTACATTCATACCAGCCACCACCCTGCCCTCGCGCAGCCAGAACGCGATGAACTCCAGGGCGTCGAGGTCCTGGTAGTTGCCCCGGAACACCGGCTCGCCCCGCGCAGACCACGGGAAATAGCCGGAGTACTCCATTCCGATTCCGAACTGGTCGGTGTAGAAGTACGGGATGTCGTCGTTGGACGCGTCTTGGCCCAGCATCGCGGCCGCGGCGGTCTTCCCCTGGGCCAAGGCGTTCGCCCAGTGCTCGCTGCGCAACGGTGCGCCGTAACCGGGATGGTAGGCACGGGCAACGTCGCCGGCGGCGTAGACATGCTCCGCGGAGGTGCGCAGCATCTGGTCGGTGTCAATGCCGCTGGACACGGCCAGCCCCGCAGCTTCGGCCAACGCGGTGTTAGGGACGGCGCCGATGGCCACCAGCACCGCGTCGGCTAGCAGGCGCTCGCCGTTATCCAAGACAATGCCGGTGACCCTGCCGTCCTCGCCGAGAATTTCCACGGGCCAGCGCCGGGTGCGCAGCAGGACGCCCTCGCGGCGGTGGGTGTCGGCGAAGATGCTGCCCACGGCGTCGCCCAGCGCGGGGGCGAGCGGGATGTCGCCGCGGCCCAGGACCAAGACCTCGTTTCCGAGCTGGCGGGCCGTGGCCGCAACCTCCATGCCGATCCAGCCCATGCCGATCACGACCAGCCGCTGGTCCCCGGAGGCCAGCACGGCGTGCAGGGCCTGGCTGTCCGCCAGCGTGCGCAGGTAGTGCACGCCCCCCAGCCCGGCGCCGGGCAGTTCCAGCCTCCGCGGCGATGCCCCGGTGGCCAGCAGCAGCTGCGAGTACTCCAGCGTGCCTGCATCCGAGAGCGCGACAGTACGGGCAGCGGGATCGAAGGATACAACCGTGGTGCCGCGCAACAGTTGGACGCCGTGCTCGTCATACCAGTCGGGTGCTTGCACCAGCCCCGACTGGGCGTCCTCCCGTCCTGCCAGGAAGCCCTTGGAGAGCGGCGGCCGAAGATAAGGGTGTTGGTCCTCGGCACCGGCCAGCACGATCTCGTCCCTGAAGCCGCCGCTGCGCAGCTCCTTGGCGGCGCTGGCACCGGCCAGGCCCGCTCCGGCGATGACGATCGGGTTCCCTGCCATGGCAGCGCTCCTTCATGTGCCGGCGGGCACGCAGCGGGTCCGCCCCTGGCAGCCGATCTGATGGAAGCACCGGCGGCTGCCTGTTCGGGCAGGGCCAGATGTTCTAAAATGGGTACATCCGACTTTAGAAATCAGTTCCGGATAAGTCAATGCACCTGCCACCGGAAGGGGCGCCATGGCCGACCAGCCGCCACCCGGACTCTCTGCCGTCTCGGCCCTGGGCGACGACGTGCGCCGCCGCCTCTTCGAATTCGTCCGCTACAGCGCCGGACCGGTCACCCGGGACCAGGCCGCTGCCGCCCTGGATTTGCCGCGCAGCACCGTGTCCCTCCAGTTGGACGCGCTGGCCGGGCACGGGCTGCTGACCATCGAGTTCCGAAAACTCAGCGGTAAATCCGGACCGGGCTCCGGCAGGCCGGCCAAGCTTTACGCGGCTGCGGTGCCGGAAGTATCAGCCTCCGTGCCTGAGCGTGCCTATGGCCTGGCCGGCGACCTGCTGGCCACGGCCGTGGAGGAATCGGCCAGGACCGCCCGCCCGGCACACGAACTGGTGGCCGAGGCTGCCCGGGCCAAGGGCCTTGAGCTGGGGGCCGGCGCCGGCGACCTGGAGGCAGCCCTGGCCGCGGCAGGCTACCGGCCGCTGCCGGACGGGGCCGGCTATGCGCTGGGGAACTGCCCGTTCCACCTGTTGGCCCGCAGCCATACGCAAACGGTATGCGGCCTGAACCTCGCCCTGCTGGAAGGAATGCTGGCCGGCTGCGCCGACCAGTCCCACGGCGTCGCCGCAGATCCGGACGGGCCATTCTGCTGCGCCAGGATCAACCGGCGCTGAGCCGCCTGCCGGACCCGGGCCGTCCCGGGTCCGGCAGGCGGGCTGAAACAAGGCGCGCCGGGGCATGTAAAATATTGGCGTGCCCGTGTACCTTGACCACGCGGCGACCACGCCCCTTGTGGCGCAGGCCCTGGCCGCACTCACCCATGAACTCAGCCGCAGCGGCAACCCCTCCTCGCTGCACGGTTCCGGCCGGCGTGCCCGCAGGGTGGTCGAGGAGGCTCGCGAGACCATCGCCGCCGCGGCCGGAGCGCATCCGTCCGAGGTGATCTTCACCTCCGGCGGCACCGAGGCCGACAACCTTGCCGTCAAGGGCCTGTATTGGGCCCGGCTCGACGCCGACCCCCGGCGGCGGCGGATCCTGTGCTCGCCGGTGGAGCACCCTGCCGTGCTCGACACGGTGGAATGGCTGGAAAAGCATGAGGGCGCCGAGGCGGTCTGGCTCCCGGTCGACGCCCACGGCGTGGTCTCCGCCGAGGCCCTGCGACGGGAAATCGAGGCGGACCCTGCCGCGGTGGCGCTGGTCACCGTCATGTGGGCCAACAACGAGGTTGGCAGCGTCCAGCCGGTGGCGGAGATCGTCGCCGCCGCGCAGCCGCACGGGATCCCGGTCCACTCGGACGCCGTCCAGGCGTTCGGCCACATGCAAGTGGATTTCAAAGCGTCCGGCCTGGACACCCTGGCCGTCAGCGGGCACAAGATCGGCGGCCCGGTGGGGGTCGGTGCGCTGCTGGTCCGCCGGGACGTGAAGCTGACGCCTGTCCAGCACGGCGGCGGCCAGGAACGCGACATCCGGTCGGGCACCCTGGACACCCCGGCGATCGCAGCGTTCGCCGCGGCCGCGGAGGCCGCCGTCGGGCAGTTGCCGGAAGAAGCCGCACGGTTGGCGGGATTGCGCGAAAAGCTGATAGCCGGCGTCGCGCGCAGCGTCCCGGAGGCGGTGTTGCGGGGCACCCCGGACCCGCACCACGAGGGCCTGCGGCTGCCCGGCAACGCGCATTTCACCTTCCCCGGCTGTGAGGGCGACTCCCTGCTGTTCCTGCTGGACCTGGCGGGCGTGGAGTCCTCCACCGGCTCGGCCTGCACCGCGGGAGTGCCCCGGCCCTCGCACGTCCTGCTGGCCATGGGGTTGAGCGAAGAAGAAGCCCGCGGAGCACAACGCTTCACGCTCGGGCATACAACAACCGAGTCAGACGTTGACTCACTGGTGGCAGCGCTGCCGGAGGCATACGCGCGGGCCAGGAAGGCCGGGATGGCCGGCCACGTCTCCAGCATCCAAACCGCGGGCACGCAGTCCGGCTGACACCTCAGCGGACCGGGCCGGTGCGGTGGGGCGCTGAGCTTGGCGGCCGCGGCGGACACAGACAACGAATCAGTAGGGAAACGAATTCATGAAGGTACTGGCAGCGATGAGCGGGGGCGTGGACTCCGCTGTGGCGGCGGCACGGGCGGTGGAGGCCGGCCACGATGTGGTGGGCGTGCACCTGGCCCTGAGCCGGATGCCCGGCACGCTGCGCACCGGCAGCCGGGGCTGCTGCACCATCGAGGATTCGCGCGACGCCTGGCGGGCGTGCGACATCCTGGGCATCCCGTACTACGTCTGGGACTTCTCCGAGCGGTTCAAGGAAGACGTGGTGGACGATTTCATCGCCGAATACGCCGCGGGCCGGACGCCGAACCCCTGCATGCGCTGCAACGAGCGGATCAAGTTCGCCGCCCTGCTGGAGAAGGCGCTGGCGCTGGGCTTCGACGCGGTGTGCACCGGCCACTACGCCAAGGTGGTGGAGGACGCGCAAGGCAACCGCGAACTGCACCGCGCCGCCGACTGGGCCAAGGACCAGTCGTACGTGCTGGGCGTGCTGACCCACGAACAGCTCAAGCACTCCATGTTCCCGCTGGCCGAAACGCCGTCGAAGGCCGAGGTGCGCGCCGAGGCCGCACGGCGCGGGCTGTCCGTGGCGAACAAGCCGGACAGCCACGACATCTGCTTCATTTCCGACGGCGACACCCGCGGCTGGCTGTCCGAAAAGATCGAGATGGAGTCCGGTTCCATCGTTGACCAGGACGGCCAGGTCGTCGGCGAACACGACGGCGCCAACGCGTTCACCGTGGGCCAGCGGCGCGGACTCAAGCTGGGCCGGCCGGCGCCGGACGGCAAGCCGCGGTTCGTGCTGGAGATCCGGCCCAAGGAGAACAAGGTAGTGGTGGGACCCGAGGACCTGCTGGCCGTCGACCAGATGCGCGGCATCAAAGTCTCCTGGGCCGGCCTGCCGCTGCCCGAGGTCCAGGCGCACACCGAGTTCGACTGCATGGTGCAGGTCCGCGCGCACGGCGACCCGGTGGCGGCGCGGGCCCAGGCGGAGGTCGGCGACGACGGCCGCCAGCAGTTGGTCGTGACCCTCATCGAACCGATGCGCGGCGTGGCCCCGGGCCAGACCATGGTGCTCTACCAAGGAACCAGGGTGCTGGGCCAGGCAACCATCGACTCGGCGCGGTCGTTGAGCTGGGACCCGGCCAACGTTTCCTAAAAGGCGCACGCTTCGGGGAGCGGGACTCTTCCGGCCGGGCCGGAAGCGAACCTCCTCCGGCCTGGGACTGCCCGGAGGACCGGCGGTACTTCATAGAGCGGTAACCGGTGCGTCGACTGCGCGGGCCGAACCATAAACTGGTGGCATGACCGAGCCCCACCTTGCCGATGACTACGACCCGACCGCCAGCTCCCTCTCCGACCAGGTGGCGCCCGAGGTGATGGCGGAGCTGTTGGCGGTGCGCGGAAGCATCGACAACATCGACGCGACGCTGGTCTATCTGCTGGCCGAGCGGTTCAAGGCGACCCAGCGGGTGGGGTACCTCAAGGCCATGCACAAGCTGCCGCCGGCCGACCCCGACCGCGAGACCGCCCAGATTAACCGGTTGCGGCGGCTGGCCGAAGAAGCGCATCTGGATCCGGCCTTCGCCGAGAAGTTCCTGAACTTCATCATTTCCGAGGTCATCAGGCACCATCAGGCCATCTCCGACGAGCACAACGGCGGCAACTGAGATGGCGGCCGGATCCGACATGCCTGCCGCGGGCGCACCTGCAGCCGGCGGGCGGCCCGCCCACGTGAGCGCCACCGGGCTGGGCAGCTGGCCCGGCACGGAACCAGCCGAGGCTGCCCGCATCGTCCGCGGTGAACTCGGCGAGCCAAACCTGCCGCATCTGGTCGAGCTGCCGGACCGCGGCCCCGGGTCGGACCCCACCGGACGAACCGCGGGCATGCTGGAGGGACTGTTCATCGACCTGCAGCCGCACGGTTGGCGCCTGGTGGACCGTCCGGGCCAGGATCACCGCAGGGCTGTGTCCGCGCTGCGCACCGACCTGAACGTGCTGGCCGATGTGGCCGGCGCCGAAGACCGCCCCGGCAAGCTACTCAAGGTCCAAGTGCGCGGACCGATGTCCCTGGCGGCAAACCTGCACCTGCACAACGGCGAACGTGCCCTGATCGACGCCGGCGCCCGGCGGGACCTGGCCCAGTCGCTCGCGGCAGGTGCGGCCGGACACCTGGCCAACGTCAGGGCCGCGCTGCCGGCCGGCACGGATCTGGTGGTCCAGCTGGAGGAGCCGGAGCTCGATGCCGTGCTGGCCGGGACCATCCCCACGGCCAGTGGATACCGCACGCTGCGTTCGGTCGCCGCCTCGGAAGCCTCCGCCGCCTGGGACCTGGTGGCCGCCGCCGTCCGCGATGCCGGAGCCGTGGAAGTCGTCGCCCTGATCCCCGCCGCGGATTCGTCCCTCGACGCCGTGGCCGCCAGCGGCCTGGACGGTGTCGCCGTCCCCACAGGCGCGCTGACCACCCGGCAGTGGGAAACCATCGCGGCCGCGGTGGAAGCGGACCGAACGGTGTGGGCGGGCCTCATCGACCCGGCCGCAGGCACCGTCCCGCAGGTCAGCGCGCTCGTGGATTCCGTCGTTCGCCCCTGGCGGCAGTTGGGCCTGCCGTTGACGCGGCTGCCCCGGTTGAGGATCACGCCGTCCTCCGGCCTGGCCGGACACGCACCGGACACGGCGCGCGCGGTGGTCAAGCGGCTCACCCAGGCGGCGGACGCGCTCAACCAGGTTGTCGCGGAGGCCTGAGCCCGGGGGCCGGCCCACCAAACGCACGGCGGATCCGGCTGACTCCTTAGGCCACGAGGCTGTACGAGAAGGACCCGGAGTATTCCAGCACGGTGCCGAACTGGCGCTGGATGACCTTCGTCCGGATCCGGAAACGGCGCTCGGATCCATCCCACCACTGTTCGGTGAAAGCCGCGGCATCCAGCAGCAGCGGAAGCCCGACGCTGAGCGGGCCGGTCGCCAGCCGGCAGCGCCGCGAGGCCAGGCGCATCCGGCCGTCGGCGCCGACCGAGCACGCCACGTCCGTCAGCAGGCGGCCGCTGCGGCCCAGGGCACCGACGGCATGGCCCAGATCGCGGTCCCAGCTGGTCCGGTCCTCCACGATCCGGGTCCGGTCGTGGAAGCTGAGTGTCCTGACGGCGGTGAGCTCCGGCTCGCCGGGGGCATTCAGTGAGGCCCGGTTCTCGATCCTGAAGGGCACATTGTGCTGGTACTCGGGGAACAGGGCGTTGTCGCCGCTGGTCAGGCCGAGGAACGGCCGCAACGCCGGACGGGGGCAGCCGGCGACGTCGAACACGCCGGAGCCGATCCCGTTGGCTCCGGTTCCGCCGTCGTCCGCGCCGTCCGGGGCGAGCGAAAAGTATTCCTGCAGTTCGGGCTGGAGCAGCCGGAAGTCCGGCCCCAGCGCCATCCGGTAGACGGAAACCACTGCATCACCACCCGCGCCGGGAGGCGGGCCCGCGGCCACTGCCGCCGTTGACGGCGTCCACGACGGCTACAACCGTCCGGCGGCTTTGAGCCGGATGTACATATCCGCCAGCTGAGGGGGCAGTTCGTGCGGGTGAGCGTCCACCACTTCCGCGCCGAGCTGGCGGATCTGTGCGGCGACTGCTGCCCGTTCCAGCACCGCGCGCTCCGCGGCGGCGGCCCGGAACGTGTCGTCGACGGTGTCGCGGACGGTGCGCAGCCGATCCACGTGCGGATCGTTGACCGAGGCGACCACCACGGTGTGCTTGGCGCTCAACTGGGCCAGCACCGGCAGCAGCCCCTCCTCGGCCGCTCCGGAATCCAGCGCCGTCAGCAGCACGACCAGGGACCGGTGCGAGGACAAGGCGTGGATTTCCGCGGGTATCTGCGACCAGTCCGCTTCGATCAATTCCGGCTCCAGCGGGGCCATGGCGTTGACCAACTGGTTGAGCAGGTTGCCTTTGGCCGCGGAGGCGACCTTGGCCCGCGGCCGCCGGTCGAAGGCCAGGAAATCCACGCGGTCGCCGCCGCGCTCGGCGAGCACCGCCAGCAGCAGGGAGGCTTCGATTCCGGTGTCCAGCCGCGGCTCGTCTTCGATCCGTGCGGCCGAGGTGCGGGAGGTATCGAGCACGATCACCACCCGGCGGTCGCGTTCCGGGCGCCAGGTGCGAACGACGACGGCCTGCCGCCGGGCGGTGGCGCGCCAGTCGATGGAGCGCACGTCGTCGCCGCGCACGTAGTCGCGCAGCGAGTCGAACTCGGTGCCGGCGCCGCGGACCTGCACCGCCACCCGGCCGTCCAGCTCGCGCAGCTTGCGCAGCTTGGAGGGCAGGTGCCGCTTGGAATGGAACGGAGGCAGCACCCGCAGCCGGCCGGGCAGGCCGACGGTGACCTGGCGCGCGGCCACTCCCAACGGACCCAGCGACCGGACCGTGACATGCTGCGCCAGCAGGTCGCCGCGGCGTTGCGGCGTCAGCTGCACCTCGACCAGCCGCCGTTCCCCCGGTGCAAGGCGCACCGGCTGCTCCGGATTGGCGGCGCCGGCCGAGGGCTGCCAGCCGTCCCGCACCACCGCCCGCAGCCGGCTGCGGCCATGGTTCGCCAGCAGCAACCCGGCCGTCACCGATTCTCCCAGCCGCACATTCGACGGCAGCCTCCGCTGCAGCCCGACGCGGCGCGGCGAAAGCGCCAGCACCAGGTCCACGCCGACCGCCGCGGCCAGCAGCAGGCAGCACACCAGAACCGTGACGGGGCGCGGGAAGAGCATCAGCGGGATGATGCCCGCAAGGGCCAGCAGGACAAAACGTCCGGTGATCGCCACGGCGTCACTCAGCGGGGGACCGGCACGGTGGCCAGGATGCTCTGCAGCACGTCGTCGGCCTGCACGCCGTCCATTTGCGCCTCCGGCCGCAGGCCGACCCGGTGCCGCAGCGCCGGCAGGGCCATCGCCTTGACGTCGTCCGGCGTGACAAAACCGCGGCCGTTCAGCCACGCCCACGCGCGCGAGGTGCTGAGCAGGGCGGTGGCGCCGCGAGGCGAAACGCCCAGCTGGAACGACGGCGCCGAGCGCGTGGCCCGGACCAGGTCCACGATGTAGCCGACCACCTCCGGCGCGATCGCCACCCGGGCCACGGCGGCCCGGGCCTGGACCAGGTCCCCGGCGGAGGCGGCGGCCCGCACCCCGGCGCCACGCAGGTCGCGCGGGTCGAAGCCCTGGCTGTGGCGGCGGATGATTTCGATTTCCGCGTCCCGGTCGGGCAGGTGCATGGTGAGCTTCAGCAGGAAGCGGTCCAGCTGGGCTTCCGGCAGCGGGTAGGTGCCCTCGTATTCCACCGGGTTTTGCGTGGCCGCCACGATGAACGGTTCGGGCAGCTTCCGGGACATGCCGTCCACCGACACCTGGCGTTCTTCCATCGCTTCCAGCAGCGAGGCCTGCGTCTTCGGCGGCGTCCGGTTGATTTCGTCGGCCAGGAGGATGTTCGTGAAGACCGGGCCCTCGCGGAAGCGGAATTCGGCGGTGTGGGTGTCGTAAATCATGGAGCCGGTGACATCGCCGGGCATCAGGTCGGGGGTGAATTGGATCCGTTTCGTGTCCAGGCTCAGTGCGGCGGAGAGCGAGCGGACCAGCAGCGTCTTGGCGACGCCGGGCACTCCTTCCAGCAGCACATGCCCGTGCGACAGCAGGGCGATCAGCATCCCGGTGACGGTGGCATCCTGGCCCACCACTGCTTTCGCCACCTCGCTGCGGACGTCGTGCAGCGTCTGGCGCAGGCGGTCGTCGTCGGCAGGTGGCGTGGCGACGGCCGGGCCCCCGCCGTAGTGGGATGCCTGCTGCTGTCCTGGCTGATCGCTCATCGGTGCATTATCTCTTTCTCTAGCTGCTGCAGTTCTTGTGCCCAGGTCGCGAACCGGGCTTCGGTGCCGGGTGCCTCGTGGCGCAGGAGGCGCTCCACGTCCGCCCGCGGGCGGCAGCTGTCCCGGGCTACCGCATCGACGACGTCGGCGCTGGCGGCGCCTGCGGGCAGCCGCAGGTGGGCGGCGAGCCGGGTCAGGGTGGCGGCGCGCAGGTTGTCGGCGGCGTGGTTCACGGCCTTGGCACTCTGGTAAAGCCGGGCACGGCCCTCGATCGTCTCGGCCGAGCGGACCACCACCGGCAACGGCTCGGACACCAGCGGTCCGAGGCGGCGTCCGCGCCAGAACATCGCGGCGACGCCGACCCCCATGAGCCACAGGGACACCGGGAGCACCCAGCCGGGCAGCAGGCTCAGGGGGTTGACCGCTTCGTCGGACACCGGAAGGTCCTCCAGTCCCGCCCGGTACCACACCAGCCGCTCCGTGGCTCCCAGCGTGCGCAGTGCCAGCGCGGCGTTGCCGGCGCGGACAACGCCTTCGTTTCTGAGCACGTGTCCGGCGCCGAGCACGATGGTGCCGCCGTCGTCGGACACCACGAAGGGGGCCGCGTCCTCGGCGGGTGTCTCGAAGGCGAAGCACAGTTCGCTGCCGCCGCGGTAGGACAAGCCGCCGCGGGTGATTTCGCCGGCTGCGGCGGGACCGGGCACGCTGCAGCCGGCCGCGAGGTTGCCACCGTCGGCAGGGACGACGCCGGCGGCCCGGACGCCGGGGGCAAGTGCCCGCAACGCCTCGAAGCCGGGCTCGAGCAGCACGACGCGGGCGGCCCGCTCCTTCAGGGGTTCCAGCTGCCCGGTGGTCAGGTAGCCGTCCGGGTCGTGGATCAGCAAGGCGGCGTCGCCTGCCTTCAGCTGGTCCCGGGTTTCCTGCAGCGAATTCGTCGCGGTCACCTGCACGCCCTGCTGGCGGAGCACTTCGGCCACGGCCTTGGCCCCGTTGGGCGCGGCGTTGCCGGGGGAGAGGTCGGCGCGGTCGGCGGCCGGGCCGCGGAGCAGCTCCAGCGCTACCACGCCGCACAGCAGCACCAGCAACAGGAGCCAGAAGCTCCACCGGCGCAGCCGGTTGCGCAGCGTGGACAGCACCGAGCCGCCGTCGCCGATGGTTTCGGGCAGGGATCCGGGCGCGCCGCCGGTTCCGGTGGCGCCTCCGGCGAAGCCGCCGGGTGCTGCAACCGCCGGATCCGCGGCGCCGGCGCTGCTCATCGCGGAACCGCCAGCGGCGCCGGGCTGCTGCCGCCCGGGTGCGGCGTCGCCACGGCCAGGGCATCGTCCAGGGCTGCCAGCCGGTCGACGTCCTCACGCGTTGCCGGCACCTTGCCGTACCGCACGGAGTCGAACCGGGCGGCGGCATCACGCAGCCGCCCGGCCTCGGTGCTGAACGCGGCGGCGATGCCGGCGGCCGCTTCGTCGGCGGTGCGGCCCGGCTGGGGGTCCAGAACCACCCGCTCTTCCATCGATCGCACCAGCGCGCGGAACCGCTCGGTCAGCGCCGAGTCCCAGTCGCCTTCGGCCGCGGCAGCCCGCGAGTTCCTGCGGTGCTCGTCGGCTGTGAGCGGGACGGCGCCGTCGAACATCTCTGCCGCCGCCCGGCGGCGGGCGTTGCGCCGCGGTTTGACCAGCCACACGGCCGCGCCGATCAGCAGCAGAGCAGCCAGGACCAGGACCAGCGTGCCGAGATTGGGGGTGAAGCCATTGAGCTGGGCGATCAGCTCCGCCAGCCAGTCGAGGACGGCCTGCAGCACCGATTCCAGGACTCCGGGGCGGGCATCCTGGTATTCCTCCTTGGCCAGTTCGCGGACCAGCAGTTCACGTGCCTCTTCCGGTCCCGGCTCCACCGGAACGTCGAAGGGGACAGCTGCGAAGCCCCGCGCCACGCCCATGGGGTTCACGATCATGTGGACCATGGACCGGATGGCCCGGGAACCGCGGGGCCGGGCGCCGCGCCGGTGCCGAGTCCCGGGATGGTCCGGGTGTCCTGGCCGCCGGAGGCTTCATGCTCGCGCAACAGCACCACGTCGAACCCTTCGCGGCGGATCCGCAGGTCGATATAGACCAGGGCGATCACGGCCGCTTGGAAGGCATAGCCGATGGCCGAGAAGATGGAAGACAGCAGCATCGATACCAGCGTGAGCGGCCCCATGGTCGCCAGCATGCTCTCGGCCGATGTCGGATCGCCGAGCAGGGGACCGGCGAGTCCCACGATGAACGAAATCGGCATGCTGACCACGGAGGTGATCACCGTGACGATGATGGTGCACAGGAGGATGATGCCGAAGGTCCGCCACCAGCTGCGGTCGGTCAGCTGCCACGACCGGGCAAGCGCCCTAAAGAGCGGTGCGCGTTCCATGATGATGACCGCGGGCGCCAGCATCAGCTTGATGCCGATCCAGACCGACACCGCCGTCAGCCCGAGGATGATCAGCACGATGAGCCAGGCCGAGGACACGCCGAGCTGGTCGGCCAGGAAGAAGGAGCCGGCGACGATCGCGACCAGCGCGGCGGCAGTGAGCGCCAGATAGAGCAGGGCCAGCCCGACCAGCGCGCCGATCCGGCCCTTCGCGAGCGCGAACATCAGGCCAAAGCCGGTTTTCTGGTTAACCGCGGCCCGGGCCGTGGGAATGGCAAGGACGCCCTGCAGGACCAGGATCCCCACCCCGGACAGCAGGCCCAGCACCAGGGAAGAGATGATGATGGACAGGCCGAAGGCCACCGCGGACTCATCCGTGAGTTCCTCGTTCGCCATGACCTGCAGGCCGCCGAAGGCGGAGATGATCAGTCCGCCGACCAGCCAGGCCAGCGCGCTGACCACTACCTGGAGCAGCACCGCCGTCCCGAAGACCGCCGCGGCGTTCTTGCGGGCAGCCTGGAAAGCGCCGTCGAGGATTTCGCCGACGCCGAGCGGACGCAGCGGGATGACGCCCGGTTTCGGCGGGGCAACATAGCCGCGGTAGGGGCCCGGGCCGGGAGGGGCCGGCCAACCGCCGCCTGGCTGGCCCGTCCAGGCAGGCTGCCCGGGCCAGCCTCCCGGCTGCTGCCCGCCGGGCCCGGGCTGTCCCCACTGCGGCTGCGGGTTCCACCCGGGCTGGGCGGGCGGAGGCTGCTGGCCCCACCCGGGCTGGGCGGGCGGAGGCTGCCGGCCGGGCGGCGCCCACGCGGGTTCCGGCGCGCCGGGCGCGGGCTGTCCCCACACCGGCTGCTGCCCCCACGCCGGCTGGCCCGGCGCCTGGCTGTTGGAGCCGGCGGCGGAGTTGGAGCCGGGGCCGCCGGGGCCCTGGCCTTGCGGATCCCTGCTGTCGTGCCCGGCGTCATTGGCCCCGTGGCTCATCGCGTCCCGTCTTCCTCGTCTCGTGTCGCCGACGGCGGGAGGCCCCCGGCGAAGTGTTAGCCTCTCATCAGCCTATAGTTTCGGTCCGCCAGTTCCTATCATCCCGGGCGCGGGCCCGGCCGTGGGCGCGCTGTCGGTGTGCCCTGTGCGTCGTTACGCCAGGGATGAGGTGAATAGGGAACAATAGGGAGATATGAAGGCACGCATTCTGGTCGTAGACGACGACGAGGCCCTGGCCGAAATGATCGGCATCGTGCTGCGCAACGACGGATTCGATCCGGTGTTCTGCGCGGACGGCGCCCAGGCCCTTGAGGTCTTCCGCAGCAGCAAGCCGGACCTGGTGCTGCTCGACCTGATGCTCCCGGGGCTGGACGGGATTGAGGTCTGCCGCCAGATCCGGGGCGAATCGGACGTTCCCATTGTCATGCTGACGGCCAAGTCGGACACCTCCGACGTGGTTCGGGGCCTGGAATCCGGCGCCGACGACTACGTGCCCAAGCCGTTCAAGCCGGCAGAACTCGTGGCCCGGGTGCGCGCCCGCCTGCGGCCGGGAGACCAGCGGGCCCCGGAGACCCTGCGGATCGCCGACGTGGTGATCGATGTTGCCGGGCATGTGGTCCACCGCGGGGACGAGAAGATCTCGCTCACCCCGCTGGAATTCGACTTGCTGGTGGCCCTGGCCCGGAAACCCTGGCAGGTCTTCACCCGCGAATTGCTGCTGGAGCAGGTCTGGGGCTACCGCCACGCCGCAGACACCCGACTGGTCAACGTCCACGTCCAGCGGCTGCGCTCCAAGATCGAACGCGATCCGGAAGCCCCCGAAGTGGTGCTCACGGTACGCGGCGTCGGCTACAAGGCCGGCCAAGGGTAAGTGGAGCCGGTTCTCAACCGGTGGACAGCCAAGCTGAAGGCGGCAGCTGAGGCCGCTTGGCATGCCACGCTGCGGGCCCGCGAGTTCCTGAACCGGAAATGGCGGCGGTCGCTGCAGTTCCGCACGGTGACGGCCGCCGTCCTGCTCACCGCCTTCGCCTTTATGGGCGTCGGCGCGTTCCTCTCCAGCCAGATAGCCTCCGGGCTCTACCAGGAGCGGGTGAACCAGGCGGAGGCCGAGTCCCGGCGCGGGCTTTCCCAAGTCAAGACGATCTTCGAGAGTTCTTCTGCCAGCGACCGTTCGACCGTCTCCAGCATGGTGGCGGACACGCTGAAACTGCTGGAAGGCACCGGCGCCGAAGCGCCGCGCTACTACCTGCTGACGCCGCTGCCGGGCGGCCAGAACCTCTACGTGTTCAGCCAGTCGAACACCTCCATCACCGCCAACATCATTCCGGAAGGGCTGGCCCAGGAAGTCGCCACCGGCACCGGGCAGTACCGCCAGGCGCTCGCCCTGCCGGTGGGCGACAGCGACGTCCCCGCGATTGGATTCGGCACCAAGGTGTCGCTGCCGCCGGGCAATTCCTATGCGCTGTACCTGATCTACGACCTCTCCTCCGTGCAGCAGACCCTGGACTTTATCCACCGGGTGCTCTGGATCGGCGGCGGGTTGCTGCTGGTCCTGGTCGGCGGCATCGTCTGGCTACTGACCCGCGCCGTGGTGCACCCGGTGAGCCAGGCGGCGATCGCGTCGGAGAAGCTGGCGGCAGGACAACTCCAGGAGCGGCTGGAAGTCCGGGGCGAAGACGAACTCGCCCGGCTGGGCGCCTCCTTCAACCACATGGCAAACAGCCTGCAGGAGCAAATCACGCAGTTGGCCGCGCTGTCCGAAATGCAACAGCGGTTCGTCTCCGATGTGTCGCACGAACTGCGGACGCCGCTGACCACGGTCCGCATGGCCGCGGAGGTGCTGTACGAATCGCGCGGGGACTTTGATCCGATCAACGCCCGCTCCACCGAACTGCTGTACAACCAGGTGGAGCGTTTCCAGGCGCTGCTGGCCGACCTCCTGGAAATCTCCCGCTTCGACGCCGGTGCTGCCGCGCTGGACGCGGAGGCGACCGATCTGGTGGAGATCGCCCGCACCGCGCTCGACTCCGCCCAGCCGTTGGCGGACAACAGCGGGTCGGAGCTGCGCCTGATCGCCCACGAGCCGCGCTGCATCGCGGACATGGACCGCCGCAGAATCGAACGCATCCTGCGCAACCTGATTGTCAACGCGCTGGAACACGGCGAGGGCAAACCGGTGGAGGTGACGGTCGGGGCAACCGACGACGCCGTGGCCGTTTCGGTCCGGGACTACGGCATCGGGATGACGCCCATGGAAGCCTCCAGGGTGTTCGACCGCTTCTGGCGCGCCGACCCGGCCCGGGCGCGGACCACAGGCGGCAGCGGCCTGGGGCTGTCGATTTCCACCGAGGATGCCCGCCTCCATGGCGGCTGGCTGCAGGCGTGGGGGGAGCCGGGCAACGGTGCCTGCTTCCGGCTCACGCTGCCGCGGCACAGCGGCGGCACGCTCACGCATTCGCCGCTGCCGCTGCCGCCGGCCGGTGCCTCGGCGTGGCACGGGCAGCTGGTGGCCGAGAATGTGCTCCTCGAACGGCAGGAGGAAAACGGTGTTCCGGATCCCAGCTGACCCTGCCCGCCTCGCCCGGCTGCGCGCCGTCGTCGTCATCCTCTGTGCCATGCTGGCGCTGGTCTCCTGTTCCTCCATCCCGATGTCGGGGCCGGTGGGCACAGTCCAGGCCGATTCGGGCGAAACCGGGGGAACCGGCTACACCTTCAACCCGCCGGGGCCGTCGCCGGGGGACACGCCGCAGCAGATCGTCGCCGGCTTCATCCAGGCGGGCACGGCCACGCAGGACGACTACCGGATCGCGCGCGAATTCCTGGCTCCGGACCTGGCCGGCGAATGGCAGCCGGTGCAGCGGACGCTGGTGTACCGGAACGTTGTGAGGATTGTCGGGTCGCCGTCCGAAACCGAATTCGTGCTCCAGGTGGAGGTCGATACCACGATCAACGAATCGGGCGTCCGGACCCAGGCCGAGGAAGGGGCCACCGAGTCGCTGCCGGTGGAACTGACCCAAGTGGACGGCGAATGGCGGATTTCCAGCGTTCCCGACGGAACCATGGTCTCCACGGTGGACTTCCGCAGCTTGTTCTCTCCGTTCAACCTGTACTACTACGACCCGACGTACACCTATGCCGTGCCGGACGTCCGCTGGTTCGCCAACCGGCAGGGCATTTCCGCGGCCATCGTGGCCGCCATGCTGGAGGGGCCGGCACCGTACCTGGCCGGCGCCGTGATCAGCGCCTTCCCGGAAGGCTCGCAGCTGGTGCGCCGGGCCGTGCCGATTGAATCCGGTGCCGCCAGCGTGGACCTCTCGGCCGAAGTCCTGACGGGCACCACGTTCCTGCGCCGGCAGCAGATGCAACAGCAGCTGGAGCTGACGCTGGGAGGGCTTAATACTGTCTCTACCGTCCAGATGACGGTGGACCAGCGGGAAGTGGATCTGGGCAATACGCCCGATCCGCAGTTCCAGGCCGCGGTGACGGACCCCGCGGTCGGCAATGTGCAGATCGGGGTTTTGGACGAGGAACTGGTGTTCTACGAGGGATCGCGGCCGGTCAAGCCGGAGGGCCTGCCGTCCGTGGAACGGTTGCGGCCGCGCGAACCGGCGATGTCGCTGGACCAGGAACGCTTTGCTTTCCTGACCGCCGAGCGCGACCGGATGTTCGTGATCGGCGGGGACCGCCGCGCGGTGGAGGCGGCATCCGGAAGCAACCTCACCGGACCCAGCGTCGATCCCTTCGGCTGGGCCTGGGCGGCGGCCGGAGACGGCAGCGGGAAGGTCTCCGCGGTTTCCATCGAAAAGCCGGACGAAGCGGTCGCGGTCAGCGCCCAATGGCTGACGGAACGGACCGTGACCGAGCTGCAGATTTCCCGTGAAGGCTCCAGGGCGCTCATCACCACCCGTGAAGGCGAGAGCACCTCGGTCTATATCGCCGGCGTCGTCCGCGACCAGGACGGCAGGCCGCGAGGCATCACCACGCCCAAGCGGCTGAACCCCTCGGTGCCGGTGGACTCCGGCGTCTGGGCCGACGAAGACACCGTCGTCGTCATGCAGGCCTCGCCCGAAGAAGCGGTGACCGCGGAGGTGCTGAACCTGGACGGCAGCACCCTGCGGACCGCGCCCCTGCAGGGGATGGTGGAGATCAGTGCCGGCAACGGCGACCAGGACGTGTACGCCCAGACCAACGAGATGCTCTACATCCGCGTCGGCAACAGCTGGGCCCCGCAGCGCAATTCGCCGCTGGTCATCGATCCGTCCTTCCCGGGGTAGCCCCCCTCCACAGCCGCCCGCGGCCCGGGCCGTCTCCACATCCGGTGTCCGGTCACCCCGGGCGTGGCCGGGCGCGGCCATGCTGGAGGCATGGCAGGGACCCGCTCATGAGGACGACGGCGGACGTGGGCGCCGGGCTGGACAGGCTGTATTTCAGCCCGGCCGCCCAGGCGCTGCGCATCTGGACCGGACAGTTCGGCCGGCTGCTGCTGCCGACCGACTGCGTGGCCTGCGGTGCGCCGGATGACGTCCTGTGCGCTGCCTGCCGGCGGCGGCTGCGGCGGTCGACGGTGCGCCCGATGGCCGTGGAGCAGGACGCCGACTCCTTGCCTTTGGACGAGGCCGGCCGGCCGCTGCCGGTGACCGCCGGGGGGCCCTACCGGCGGGAACTGTCCCAGGCCGTGCTGGCCTTCAAGAATCACGGACGGACCGAGCTGGCCCCGGTGCTGGCCGTCGTGTTGGCCGGAGCCTTGGACGCGGCCGCGGCACGGGCCGGCCGGCCCGCCGCAGGGGTGCTGATCCCGGTTCCCCCGCGCGGGAGTTCCCGCCGGCGCCGCGGCTACGATCCGCTGCAACTGCTGCTGTCCCGCCTGGCACGGCAAGGCCTGCTGCCGGCCGGCCTGCAGCTGCTGCCCGCCGTCCGCCAGGTGGACCCGGTGCGGCGCCTGCGGCGGCCGGGTTCCCCGGGCGGGCAGAAGGCGCTGGGCCGGTCGGCGCGGCGACGGAACGTTGCCGGCAGCATGGCCGTGCCGCCGGGGTACGCATCGTTGATCGCCGGGAGGTGCTGCCTCCTGGTGGACGATGTGCTCACCACCGGCGCCACGATGGGTGAGCTGGCCCGGGCGCTGCGTGCCGCCGGCGGACTTCCCCTGGGCGGGGCGGTGTTGGCAGCCGCCTCGGCTCCCGCCGGACCCGCCGGTGGATGTGGGGGCGGGGGCGCCGGACCCGGGTCCTCATGAGCGCGCGGTGTGACGCGTGGTGTAACGATTACGCCCCAGCCCGGGCACCGGCCGTCGGAGTGCCCCAGGACATCGTCGGGAAATGTTGTAGATATTCGTGGGTAAAGGGTGAATAAAAGGTGTCAGTGATCTAACGTGAGGTATGGGCTCCCGCGAGGGAGGCAACCCGTCTTCAGCGGCTGAAAGGAGTTTCACTTTCGGTCGCTGTTGTGTCATCTAGGCAATTATGGAGGGCACCATGGAATTCAACATCAACGGCCGCAACCTGTCCGTTTCGGACCGGTTCCGCGAGTACGCTGAGGAGAAGATCTCCAAGATCGAGCAGCTGGGCGACAAGGTCCAGCGGCTTGATGCCAAAGTCACCAAAGAGGCCAATGCCCGCAATGCCGAAAGCTCGATGACCGTCGAGCTCACCGTGCTCGGACGGGGCAGCGTGGTCCGCGCCGAGGCCAAGGCCGCGGACAAGTTTGCAGCTTTCGACATTGCCTATAACAAGCTTTTGGAGCGCCTGCGCCGCGCCCGGGACCGCCGCAAGGTCCACCACGGCCGCCACACCCCGACCGCCGTCCACCAGGCCACCGCCACGCTGGAACCGGCCAGCACCGACGTGCCGCTGCATGAAGAGGCGCTGGCTGCGGCAACTGCCCAGGACCAGGCCGAGGATCGGACCGGCTACGAGATTGACAATGACGTTCCCGCCGGAGACTCGCCGGTGCTGATCCGCCGCAAGGTCTTCCCGGCCGCGGCCATGACCCTCGACGATGCCGTGGACAACATGGAACTGGTGGGACACGACTTCTACCTGTTCATCGACAAGGCAACGAACGCTCCCAGCGTCGTGTACCGCCGTCGCGGCTGGACGTACGGCGTGATTACCCTCGATGCCGACTGCAGCGCCGAAGAAGCCAAGGCGCGCGAAGAGGTGCTGGCCTACCGCTCGTCTGCGGGCGCGAAAGCCTGACTGCCGCCGCGGCTGCCTAATATGAAGGCATGACAGCCCGCATCACTCCGGCCCAGGCCCGCCGCATCGCGCTGGCGGCGCAGGGACTGGTTCAGGAACGGCCCACCGGCCTTGTCACGGCAAGGCAGGTGGGCCGGACCTTTGACCGGCTGCGGCTGCTGCAGATTGACTCCGTGAACGTGCTGGTGCGCTCGCATTACCTGCCGTTTTTCTCCAGGCTCGGCGGCTACGACGTCGACATCCTCCACCGGTTCGCGGGGAGAGCGCCGCGCCGCATGATGGAGTACTGGGCGCACGAAGCCAGCTATATCAAGCCGCAGGATTTCGCCGACCTCCGCCAGTGGCAGCGGCGCCGGTGGGTTGGCGCGACCGGCATGGACCCGGACCTCGTCCGGGACCTGACCGCGAAAATCCTGGACACCCTTGCCGCTTCGCGCGGCCTGACCGCCCGGGCGGTAACCGACCGGATCGGCCACGACGCGCACCAGCCGAAGACCGACTGGGGTTGGAACTGGAACGCCGTCAAGCGGGTGCTGGAGGCCCTCTTCGAAGAGGGGCTGGTCAGCGCCGCCGCGCGCACTCCGCAGTTCGAACGGCTCTACACCCTGACGGAGCGGGTGCTGCCCGCCCCGCACGACGCACAGCACCGGCCCGATCCGGAGCAGGCGATGCTGAGGCTGATCGAGGCTGCAGCGCTGGCTCACGGCATCGGGACCGTCAAGTGCTTCGCCGACTACTTCCGGGTGCCCGTGCGGGCCGCGGCCGAAGCGGTGCGGACACTGCAGGCGGCCGGCAAATTGGAAGCGGTGCAGGTGGACGGCTGGAGGGGAGACGTGTACCTGCACGCCGAGGCAGCCCGGCCGCGCCGGGCCACCGGCAGGGCGCTCCTGAGCCCCTTCGACTCGCTGGTGTTCGAACGCCAGCGGGTGGAACGCCTGTTCGGCTTTCGCTACCGGATCGAAATCTATACGCCGGCGCCAAAGCGGACCTACGGCTACTACGTCCTGCCGTTCTTGCTGGGGGACCGGCTGTGCGCCCGGGTGGACTTGAAAGCGGACCGGGCCTCGGGCAGGCTCGTGGTCCGGGCCGCGCACGCCGAGGCCGACGCTCCGCCCGGAACCGCGGCCGAACTGGCAGCCGAGCTCGCCCTGATGGCCGACTGGCTGGCGCTGGACGCCGTCGTCGTGGAGGAGAGGGGCGATTTGGCCGCCGCCCTGGCCCGTGAGGCAGCGAAACGGCCGCCGGGAACCAAAACGGTGCGGGACTCGTCTCTCACGTAGACTGAACAAGCCAGATTTCTGCGCAACTGACTGGGAGCAATGTAGTGCCAACGATTCTCGAGCGTGTGCTTCGTACCGGCGACAAGAAGACGCTAAAGAGGCTGCGCGGCTACGCCGATGCGATCAACGTCCTGGAAGAGGACTTCAAGTCCCTCACGGATGCCGAGTTGCGCGGGGAAACCGACACGCTGAAGCAGCGCTACCAGGACGGCGAGCTGCTGGACGACCTGCTCCCCGAAGCCTTCGCCGCTGTCCGGGAAGCCGCCAGCCGCACGCTCGGCCTGCGCCACTTCGACGTCCAGCTGATGGGCGGCGCAGCACTGCACATGGGCAACATCGCGGAGATGAAGACCGGTGAAGGCAAGACACTGGTGGCCACCGCGCCGGCCTACCTGAACGCGCTCACCGGCAAGGGCGTCCACGTGGTGACGGTCAACGACTACCTGGCCGAGTACCAGTCCGACCTGATGGGCCGCGTCTACCGCTTCCTGGGCCTGACCAGCGGTTGCATCCTTTCAAACCAGAACCCGGCGACGCGCCGCGAACAGTACGCGGCGGACATCACCTACGGCACGAACAACGAATTCGGCTTTGACTACCTGCGCGACAACATGGCCTGGAGCCGTGACGAACTGGTGCAGCGCGGACACCACTTCGCGATCGTGGACGAGGTCGACTCGATCCTGATCGACGAGGCCCGTACCCCGCTGATCATCTCCGGGCAGGCCTCCGGCGACGTGAACCGCTGGTACACCGAATTCGCGCGCGTCGTGATGCGGCTGAAGGACACCGAGGACTACGAAGTCGACGAGAAGAAGCGCACCGTCGGCGTGCTGGAGTCCGGCATCGAAAAGGTCGAGGACTACCTCGGCATCGACAACCTGTATGAATCGGCGAATACGCCGCTGATCGGGTTCCTGAACAACGCCATCAAGGCCAAGGAGTTGTTCAAGCGGGACAAGGACTACGTGGTGCTCAAGGGCGAGGTGCTCATCGTCGACGAGCACACCGGCCGTATCCTCGCCGGCCGGCGCTACAACGAAGGCATGCACCAGGCGATCGAGGCCAAAGAGGGCGTCGAGATCAAGGCCGAGAACCAGACGCTGGCCACGGTGACCCTGCAGAACTATTTCCGCCTCTACGGCAAGCTGTCGGGCATGACCGGCACCGCCGAAACGGAAGCGGCCGAGTTCATGAGCACCTACAAGCTCGGCGTGGTTCCGATCCCGACGAACAAGCCGATGGCCCGGCTCGACCAGTCGGACCTGATCTACAAGAACGAAGTCGCCAAGTTTGACGCCGTCGTGAAGGACATCGCCGAGCGCCACGAAAAGGGCCAGCCGGTCCTGGTGGGCACCACCAGCGTGGAGAAGAGCGAGTACCTGTCCAAGCAGTTGGCGAAACAGGGCATCCGGCACGAGGTGCTCAACGCCAAGAACCACGCCCGGGAAGCGGCCATCGTCGCGCAGGCCGGCCGCAAGGGTGCCGTCACGGTGGCCACCAACATGGCCGGCCGCGGTACGGACATCATGCTCGGCGGCAACGCCGAATTCAACGCCGTGGCCGAGTTGGAACGCCGCGGCTTGGACCCCGCGGCGAATCCGGAGGAATACGAGGCAGCCTGGCCCGGCGCCCTGGCGGCGGCCCAGAAAGCCGTGCAGGCCGAGCACGACGAGGTCAAGGAGCTCGGCGGGCTCTACGTGCTGGGTACCGAGCGGCATGAATCGCGGCGCATCGACAACCAGCTCCGCGGCCGCTCCGGCCGGCAGGGCGACCCGGGCGAATCGCGCTTCTACCTCTCCCTGACCGATGACCTGATGCGGCTGTTCAACTCGGGTGCGGCCGAGCGGATCATGAACTCCTCCCGCATGCCCGACGACGTGGCGCTGGAGTCCAAGATGGTTTCCAAGGCCATCCAGAACGCCCAGGCACAGGTCGAGGGCCGCAACGCCGAGCAGCGCAAGAACGTGCTGAAGTACGACGACGTGCTCAACCGGCAGCGCGAGGCAATCTACAACGACCGGCGGCGGATCTTGGAAGGCGACGACCTGCACGAGAAGGTCTCGTTCTTCCTCGAGGACGTAGTGACGGCCATGGTCAACGAAGCCACCATGGAGGGCCATGGCGACGACTGGGACTACGAGCAGCTGTGGACCAACCTCAAGCAGCTTTACCCGATCGAACTGACGATCGACGAGGTGCTGGAGGAAGCCGGCGGGCGCTCGAGAGTCACGGCAGACTTCCTGCGCGCAGAGATTGTCTCCGATGCCAAGGTCGCCTACGCGCAGCGTGAGCAGACACTCGGCTCCGAGACCATGCGCGAACTGGAGCGGCGCGTTGTGCTCTCGGTAATCGGCAGGAAGTGGCAGGAACACCTCTACGAGATGGACTACCTCAAGGAGGGCATCGGCCTGCGGGCCATGGCCCAGCGCGATCCGCTGGTCGAATACCAGCGCGAGGGATTCGTGATGTTCCAGGCCATGATGGAGTCCATCCGTGAAGAGAGCATTGGCTATCTCTTCAACCTCGAGGTCCAGGTGCAGCAGCCTGCCGCCGCGACTGTCCCCGGGGTCGCAGATGCCCGGGCGGCGGCGGGGCCGCAGATCACTGCGGCAGGATTGGAAGCTCCGCAGCGCCCGGTCGCCCTCCAGTTCACGGCGCCCAGCGCGTCCGGGGAGGCCGAGACGCGGGTCGAGCGCCAGGCTCCGGCCAAGGCGGCAGGTCCCGCCAGGGACAAGCGGCCCGCCAAGAGCGGCAAGCGCCGGAAGTAGTTTCGGGTTCAGCCAATCTCCAGGGCCGTGACCTTCCACAGTCCGCGGATCAACTCCAGGCGCAGCGCTACGGCGCGAATCCGGCGGGTCTCGGCCACCACGAGGGACGCTTCATAGGCGCTGTCGGCGGCACGGCACACCCGGGAGGAGCGGACGACGGCGCTGCGGTGCAGCCGCAGCGGGGCGCGGCCATCGGAACGCAGTTTCGCCTGGTGCGCCCTGACGATGTCCGCGCGGTGGACCAGCTTTTCATAGCTGGCGGGGTCGAGCCAGCGGGCCAGCTGATGGACCGGTCGCGTGCCGGAGACGGCCTCCAGGCAGGCCTGCGCGACGGACCGGGCCGTCGCGGTGACGTGGCTCAACTCGGCCTCCGCCTCCGGATCCCCGCCTACGGGCAGCGGAATTGGCCGGGGCACTGCAACGGGTTTGGCTGCCCCGTGGGCCCCGGTGTCCTCCGGCCGCCTGGGCTGCAACCGGATGACCGGGGCAAAGTAGCCGTCCGGCCCCGCCGGCCTGACCCGCCGGACCGTCAGGGGCCGAGGCTCCCCGCTCGCGGGTGCCAGCGCCTGGATTCCCGCGCCCGCGGCGGCTTCTTTCCCCGGCGCCTGCACCGCCGGGAGGTGTCGCACGTTGTCCATGTCCTGCCCTTCCTTCCACTGGTACTGCACTGGTACTGGCCTGACTTCCAGCCGCTCCGCCAGCCTCGCGGCGTCCGTGGTCCGCGGGGCTGTGCGTCTCTCCGCCCCGCCGTAAAGAGTCACTGCCCCGGCGGCGGCACGACGAGGGTTTGCCCCGGTTTGATCAGCGAGGGGTCGAGGCCGATGACGGTCCGGTTGGCGGCATACCAATCGGGCCACCGCTCGGCGATTTCCCTGTCGGTCGCCAGCGGGCCCAGCTCGGCGGCCGCGAGATGCCAGAGAGAGTCGCCGGCGGTGACGGTAACGGTCCGCGGGTTCCCGGGAGTCTGCCTGGTCAGCGGCTTGGCGACGACGCCCGGTGCCGCGGCCGGCGGCGCGGGTTTCCATAAGGGATCCACCGGCGGACTTGCCGGACTTGCCGGGCCGTCCGGCTGCCACTGCGGATCCACGACGGCGGCGCCGGAGATGCGGCTCCCGGCCGCGGGTTCTGCCGCACGCGTTGTGGTCCCCGCGTGGGCCCCGGCGACCACCACCAGGTTGAGGCCGACGACCGCGCCCGCCAAGCGCCGCAGGAACGCGGGACTCAGGGCGGCCCACCGAGCCGCCAGGCGCCGGTGGCCGGTCTTGGCCAGTACGGCGCTGGCGGCAGCTGCTGCCATGCCCAGGAGCAGCCAACAGAGCACGGCCGCGCCGGCGCCGATCGACAGGACGGCCAGCAGGTCCTGATAGTTATGCGCCGGCCACGTGACGCCGGCGGCTACTTCGGTCCCGGCGAGAATCAGCACGGCGGCGCAACCCGTGACCAGTACTGCGGTTGCCAGATCGGCGGTGGTTCTGAGCATGGGAAGCGCCTCCGGTCGAGATCTGCTTTGACTCCGTGAGATGCAGTTTGATGCAGTTTGATGCAGTTTGTTGCTCTTTGTTGCTGCTTGGGCACCCATGGTGGCATTGGTTGAGGCTTGTTGTAAAGTGGTTGGTTTTCGATTGACGGAAACTGATCGAAGTTCCTAGGCTGGCGCCATGCGTTGGGACGCCCTGTTTGCCGATCTGGAGACCCAGCTACACGCCGCGGACCGGTTGGAGCTGGAAGCCGAGGCCAACGAGCGTGCCCGGATCGAGCTGGCCGCGGTGGATCTGGCCGACAGGCTTCGGGGGCAGCTGGGAAGCTGGTTGCGCGTGCGTCTCGGCGCAGACCTCAGGTTCGAGGGGACGTTGGCCCATGTCGGATCAACCTGGTTGGTGCTCAACCAGGGCGTGCGGAGCATGCTCGTGCCGCTGGCTGCCCTCCAAATGCTCGAAGGCATGGGCCGGCATGCGGTTGGCGACAAGTCCGGAGCGCGTCGGCTCGGGCTCGGTTCCGCGCTTCGGGCCGTTGGCCGCGACCGCGCCCCTGTCGCCGTCTATCTGTCAGACAGTTCGGGCGTGCCTGCGGCGGAGGGGGTGATCGACAGGGTCGGGGCGGACTCCTTCGACGTCGCGGCCGTGCCCTCGGGCGAGGACCGGCGCGCGGCAAATGTCCGGTCGGTCTACACGGTGCCCTTCCCGGCCCTTGCCGCCCTCGTATCGCGCAGCCCGGACTAGATGCTCATTCGGTGGTCGACTTGGCTTCTTCGATCAGCCGCCGCGTCTGGGCGTACTTGTCCTGAATGTACTGATCGAGCATGACCTGCTCGACGCGCCACTGGCCCCGGCCGCCGATCTGGATGGCGGGAAGTTCGCCGCTGCGGACCAGGGCATATGTCTGCGACGAGGAGATCTGCAACTCCTCCGCCACATCGGACAGAGTCAGGAACCGTGGCATGGACAGATCCTTTGAGACGGGGATAGTTTTCCCACATTATGGCATCGTTTGATGTCATTTGATCCGGCTCCTGCCGTGCTGTTGACCCGAAAAGTTTTTCCACAGACCGGGGCCGATCGGCCGCCGTCGGTTCCCTTTCCCTGCCGCCCCGATCAGAATGGTGCCACCCGCGGCCTCGAAGCCCTTGTTCGGACCGCAGCGTGGCTGTCCCTTTCGGGGCGCGGGGCTGAGGGGGAAGATCCGTGAGCGCTGCCATCGCCGAAAAAACCACCGCACAACGGCTGAAACGCCCGTCGTGGAAAGATCCCCGGCTGCTGGTGGGACTGCTGCTGGTGTTGGCTTCGGTGGCCGGCGTCTCCGCGCTGGTAACCGGCGCGGACCAAACCACCGGTGTCCTGGCAGCCAGGACGGACATCGCGGTGGGACAACCGATCTCAGCGGCGGACGTCGTCGTCGTCGATGTCCGGCTGGGCGAGGCCGAGGGCCGCTACCTGCCGGCAGCATCGGGGCTGCCGGCAGGTGCCGTCGCCACCGCACTGGTCCGGGGCGGGGAATTGCTGCCGGCCTCCGTGCTGGGTGTTGCCGACGACCTGGACCGAAAGCCGATCGGCCTGAACATCGAGAGCCCGTTGCCCGAGGGCGCCGGCCCCGGTTCCAGGGTGGATGTCTGGGTTTCGCTGCCCGACGGACGGAACGGTTTCAAGCAGCCGGAGAGGCTGCTCGAGGCGGCCGAGGTGTCGCAGTTGACCGACGCCACCACCGCTTTCGGCTCGTCCGGAGCGGAACGGCTGCACGTCCTGGTGGGGGATGACACCATGCCGGCGCTGCTGCATGCACTCGCCAACGGGGCCCGCATCAACGTCGTACTCAACCCGGCCGGCACCCCATGAGCCTGCCGGTCGTCACGCTGGGCACAGCGGCCGCCGACTTCGTCGCGGGCCTGGAACGGCTGCATGGACCCGTGACGGTGGTCCGGCGCTGCACCGAGCTCGCTGAGTTGCTGGCGGCGGCGCAGTCCGGGCTGGCCCGGGCCGCCATCGTGGCAGGCAGGACCCGGGAACTCGACGGCAGCGTGCTGGAGCGGCTGCACAGCGCCGAGGTTGCCGTGGTGGCGTTGACCGACGACGGCGGCGAACGACTCCGGCTCGAAGCCCTCGGCATACGCACTGGTCCCGAAACCGTCGAACCCGTGGCCCTGACGGCACTGGTAGCCGAGTCGGTCGCACAGCTGGGCTCGCTGACACCGGCCGGGGCGGCCGGGCGGGCTGCGGCGCCCGGACCGGCGGCGCTTGCCGACCCAGCCCGGGCCCTGCACGCGCACGGCGCTGAACCCGGACCAGCGGTACCTGCAGGGCCGAAGGGCGAACTGGTCGCGGTGTGGGGTCCGGCCGGGGCGCCGGGACGCACCACCGTGGCGGTCAACCTCGCGGCCGAATACGCCGCCGCCGGGCGGCGGACCCTGCTGATGGACGCGGATACCTATGGGGCCAGCGTGGCCGCGTTCCTCGGCCTGCTCGACGAATCCGCCGCCCTGGCCCACGCTTGCCGGCTGGCGGACCAGGGCGTCTTGGATCTTCAGGCCTTGGAGCGGGTCTGCCTGAAGGTGGCCGTGGCCGGAACCTCGATGCTGGTGTTGACCGGGATTACCAGGGTGGACCGGTGGACCGAGCTGAGGCCATCGGCGCTTGGAAAGGTCCTGGAGGTGGCGCGGGCGGTGGCGGAGACCGTCGTCGTGGATTGCGGTTTCTCGCTGGAACACGACGAGGAGCTGAGCTTTGACTCGATGGCGCCCCGGCGCAACGGCGCCACCTTGCGGGTACTCCAGGCGGCGGACCGGGTGCTTGCTGTGGGCAGCGCCGATTCCGTGGGGCTGCCGCGGCTGGTCCGCGGATTGGACGAGTTGGCGCACGCAGTCCCCTCGGCCCCGGCAGAAGTCGTGCTCAACAAGGTTCGGGCGGCAGCCGTGGGAGCCCGGCCGGAAGCACAGCTGCGGGAAGCCTGGGAGCGGTTCGGGCCCGCGCGTGACATCCGCGCCCTGCTGCCGGCCGATTCCGCCGCGGCCGATGCCGCCCTCTTGGGCGGTTCGGTCCTGTTGGAGACCGCGCCCGGATCTGTGCTGCGGCACGCCATCGCCGGGCTGGCAGGAAGCCGGCCGGCGGCGCCCAGGCGGGGAATCCGCCGCCGTACCCGGCCAAAGTGAAGTTTTGAACGCACCGCGTTAGGCTAGCCAAAGGACCGCAACGGCGCGGTCGGGACACACCTATCGGAGGCGTTTTACATGTCGACTGGATCCAGCATGGCGGATCTGTCCAGCTCAGCAACCGGCGACGAGGAATTCATCGCCAAATACTACGAGCACCTGGCCGCGGAGGATGCCGCGAGCTACAGTCCGGATGTGCTCCGCGCCCGTGCGCTCGCGCATCGGGAGCTGGCAGTCCACCGGCCGCCGGCCCAGCCGGTGATCGGCATCCGCGACGAACCCGAGGCCAGCGTGGTCATGATCGTCACCGACGACATGCCGTTCCTGGTCGATTCGGTCACCGCCGAGCTGCTGCGGCAGGGTATCGCCATCCGGATGATCATGCACCCCACTTTCGTGACCACCCGGGCCCGGGACAGCCACGACCTCGCCGGCGTGGAACAGGTGCCCGTCGCCGCCGGGGTCTCCAGCGGGGACACGGCGGCACTGCCGCACCTGGGATCGTTTGAGACCGGCGGCGACCAGGTCCTGCGGATCGAGTCCTGGATGGCCGTGGAGACCGGACGGATCGAGCCGGAAAAGGCCGCCGAATTGATGACCGGACTCAAGAGCGTCCTGGCGGACGTCCGCGCGTCGGTCGAGGACTGGCCGGCCATGCGCCGGCAGGTGCGGCAGGTGGCCGCGTCGCTGGATTCGGTCGCAGGCGCCGACGAGATTCCCGACCTGCAGGAGGCCAAGGCGCTGCTTGAGTGGCTCGACGACGGGAATTTCACCTTCCTGGGCTACCGCGAATACGATCTCGTCACCCAGGACGGCGAAGACGTGCTCCTGGTCCGGGAGGACAGCGGCCTGGGCATGATGCGCCACATCGGTGACACGAAGCGGATCCAGCACCTCACCGAAGAAGGCCGCGCCCGCGCACGGGAAAAGCGTGCGCTGGTGATTACCAAGGCGAATTCGCGCTCCACGGTGCACCGTGCGGCGTACCTGGACTACATCGGCGTGAAGAGCTTCGATGCGCAGGGCAACGTCGACGGCGAGCGCCGCTTCATCGGCCTCTTCGCCACCAGCGCCTACAACCGCTCGGTGAAGAGCGTCCCGATTGCCCGGGAAAAGGTCGCCGCAGTGCTGCAGCACAGCGGCTTCCCGGCCGATTCGCACTCCGGCAAGGACCTGCTGTCGATCCTCGAAACGTACCCCCGCGACGAGTTGTTCCAGATGGACGCCGAGGAGCTGGCCGCGACCGCGATGGGCATCCTGCGGCTGCAGGAGCGGCGCCGGACCCGGTTGTTCCTGCGCACCGACGCCTACGGCAGGTTCGTGTCTGCCCTGGTGTTCCTGCCGCGCGACCGCTACACCACAGCCGTCCGGCTGCGGATCGAGCAGGAACTGCGCAACACCTTCGACCCGCAGAGCATCGATTACGAGGCGCGGATGTCGGAATCCGCCCTGGCCCGTCTGTTCTTCCGCATCCGGCTCAAGCGTGACTCCACGGTGCCGAAGGTCGATACCGCCGACCTTGAGCGCCGGTTGGCCCAGGCGTCCCGGTCCTGGTCGGAGGGCATCGAAGAGGTGCTGCGCGCCAATTTCGACGGCGAGGAGGCTGCCCGCCTCTCGGCGAACTGGAAGGACGCGTTCCCGCCCAGCTACCGGGTGGACTACGAAGTGGAAGACGCGCTCGAGGACATCGACCGTTTCCGCAACTATGAGGGAGGCGACGCCGGGGCCGCCCCGGTGCTGCACGTCTATGTCCCCGAGGACAGCGCCGACGTCCTCGCCGCCGACGCCCGGCTGAAGCTGTACCTGCCGGAGGCGCGGTCGCTGAGCAACATCATGCCCGTGCTGCAGAACACCGGGCTGGAGGTACTGGACGAGCGCCCGTTCGAGATCGCCACTGCGGACGGCGAAGACTACTTCCTGTACGACTTCGGCCTCCGGTACCCGGCGGGCGTCGATCCGATCGCCACCGGCGACCTGCTCGAGGAAGCCTTCGGCGCCGCCGTCACCGGACGCAGCGAGTCGGACGGCTTCGACCGGCTGGTCCTGGCCGAGGGCATCGGCTGGCGCCAGGTCGCGGTGCTGCGCGCCTACACCCGCTACCTGCGGCAGCTGGGCAACCTGGTCTCCTACGCCTTCGTCTCCGACACGCTGCTGGCCAACCCGGCAGTGGCCCGCGCCCTGCTGGCGGAGTTCAACGCCAGCTTCGATCCGGACCTGGACGGTGACCGCGAGGCGGCGGTCGAGGCCGCCCGTTCCGAGCTCGCAGCCGGACTCGAAGCCGTGCCCACCCTGGACGCCGACCGGGTGCTGCGCTCGCTGGCGAACCTGATCGACGCGACGCTTCGCACCAACTACTTCCAGGACAAGCCCTACTTCAGTTTCAAACTCAGCCCGTCGCGGATCGACGGTGCGCCGTTCCCGCGGCCAAAGTATGAGATCTGGGTCTACTCGCCGCGGGTCGAAGGCGTCCACCTTCGGTTCGGCGATGTTGCCCGCGGCGGACTCCGCTGGTCTGACCGCCGGGAGGACTTCCGCACCGAGATCCTGGGACTGGTCAAGGCGCAGACGGTCAAGAACGCGGTTATCGTGCCCACCGGCGCGAAGGGCGGTTTCTACGCCAAACGGCTGCCCGACCCCGCCGTGGACCGCGCGGCCTGGATGGCGGAAGGGCAGGAAAGCTACCGCACCTTCATCCGCGGCTTGCTGGACATCACCGACAACCTGGTCCGGACCGAATCCGGCCAGGAAGTCGTGCCCCCGGAGCGGGTTGTCCGGCTGGACGGCGACGATACCTACCTGGTGGTCGCCGCGGACAAGGGGACGGCGAGCTTCTCCGACATCGCCAACGACATCTCGCTGGAATACGGCCACTGGCTGGGTGACGCCTTCGCGTCCGGAGGCTCGGTCGGCTACGACCACAAGGCAATGGGCATTACCGCACGCGGCGCCTGGGAATCGGTCAAGCGGCACTTCAGCGAACTCGGCGTCGACACCCAAACCGAGAATTTCACCGTCGTCGGGGTCGGGGACATGAGCGGCGACGTCTTCGGGAACGGGATGCTGCTGTCAGAGCACATCCGGCTGGTCGCAGCCTTCGACCACCGGCATATCTTCCTGGACCCGGACCCCGACGCCGCTGCCTCCTTCCAGGAGCGCCGGCGCCTGTTCGAGCTGCCCCGGTCCTCCTGGGCCGACTATGACGAGAAGCTGATCAGCGCCGGCGGCGGGGTCTACCCGCGGTCGGTGAAGTCGATCCCGTTGTCCGGGCAGGTTCGGGAGGTCCTCGGCCTCGATCCGCAGGTCACGAGCATGAGTCCGCCCGAGCTGCTGCAGGCCATCCTGAAGGCGCCGGTGGACCTGCTGTACAACGGCGGCATCGGCACCTATGTGAAGGCTTCGACCGAGTCGAATGCCGAAGTCGGCGACAAGGCCAATGACGCCATCCGCGTCAACGGCGCCGACCTGAGGGTCAAGGTGATCGGCGAAGGCGGCAACCTGGGCATGACCCAACACGGCCGGATCGAAGCCGCCAGCCAGGGGATCATCCTCAACACCGATGCCATCGACAACTCCGCCGGCGTGGACTGCTCCGACTACGAGGTCAACATCAAGATCCTCGTGGACCAGATGGTCGCCGCCGGAAAACTGCCGGTAGCGGAGCGTGCCGACCTGCTGCACTCGATGACCGAGGAAGTCGGCCGTTTGGTCATCCAGGACAACATCGACCAGAACGTCCTGCTGCTCAACGACCGCCAGCGCATCATCGAGTGGAGCCCCAGCTTCGAACGCCTGATGGACTGGCTGGAAAACCATGCGGACCTGGACCGGCAGCTCGAAGCGCTGCCGTCCACCGAGGAGCTGCACGAACGGATCGGCGCCGGCCAGGGCCTGACCTCACCGGAGCTTTCCGTGCTGGCCGCCTATTCGAAGATTGAGTTGACCCATGCGCTGACCGAGAGCAATCTGGCCGACGACCCGTTCTTCGACGGTGTGCTGCGCGGCTACTTCCCGCACCAGCTGGTCGAGCGGTTCGGGGACGATATGGCAGGCCACCCGCTGCGCCGGGAGATCATCGCCACCGTCGTTGCCAACGACATGATCAACATGGGCGGCATCACCTTCGCGTTCCGGGTCATGGAGGAAACATCCGTCTCCGAGGCCGACGTGGCACGGGCCTTCGTGGCGCTGCGCGAGATCTATGAGTTCGACAAGCTCGTGGAGGCCCTGAACGCATTGCCGGCCAGCTTCCCGACGGACCTGTGGTGCACGGTGCATCTGGACATGCGCCGCCTGCTGGACCGGGCGGTACGTTGGTACATCAACCATGTTGACAGCGGAACCCCGGTCGCCGAAGGCGTCGCAATGTTCAAGCCGCAAATGGATCCCTTGCGCAACAACCTGGTCAAGTACCTGCGCGGCGATGACCTGGCCCGCGTGCACGAATGGCTCGAAACCGCCGAAGAACGCGGGCTGCCGGAAGGGATCGCCCGGCAGTGGGCCGAGCAGTTCGAGAGCTTCGGGTTGCTCGACGTTGCCCGCATCGCCGGGCAGATGGACGAACCGGTCGAGTCCGTCGCCCGCGTCTACTACGCGGTCTACGATCGGTTCGACGTCGACAACCTGCTGGAGCGCATCACGTCGCTGCCGCGGGAGGACCGGTGGCAGTCGCTGGCCCGGGCCGCCATGCGCGACGACCTGTACACGACCGTCACGGACATCACCGTAGCGGTGATGCAAAGCACCCCGGCATGGGAGCAGGCCGAGGCCAGGCTCGACGAGTGGGAGCGGGCCAACGCGGAGAACATCAAGCGCACCCGGGACATGTTCGAGGAAGTGAACAAGCTCGAACAGGACGACATGGCGTCGTTGTCCGTGGCACTGCGACTGATGCGCTCGACAGTACGGCGATAGCTTGGCCATCTTCACCGATCCCATCCGCGACTACGCCGACTTTCGACCGGGTGACGCGGAGTGGCTCCATCTGCTGGTCGGCGACTGGCAGCTGATCGCGGACCTGGCGTTCGCCGATCTGGCCCTGTGGTTCCCGACGCCGGACGGGAGCTACGTGGCGCTGGCGCATGTGCGGCCGTCGACCACCCACACGGTGTTCCACCGGGACTTCGTGGGGGAGCGGATCCGTGAGGACCTCAAGCCGCTGGTGGACCAGGCACGCCAGTCGCAGACGATCGAACGGTCGTCGGAGGCCGACTGGACCACGGAGATGGCGATGCGGGTGGAGGCGGTGCCCATGGTCCGCAACGGCCGGACGCTGGCGATCGTGACGTCGCACATGGACCTGTCCAGCTCCAGGATGCCGTCGCGGCTGGAGCTGACCTACCGGCAGTGCGCCTACGACCTCCTGAAGATGGGAACGCTGGGACTGTGGCCGGACTTCGCCTCGCCGACCGGGTCGCGCCGCGGCGCGCCCCGGGTCGGCGACGGCCTGATCAGGTTGGATGCCGACGGGGTAGTGGAGTACGCCAGCCCCAACGGTGTTTCGGCCTTCCGGCGGCTCGGCGACGTCGAGTCCCTGGAAGGCCGCTCACTGGCCGAAGTGACAACGGCACTGCTCAAGGACCGGCGCATGGTCGACGAAACCCTGCCGCTGGTTGTCACCGGGCGCATGCCCTGGCGCACGGAGATCGAATCCCGCGGCGTCTCGCTCTCGCTGCGGGCCATCCCCCTGAGGAATGAGCAGGAGCGTTTCGGCGCCCTGGTGCTGTGCCGGGACGTCTCGGAGCTGCGCCGGCGGGAGATGGAGCTGGTGTCGAAGGACGCCACCATCCGGGAAATCCACCACCGCGTGAAGAACAATCTCCAGACGGTGGCCGCGTTGCTGCGCATGCAGTCGCGCCGCATGGTCAGCGACGAGGCGAAACAGGGGCTGGAACAGGCCATGCGCCGCGTCGCCACGATCGCGCTGGTTCACGAAACGCTGTCCCAGGGCTTGGCGCAGAACGTGGACTTCGACGAACTGATCGGGCGTCAGTTCCGGCTCTCGGCGGAAGTGGCTTCGCCCACGCAAGCTGTCCGCACCGAGCGCAGCGGCGAGTTCGGGGAACTGCCCAGCGAGTTCGCCACACCGCTGGCCCTGGTGATCAACGAACTGGTCACGAACGCCGTCGAACACGGGCTGGCCGGGCGGCACGGCACGGTCCGGTTGACTGCCCGGCGGAGCCGGCGCGGCGACGACGAATTGCTGACCGTTTCGGTCGAGGACGACGGCGTGGGCCTGCCCGAGGAACCGCGGGGGGAGGGCCTGGGTCTGCAGATTGTCCGCACGCTTGTCACCAGCGAACTGGGCGGCCGGATCGAATGGACCCCGCGCGACGGCGGGGGAACGTGTGTGCGGATCGACTTGGTGCTCAACAACAGGGGTGCCCGTTGAGCGCGGGCAGGCCGCCGACGCGAGAGGCCGCTGCCGAATCCGGCAGCGGCCTCTCGCCAAACTGGGGGTCTTGGGGTCAGGACGCCCGGCGGGCCCGGGCGGCGCGGCGCTTGAGCGCCCGGCGCTCGTCCTCGCTCATGCCTCCCCACACACCGGCGTCCTGGCCGGACTCGATGGCCCACTGCAGGCAGGTATCAATCACCGGGCAGCGCCGGCAGACGCTCTTGGCCTCTTCGATCTGCAGGAGTGCCGGCCCGGTGTTCCCCACGGGGAAAAACAGTTCCGGGTCCTTGTCCAGGCATGCCGCGCGGCTACGCCAATCCATGCTGATCACATACTCCTTTAAATGGTGTCCGGTGGTTTTTGTGAAAACATTCACGAACAGACTCATAGAAAAGGGAGCCCGACCGGCCCCCTCTGCGCTTCGCCATCAAGCGTTTCATGTTAAATCCGCGTAAACAAGAGGTCATGCGGACTTAACCGGCCGTAATACCTGAGTCATTCGTCACAGGGTGATATGGTTCGGCACCGGCCGGGAACCGGTGCCCGGCCATCTGCAGGCGATAATCCGACTATCTAAGGTAGGGTGCGAGTGTGTCAATGCCTGCACCGTCATCCGCCCCTGCCGCCCGTCCCATCGCCATCAAAATCATCGCGGCGGCAGTGGTCCTGGAAGCACTGGTGCTCTTGGGCGGAGCCGCCCTGTACGGCTACGGGCTGGCCACCCAGACCCCGATATCCCTGTCCAGCAGCGTCTTCCTGCTGGTCCTGATGCTGGTCTTCGGCCTCTGGCTGCTGGTCGTCGGGCACTTCCTGTTCCGCGGATACCGCTGGACGCGGGCTGCTGCACTGGTGTGGCAGGTCTTCGTGGTGGTGGTGGCCATCTCCATGATCCAAGGCGGCCAGCTGCTGCTGGGCCCCGTCCTGCTGGTGGCGGCCGGCGCCTCCTTCTTCCTGCTGCTGACCAAGCCCGTGACGGATTTTCTGGTCAGGGGCGCCGCTCCCCGCGCCCTGTAGCCACGGCTACCTGCAGCGGCACGGCCCGGCCGGAATCGATCCGGTAGCCGCGTCCCGGCGGCCTCCACCCGTCGTCGAGCCGCACCCCGAAGAAGTCCGCATCCGCGCCCGCCCGCGGCGCCAAGACCATGCCGCGCCCCCTGGCCCTGGCCTGCAGGGCCAGCGGAACCTGCTGCGGCAGCAAGGGCCCCGGGCGTGCAGCCACCACGGCCGATGCGCCGGCGGCGACCAAGGCGGCGATGGCTCCGTTGGCACGCCCGCCGAGGGCCTCGGCGTCGTCGACCAACAGGACAGCGCCGCGCCCGGCGGCGGCGCGTCCGGCCCAGAATTCGTCGGCGTTTCCGTCGCGGGGCGGTGCACAACACGGCCTTAGTCCCTCCAACGACCGCTGCAGGAGGACCAGCAGGTTGGTCTTACCGCTGCCTTCGGGGCCCAGGACCAGGTACACCTCGCCGGCGGCCAGCGCCAGCGTGGAGGGCTCAAGCTCGTCGCCTTCCACGCCGATCACCGGCTGCCCGCGGCATGCGCGGGGCAGCGTGGCTGCGGAAACCGTCAGCGGCAGCGGTTTTATCCTGAAGGGGCGGGTGCGGGCGTCGGCCGGCGGGAGGCAGCCGGCCGGATCGGTGGTCAGGTGGCAGACCCCGCCGTCGCCGCCGATCCGCCCCTGCACCAAAGCCCTGCCGGGCACCGCGTCCATGGGAGGAAGGCGGGGCCAGCCCAGCAACGTTTCGGGACCGGCGCCGGTCGGAAGGTAAAGCCGGTTGGCCATGAGCGGCAGGAAGCGGCTGCCGGACAGCTCACGGTCTCCGGACACAACCAGGACAACGCCCGTCGCCTGGCCGTCGCGGGCCAGATCCTGCAGACAGTCTTCGGCCCAGCCGAGCCGGCCGGCCCGGAAGCCACTGAGCCAGCGGCCCCACCCGCTGACGAACACGACCAACGGAACGGTGGCCGCCGGCTCGGCAGGCCCATCTGCCGACGCCAGGCCGCCGAGCCGGGAGGCGACCTCGTTGGCCAGCCGGCGCAAAACCCTTGCCGCCCGTTCGGTGTCCTGGGGGCCCATGTAGGCGCCCGTCCGGCCGGCGCCCGAGGCGGGGCCCAGCGAACCGTCACCGTCCAGCACGTAGCAGTGTCGTTCCACCCGTCCGCCCAGGACCTGTGCCGCCAGGGCCCGCAAGAACTCCCGGTGCCCTCCTCCCTCCACGCCGAGAACCGCAAGGTGGCCGTCGCGCTCCGGCTGCCAGTGCAGCGGCACCTGCCGTTGGCGGGACGGCAGATCCAGCAGCCCGATCGCGAGGCTGTCCCCGTCGTGAGGCAAGGCGCCGGCGGGGCGCTGGCTCCCGCCGTCGCCGCCTCCGGGACAGCGGGCCGGGGCGACCGGCCCGGGCCCGGCCAGGTCGGCGACGGCCAGTCTCGCCGGCAGGGCCGGCGGCAACCGCCGGGCTTCCGCCAGGCCGAGGCCACGGGAGGCGGCCGCGGCCTCGGCCACCAGCCGCTCGACCTCTCCGGCGCCCTCCGCGGCAACCGCCGCCGGCGGTTCCGCCGCCAGCCATTCGTCCACGGTCCGGAAGGCCGGGAGGGGGCCGGCGGCCGGCAAGGTGCTGGAGGCCGACTGGAAGGGGACCGGATCCTGCGTGCCGATGCGCAGGTAGGCCCTGCCCCTTGCGGTCACCGGTATGTCGGCGGCCACGGGCGAGTCCAGCAGGTCGCGGGACTCGGCCGTGTTCTGCGTCCGCAGCACGATCATGGTGGTGATATTCGCGCGGATGTCCGAGGAGACCGCCCCCTGCGGCCGCTGCGTGGCCAGCACCAGATGGATGCCCAGGGCCCGGCCCACCGTGGCCACGCGCATCAGCTCGGGAAGTGCCTGCGGCGCGTCCTCGCCCAGCATCCGGAATTCGTCCACCACGACGACGAGCCGCGGCAAGGTGCCCGGCGGGCAGGCCGCGATGTCGCCGATGCCGCGGCCGGCCAGCAGGGCTTCGCGGCGGCGCACCTCCGCCTGCAGCCAGGCCAGCGACCGGCCGACTGCTTCCAGCGTCAAGTCCGTGAGCAGGCCGGCGCAGTGCGGCAACCGGGCGAGCGGGCCGAGCCCGGAACCGCCCTTGAAGTCGATCAGCAGGAAATTCACCGTGTTCGGGGACTTGGTTAGGGCCAGCGAGAGCACAAGACTCCGCAGCAGTTCGGACTTGCCGGAGCCGGTGGTGCCGGCGACCAGCAGATGCGGCCCGTGGACGGCCAGGTCGAGCGCCAGCGGTCCCGCGGCGCCGGCACCCGGCACAGCGATGAGGCCGGGATGGTGGTCGCCGCGGGACCACCGCCCTGCCAGCGGCTCCGGCGGAAGCATCGACTGCAGGCGGCAGCGCGCCGGCACGGAACCGGCCGCCTGTGGCGTCGTGCCCGGGATGGCCGCGGCGGCCAGCCGGGCAAAGCGGTCCAGCGTCGGGGCCGACACCAGATCCACCGAAAACGCGACGTCCCTTGAGTCGGCGGTCAGGCGGGACTCCTGTCCGGCCACGATGATCCGGGTCCCGGATGCGGCCTGGCCGCCGAACCAGAGCTGCGCGGCCGGCGGTCCTGAATCCGCCAGGAGCCGGGCCGCCTCGCCGCCGCGTCCGGCTACCAGCAGCACTATGGTGCCGCCGCCGGCGGAGAGCCGCTCCGCCAGCTGCCCGGGCCGGTCCACCAGATCCACCCCCGGCAGGAACCGGGCCGACGCTCGAAGCGACTCCGGCAACGCATAACAGACAACACGCAGAGAGGTTCCCGCTGCCCGTGTGGCCAACTGCAGCAGGACGGAACGCATCAGTCCTTCCAGCCCGGACGGTGCTCCTTGGAACCGCAGCCGGGGCTCGGCGAGCAGATCCACACACAGCGGAACGTCCTGTGGCGCGGGAGGCTCGGCGACCGGCGCAGACGCCGAGCCGATGTGGGCCGGCAGGCTGGCCGTCCCCAGCCGCAGCCACACGTGGGCCGGGCGTGCCGGAGGGCTCAGGTCCGCGGCGGGACGCCAAAGCCCCGTGCCCGCCCGCAACAGGGACACGGTCAGCTCGGCGGGGCCGGGGGCCGCCCGGCGCCGCCGCCGGGCGTCCGCTTCCGCCGCAGCAAGCACCGCGGCCCGGTAGCGGCGACGCTGCCGCCGCCCGGCGGCGCAGGGCACGGCGGCGGCCAGCAGGGACATGGCGCTGAAGACCAGGAAGAACCAGAGCCCCGTCAGCAGGGCCAGCGCCAGGCCGGCGAGCAACGGAAGCCCGGCCAGCAGCAACGTCGTCCGGCTCCGTTGCTCCGGAGGCTTTTCAGCCACGGGCACCGGAACGGTCAGGTCGGTGTCCGGCCGGAACGGTTCACCCGGTTCGCTGCCCACGACCAGCTGCAGTCGGCTGCCGCCGATCCGCACCGTGTGCCCCGCCCTCAGCACGACCTGCCTGGTCCGCCTGCCGCCCCGGACGATGCCGTTGGACGACCCGGCGTCGCGCAGCAACACCTGGCGGTCGGTGACTTCCACGGTGGCATGCAGCCGAGACAACTCAGGATCCGCGATGGTCAGCGCGCAGGCATGCCGGCCGACGGTGAAGCGGCCGCGCGTGAGGGCGAACAGGCGGCCGGCGTCGGGCCCGGCAGTGACGGCCAGCAGCAGCGGCGGCAGCGCCGGTGCTTCCCGGCGCGGCACAACCGCCGCGTCCGGGGCGCAGACGACGACGGCGCCGTCGACCAGCGGGGACACGCCCGCGGTGAGGGAGGACAGCCTCCGTCCGGCCACCGTGAAGGCCACCCCCGGCAGGCGCCCGCGCAGCCAGGCCGCCAACGGCGCCGCGCTTATTCCGCTTTCCAGCCCCGCGACCGCCTCGGCATTCGCGGCGACCCAGGCCGCGGCGGTGGCCCGAAGGCCGGGGGCGGCCGCGAGCGTCAGGTGGAGGACCATGACAAGGAACCTAGGCAGAAGGGCGCGCTACTTTCCTGTGCTTCGCCCGGTTTGTGGATAACTGCGGAACCGAAGGCTGCCGTGAACAAGCGATACCCTTGACTCTGGGCCGAAAGGCCCGCACACCGACACAACGAGAAAAGGCCTTAGCTCTTGAAGATCGCTGTCATTGCTCTGGGAAAGATCGGGTTGCCGTTGGCGGCCCAGTTCGCTTCAAAGGGGCACGAGGTCGTCGGCGTGGACGTGAACCCCGCCGTGGTTGACCTGGTCAACTCGGGCAGCGAACCGTTCCCCGGGGAGGCAGGACTCCAGGACAGGCTGGCCGAGCTGGTGCCTGCCGGCAGGCTGCGGGCGACCACGGACTATGCTGACGCGGTGCCGGGAGCCGACGCCGTGGTTTTGGTGGTGCCCTTGTTCGTGGACGCCGAGGCCAAGCCCGACTTCGGCTGGATGGATGCTGCTACGCAGGAGCTGGCCAGGCACCTGACGCCGGGCACGCTGGTCTCCTACGAGACAACGCTGCCGGTGGGCACCACCCGGAACCGGTGGAAACCGATGCTCGAGGCCGGCTCCGGGCTGGTCGAGGGCGAGGACTTCCACGTGGTCTTTTCCCCGGAGCGGGTGCTGACCGGGCGGGTGTTCGAGGATCTGCGCAAGTATCCCAAGCTCGTCGGCGGGCTTTCCGCGGCCGGTGCTGCCGCGGCGCAGGAGTTTTACGAGGCGGTGTTGGACTTCGACGACCGGCCGGACCTGCCGCGCGGCAACGGTGTCTGGGACCTGGGCTCGGCAGAGGCCTCCGAGCTGGCCAAGCTCGCCGAGACTACCTACCGGGACGTGAATATCGGTTTGGCGAACCAGTTCGCCCGCTATGCGGCCACCGCCGGTATCGATATCTATCAGGTGATCGAAGCGTCCAACTCCCAGCCCTACAGCCATATCCACCAGCCCGGCATCGCCGTCGGCGGGCACTGCATCCCGGTGTACCCGCGGCTGTATCTGTGGAACGATCCGTCGGCCACGGTGGTCGCTGCGGCGCGGGCGGCGAACGCGGGCATGCCGGACTATACGATCGGCCTGTTGGAGGGCGCATACGGCGACCTTGCCGGTGCGCGCGTGGCGGTGCTGGGCGCGGCCTACCGCGGCGGCGTGAAGGAGACTGCGTTCTCCGGGGTGTTCGGCGCGGTGGAGGCGATCAACGCGCGGGGAGGCACCGCCGTCGTGCATGATCCCATGTTCAGCGATGCCGAGCTCACGGCTTTGGGCTTCACGCCCTACCATCTGGGCGAGCCCGCCGACGCCGCCGTGGTGCAGGCCGACCACGCCGAATACTCGGACCTGGGACCGGACGATCTGCCCGGCGTGAAGGTATTTGTCGACGGCCGGCGGGTCAGCTCGGCTGGGCGTTGGCCGGGCGTGGCGTACCGGGTGATCGGCAAGCCCTGAGCGCCGGAACGAAAACGGAATCGACGGCGGCGCAGCGGCCGTGAGCGGAAAGAGGGAAACCATGGCGTTCATCGCCGATTCGGCAGACGTCGCCGACGCCGCCCGGCTGGGCGAGGGCACGAAGATCTGGCACCTGGCACAGGTCCGCGAGGGCGCCGTGCTGGGAGAGAACTGCATCGTGGGCCGCGGCGCCTACATCGGCACCGGGGTGCAGGCCGGGGACAACTGCAAGATCCAGAACTATGCGCTGGTGTACGAGCCGGCGCGGCTGGGCCGCGGGGTGTTCATCGGCCCGGCGGTCGTGCTGACCAACGACACCTACCCGCGGGCGGTCGCCCCGGACGGTTCGCTGAAGAGCGCCGAGGACTGGACGCCGGTGGGCGTGGACATCCGCGACGGCGCGTCGATCGGCGCGCGGGCGGTCTGCGTGGCCCCGGTGACCATTGGCGCCTGGGCCACCGTGGCCGCCGGCTCCGTGGTCACCCGCGACGTGCCCGACTTCGCCCTCGTGGCCGGGGTTCCGGCCAAGCGGATCGGCTGGGTGGGCCGGGCCGGACAGCGGCTGGCGCAGGACCCGGCGGATCCGTCGGCGTGGGTGTGCCCGGCGACCGGGTCCAAATACCGGGAGGACGAGGGCGTGTTGCACGAAGTTACGGACGAGACCGGAGGAGAACAGTTGTGAGCAAGGACTTCATACCGGCGGCAAAGCCGATCATCGGGGACGAGGAACGGGCCGCGGTCGACGCCGTGCTGGCCTCCGGCATGCTCGCGCAGGGGTCCGAGGTGGCCGCCTTCGAGCAGGAGTTCTCGCAGGTGCTGCTGGACGGCCGGCACGCGGTGGCGGTCAATTCCGGGACCTCGGGCCTGCACCTGGGCCTGCTGGCCGCCGGCATCGGGCCCGGCGACGAGGTCATCGTCCCGTCCTTTACCTTCGCGGCCACCGCCAACTCGGTGGCCCTGACCGGCGCCACCCCGGTGTTCGCCGACATCGAGCCGGAGCACTACTGCCTGGACCCTGACGCGGTCCGCGCCGCCGTGACCGGGCGGACCAAGGCCATCATGCCGGTGCACCTGTACGGGCATCCGGCCGACATGGACGCGCTGGGCAGGCTGGCCGCGGAGAAGTCGCTGCTGCTCTTCGAGGACGCCGCCCAGGCCCACGGGGCCTCGCTGGGCGGCCGCCCGGTGGGTACGTTCGGCGAGTTCGCGATGTTCAGCCTGTACCCGACCAAGAACATGACCTCCGGCGAAGGCGGCATGGTCTCCACCGGCAGCGACGAGGTGGCGCGCCGGCTGCAGCTGCTGCGCAACCAGGGCATGGAACGCCAGTACGAGAACGAACTGGTCGGCTTCAACGCCCGGATGACCGACCTGCACGCCGCCATCGGCCGGGTGCAGCTGGGCAAGGTCCTCGGCTGGACCGACCGGCGCCGGGCCAATGCCGCGTTCCTCGACGCGAACCTGGACGGCGTGGGCACCCCCCGGGTGGCCGACGGCGCGGTGCACGTCTACCACCAGTACACGGTGCGGATCGGCGCGGGGGAGCGCGACCGGTTCGCCGCGGCGCTGAAGGATGAATACCGGATCGGGTCCGGCGTCTACTACCCGATCCCGAACCACCGGCTGCCCTCCTTCAACACCGCCGCGGACCTGCCGGCGACGGAAGCCGCGGCCGCCGAGGTGCTCTCGCTGCCGGTGCATCCCTCCCTCGACGCCGAGGACCTGGACCGGATCGCCACCGCGGTCAACGCCCTCGCGAAGGCAGGTGCCTGAGCATGGCAGGGACCGGCAAGACCGTGCTGCGCGCCGGGCTGATCGGCCTGGGCATGATGGGCCGCCACCACGCCCGGGTGCTCCGCGAGACCGACGGCGTGGAACTGGTGGCCGTGGCCGACGCGTACGGCGACCCGCACGGCGCGGCGCCCGGCCTGCCCGTCTTCGGCGGCGTCGAGGAGCTGATCGCGGCCGGGATCGACATCGCCATGTGCGCGGTGCCCACCGGCCTGCACGAGGAGGTCGGCCTGGCCCTGGCCGAGGCCGGCGTGCACACCATGGTGGAGAAACCGCTCGCCGACACCGTCGCCGGCGGCGAGAAACTGGCCGCCGCGTTCGAATCCCGCGGCCTGGTCGGCGCCGTCGGCCATATCGAGCGGTACAACCCGGCGCTGCAGTCGCTGCGCGCCCGGCTGGAGGCCGGCGAACTCGGCCGGATCTTCCAGATCGCCACCCGCCGGCAGGGCCCGTTCCCGGCCCGGATCGCCGACGTCGGCGTGATCAAGGACCTGGGCACCCACGACATCGACCTCACCGCCTGGCTGGCGCAGTCCGACTACCGGTCCGTCAGCGCCCGCACCACCACCCGCTCCGGCCGGGAACACGAGGACATGGTCGCGGCCACCGGGCAGCTGGCCAACGGGGTGATCACCAACCACCTGGTCAACTGGCTCTCGCCGATGAAGGAACGGGTCACCGTGGTCACCGGGGAACGCGGCTCCTTCGTGGCCGACACGCTGACCGCCGACCTGACCTTCTACGAAAACGGCACCATCGACACCGAATGGGAATCCGTGGCGAACTTCCGCGGCGTCTCCGAAGGCAACATCACCCGCCTGGCCATTCCCAAGCGGGAACCGCTGAAGGTGGAACACGAGGCCTTCCGCGACGCCGTGCTCGCCACGCGCGGACTGCCGCCCGGTTCCCCGGCTGCACAGCACGACGGCGGCGCCCGCACCGACCGCCCGGCGGCCACCATCGTCACCATGCGCGAAGGGCTGAACACGCTGCGCGTCGCCGAAGCCATGATCGCCAGCGCGAAGGAATCCCGCACCATCGGGCTGCAGGCCTGATGGGCCTGCGGATCCTGCTGGCCACCCGGATCTATGCACCGGAGGCCGGCGCCGCCGCCTACCGGCTGGCCGCCACCGTCCGGGCGTTGACCGAGGCCGGGCACCAGGTCACCGTGCTCACCACCCGGCCCCCGAAGGGACTTGGTGCCGCGGCGGGGGAAACCGGCCGCCCCTGCGCCCGGGTCCTGCGCTGGCCCGTGCTGCGGGATGCCAGCGGCGCCGTGCGGGGCTACCTCCAGTACGCCAGCTTCGACATCCCGCTGTTCTTCCGCCTGCTGGCGCAGAAACCCTTCGACGTGCTGCTCGTGGAGCCGCCGCCGACCACCGGCGTGGTGGTCCGGGCGGCGGCCGCGCTGCGGCGCCGTCCCTACGTGTACTTTTCCGCCGACGTCAGCTCTGATGCCGCGGCCGGGATCGGCGTGCACCCGCGGGTGGTCAAGGTGCTGCGGGCCGTGGAACGCTGGGTGGTGACCGGTGCCTCCGGCGTCCTGAGCATCTCGCCCGGCGTGACCCAGGCGCTGGCGGGGCTGACCTCCGGACGCGCCAGGGTGGCCGAGGTGGGCACCGGCATCGACACGGGCACCTTCAGCCTGGACGGGCCCCGCGCTGCGCATCCCGGCCCCACCTTCGTCTACGCCGGCACCATGTCCGAAATCCAGGGCGCCGGCGTGTTCGTGGACGGCTTCCTCAAAATCACGGACCGGTACCCCGAGGCGCGGCTGCTGATGTACGGCGGCGGCGTGGAGCTGGAGGAGCTGCGCCGGCGGGCGGCACCGGCGGGGGAGCGGATCCGCTTCATGGGAACGGCCGACGGCGGCACGATCGCCCGCGCGCTGCGCTCCGCCGCCGCGGGGCTGGCCTCGGTGCGGCCGGCCCGCGGCTATGACTTTGCCTTCGCCACCAAGGCCTTCGTCTCGTTGAGCTGCGGCACGCCCGTGGTCTACGCCGGCGTCGGCCCGCTGCGGCAGCTGGTGGCCGACCATGGGCTGGGCCAGAGCGTGGACTGGGACGCCGGCCAGGTGGCCGAGGCCCTTGCCGCGGCGCTGGAACAGACCCCGGACGACGCCGAGCGCCGCCGGCTGTCCGACTGGGTCGAGCGGAACTACTCGCTGCGCAGCGTGGGGGCCCGCGCCGCCGAAGCCGTCGCGGACGCCGCGAAAGGCTTCCGGCAGCGCTGACGCCGGCTCCGGCAGTGCGTCGGCCGCGCCGCGGGGATGCCGCTGGCGCCGGCCTCGGTCAGGGCGTCAGCAGGGCAGCGAGGATGCCCCTGGTGACGGCCTCGTCCTCGGCCGAGCTGAGCGCCGCGGCGGCTCCGTGCGCGTTGGCCTTGTACTTGTCCACCTGTTCGGTGGTCAGCGACGCCAGCGCCCGGGCCAGCGACTCGGTACTGAAGTCCTCGGTCACCACGCCCAGGTCGTAGGCCTTCATCAGCGCCGCGGTCTCCGGGGACGGGCTGAACACCAGGGCCAGGCGCGCCTGGACGAAATCGAAGAACTTGTTCGGCAACATGAACCGGTGGTTCATCGTCTGCGGCGGAAGGGAAAAGACCCCGACGTCGTAGGCATTGAGCGTGGCGGGCAGCTCTTCCGGGGGGACCGCGTCGTGGAAGGTGATGCGTTCGTCGCCGTCGGCCAGGTCCTTGAGCTGCTGCCAGTAGCGTCCGCCGTCGCGGGCTTTGACCAGGTACAGATCCAACGTGAAACGGTCATCCAGCAGCTTGACGGCGTCGATGGTGCCTTCCAGGTTGCGGCCGGGTACCGCGGCGCCGCTGTGGACCAGGCGGATCTTCCCCGGCACAGGGGCCGACGGATCCAGATGTCGGAACGGCCCCGCGTTGCGGACCACTTCCACGGTGCAGCCGAACTGATCCGCATACATCCGGGCGATCGATCCGTTGACGGCGGTGACCGCGGCGCTGCTCGGCAGGTACTTGGCGCAGAGCCTGTGCATGTACGGCGCGACCAGCAGCCGCCAGGGCAGTACGTGGGAGCGTTCCTCCGGCGCCCACTCGTGCATGTCTCCCCACACCGGTGCCCCCTGCGCCACGGCGTGGGCCAGGGGCAGGGCGCGCGCCTCGTTCGCCACGACCAGATCGAAGCGGCGTCCCGCCACCAGCTCGCGGGCCTGCTTGATGGCGGGGGCATCCAGCTCCACCGCGGAATACAGGCGCAGCGCCAAGAGCAGCACACCCAGCGGCGTCTGCGGCAGCGAGGGCAGCGACGCGTCGATTTCGAGGTGGTGGGTGGCTCCGGGGGGACGCTTGCCGTAGCTGAGCGTGGTGACCTCACCGGCTTCGGCCAACAGCTTGACTTGCCGCAGCACACGGGAATCGGCCTGGATATCAGAGAACGAGATACACAGGATCTGCTGGGCCACCACTGCTCCTTGTCGCTGACGCCGGGCGAATGCCGGACACTGAAAGATTACCGTTAGGGAATCGGTCCGCGGCGGCGCGACGGCGCCCCGGGCGCGCCGGACCGCGGCGCCAGGCAAGCGGACCCCTGCCCGTGGCAGGGGCCCCGGGCGAGGCCCGGAGCCCCGGGTGGCGTTCAGGACGCCGGGCTAGGATGGCGATAAGCCGCACCGAGACGGCTGCAGCCCACCAAGGTCCGGGAGCCCCGTGAAGATCGCCATCACCAAGAGCACGTTGCGGATTCCGCCAACGTACTTCGCCACGGCGCACGCCGAGCGGTTGAAGGACAGGCACGACTTCCGTGTCTTCACGCTGGTGGCGGAGATCGAGGATTCATCCGTCACGATCCCGGTCACGGACTTCGTTCCGGTCCCACGGTTGGGCTTCCGGCGCCGCGAGCTCATGATGCCGGCTTTCATGCCGGCCATGACCGTGGCCGTGGGCCGGTTTGAACCGGACATCATCCATCAGCACTTCGCCACCTGGTCGACGCCTGCCGTCAAGGCCTCCATCGTGTCCGGGACGCCGCTCATCACCACCATGCACGGCTCCGACATGGTCTCGCTGGGAAATCCCGCGGACACGATGATGGCCCGGTGGCACCACCGGAATGTCCTGGCCGCCGCGGCGCACAGCACCCGCATCCTGGTGGTCAGCAACTACATGGCCGGCCGCGCCGCCGAGCTGGAACTGGACACCGCGAAAATCCAAATCCACTACCAGGGCGTCGATACCGACTATTTCGAGCCGGCCCGCTACCAGGCCGATGAAGTGCCGGTCGTGCTCTTCGTCGGCCGGCTGAACACGCAAAAGGGCATCCGGGATCTGTTGGACGCCTCCCTGGCCGTCTGGCGCAAGGCCCGGCACCGCCTGGTGGTGATCGGGGACGGCCCCTTGCGCGACACCGTCGCCGAGCAGGCTGCCAGCCACCCGCACATCGACTTTCTGGGCCGCCAGGACCGGAGCGCGATCCGCTCCTGGCTGCAGCGGGCACACGTCCTGGTGGCCCCCAGCCAGGAAGCCGGCGGCGCCCGGGAAGCCGCCGGGCTGGTGCTGCTGGAAGCCCAGGCGTGCGGCACTCCCGTGCTGGCGTACCGCAGCGGTGGCATCCCCGAAATGATGGACGACGGCGTCACCGGCCTGCTGGCACCGGAAGCCGAGTACAACCAGCTGCAGGACGGGTTGCAGCAACTGCTGCAGCTGGGCAGCGCGGAGTACATTGCCATGCGTCGCGACGCGCGCAAGTTCGTGGTGGACCAGCGGAGCCTGGCGGGCAGCGTGCGGGAGCTGGACGGCCACTATCGCGACGTGGCAGCCCAGCCGCCGGCCACCGGGCAGCAGGGCCCGCCGCCCCCGGAACAGCCGTGACCATTCCCTGTGTGGAATACTAGGCGGGTGAGTCGCTGCTGGGTCGTCGTGCCGATGTACAACGAGGCCACCGTCGTCGGTTCAGTCATCCAGGAGCTGCTCGAAACCTTTCCCCACGTGGTCTGCGTGGACGATGGCAGCACCGACGATTCCGCCGCCCTGGCACGCAAGGCCGGCGCCGTCGTCGTTGCCCATCCGGTGAACCTGGGCCAGGGCGCCGCCCTGCAGACCGGAATCGAATATGCCGTGCAGGATCCGCAGCTGGACGCGGTCATCACCTTCGATGCGGACGGCCAGCACCGGGTCCAGGACGCGGCGGCGATGCTGGCGCGGATCAGGGCCGGCGAAGCGGACGTGGTGCTCGGTTCCCGCTTCCTCGACGGGCGGGGCGAGGTCTCGGCGCTCAAGCGCCTGGTGCTGCGCACGGCGGCCATCCAGTCCCGGATTTCCACCGGCTACCGCCTGACCGATGCCCACAACGGGCTGCGTGCGATCTCCGCCGACGTGGCCCGGAGAATCCATCTGACCCAGAACCGGATGGCACACGCTTCCGAACTGATCCACCAGTTCGCCGCCCTCGATGCCCGCGTGGTGGAGCAACCGGTACACATCGTCTACACGGAATATTCCAAGTCCAAGGGGCAGTCCCTGCTCAACGGCATCAACATCCTCGCTGACCTCTTCTTCCGGTGAACCCATGCTCATAGTCGTCCAAATCGTCCTGGTCCTGGCCGTCGCCCTAGGCGCGCTGGCGCTGATGCGCGGGGGCCAGAACGCGCGGCACCAGGCCGTGCGCCGCATCCTGCTGATGCTCTTCGCCGTCATGGCCGCGCTGTCCGTGTTCTTCCCGGGCATCCTGACCGCCGTGGCGAATGCGCTGGGCATCGGCCGCGGCACCGACCTGGTGCTGTACGGGCTGATCGTGTGCTTCCTGATCTACATGGCCAGCTCCTTCCAGCGCACCCGGCAACTCGAGGAGCGGATCACCAAGCTCGCCCGCCGCATCGCCCTGGACGAGGTACCCAAGCCGGATGACATCGCCGGACCGAAGGCACCGCCGGGAAGCGGGGCGTGAGCGTGCCGGAGAATCTTCGCCGCCCCGACGGCGGTCCGGAGGCCGAAATCGTGATCGCCGTGCATACCGCTGACCGCCCGGTCCGGCGCGCCGTGGAATCGGTCCTGGCCGCCGCGCCGGGACGCGTCGGCGCCACGGTGGTATGCCACAACATGGATCCCGTGCCCGTGCGCGAACAGTTGGCGGGCCTGCCGGAGACCGTCCGGCTGCTGGAACTGGCCGACGGGATACCGTCGCCGGCCGGGCCGTTCAACCACGGGCTGGGCCGGGCCCGGGCAGAGTTTGTCGGCATCATGGGATCCGACGACACGCTGGAGCCCGGATCGGTGTCCGCTTGGCTGGACGCAGCGCACGCCACGGGCGCGGGCGTCGTCGTCGCACCTCTCCGCTACCGTGGCGGCGCACGCATCCTGACGCCGCGCGCCCGGGTGTTCAGGGGCCCGCTGGTCGATCCGCTTCGCGACCGCCTGGCCTACCGGACGGCACCGCTGGGGCTGATCCGGCGCGAGGCGGTCGGCCGGCTGGGCCTGCGGCTGACCGCTGGGCTGCGCACCGGGGAGGATCTGGAATTCGGCCTGCGCCTGTGGTTCTCGGGCGAAAAGATCGCCTACCCGGCCCACGCCCCGGCGTACCTGGTGGGACAGGACGCGGACGAACGCGTCACCGCCGCCGTGCTGCCGCTGCGCACCCAGTTCCAGGACGTCGAGTCGCTGGTGTCAGGGGCCTGGTTCCAGGCGCTGCCGGGTGACCAGCGCGAGGCCATCGCGGTGAAGCTGCTGCGGGGCCACGTCATCAGCGCGGCGCTGCGCCGCGGCGCGGGCTTCGCCTGGGAAGCCGAGGACCGGCAGGCGATGTCCGCCGTCGTCCGCTCCCTGACAAGCGCCGCCCCCGGGGCGCCGCGCCTACTGGGCGCCCCGGACGAACGCCTGCTGCTGGCCCTGCGGGACGCGGTCTCCGCCGCGGACCTTGCGGCGGAAGTACGACGACGGGAGGCGGCCGGCGCGCTGCGGCGCACCTTCACCCGGCGCTGGCAGGACAACGCCCGGCGCGAAGCCCCGCTGCGGACCAACCTGAACTCGCTCGCGTTCAGCGCTGCCTGCCGGCTGCGCGATGCCCGGCTGAAGGCCCGCCCGGTCGCCGCGGCGGGCCGCCCCGCCGCGGCCAAAAACTCCTCCGGGGCCAACGGCTCCTCCGCCGCCCCGGAATCCGCCAGCCCCGACGTAAGGCAGCCCCGTGACTGATGCCCGATCCCTGCTGGTCCTCTCGCTCTCGCCGCTGCGCAGCGACCCGCGGGTGCTCAAGCAAATCACCCTGTTCAAGGACAAGTACCGGGTGTTCACCTGCGGCTACGGCCCCGCGCCGGACGGCGTCGCCGGGCACTTCGAGCTGGACACCGCGCTGGCCAGTTGGCCGCGCGATCCCCGGCGGCTCGCCCTGCGCCGCTACGTGGACGTGTATTGGAACATCGCCGCGGTCGCGCAGGCCCGGAAGCTGCTGCGCGGCCAGCGGTTCGACGCGGTGCTGGCCAACGACACCAACACCGTCCCGCTGGCGCTCAGCCTTGGCCCGGACCGCGGCGTCCACGCCGACCTGCACGAATTCGCGCCGAAGGAGCACTTCAACAAACCGGCCTGGCGGGCGCTGGTCGCCCCCTACGTCCGCTGGCTCTGCCGCACCTACCTGCCGGCCGTGCGCTCGGTGACCACGGTGGCGGAGGGCATCGCCGAGCAGTACACCAAGGACTTCGGCGTCGCCGCCTCCGTGGTCACCAACGCCGCCCCCTACGCGGACCGGCAGCCGCGGCCCACCGGCGCGAAGATCCGGATGATCTACAGCTCCGCGGGGCAGCGCTACCGCAAGATCGAAGACATCATGGAGGCCATGCGCGGCGCGCCCGAGCACCTGGAGCTGGACCTGATCGTGATGCCCAACGAGCCGGCCTACGTGGCCGAGCTCAAGGCGCTCGGCGAGGAACTGCCGCGCGTGCGGTTCCGCGAGCCCGTCCCGTACGACCGGTTGGTGGACACCGTCGCCGAATACGACGTCGCCGTCTCCATCATTCCGCCCACCAACTTCAACCTGGCCCACGCCCTGCCCAACAAGTTCTTCGAGGCCGTGCAGGCCCGCACCGGGCTGATCATCGGGCCGTCGCCGGCCATGGAGACGCTGCTGCGCCGACACGGCCTGGGCGCCGTCACCGCCGACTTCACCCCCGCGGCCCTGGTGGAGGTGCTCAAGACCCTGACGCCCGAGCTGGTGGACGAGTGGAAGGCCAACGCGCACGCCGCCGCCCGCGAGCTGTCCTCCGAGCACCAGATCAAGGGCTGGGAGCAGGCCGTGGACAGTCTGTTCGCCCGGCAGGAGGCCTGAGCGGTGGCAGCAGAACCACGCGTCCTGCACATCTACGACGCCGCCGACGTCGGCGCCGCACTGGTCAAATACGGCCAGCGGGCGGGGCGCCCGTGGCGGCACTTTAATGTCATCCCACCGGAAGGCGCGCCGTCGTCGGCCGTCCGCCGGGCCGCGAAGCTCGCCGCCGGCGCCGCGTGGCAGGTACGGCGGGCGGCCGCCATCCTGCGCTCGGACCTGCTGCATGTGCACTCCGGGTCGCGGATCGGCGTCGTTCGGTCCCGACCGGTCAAGCCCTTCGTGCTGCATTTCCACGGCACGGATATCCGCACCCAATACTACGATCCCGTCCGCCGGTCCGCGCTGCAGTGGGGCGCCGACCACGCCGTGAAGGTGCTGTACTCCACCCCTGACCTGCGCGAACACGCGGAAACGGCCCGCGCCGACGCCGTGTACTTGCCGAACCCGATGGACCTGGAGGAACTGCCCGAGTGGCGGCCCGCCGCCAGGCCGCGGATTGTTTTCGCCTCCCGCTGGGATGACTCCAAGGGCGGCCAGCGGCAGCTGGAGCTGGTGCGTGCACTGCAGGTTGCCGCCGGCACGGAGGTGGAGCTGCAGGGGCTGGATTGGGGCGGCGGTGCAGCCCGTGCCGCGGAGCTCGGCGTCGTGATGGTGCAAAAGATGCCCAAGCCCGCGTACCTGCGCTGGCTCGCCTCTGCACATGTGGTGATCGGCCAGGCGGCCGGCATCCTGTCCATGAGCGAACTGCAGGCCATCGGCATCGGGGTTCCCGTGGTGATGCAGCTGGGGGAGGGGTACTACCGGTCGCCTCCCGTGCTGCAGGGGGAGTCGGCCGACGCGCTCGCGGCTGCGGCCGCGGCGGCGCTGGAGAACCCGTCCCGCACCTCCGCAGCCCTGGGCGGCCGTGCCTGGCTCGGGGAACACCACGACCCGGCACGCCTGGTGCACCGGCTGGCGGGGATCTACGCCGGGGCGGCAGCCGGATAAGCCCGGCCGGCTCCTGCCCGCGGGCCTGGAGCGGCCTGCGGCGGATACGGGATCAGCGGTGCTCTTCCACCGGCTTCCCGGTCTTGCCGAGGCCGGCGAGGGCAGCCTGTTCGGCGAAGTCCGGCACGGTAGCCACCACCTCGTCGAAGGTTCCGGCGGCGGCCACCGTTCCTCCGCGCATGAAGAACACGATGTCGGCGTCCCGGATCGTCGCCAGGCGGTGCGCCACGGTAATGACGGTAACGTCGCCGTGCAGCTGCCGGATCGCCGTCGTCACCGCCGCCTCGGTGGCGGTGTCGAGCGCCGAGGTGGCCTCGTCCATCACGAGCACCCGGGGGTTGTCATACAGGGCGCGGGCGATGCCGAGCCGCTGCCGCTGTCCGCCCGAGAGCGCCATGCCGCGCTCGCCGACCAGGGCGTCCAAGCCGCCGTCGCGCCCCAGCACCGTGTCCAGCAGCTGCGCGCGCCGCAGCGCAACGGTCACGCGCTCGCGGTCCACGCGGGCCTGGTCCCACGCGAGGGCCACGTTTTGCGCGATCGAGGCGTCGAAGAGCGAGACCTCCTGCGGCACGTAGCCGATGCGCCGCCGCCAGGAATCCAGCACGAACTCCATCGGTTCGCCGCCCACCAGGATGCGCCCGCGGCTCGGCTCGAGCAGGCCCAGGAGCAGGTCCACCATCGTCGACTTGCCGGCGCCGGACGCACCGACGAAGGCCACGTGGCTGCCGGCCGGAATCCGAATATTCACGTCGTGCAGGGCCGGCGCCGCGGTATCCGGATAGCTGAAGGCGACGTTCTTCAGCTCGATGTCGGCGGCGTTGTCCGGCAGCTCGTGCTGCGGGCGCTCGTCGCGCCGCCGCGACATTTCGGCCTCGCCCGCGTGGATGTCCTCGACGATCTGCCGGGCGAAGGACGCGCTGGTATTCACGGAAGACTGCACGGCCTGCATGCGCGTCAGCGAAGGGATCAGGCGGAAGCCGGCGACGGCGAACAGGCCGACGGCGCTGACCGCCCCGGCCGGTCCGCCGGTCAGGTAGCCCACGCCGCCCAGCAGCGCGAACCCCAAAACCAGGGCGGTCTCCAGCACGTAGCGCGGGATCTGCGAAATCTGGATGGCGCCGGCGCGCGCTATCGAGGACTTGGTCCGGGTGCCGTGCACCTGTTCCTGCACCTCGGGCCCGCGGCCGGCCAGGGTGATTTCCTTGAGGGCGCCCAGCGCCTCGTACAGGGTCTTGGCGGTGCGGTTGGACCATTCCCGGTTTTCCCGGCCGATGGCCACCGCGCGCGGGGAAATCACCTTGGCCAGCAGCAGCGCCACCAAGCCCAGATAGATCATGGTCACCACCGCGATCAGCGGCTGGGCCACGAACAGCACGACGACGACCGCCACCAGGGTGCCCAGCTCGCCGAACAGGCTCATCGCCGGCATCAGGACACCCGAGACGGTGATCCCCACGCCCACGTCCACGGAGCGGACGATTTCGGCCGAATTGCGGCCCAGCCGCTTCTCCCACGGCGAGGCGAGGTAGGCGGCGAAGAGACGGTCGCCGATCGCCACTTCGTGCCGGGCGAAGCGCTTCGTGGCGAAGCGCAGCAGCAGGACGGCCAGCACCCCCTTCAGCACGATCAGCAGGCAGATGAACGCCAGCAGCGGCAGGGCCAGCCCGTTTTCGGCAACATTGCCCACGATGGGCAGCTTGGCGTCGGAGCTGCCCACGAGGGCCGGCAGGAGCGCGGCGATCAACCCCAGGGCGACGACGTCCAGCAGGGCCAGCGCCGCCGACGCTGCGCCATAGCCGGTCAAGAAACGCCGGCTGCCATCGGGCAGGGTACGCAGCAGCGGCACAAGAACGTCGAGGATGCTTTTCATACTGCCCCTCAGCCTATTCCATAGCGCCCTTATCACCCGCGACGGCTACTGGCCAGTGGCGGATAGAAAATGTGACAGCTTTTCCACAATCCGTGTGGAAGGGCTGGCCGGTCTGAAGACCGGTCGCTAGGGTCGGTGGGAAACGCCCGCCCGCCGGTCTCAGTTTCGCGCGGCGGGGGGTTGCGCCCGAACTCTGAGGGGGGAGAAGGGATGGAGGGCATCCGGATCGTCGAGGGGGAGGTCCGTGAGCTGATCCGCCAACGAGGCTTGGACCCTGTCCGCCAAGGTCCGGAGGTCCGACGGCTGGTCGAAGCCGCGGTGACCGACTATGACGAGCGGTCCTTGCTGGGCTCTCTTCCGCCGCTCGGCCAACTGGACCATGCGCGCAGGTACATTTTCGACGCCGTGGCAGGATTCGGCCCCTTGCAACCGCTACTGGACGACCGCTCCATCGAAGAGATCTGGATCAACTCCCCGTCGGAGGTCTATGTAGCCCGCGGCGGTGAATCCGAGCTGACCTCCGTCTCGCTCACGCAGCAACAGGTTGCGGATCTGGTGGAGCGGATGTTGAAGTCGTCGGGACGTCGGCTGGACTTGTCGTCGCCCTTCGTGGATGCGGCACTCCCGGACGGATCGAGGCTGCATGTCGTCATTCCGGACATCACCCGCCAGCACTGGGCGGTCAACATCAGGAAGTTCATCGCCCGTGCTTCGCGGTTGGAGCATCTGGTCGAACTGGGCTCGCTGACGCCGGAAGCATCCCGGTTCCTGGGAGCGGCGGTCAGCAGCGGACTGAACATCCTCGTGTCAGGAGCAACGCAGGCGGGCAAGACCACCATGCTCAACTGCCTGGCAGCCGCCATCGGCAGCCGGGAGCGCGTGGTCACGGTTGAGGAGATCTTCGAACTGCAACTGCCCCTGCGCGACGTCGTAGGGCTCCAGTGCCGACAACCGAATCTTGAAGGGGAGGGCGCCATACCGCTGCGGCGGCTGGTCAAGGAGGCACTGCGCATGAGGCCCGACCGGCTGATCGTCGGTGAGGTCCGGGAAGCCGAAAGCCTTGACATGCTCGTGGCCCTTAACAGCGGGCTGCCCGGGATGTGCACGGTCCACGCAAACAGCGCCCACGATGCCATCACCAAGATTTGCACCCTGCCGCTGCTGGCCGGGCAGAACATCTCGTCCGCCTTCGTGGTTCCGACGGTGGCATCGTGCATTGATCTGGTGGTCCATTGCGTCCGCCGGCCAGACGGCAGGAGAGAGGTCGCGGAAATCGTTTCGCTGGGCCGGCGTGTGGAGAACGGGATTATTGAAACGTCCACCCTGTTCAGCCGTCAGGGCGGCCAACTTGAGGTGAGTCCTTCTGCCAGCCCCGCTGGGGAGAAGTTCGCCCGCGCAGGATATGAAGTCATGCAGTTGCTGGAACCGGTGCCATGACGACGGCGGCGGGACTCCTTGGCGGCGTGGGGCTCTTTTTGATTTGGTGGTCCTGCTGGGAAAAACCGCCCACCCAGCAGGTACGGCGAAAGCGGCCGGGCCGGCTCCAGCAAATGATCAGCCAGGCAGGCATCGAGAAAGTATCGTCGAGTGCGCTTCTGGCCAGCTGCGTGGCAATGGCAGCTTCAACTTTCCTGGTTGTGTTTGCACTCGCAGCATCCGGTCCCATCGCAGCCTGTTTCGGCCTGTTTGGGGGATGGCTCCCGTTCGCCCTGGTGAGTTGGAGGGCTCGCCGACGCGCCGCCGTCCTGCGCGAAATCTGGCCGGACGCCGTCGACCACCTCCGGTCGGCCATCCGGGCGGGACTCTCCCTGCCCGAGGCGCTGGTGCAGCTGGGAACGCGAGGTCCGGTGGAGCTGCGGCCGGCCTTCAGCCAATTCGCCTCCGACTACCGCGCGGGCGGGAATTTCGACGACGCACTGGAACGGCTGAAGGCAAGGCTGTCCGATCCGGTGGCCGACCGGATCGTGGAGGCGCTGCGCATGACGCGCGAGGTCGGCGGTACCGATTTGGGCAGGTTGCTCGGGACCCTGGCGGATTTTCTCCGCGATAGCGCGCGGACCCGCAGTGAACTTGAGGCCCGCCAATCATGGACTGTCAACGCTGCCCGGCTCGCCGTTGCCGCCCCGTGGATCATCTTGATGCTGCTCGCAACCCGGCCGGAAGCTGTGGCTGCCTACAACACGACCGTCGGGGCGGCCGTCCTGCTGGGCGGGCTGGTGGTGTCGATCGTGTGCTACCGACTGATGCTGCGCATCGGATCGCTCCCCGAAGAGGAGCGGGTGCTCCGGTGAACCACACAGCTGCAACGGCAGCCTTCTTGGGCCTCACGTTGGGAGTGGGCCTCTGGCTGACGGTCGTCCGGTTGCCGTTCTTCCGCCGCAGCCGTTTCGCGGACCGGATCGCCCCGCAACTGAAGTCGATCGAGATGAAGTCGCGGCTGCTGGACGGCGGATCGGGAAACGTCACGCCGTTTGGCCCCTTGGAACGGATTTTCCGCCCTGTGCTCCGTGACTCGGTCACCTGGCTCGGGAAGTTCAATTTCGGTTCCACTTTATTGTCGAAGCGGTTGCTGCAGGCGGGACGCCGGCAGGGCACCGTCGATTTCCGCGCCGAACAATTGCTGTGGGCGGCGGCGGGTTTCGTCATCGGTATTGCGTGGACGATCACCTCGGCGGCAGGAGATTCGCTGGATCCGGTACTTGCGGTAATTCTCACCCTGGGCCTGGCAGTGGGCGGGTTCATGCTGCGGGATTACCTTCTGAGCGTCCAAATCCAACGCCGTGAGGAAAAGATGCTGGCGGAATTTCCCAGCTTGGCGGAGTTGATGGCACTTGCAGTCAGCGCTGGAGAGAGCGCCACGGGGGCATTAGAGAGGATCTGCCGCAGCGCCCAAGGCGAACTCGCCGGCGAATTTGCGGTGGTGCTCGCGCAAACGCGATCCGGTACGCCGATGTTGACGGCACTGCAGGAGTTTTCACACCGGACCCGCTTGCCGGCGCTGGTGCGCTTCGTCGACGGGATCACCGTTGCCGTGGAGCGCGGAACTCCGCTGGCGGACGTCCTGCGGGCGCAGGCCCAGGACGTGCGTGACATGGCGAAGCGGAATCTGATGGAATCGGCCGGAAAGAAGGAAATCGGCATGATGGTGCCGCTGGTATTCGGGGTCTTGCCCCTGACCGTGCTGTTTGCCGTGTATCCGGGCATTGCGCTGATCAACCTCGGCTGGTGAAGTCCACCGAGGGAAATTCTCAATGGGGGTCTAAAAGGGGAGGAACTACGACATGATGAAACTCTCACTCATGTTCACCGCCACGATTTCGCTGCTGTGGAGCGGCGGGCTGGACCGACTGCGACGTGCGGCTCGGCCCGATGATGGCGAACGCGGAGATGTACCGGGGTGGGTGATGATCACCCTGATGTCGGCCGTGCTCGTGGCAGGCATCCTGGCCCTGGCCAAACCGGCTCTGGAAGGACTGTTCAACGACGCCATTGGCCGCGTGACCCAGCCCTGACATGGGATCGAGTGACGGGGCCCGCCGGGTGCGGCCGTCCACCGCTTCCCGCGTCGGCAGCGGTTTCGTTCGGGGCCGGGACCGTTCCGACCGAGGGTCTGCGAGCGTGGACTTCGTGTTGGTGGGCGGTGTCCTCACCCTGATATTCGTGTCGATCATGCAGTTGAGCCTGGTCCTGCATGTGCGCAACACGCTCATCGACGCCGCGGGGTCGGGTGCACGCTACGGAACTTTGGCCGACCGAGACGCCGCCGACGCGCACGAGAGGACCGTTGACTTGATCTCTGCTTCGCTGACCGACGATTACGGTCAAGATGTCCAGGTTGAAGAGATCGCCCGGTCCGGCGTTCCCACGTTACGGGTTACGGTCCGGGCTCCGCTGCCTGCGCTCGGACTGATCGGTCCCCGGGGTGCGCTGGAAGTCCACGGTCATGCGGCTCTTCCGCGCTGACGGGCCCAAGGGCCGCCGGACCCATTCCGAAACTTGCCGGAGGAGTACGGTGACGGGCTTGTGGCAGCGGCTGAAGGACTGCCTGCAGGCAGAGGATCCGGAACGGGGGAGCGCCGTCGTTGAATTCGTCTTCCTTGGCACGCTGCTCCTGGTTCCGGTGGTCTATTTCGTCATCTCAGTCTCACAGGTGCAGGCCGCGTCGTTCGCCGTCGTGAGTGCCGCTGATCAAGCGGCGAAAGTGTATGCGGGGTCCGACGAAGCCGCAGCTGCTGGTCAGGCCGCGCAGCAGGCGGCGCTGTTGGCCGCCGAGGACTTCGGTTTTGACCCGGAGCGTATGGATATCAGGATTAGCTGCGGCAATGGAGCGTGCTTGGAAGCGGGGTCCTGGGTCACCACGGAAGTCGAAATTTCGATCCCGTTGCCGTTGCTGGACGCCACGGGCCTCACCATGGCGACCGTGAACTCCTCGGCGACCCAAATAGTGGAACGGTACCGATGATGCCCGAAAGGCCTTTAGTCGCCGGGAGTGCCCATTGCACCGCCGGCGCAGGAAGCCGAAGCGACGGGACCGACGATGAAGGCCAAGTGCTGGTTCTGCTCATCGGCTTTGTGTTGTTGAGCCTGTTGATCCTGACCGTGGTGATGGGTGCCTCCGCCGTCTACGTCGAACGGAAGAAGCTGCTGTCTGTTGCGGATGGGGCCGCACTGGCTGCCGCAGACACTTTCGTCTTGGCCGACGTCGAAACGGGCTCGGGGACGCCCGTGCCAACGCTGAATGACGAATCCGTGAGGGGATCCGTCTCGCGGTATTTATCCGACACGGGTGCCTACGGGAGGTTTGAACAGCTAACCGTAGGCGGCGACACCGGCTCACCGGAGCAGCGTACGGCGCACGTGGTCCTGAGCGCGGTCATCAGTCCGCCGGTGGTCAATTTCCTGGTCCCGGCGGGTATTCCTGTGATCGTCTCCAGCGATGCGCGCTCGGAACTTAGACGCTGACCGAAACGCTGAAAGTGCGCCCGGCCCGGTACTGCGACTGCTGTCGGGATGGATCTCAACCTTCCGCTAGGGCTGTACTCCACCGAGACGGCACCAGCTGTGTCAGCGCCTTGTCACTAGGTCCGTGGCCGACGCTTCGACTGCAAGGTCGGCGAAGTAGAGGGACGCCGCCGTTTATGTCCGACCATCGCCATATAATTAAAGCATTCACTCGCACGTGAGTTGAACTAGTCTGAAAGTTGGGGATCCATGTCTGAAAACAATCCAATGCGGCCTGCCCAAAATCCGTGGCAGGCGCCGCAGCAGAGCTCGAAGCCGAAGAAAAAGAAGTGGCCGTGGATCGTCGGCGTTATCGCCGTGCTGTCCCTGTTCGGCGGCATCAGCAACGCACTCAACGGGGACACTACTCCGGCCTCAGCCACCGCTTCTGTAGAGCCCACAGAAGATGCCTCCAAGCGGGCACAGGATGAGGCTGACGCCGAGAGGGCAAAGGAGAAGGCGCTCAAGGAAATGGAAGCTGAGCGCGAGGCTGAAGAGAAGCAACGCGCCGCTGAGGAAGAGGCTGAGCGCAAGGCTGAGGAGAAGCGCCTGAAGAAGGAGAAGGCTGAAGCCAAAAAGGCTGCGGCCGAACGGAAGGCAAAGATCAACAACGCGCCTGAACTTAGTGAGCGGGAAATGCAGTTGTTGGTGAAAAACCCTGACAAGTACAAGGGCGATGTGATCGCGTTCTACGCCGCTATCACACAGTTCGACGGTGCCACGGGCCCGTGCACCTTCCGTGCCAACATCGCACACACGCCAATGGGCGCTTGGTATGACTACGACCACAACGCCATGTTGATCGGCAAGGAAGCAGTAACCTCTGGCATGGAGGACTGCCCTCAATTGGAGGACTTCGTGAATGACGACCTGGTGCGCATAACGGCCACTTCACTTGGCGCACACACCTACGACACGCAGATCGGTGGCAGCACCACGGTCCCGATGTTCACTGTTGAAAAGATCAGCCTGCAGTAGTTCAGGTGCGGCTGACCACCCCGCCCCCGCCTGTACGGGGGCGGGGTGCCTATTTAAGGCTCCTAGGCATGTAGCGGGTCTGCCTCGCGGCGGCAGCTTTTGGCGCGCGCGCAGGCTTTAAACCAGAAGTTGCAGGCCCCAGGCAACTGAAAAATCTGGCTGCTTTTCTCTAGAAGGGCATCACGGTACTCAGGTAACCGTAGTACCGGCCCGGGACCGGTCGCAGGGGATCACCAATGAACCCATACTGGGGATTCTCGTGGTTGTACTCCGCGACCACTGCGCGGAATTGCTCTATCACGGCCGTCCCGTCGCCATGGCAGACCTCGCTCTCCAAGCATCGGGCCACCGAGCCGGCGACGATCGGACTGGAGAAGCTCGTGCCGGATGCGGTGGCGTACCGGTCTCCCGGGACCGTAGAGGTCATGCACACTCCGGGGGCCGCGACGGTATGCTCCTGGTCCGCAGGCCGGGTGGCGAAGTTGGAGAAGAAGGCGAACTCGTCGTCGGGGTTGGGAAAAGTCGCTCCACTGCAGCTCGCTGTTCCCTTGCCACCGGGGCGGCCGTCGTAGTCCGCCATGGCCGTGGCGGTGAGCACCTCGTCATACGCGGCCGGAACAGTGTTCGAGAAGTCCGCGGTCGCATTGCCGGCGGCGACCGTCCAGACGACCCCCTCCTCGGCACCCTGGCAAATCATCTTGTGCAGGGGATCGACACCGTTGCCGCAGGTTCCCTGCTCTTGGCCGGGGCCGCCGAGGCTGATGTTGGCGACCCTGATGTCGTTGTCCGGGTCCCCGTCCGTGTGAGTGGAGACCACCCAGTCGGCGCCGCAGAGAATGGCAGCTTCTGTGATGGTGCCGTCGTCTGCGATAACCCGGACGGACCACAGCGGGGCGCCGCTCGCGGTGCCGATGATCCCTGCGTTGTTGTTCTTCGCGCCAAGGATCCCGGCGACCATGGTCCCGTGCCCGAACAGGTCAACGGGAGCTACCTCGACCGGGGTGCCTGACGAGCAGTCCACCCCGCCGCGGACGTTCAGGTCCGGATGAGTGCTGTCGATGCCGGTGTCGATGACGGCGGAGTTGACCGTGATCTGCCTGCCGTCCTCGGCAGCCTCCTCCGGCGTGCCGCCGACCCGCAGCCACCCGGGATGGAGGAATTCCGCGCCCGTGGTTCCGCTATTGTCGCCAGTCACGTTTTCCGGCAACGCGAATTGCCGCTCGGGCGTAACGAATTCAACGGCCGGGTCGGCAGCGAGCTGCTTCGCCTCCGAGACCGTCATGGTGCCGGAGTATCCCTTCAGCGCGTGTTCGTAGGTGTTGGACCGCGTAAACCCGTACTTCTCCCCGTGGGCCGTAGCGGTGGAATCGACATTCCCGATGCTGTCCTTAAGGACGACCGTGTAGCCGTGTTCTTCTCCCTCGGCGGCGGCCCCCGCAGCGACGGCCCCTGCGGTGGAGGCGGTGGAGGGTCCGGAAGCGGCGACCACGGTCGCTGCGGCCAGCACGAGCGCGCAGAAAGCCCCCAGGATTTTTCGCGACGTGGTTGACGGCGGCCCGTCGTGACGTTCGAGCTTCTGCCTCTTCCGCAGGCTCTGAACAGATCCGTGACTTTGACTGGGCATTGCAGCCTCCCCCAATAAGTGGACTTAGATCAGGCCCCAACCCCGTACGCGGTACCTGCGCAACCTGCACCCCGCCCTCTCCAAAGGTTATTGCAAGGGCCTGCGCTTGAGCTAGGGGCAGCCCGGCGCCGTTTTTCGCGGGACAGAGGTTTCCCCGCCATGGCGTAGGCTGGGAGAACCATGGCTGAGATCGACTTTCCCGCTGAAATCCGCGCTCTGCGCGCCACGTATGAATCCATTGAAGCCGTCTCCGACGCGGAGGCGATCCGCAAAGATATTGCCGAGCTGAGCGAGCAGGCGGGCGTGCCGGATCTGTGGGACGACCCGGCCGCGGCGCAAAAAATCACCTCCAGGCTTTCGCACCGCCAGAGCGAACTGGAACGGCTGGAGAAACTGGCGGCGCGGATCGACGATCTGGAAGTGCTGGTCGAACTGGGCCAGGAAGACGCCGGCGACGAGGACTCCATGGCCGAGGCGGCCAGCGAACTGACCTCGCTCAAGAAGGCGCTCTCCGAACTCGAAGTCGTCACGCTGCTCTCCGGTGAGTACGACGAGCGCGAGGCCGTGGTGACCATCCGCTCCGGCGCCGGGGGCGTTGATGCCGCCGACTTCGCCGAGATGCTGATGCGGATGTACCTGCGCTGGGCCGAACGCCATGGCTACCCGACCCAGGTGCTCGACACTTCTTATGCAGAAGAGGCCGGGCTGAAGTCGGCCACGTTCGAGGTCAAGGCACCCTATGCCTTCGGCACCCTCTCCGTGGAGGCCGGCACGCACCGTTTGGTGCGGATCAGCCCCTTCGACAACCAGGGCCGGCGCCAGACCTCGTTCGCCGCCGTCGAGGTCATCCCGCTGATTGAGCAGACAGACTCGATCGACATCCCGGACAACGAGATCAAGGTGGACGTGTTCCGCTCCTCCGGTCCGGGCGGGCAGTCGGTGAACACCACCGACTCCGCCGTCCGGCTGACCCACATCCCCACCGGGATCGTTGTCTCGATGCAGAACGAGAAGTCGCAGATCCAGAACCGCGCCGCCGCGCTGCGCGTGCTGCAGTCCCGGCTGCTGCTGCTGAAGAAGGAGCAGCAAGACGCCGAGAAGAAGGCGCTCGCCGGCGACGTCAAGGCGTCATGGGGCGATCAGATGCGCTCCTACGTGCTGAATCCGTATCAGATGGTCAAGGATCTTCGCACCGAACACGAGGTTGGCAATACCAGCGCAGTATTCGACGGCGAAATCGACGACTTCGTCGACGCCGGCATCCGCTGGCGCGCCAACAACCGCAACGCGGAAAACTAACCGCGAATCGTCGCACGAGGCCCGGCCGTTCCATCAGGAGCGGCCGGGCTTCGTCGTTTGGGGGAGCGTTCAGCGCTGCCCCGGCCGGCGAAGGGCATCCGGGCTGTTCTGCGTCTCCTCCTGTGGTCGCTTCGCCGTGCCCCAAGCTGGCCGGTTTTGCTGCCCGCCCCCGGAATTTCGGCGCCTGCAACCGAATCGTGACCTTCCGACCCGGCGCGACTGTTGACACCCCTGTGAGCCACACCATAGATTTGCCGTAATCTGAATCACCTTTCAGGTTGGGGGACCTGACCATCAGGTTCAGACAGTTCCAGAGTTACTCCTTGACAGATTTTTCAACGAAAGGCATCGGAGTGAAGGCAACGAAGAAGTTCCTGATGGCCGCCGCGCTGGTCACCGGACTTGCGGTGAGCGCGTGCGCGCCGACCGCCGGCGGCGACACCGCGGGCGCGGCCGGCGAGGAAGGCAATGCCCCCGAGAGCATCAACGTGGGCATCGTTTATTCCGAATCCGGCCCGCTGGCCGCCTACGGCGCGGCCTACTACCAGGGTCTGCAGGCCGGCATCGACTACGCCACCGAGGGCACCGGCGAGGTCAACGGCACCAAGCTCAACCTGACCTACCACGACGACGGCGGTGACCCCGACAAGGCGGTCAACGTCGCCAAGGACCTGATCGGCAAGGACTATAAGATCCTGGCCGGCACCGTGGTGTCCGGCATCGCGCTGAAGCTCGCGGAGCAGGCCGCGCAGAACAAGGTGCTCTACATCTCCGGTCCCGCCGCCACGGACGCGCTGCAGGGCATCAACGACTACACCTTCCGCTCCGGCCGCCAGAGCCTGCAGGACGTCGCAACGGCAGGCACGTTCGTAGACGACCTCAAGGGCAAGAAGGTCGTGGTGTTCGGCCAGGACAACGCGTTCGGCCAGGGCAACCTCGCCGCCGTCGAAGCCGTCCTCGGCGAGCAGGGCGCCGAAGTCGATGACGTGCTGGTACCCGAAGACGCCACCGAGTTCACGCCGTTCGCGCGCCAGCTGATTGATGCGAAGCCGGATCTGGTCTTCGTGGCCTGGGCAGGCGCCACGTCGGGATCCATGTGGCAGGCACTGAGCCAGCAAGGCGCGTTCGACGCCGCCCCGATCGTGACCGGCCTGGGCGACGCCGCGACCTTCGGCGCCTACGGCAAGGCCTCGGACAAGATCAGCTTCCTGAACCACTACTTCCCGGGAGCAGCCGGCAACGACGTGGAGAAGGCCATGATCGAAAGCGTTGAAGCCGAAGGCAAGAAGGCCGACCTCTTCACCCCGGACGGCTTCGTCGCCGGCCAGATGATCGTGCAGGCGGTCAAGGAGGGCGGCAACGACGTCGACGCCATGGTGGCGGCGCTGGAGGGCTACAGCTTCGAAGGGCCCAAGGGCGAGACGACCATCCGTGCCTCCGACCACGCGCTGCTGCAGGAGATGTACCAGGCCAAGCTGGTGGAGAAGGACGGCGAGTGGGTGCCTGAGCTGATCAAGGCGATTCCGGCCGACGCGGTGGCTCCGCCGGAAGCCAAGTAACCGCAGCAACCCCAGCAGGCCCGCACTGCTGCAGTACCGGGGCGCCGCCGACCTACCCGGCGGCGCCCCGAACCGCGGACAGGATCCTCGACCGGACAGAAAGTGACATGATGACCTCCCCAGATCAGCCCGCGCTCACGGTGCATGGCCTCGGCCTGCAGATCGGTGGCGCCCGCATCCTCGAGGATGTCGGATTCTCCGTCGCGACCGGAGAAATGGTCGGCGTGATCGGACCGAACGGTGCCGGCAAGACCACCTTGTTCAACCTCATCTCCGGAGTCCTGAAGCCGACGGCCGGTTCCATCACGCTCGACGGCAAGGACGTCACGTCGGCCTCGATCCACAGCCGCGCCCGCGCCGGCCTGGGCCGGACATTCCAGACGTCCAGCCTGTTTCCGCGGCTCAGCGTGCTGGAAAACGTCCGGCTCGCGGCCCAGGCAGCCCTCGGCGGAAGCGTCACGGTGTTCCGGTTCCCCTCGCGGACGGATTCCGCGACCGCCGCCGCAAAGCAGAACGTGGCCGAGGTCGGGCTGGAGGACAAGCTGCACACCGCCGCCGGAGACCTCGCCCACGGCGACAAGCGCAAGGTGGAGATCGCCATGCTCCTGGCCGGCAACCCCTCGGTCATCCTGCTCGACGAGCCGATGGCCGGGGTGGCCTCCGGCGACGTGCCGGGGCTGAGCGCGATCATCCGCCGGATGCACCGCGACCGGGGCTGCACCGTGATGATGGTCGAGCACCACATGGACGTGGTCCTCGGGCTGGTCGACCGCGTGGCGGTCATGCACCACGGCAAGCTGCTGGCCATCGACACCCCGGACGCGGTGATGGCCAATCCCACCGTCCAGAGCGCCTACCTGGGAGAACCCGTATGAGCCAGCTACCGGAACGCGGCGTGGCCGGGGCGCAGGACGCGGCCCCTGAATCAGACCGCGCAGACGCCACCTCCATTGCGCCAACCCATCATCAGCCGCACAAAGCCGCGGCCACTGCCACTGCCACGGCCACGTCGCCGGCCGCAGCACGGCCGGGCGGCCGCGGCCGCCCGGTGCTGGAGGTCGCTGGGCTCACCGCGCACATCGCCGGCCAGCAGGTGGTGGAGAACGTCAGCTTCTCCGTGCCGGCCACCGGCATCACAGCCCTGCTGGGCCGCAACGGCGTAGGCAAGACCAGCACCATCAAGGCCATCATCGGCCTGATCTCCCGCAGCGGCAGCGTGATGCTGGATGGTGCGCGGATCGACAAGGAAGCGACCTTCAAGATCATTCGCCGCGGGGTGGGCTACGTTCCGGAGGACCGGGAGGTCTTCTCCAAGCTGACCGTGGCGGAGAACCTGCGGCTGGCCGAACGGGACGCCTCGCCGCGCCGGCAGCTGGTGGAGGAACTCTTTCCCGACCTGCTCAAGCGCGCCTCGCAGATGGCCGGGACGCTCTCCGGCGGGCAGCAGCAGATGGTCTCGCTGGCGCGTGCGCTGCTGAATGAGAACAAGCTGCTGCTGATCGACGAGCCGACCAAGGGCCTCGCGCCCAAGATCGTGCAGGAAGTCTCCGAGACGCTGGAACGGGCCGCCGCAACCGTGCCGATCCTGCTGGTGGAGCAGAACCTGCAGGTGGTCCGCCAGCTGGCCGCCGGCGCGGTGGTGCTGTCCGGCGGGAGGGTGGTCCACACAACCGACAGCGCGCTGGAATTTCTGGACAACGAAGACCTGACCCAGCGGCTGCTGGGCGTCCACGCCGAAGGCGGCCACGGCGACGAGGCCGCCCCCGCCGCCGGCGGACACGCCAGCGAAGCCGTAGGCGGCGCCCGGCACGGCCGGGACGCGGCCCCCGCCGCCGCATCCGCCGCCGAGACCGGCACCGACCCGAACGGGGTGCACAAGTGAGTACCATCGTCCTGCTGACCGTCACCGGCCTGGGCCTGGGCGCGCTTTACTTCCTGGTGGCCTCCGGGCTGAGCCTGATCTACGGGCTGATGGGCGTGCTGAACTTCGCGCACGGCTCCTTCCTGACCCTCGGCGCGTTCGCCGGCTGGGAAGTGGCCCGCCGCGCCGGCGCCGACAACTGGTGGACCTTCCTCGGCTCGCTCCTGGTGGGCGCCGTCGTGGGGGCCCTGTTCGCCGCCTTCACCGAGTTCGTGCTGATCCGCAAGCTGTACGAGCGGCACATCGAACAGGTGCTGGTCACCGTCGGCCTCTCGCTGGCGTCGGTCGCGCTGTTCGACGGGATCTGGGGCACCGACCCGGTCTATATCTCCGGACCCGAGTGGTTCAGCCAGACCACCAGAATCCTCGGCGCCGACATCGCGAACGACCGCTTCGTGGCCATCATCGCGGCGGTGTTCGTGCTGCTGGGCCTGGTGTTCTTCCTCAAGCGCACCCGCTACGGCATGATCATCCGCGCCGGCGTGGAAAGCCGCTCCATGGTCACCGCGCTGGGCATCGACGTCCGCAAGGCGTTCACGCTGGTCTTCGCCATCGGCGGCGCCGCGGCCGGCCTGGGCGGGGTGCTGGCCAGCCACTACTTCGGCTACGTCTCGCCGCTGCTGGGCGGATCGCTGCTGATCTTCGCCTTCATCGTCACCGTGATCGGCGGCCTGGGGTCGCTCACCGGCGCGGCCATCGCGTCGGTGGTGGTGGCGCTGCTGCAGCAGTTCGCTAACTTCTACCTCAACGGCACGGGGGACTTCGTCGTCGTCGTGGCCCTGGCCCTTGTCCTGCTCTTCCGGCCCTCCGGCCTGCTCGGGAGGAAATCATGACCACCAGCAAGACCGACCCGCAGTCGGACGCGCAGCCGAATCCGGGCCCCGCAACTGCCGGACACACCGAGGCCCCTGGCGCCGCCGGAGACAGGACGCCGCGGCGCGGGCGGAAGGGCAAGAACGACGGCGGTGCTGCCGCCGGCGGAGTCCGCGGGCTGCTCAAGTGGGCCGCCGGGGGAGCGGCCGTGGTGCTGCTGGCCTTGCTGCCGCTGCTGAACCTGTCCCTGCCCGGCGTGCTGCCCGGGCCCACCTACACCCCGGGGTCGCTGCAGCTGATCGCCATGTGCATGCTGATGGCCGCCGCGGCGCTCAGCTACCACCTGCTGCTCGGCGTCAGCGGCCTGCTGTCCTTCGGCCATGCGCTGTACTTCGGCGCCGGGGTCTACGGCCTCGGCGTCATCCTGGACACGTTCGACCTCCCGCTGTTGCCGGCCATGGGCCTGACGCTGCTGCTGGTCATCGTGCTGGCCCACGTGGTCGGCGCGGTCGGACTGCGGGTGACGGGCATCCCGTTCGCCATGGTCACCCTGGCCTTCGCGGAGGCCGGGCACGTGCTGGTGGGCCGCAACCCCGGCCAGGCCACCGGCGGTGAAGAGGGCCTGACCCTGGCCACGGAGAACCTGCCCGAGGCGCTGCTGGGTGTAACCAACACGCGCAACCTGTACTGGCTGGCGCTGATCGTGCTGCTGGTGGTCTTCGCCGTCGTCAGCTGGGTGCAGTTCAGCCGCGCCGGCCACGTGGCCGCGGCGGTGCGCGAGAATGAGCTGCGCGTGCGGGTCATCGGGCTGCAGCCCTACCTGGTCAAGCTGCTGGTGTTCGTGGTCGGCGGCGTGTTGGCCTCGGCGGTCGGCATGGTCTACCTGCTGCTGCAGTCCGGTGCCGTCCCGCGCAGCCTCTCGGCCGACTTCACCATCACCCTGCTGGTCATGGTGGTGCTCGGCGGCGTGGGCTCGCGCTGGGGAGCGGTCATCGGCGGCGTCTTCTACACCCTGCTGGACCAGCGGCTGACGGCGCTGGCGCAGTCCGAGGCCATCGCGAATCTGCCGGACATCCTGCGGATCCCGCTCTCGGAGCCGCTGTTCATCCTCGGTACACTGTTCATCCTGGTGGTCCTGTTCCTGCCCGGCGGCATCACCGGCGCGGTGCAGCGGGCCACCCTCAGCCGCGGCCAGCGCCGCCAGGCAGCCGCACGGCAGCGCGAAATCCTGGAGAAAGCCGAGTGAACCTGCAGCCCCATCCGCCAGCCGGCGGGCTCCATACCCTCGGCCGCTGGACCGCCGACCGCGCGGTGTCCACCCCCGACCGGGTGGCGATCGACGACCGCGGGGTCAGCCTGCGCTACCGCGACCTCGATGCCCGGGCCGTCGCCCTGGCCGCGGGCCTGCGCGCCGCCGGCTACGGGGTGGGGGACCGGATCGCCACCCTGACCGGCAACTCCGCGGACCATGTGGTGCTGTTCTTCGCCTGCGCCAAGGCCGGCCTCGTGCTGGTCCCGCTGTCCTGGCGGCTGTCTCCCGGGGAGATCGCCGAGCAGCTGCAGCTGGCGGACCCGGCGCTGCTGCTGGTGGAGGATGAATTCGACGCGCTGGCCGCCGCTGCCGCCACGATGCTCCCGCTGCCGCCGCGCACGGCGGCGCTGGGGCCCTCGGGGGTGGAGCGGCACGTGCCCTGCCCCACCCGGCGGCTGGAGAGCGCCGCGGGGCCGGTGCAGCTGGAAGTGCGCGACGACGATGCCCTCCTGATGATCTTCACGTCCGGTACCGAGGGGCCGAGCAAAGCCGCCATCCTCACCCACGCCAACTGCTTCTGGACCAACCTCTCGCTGTCGCGGACCATGGAGCTCTCCAGCTCCGACGTGGTGCTGGCCGCACTGCCGCAGTTCCATGTGGGCGGCTGGAACATCCAGCCGCTGCTGGGCTGGTGGACCGGCGCCACGGTGGTGCTGGAACGCACGTTCGACGCCGGCCGGATGCTGCAGCTGATCGCCGAGCGCAGGGTCACCACCATGATGGGCGTCCCCACCCAGTACGCCATGCTGGCCGAGCACCCCGGCTTCGCGTCCGCCGACCTGTCCAGCCTGCAGCACGCGATCGTCGGCGGCGCCTCCATGCCCGCGCCGCTGCTGCGGATCTGGCACAAGCGCGGCGTGGCCCTGAGCCAGGGCTACGGCCTGACCGAGGCCTCGCCCAACGTGCTCTGCCTGCCCAACGAAGACGCGGCGTCCATGATCGGCTACGCGGGCAAGCCCTACCCGCACGTCAGCGTGGCGGTCGCGGACCCGGCCACCGGCGAAATCCTCGACGGCGCGGCCACCGGCGAGCTGTTGGTCTCGGGACCGGGCGTGTTCGCCGGCTACTTCCGGAACCCGGACGCCACCGCGGCGGCGCTCGCCGGCGGCTGGCTGCGCACCGGCGACCTGGTCGAACGCACCGCCGACGGCTTCTTCCGCATCGTGGACCGGATCAAGGATCTCTACATCTCCGGCGGCGAGAACGTGGCCCCGGCCCAGGTGGAGCAGGTCCTGCTCTCGCACCCCGCGGTGGCCGAGGCCGCCGTCGTCGGGGTTCCCGACGAACGCTGGGGCGAGACCGGGCTGGCCTACGTGGTGGTCCGGCCGGACCGGATCACCGACGCCGAGGAACTGGCCGAACACTGCCGGGCGCAGCTGGCCGCCTTCAAGGTCCCCGGCCGCTTCGCCTTCGTGCCGGCGCTGCCGCGCACCGCACTGAACAAGGTGGTCCGGGGGAGGCTGCGGGAGGCCGCCGTCCGCCCCGACCGCCACCCGCTGACCGCAGGATCGGAGCAGGAATCATGAGCGCTGCACCACGCACCGCCCGGGGCACCCGGACGCGGGCCAAGCTGCTGGAGGCGGCCGAAGCGGTGTTTGCCTCGGTGGGCTACCACGAGGCCTCGATCGTCAAGATCACCGAGCAGGCCGACGTCGGGCTGGGCACCTTCTACCTCTACTTCGAGGGCAAGCAGGCCGTCTTCGATGAGGTCGTCGAGGACCTCAACCGGCGGGTGCGGCACGCGATGACCGAGGCGGCGAAGTCGGCGGAGAACCGGCTGGAGGCCGAGCGGGCCGGGTTCAAGGCGTTCTTCCGCTTCACCGCCGAACACCCCGCGCTCTACCGGATCATCCGGCAGGCGGAGTTCGTGTCGCCCGGCGCCCTGCGGATGCACTACACGCGCATCGTCAACGGCTACATTGAGGGACTGAAGGCGGCGCAGGCCACCGGCGAGGTCCGTCCGATGGACCCGAACGTCGCGGCGTGGGCGCTGATGGGGATCGGCGAACTGATCGGCATGCGCTGGGTGCTCTGGGAGGACGACGACGGTGCGCAGCCGGCCCCGCGGGAAGTGCCCGACCACGTATTCGAAGAGATGATGCAGTTCATTGAGCGGGCGCTGGCGCCCGGACAGCAGACGACGGAAGGACCCACCCATGGCTGAGAAGACTCTGACGGGCCGCAGCGCCATGGTGACCGGCGGGGCCAGCGGCATCGGCGAAGCCTGCGCGCGGGCACTGGCCGACCGCGGCGCGAAGGTCACCGTGGCCGACCTGGACGGCGCGGCCGCCGAACGGGTGGCACAGGAGATCGGCGGGGTCCCGTGGCAGGTGGACCTCAGCGACACCCGGGCGCTGGAAACCGCGGCGGTGGACACCGACATCCTGGTCAACAACGCCGGGATCCAGCGGATCAACCCCATCGAGGAGTTCGACCCGGAGGCCTTCCGGCTGATGCTCCGCTTGATGCTCGAATCCCCGTTCCTGCTGATCCGCGCGGCGCTGCCGGGCATGTACCAGCGCGGCTTCGGCCGGATCATCAACGTCTCCTCGGTGCACGGGCTGCGGGCGTCGGCCTACAAGTCCGCGTACGTCTCCGCCAAGCACGGGCTGGAGGGCCTCTCGAAGGTCACCGCGCTGGAGGGCGGCGCGCACGGGGTGACCAGCAACTGCATCAATCCCGGTTACGTGAAGACGCCGCTGGTCGAGAAGCAGATTGCCGACCAGGCCCGGATGCACCAGCTGCCGGCGGAAGAAGTGGTCGCCAAGGTGATGCTCACCGAGAGCGCCGTCAAGCGCCTGGTCGAGCCGCACGAAGTGGCCTCGCTGGTGTGCTGGCTCGCGGGGCCCGACGCCGGCATGGTCACCGGCGCGTCCTACACGATGGACGGCGGATGGTCCAGCCGATGAGCGCCGAACCCGCAGCCCTGCCCTACGCCGCCCTGGACGTCCCGGTCCGCGGCGGCACCCTGCGCACCGGCGTGTGGGGGCCCCGGGACGCCGAGGCGCCGGCCATCCTGGCCGTGCACGGCGTGACCGCCTCGCACCGCACGTGGGGCCTGCTGGCGCAGGAGCTCGACGGCGTGCGCGTGATCGCCCCGGACCTGCGCGGGCGCGGTCGCAGCAACGGGCTGCCCGGCCCGTTCGGGATGGCCGCGCACGCCGACGACCTCGCGGAGGTGCTCGCGGCGCACGGCGTCGGCCGGGCCGTCGTCGTCGGCCATTCCATGGGGGCGTTCGCCTCCGTGGTGCTGGCCCGGCGCCACCCGCGCCTGGTGGAGTCCCTGGTGCTCGTCGACGGCGGCCTGCCGCTGCAGGTGCCGGCCGGGCTCAGCGACGAGGAGGTCATCCAGTCGGTGCTGGGCCCGGCGGCCGAACGCCTGGCCGCAACGTTCCCCAGCCGGGAGGCGTATCGGGACTTCTGGCGCGTGCACCCGGCCTTCGCCGAGCATTGGAACGCGCTGGTGGAGGACTACGTGGACTACGACCTCGCCGGCGAGCCGCCGCTGTTGCGGCCGGCGACGAATTACGAGGCGATGGCCCGCGACACCGCGGATTTGAACAGCGGGGCCGTCCTGATGGATGCGCTGGAATCGCTCGACGTCCCGGCGGTGCTGCTGCGGGCCCCGCGCGGCCTGCTGAACGAAGAAGCGGGCCTGTACACGCCCGGATACGTGGATGGCTGGGCGCGCCGGCTGCCGGCGCTGCGGGTGCGCGAGGTGGCCGGAACCAACCACTACACCATCGTCATGGACAGCCCGGGCGCGGCGGCGGTGGCCGATGCGGTGCGCGACGCCATGTCCGGCCGGGCGGCCGGACGGGCCGCGGGCATCGGGCCGGTCCGGTGAAACGACACACCGGCAAAGCTGCAGGATAAACTCAAGACTGCGTGCCTATAGTCGAGAGGCTGAGGTTTCTTCCCCCAAGCACAAGCCCTCGTCCTCGGCCTGAGGCACAAAGTAGTCATGATTCGATTCGATAACGTCACGAAGATCTACGACCAGAACTCTCGTCCGGCCTTGGACAAGATCAGTCTGGAGATCGACCGCGGCGACTTCGCGTTCTTGGTCGGCTCGTCCGGGTCCGGGAAATCCACGTTCATCCGCCTGGTCCTGAAAGAAGACCGCGCCACCCGTGGCTCGGTCTACGTCGCCGGCCAGAATGTGGCCAACATTCCCAGCTGGCGCGTGCCCAAACTGCGCCGCGGCATCGGCGTCGTGTTCCAGGATTTCCGGCTGCTGCCCAACAAGACCGTCTTCGCCAACGTGGCGTTCGCCATGCAGGTGATCGGACGCAGCCGGGCGGTCATCCGCGAGACCGTGCCCGAGGTGCTCAAGACCGTGGGCCTGGAGGGCAAAGACCACCGCATGCCGCACGAGCTTTCCGGCGGCGAGCAGCAGCGCGTCGCCATCGCGCGCGCCGTCGTGAACAAGCCGGGGATCCTGCTGGCCGACGAACCCACCGGCAACCTGGATCCGACCACCTCGTTGGGGATCATGAAGGTGCTGGACCGGATCAACCAGAACGGCACCACCGTGGTGATGGCCACGCACGACAACGTGATCGTGAACGAGATGCGCAAGCGCGTGATCGAGCTGCGCGACGGGGTGCTGGTCCGCGACCAGTCCGAAGGCATCTACCTGGGCGAACCGGAGGAGGCCAAATGAGACTGGCTTTTATCCTCGGCGAAATCGGTTCCGGCCTGCGCCGCAACCTGTCCATGGTGGTCTCCGTGGTGCTGGTGACCTTCATTTCGCTCAGCTTCGTGGGCGCGGCCGGCATGCTGCAGATGCAGATCAACCAGATGAAGGGCTACTGGTACGACAAGGTCCAGGTGGCCATCTTCCTGTGCGTTGACACCTCGACGACGGCGAGCTGCGCGGCCGGCCCCGTGACCGACGAGCAGCGTGCGGAAATCGAGGCCACGCTGACCAGTCCGGCCGTGGAACAGTACGTGGACACCTACCTGTACGAGTCGCAGGACGATGCGCTGGGCCACTTCCGCGACCAGTTCGCGAACTCCCCGATCGTGGACTCGGTGACGGCCGACCAGCTGCCGGAGTCCTTCCGCGTGTCGCTGGTGGATCCGCAGAAGTACGAGGTCATCAACGAGATCTTCTCTTCGCTGCCCGGCGTCGAAGTAGTGGTGGACCAGCGCGAGATCCTGGAAAAGGTCTTCAGCGTCATGAACATTGCCTCGCTGGTGGCGGTGGGCATCGCCGTCGTGATGATCGTCTGCGCCATCCTGCTGATCGCCACCACCATCAGGCTTTCCGCCTTCAGCCGGCGCCGGGAAACCGGGATCATGCGCCTGGTCGGCGCCTCCAAGGTGGTGATCCAGTTGCCCTTCGTGCTGGAAGGGGTGATCGCCGCCGTGCTCGGGGCACTGCTGGCCTCGGTCACCCTGTGGGCCGTGGCGCACTTCTTCATCGGCGACTGGCTGGCCAGCCAATACCCCGACACGGCCTTCATTTCCTCCAGCACCATGCTGGTGATCGGTCCTGCGCTGGTGCTGCTGGGCGCCGTTCTGGCCGGAATATCGTCCCTTTTGACCCTGCGCCGCTACCTTAAGGTCTAGACTCATGACACGTGCACAGAACTTGACATTGGGGAGCCAGGCTGTGAGCCGTACTAAGCCGCGGAAGAAATGTCTTCCGCAAGGGATTTTGAGTGCCGCCATGGCCGCTCTGCTCGCGTTCTCGCTGGGCTCCGCCGGGCCCGCCCAGGCAGATGACCTCGACGACCGCAAGGCCGCCCTCGACCAGGAAATCCAGCAGATCGAATCGTCGCTGGAGTTCCTCAACGCCGACATCGTCGAGGCGGTCAAGGAACTGAAGCAGCACCAGAGCCGGCTGCCGGCCGCCCAGCAGAAGCTCGCCGAGGCAGAGGGCCGGGTGGACGCCGCCGCGAACAAGGTCGCCGCACTGGCGCAGCGCGTGGACCTGGCGCTGCAGACCAAGGACAAGATCAACCAGCAACTGGCCAGCGACGCCGCGGAGCTGAAAGAAACAAAGAAGGTCATCGGCCAGATCGCCACCCAGGCCTACAAGCAGGGCGGCGTGCCGTCCAACCTGTCGCTGTTCTTCGGTTCCGACGGCGACGCCGGCCTGGCCAGCACCATCGACCTGGCGGACCAGGCGCTGCGCAGCCAAAACGCGGCACTGGACAAGCTGGCCCAGCAGAACGCCACGAATGTGAACTCCCAGGCGCGGCTGGAAGCCGTGGAGGAGGAGATCCGGGACCTGAAGGCGCAAGCCGAGGAGGCGCTGGCGGCCGAGCAGGTCGCCCGCGACGAGGCGGCCGCCGAAAAGCAGAAGGTCGACCAGCTGATCGCCGAGACCTCGGCGCTGTCGGACAGCCTGCAGGCCAAGAAGCCGCAGATCGAGCAGGAGTTGGCCAAGACCGAGCAGGCCCAGAACCAGGTGCTCTCGCAGATCAAGGAGCGGCAGGAACGGCTGCGCCGCGAGGCGGCGGAGAAGGCCAGGCGCGAGGCCGAGGAGCGGCGCAAGGCCCAGGAAGCCTGGGAGCGGGAACAGGCGCGGATCAAGGCAGCACAGCAGGCCGCGCGCAACAGCGGCCAGCCGGTGCCGCAGCTGGTCCCGAGGGTGCCGCCGCCCCCTCCGGCCAGCCAGGCGCCGTCGTCATTTGGATTGATCTCCCCGGTGAACGGGCCGATCACCTCCGGCTACGGCTGGCGGCCCACTCCGGCGGGCACGATGGACTTCTACGGCACCGGCGGCTACATGCACAGCGGGATCGACTACGGTTCCGCCTGCGGCACGCCGGTCTACGCGCCGGCGGCCGGCACGGTGGCGCGCGCGGACAGCACGGTCTGGGGCGGCGGCAACAGCGTGACGATGAGCCACGGCGTGGTCGGCGGCAACGCGCTGGACACGAACTTCTACCACATGACCCGTTATGTGGTGTACGCCGGCCAGAGCGTGGGCCGGGGCCAGTTGATCGGCTACGTGGGCAGCACCGGAAACTCCACCGGCTGCCACCTGCACTTCGAAACCATCGTCAACGGCAGCTTCGTCAATCCGATGAACCTGCTCTAGGCTTCCGCGGCGGCATTTGGCGCGCTGCGGCACCATATGCTGCGGCGCCGCTATAATGGAACGTTCCGACGACGAAGGAGTACCCCGTGCCCAGAGAAAGTGGCCGAAAGGTAGTGGCCACCAATCGAAAGGCCCGGCACGACTACCACATCATGGATACCTACGAGGCCGGCATGGCCTTGATGGGGACCGAGGTGAAGTCTTTGCGCGAGGGCCGTGCTTCGCTGGTGGACGGCTTCGCCATCTTCTACAACGATGAGTTGTACCTGGAATCCGTGTACATCCCGGAATACCTCAACGGCAGCTGGACCAACCATGCCGCCCGCCGCCGCCGCAAGCTGCTGTTGCACCGGGCCGAGCTGGAGAAGATCGCCCGGCAGACCCGGGAATCTGGCTATACCATCGTGCCGCTGCAGCTGTACTTTAACGACGGCCTGGCCAAGGTGGAGATCGGCGTAGGCCGCGGCAAAAAGGACTACGACAAGCGCCAGACGCTGCGCGAGAAGCAGGACAACCGCGAGGCCCTGCGCGCCATGCGGGAAAAGAACCGCGGGGCCTGAGGCACTGCCCCTCCAGCGCTGTCCCACGCCATGCCGCGCGGGGGAAACCCAGTATGTGGCATCAGCCCGCCGTCAGGGACCGGCGCACCAAATCCAGCCACCCCGGTAGGCCGCCGCTGGCCAGCGCCTTCCGCTGGCGCAGCGCACCGTTGCCCTCCAGCCGCAGCCGTGCGGCCTGCTCGCGAACCCAGCCGCGGTCCCCGTGTTGCTCCAACGCCTCATCGATGTGGCGCAGCAACAGCTCAAGGACATCGAACGCGGGCCAGAGGGTGGCCGAATCCAGATGCACCAGTTTCTCCGACAACCCGAACCGGGCCGCCTGCCAGAGCGCCACGTCCAGATGTTCCGGATGGAAGTTGGTGACCGGGCGACCGGCGACGACGGCGGCCTGCTCGGTGGCGACCAGTGCCCGGGCCAGCCCGGCCAGCAGCACGCTGTCGGCCGCGGCGAGCTGGCTGTCGGCGGCCCGGATCTCGATGGTGGGGTAGTGGTCTGCCAGTCTGGCCAGCCAGGAGAGGTGTCCGGGATCGGGTACCACCCCGGAGGCGTACAGCTGCCGCACCCGGACGCCGTAGTCGTGCAGGTCCGCGAAGTACGGCGGGCAGCCCTGGACCTGCCAGCGGCGGTACAGGATGGTGCGCCAGCTGGCGAAGCCACTGTCCGCATGCCGCCAAAACGGTGAGTTGGCGGCGACCGCGGTGAGCAGCGGGAGCCAGGGCCGCAGCCGGTTAAGGACCTGCAGCCGCACCTCGGGATCCGCCACTTCCACGTGGATGTGCATGCCCGTCACGTACTGGTCGGCGATGAGGGCCGGTGCACGCTCGGCAATGCTGCGGTACCTGGGGGCGTCGGTCACGGATGCCGGACGCAGGTCGGCGTCGAAAATCACGCCGATGCCTGCCGCGGCCGCCCGTGTTGCGGCGGCGCTGCCGGCCAGCTCCCGGCGGAAGTCCAGCAGGGCTTCTACGGCCTCGGACAGCTGGCGGCACACCGGGGTCGAGGTTTCCACCTGGCAGTCGAGCAACTCGTAGCTGACCCATTCCGGGGCGGCTCCCAGGCTCAGGGCGGCCCGCACCGTCGGGCCGGTCGTCACCGGGAAGGCAGTGCGGGGGTCCATCAACAGGAATTCTTCTTCGATGCCGAACGTTGCCTGGGCGGGCGCCGGCGTCGGCGGCGTGCCTTGGGCTCGGCCCACAACCATGGTTCGAGGGTAAATCCCGAGACCGCACGCTGGCTACGCCGGAGCGGCGGGAATACATCGGTGCCGGCATGGGTTACACTGGGTGGTCCGGACAGGTAACTGCCCGGCACCAATGGTTATTTTGATAACTACATACGGGGATGACAGGTTTCGACGATGTTAGTCGCGCCAGGGGAAGCGGGCCGAGGATGCAGAGTTATCTCGGAAACGCTCTCTGCAAACCAATAAGTGCCGAATCTAAGCGCACTGACTTCGCTCTCGCTGCCTAAGTAGCATTGCAAGTCCGTCAGCCCGGGGTCGCTCTCGCCCCGGATGCTGGCGTCATTAAGAGGGCCACTGCTGAATACCTTCGCCGTTGGGGTATTCGGGACATTTAGACGGCTGGGCCCGGGTCAACCACCTGTTTGCGGGATGGTTGGGGCCAAGAAAACCCGAAGCAAACTGCGCCCGGAGAAGTCCTGGCAACACAACATCGGACGGGGGTTCAATTCCCCCCATCTCCACTGATTTAGCCCCGGTTTTCCGGGGCTTTTTCTTTTGCCCGGAGGGACCGGCATCTGCCGACGACGGCGAAGCCCGCCCGAGCAAGGCAAGGACGGGATGAACCGGTCGGCCTGGGAATTTCGGAGCCGGACTGTTCCGAGCGGTTGTCGGGACAGGGCTTCCTGGGCTGGGGCGGTCTCGCGCTACCGCAGGCGTGCGGTGGAGAGCGAGTACCTGTTGGCCGTGTTGTACCCGGTCTTGGATCCGGTGACCCGCACCTTGATCGTGTCGTACCGGTCCGTGGCGGTGAGCCGGTAGGTCTTGCCGGTGGCGCCGCGGATGGCCGTGCCGGAGCGGTACCACTGGTACTTCAGGGTGGTGCCCGCCGTCCAGGTGCCCGGATACGCGGTCAGCGTGTAGCCTGGCCGCAGCGTGCCCTTGATGACCGGTGCGGACGTGCGCAGGGTGCCCTTGGCAACCGCGGACGTCTTGGCCGAGTAACGGTTCAGGCTGGTGTAGCCGCTCTTGGATCCGGTCACCCGGACGGAGATCTGCTTCCCGGCGTCGGAGCCGGTGAGCACATAGGTGCGGCCCGTCGCCCGTGAGATCGCCGTCGTGCCGCGGTACCACTGGTACTTCAACGTGGTGCCCGAGGTCCATGTTCCGGCATTGGCAGTCAGCGTGTGGCCGACCTTCTTCGTGCCGGCAACAGTGGGGGTGGCCCCCGCGAGGGTGCTGTAGGCGATGGTCCCGCTGGAAGCGGATGTCACGGCAGCGGCGGTGTAGCCCGGGGCGGCGCCGGTGACGCGGACGGTCAGGTATTTCCCGGCGTCGGCGGCGGTCAGGACGTACCGGCCGGCGGTGGCCCCGCTGATGGCCGTCCCGGACCGGTACCACTGGTACGCAAAGGTTGTGCCAGCAGTCCAGGCGCCCGGGACTGCGGCCAAGGCGTAGCCGACCTTGCGGGTTCCGCTGATCGCCGGCTTGGAGCTGGCCAGCAATCCCGCGGCGATCTTGGGCGTCGGCTCGGACGTGTTGCTGCCGGCGGCGTAGCCGTCCTTGGTCACGTGGACCTTCAGGGTGATGGTGTGCCCGGCGTCGGCACCGGTCAGCGTGTACGTGCGGCCGGTGGCCCCGGTTACCAGGCTTCCGCTGCGGTACCACTGGTACGCGACGTTGACCGGTTCCGGCCCCCAGTCTCCATCGGTGCCGTACAGGACGCTGCCGACGCGCATGACTCCCGAGATTTTCGGGGGACCGTAGGGGAATGGACTGAAGTCGAGTGACGAGGTGGCGTCGACAAGCCCGGCTCCACATCCTTCGGCACACGTACCGGGAAGCGGGCGGGACTTTCTTTTGAGCTGGTCTTCGATCTGCGCCGGCGTCCAAGTCGGACGTGCGGCAAGGATCAGGGCGGCCACGCCGGCGACGTGCGGTGCGGCCATCGAGGTGCCCTGGAGGTAGGAGTAGCCCTCGGTGCCCGGGGTGGTCGTGCCCTGGTTGTATGTGGAGGCGATACCGTTGTCGACTGTTTCGGCGTCCGTGAAGTGGCCGCCAGGGGCGGTCACGTCGATCATGGATCCGAAGTTCGAATACGGGGCGCGGTTGCCTTCGCGCCCGCTGGCAGCGACCGCGATGACGTTCTTGCAGTTCGCCGGGTTCGACTGGGAGGCATCCTGGTTCTCATTGCCGGCTGCCACGACGACGGCCGAGCCGGCATTTACGGCATAGTTCACCGCTGACTGGAAGGTGGCGGAGCACTGCCCGGAGCCGCCCAGCGAGAGGTTGATGACACGGGCCCGGTTGGCATTGAGCGGGACGCCGGGAACTTCGCCACCTGCCGACCAGATCACCGCGTCGGCGATGTCGGACATGTAACCGCCGCACGCCCCGAGCGCGCGGACCGGGAGAATTTTCGCGCCTGGAGCGACGCCGGCCACGCCCTGCCCGTTCCCGGAGACGGCGGCGATGGTGCCGGCGACGTGGGTGCCGTGCCAGGAGGAGTCGTTGTACCCGCAGTCACCGGGGCCGTACCAGTCGCCTTCATCCCGGGGGTCCGGGTCCCGGCCATCGCCGTCACGGGCGGAGGCCGGGTAGGAGATCATGTCATAGCCGGGCAAGACGTTCGCGTTGAGGTCGCTGTGCTCGGTGATGCCGGTGTCGATGACGGCGACGGCGACGCCATCGCCGCGGCTGACGTCCCAGGCTCCCGGCACGCGCATCCCGGCCTTGTCCTCGAAGAAGTCCCACTGCAGGCCGTAGTGCTCGTCGTTCGGGGCCGCTGCCACCGGTTGCATGCGCTGATCCGGTTCGGCGAATTCGACGGCCGGGTCCGCTTCGAGCCCGGCGACCAGTTCCCTGGACTCGGTGTCGCTGAGGACCTTGCCGGTGGTGATGACCCGGGCCCCGGTGGCCGTGGCGCGCAGTTCCTTCACACTGACGCCCAGTTCCTTGGCGGTACGCCCGTAGGCCTTTCCGCGGCCAGCGGAGTTGCTCCCGACCTTGTCCCTGAACTTCACGATGAACCGGTCGGTCGGCATGTCGCGCGGACCCAGGTACTCGGACGGGGAACCGGGCAGTCCCGGTTCATCGGTGGCCGAGGCCGGAAGGGCGGAGAGCGTTCCACCGAGGACCGCGGCGGCGGTGAACGAGGCCAGTCCGGCGAGGAGGCGGCGGGGCAGGGGCGAAGGCATGGGTGTCATCCTTACGGGCGGGGGTCCCGGGAAGCTGGTGCAGGACAGACGGGATGCGACGTTGCGCCCACGAGGTTCAGTGTAACGATTATCCTGCCGTTCGCAGCCCCCTTGCCAAGAGCTCGAATTTGTTGCCACCCGGTCGTGGCGGAGTGTGACGGCCTCCCGCCAGCCTGTAAAGACCCCAGTCCCGTTTGGAGGCCAATCGGTGGCTAATCACCGCTTTCGCTTGCAAGCCCCTCCGCGCCCGATGTAACGATTAAGTTGCAACATCCCCAACGAATGGAGCAACACATGTCATCGTTTGCTAAGACCAAGGCCCGGCAGTTGGCAGCTGGAGTTTTCGTGGCAGGCGTGGTGACTGCCGGAGGCGCAGGAGCCGCTTCTGCTCACGAAACACAGGATTCGTTCGTGGCCATCACGGCCGAGGACGTAACCATCGTGCCGGCCCCGGTCGAGGAAGCTGAACCGGTCGTCGAGGACGGTCCCGCCGAGGAAACCCCCGCTGAGGAGCCGGCTGCCCCGGCACCGGTCGAGGACGAAACCCCGGTCCCGGACGAGGGTGAAGAGCCCGTCGAGCCTGTGCCCGGGGAAGACCCGGTAGAGGAACTTCCGGTTGAGGAACCGGCTCCGGTGGAGGAAGAGCCTGCACCGGCACCTGTTGAAGAGCCGGTAGTGGAAGAACCGGCCCCGGCTCCGGTTGAGGAACCGACCCACGCCTGGAAGGCCGTCAAGGCCGAGACCGACGCCGCGTGGAAGTCGACAAAGACCGAGGCTGACGCCGCGTGGAAGTCCGCAAAGGCGGAGGGAAGCGCGGACTGGAAGGCCGTCAAGGCTGAAGGAAAGGCCGACTGGAAGACAGCCAAGGCTGAAGGAAAGGCCGTGTGGAAGGCGGCCAAGGCCGCCGAGAAGGGCATCGGCGAGACCGAGTAATCCCGCCCAGCTCCGCCATCCGGGGCGGCCTCCCTTCGGGGAGGCCGCCCTTTGCGTGCAGGCAGGAGGCCGGTCGGGTTCGCCGCCGGTTGGTGGCGAAAAGCTTACTTCGTTAACCGGCCGGCCAGCCGATGGCCCGCCGCCAGGGGTCAGTCGCCGGGAGGTGCCACGTCGACGATCCCGATGAACCTGGTGCCGATGCCGTCATACTCGCTGCGGACCCATCCTGCCGGCGCCCCGGGGAGATCCCCGGGATCATGGTGCCGACAGTAGACATAGGTGAATTCCGGCCACCATTTCTTCGGCCGGGCAGACTCGGTAAGGCCGCATATGGTGCACTGCAGCGCTGTCCAGACAGGCCGCTTGCCGGTGCGGTTGGCGCGCGACTGGGCCAGCCAAGCCGGTGGGTTCGCGTCCATCGCGGCGAGTTCCTCCTCGGATATGCGCGACGGGATGCCGTGGCGTTTCGCCATCTCCGGTGGAATATCGAGGAACTGGGCTGCTTCGCGTCTGGTAATCATCACCTACCACCATGGACCGGGAGGCCAGCTGCAGCAACTTCGTGCCGTGATCCGGCGCCGGCCGCTTTGCGCCGCACCGGCCATCCCCGTGCAGCTTCATCACCCTTGGGCCGCGCCCGTCAGCCGCCTGTGCCTGGCGGTGTCCGTCGAGTCGCGGGCCGGGTTGCCGGCATATACGGCGTTCTCCGGCACGTCTTCTCCTTTCATGAGCAACGAGTCGGCCTCGAGTGAGACGCCATCGCCCACCACGGCGCCGTAATTGACGAAGGATTCGACGCCAAAGGAACACCGGTTTCCCACCGTGATGTAGTCCGACTTGAACGTACCGTCTTCCATCGAGTGGCCTTGAAGGGCTGTGCCTTCGTTTAAGGCGCAGTCGTCGCCGATTGAGACAAGTGTCTTCTCCGGGATGTTGCAGCCGGCATCGTAGAGACGCTTGCCAACCTTGACGCCGAGCATCCTCCAGACAATCGATTTGAAGGGCGTGCCGTTAAAGGGCGGGGTGGCGAGCATCTTCCACAGACGTTCGTGGTGCCAGAAGTACGGGTCGTAGATCGAACAGTACTGCGGTTTCAGCCTCCGGAAGCCCATCACCAAGCGCTCGACGAGCACGGTGAGCAGGACAAAGTAGATCACGAAGCCCAATGTTCCGACGGCGACCGCCAACGCGCCGAAATCATCGTAGATTGTTGCGGATGCTGCTGCGATCAGTGTTCCGGAGAAGAACACGAACCAGCGCACACCGAGGAAGATTCCCATGGAAGCGATATTGTGCCGGTTCTTGGCCGGCAGGCGCCGGTTTTTCGCCTCTTCAATCTTCAGTTCATCGAACCGGCTGTCCCGCTGAACGGACCGCGGAATCTCGAACGGCGGCGACCCCAGCAAGCCGGTATTTTCCCGGACCGGGCCGTCGATCGGAATCATCACCTTCGTCGCCAACAAAACGTTCTCTCCCACCCGGGCCTCGATGGGGAAGGTGAGGTCGTTTCCCAGGAAGTTGCGGCCCGCGATCCTGACACGAGACAACTGGAACGAGGTGCTGGAATAATCGGCGTTCATCATATTCAGGCCGTCGGAAACCATGGTCCCGTAGCCGATGGTATTCAGGTAGGGCGAATCGTGAGACACCTCGGGGCCGAAGTTCGAGCCTGTCTGCTCCACCTTCTTGCCAAGGTCGTAGCCCAGCGCCTTCAGGAAGTGCACGATGTACGAACTGTCGCCGAAAACATCCTTGTACAGCTTGGCGTTCGTCATCCCGGCAACCATCCGCTGGAGCGTGAAATGCACGCCGTACAGCGGGTAGACCCTGTCCGGCTTGAGGGCGAGGTTCAGGAGCCGGGGGATAGTAAGGACCGCGATGAGACCGCCGACGAAGGAGGCAAGGAACAAGGTAAGGGTGATGAGCAGGGTATCGACGTAGAAGGACGCGTTGTCCATTTTCAGGTGTTCGCTATCCAAATACGGCGGCAGCAGCGCTGACAAGGCGACGAGTACGACCGGCATGACCAGGACTAACCGGTTGACAAGCTGCAGCAGGGTGAAAATGACCCTGCGGCGCGTGCTGCAGCGTACGGGCGGGACCCTGCGGTAGTTAGTTTCCGTAGGTACTGCAGGCGAGCCGTGCCAGCGCTGACCGTCCGGTATCGCCTGGCCCGTCTGCAGCGAGGATGCATGGCCCAGTTGAGCGCCGTCGCCCATGGACGTGTCGATGTCCAGCGTCGTCTTTTGCGACACAAGGACATCGCGGCCCAGCGTTACCGTGCCCGTCTCGATGACGCCGCTGCGGGCGCGGTAGGCGAGGAAGAATGAATTCTTATGAATGACCGTGCCGTCGCCGATGGTCACGAGGTCGGTGCACACCGGCACCATGCGGGAGAAAATGGCAACGCCCTTGCCGATTCTGGCCCCCAGCGCCCGAAGATAGAGCACGTATAGAGGCGAGCCGACGAACAAGACGAGCGGATTGCTGCGGTTGAGTGTCTTGACGACCCAGAACCGGACGTAGGTCCAGCTCCAGAGAGGAATGTCCTGACGCTTCCAGCGGCCAATGAGAATCCACTTCAGGACGATCGGGGTGATGGACAGTACGAAGAACATGGCGGCGCTGAATCCGACGGATCGCAGCCACATATCGATCAAGGTGGTTCCTTCGGAAACCCAAACGAAGGACATGACGAGCAAAGAGGCAGCGTAGGTCGTGTAGCCCAGGAAGAACATCAGCTGCACTACGCCGCACAAGATGTGCCGGCGCGTGCTCGGCGCGGGCCGCAGGACCGGCTCCGTCTCGTCCGCCCCGGATCCTGACAGTTCGGCGGCAGCCTGTGCCGTGGCGAGGACGACGGCAAGCTGGCGGACAGTCGGATGCTGGTAGATATCCTGCATGGCCACCGGCGGCAGCGCGGCCCTGCGCCGGACGGCCGCCGAAAAGCTGGCCATGAGCAGCGAATTCGCTCCCAGGTCGTTGAAAAAGTGGGCAGTGGCGGAGACTTTCTCCACACCCAGGACCCCCGCGAGGCAGCCGGCCAGTATTTCCTCTGCCTCCGTACCTGGTGCGCTGTAGTCGTGAGTACCGCCGGTGAGCCGTGGTTTGCTGGGGAGCGGCAGCTTCTTCCGGTCGGCCTTGCCACTGGGCATGACGGGTATTTCAGCGCATTGTTCGAGGTAGGCCGGGACCATGTAGCCGGGCAGCGTCTCGCTCAGTTTTTCGGCGATGCTGGCCTCGTCGACTTCCGCGGTGTCCTGGCGCAGCGTGTAGTAGGCAACCAGTTCCACGAGTCCGGGGGTTGGCTCGTAGGTGCTCACTACTGCTTGGGCGATTCCCGGCACCTGCAGCAGGACGGACTCAATTTCAGCAAGTTCGATGCGGTAACCGCGGATTTTGACCTGGGTATCGATCCGGCCGTGGTACTCGATGGTTCTGCTCTCGCTGAACCGGCCCAGGTCGCCCGAGCGGTAGATCCGGCCCGAGGGATTGTTGTCGATGCCGAGGAAGTCCTCGATGAAGGCCCGCACGGTCAGGTCATCACGGTTGACGTACCCGCGGGCCAGCCCGATCCCGGCGATCCCGATTTCGCCCAGTTCCCCCGGTGGCAAGGCGCGCGGCTCATCCGGATCAAGGATCACCGCCGAGTACGTCGGCAGCGGACTGCCCAGGGTCACAGGTTTGTCCGGATGGACCACATCCCAAGTCGCGGTGACGGTTGCCTCCGTTGGACCATAGACGTTCAGGAACCTGCGGCCCGGACGGTGCCATCGTGTGATGAGGTCCCGCGGACAGGCCTCGCCGGAAACCAGTAGGAACCGCAGGTCGGGCAGGTCCTCGTCGAGGGTGGCCAGCAGCGTTGGAACGCAGCACATGGCGGTCACCCGCTGGTCCCGCAGGAACTGGCCCAGTTCCATGCCAAGCAGGCTGACGCCGCCGGGTTTGGGCACCAGCGTTGCACCGACCATCCACGGGACCCAGGTCTCCTCCACCGAGAAGTCGAAGGCGATCGTCATGCCTTGGTAGACGCGGTCCGTCGGCTGGTAGCCGTACACTTCGGCCGCCACGAGCACGAAGTTGCAGATGCTTGGATGGTCGATGGCCACACCCTTGGGGCGGCCGGTCGAGCCGGAGGTGTAGATGATGTAGGCCAGATCGCCCGCGGACCCCGCCTGTTCTCCCCGGGACAAGCGCGAGGAATCCCGGGACAAGCGCGAGGAATCCTGCGTGGCCACCAGCGGTTCATCCTCGTCGAGGCAGAGGATGGTCGCAGCCGTTTCGGGCATCCGGTCACGCAGGTGGGAGAGCGACAGGACAAAATTCACGCCCGCATCCTCGACAATGTACGCGAGACGCTCGGAGGGGTATCCGGCGTCGAGGGGAACAAATGCGGCACCGGCCTTCAGAACTCCCAGGATGGCCGTGTAGGACCGGATTGGCTGGTCAAAGAGCAGCGCGATCCGGTCGCCCGGCCGCGCGCCGCGCGAGATCAGGTACCGCGCAAGCTGGTTCGCCCGGGCGTCGAGCTGATCGTAGGTCAGCGACTGCCCGGCGCTGTGGACGGCGAGCCGTCCCCCCTCGCCGTCGCGCCGCAGCTCGTCGCAGCGGTTCTCGAAGAGCCGTTCGAGCCTGTCCCCGTCGTGCCAACGTGCCGCGCCGTTGCCGGGGGCGCCGGTGAGGATGGTGCTGGCGGCCGCGGCGGGGCCGGGGCGTTTCGGGGTGTGGTCTGTCTGCCGATGCCGGGCACTGCGGTCTGCAGGAGCGCTCATGCCGCTTCCTGCTGCCGCTTGCCCGGTTGCCGGACAGCCTCGAACACGATCGCGCAGGCGGTGGACTCGAGTAAGTCCGAAGATGCCGCCATGGCAGTCCTCCTCGCCTCAGGTACCGGCAGGGGCCTGGCAGTAGTGTCGATCAATTCGCCGATGACGGGCCTCTAGACGACATTGGACGATGTCCGGTGTTACGCGGGCGTTATTGGACTGACTGCCATCGGCCAAGGCCCGGCACCGGCCAGGATTTTGAAGAACCGGCTAGGCAGCAGCTGCCATCCGAACGCCGAAGCCCGTCAGCGGCCGGGCCCCCTGTCACCGGGATCAGGTCCCTTCCGGATGCATCCTTTAGCTGCGTTGACAAGGCGGTTCGCGGTGGGAACCTAGAATCGGGGAGACGTTCGGCAGTGGCTTGGGGCCACAATGCCCTTGGGGGGCACGAAAATGAATGCAACAGAGCCCATGTGGGAAGTCCAATTACTGGGAGGGTGGCAGATTCGCCATGGAAAGCTTCCCGTCAGGGTAACTATCCGACAGCAGCGCCTGATTGCCGTCCTGGCCCTCTACGGCAGCGAGCCACGCGCTTTCCTGGCCGGGCTGCTCTGGCCGGACAGCTCGGAGAGGCAGGCAACGGGTAGCCTGCGGGAGACGATCTGGACGATTTCGCACGAGTTGCCTGGACTGCTGGCGGAGCGCAGGGATCCGCTGGCACTGGCTCCGGACGTGGCAGTGGACGTTCACGAAGTCCGCCGGCGACTCGCCGCCCTCGACGGGGACCGCGGGCTCCGCCTTCGGCCGGCCATGCTCGACCTGCTGCGCACGGCCGAACTGCTGCCCGGGTGGTACGAGGACTGGGTCACGGCCGAGCAGGAACGGTGGAGGCAGTTGAGGCTGACGGCCCTGGAACGCCTCGCCAGCCAGTATCTCGAACGCGGCGAGACCGACCAGGCGACGGACGCTGCGCGATTGGCCATCGCCATCGAGCCGCTGCGCGAAAGCGCGCAGCGGCTGTTGCTGGAGACGCACATCGCCGACGGCAATTATGCGCAGGCGCTGCAGGCTTTCGAGGTCTTCAAGTCCCGGCTCTGGAAGGAATTCGGGGTGGAGCCTTCGGCCCAGATCATGAAGCTCATGGCACCCCTGCTCACGTAGCCGCTGCCGCGGGCAGCGCACCAAGCCGGGCAGCCCGCCGCTCGTATGGACCAGCGCCGCGGACTATGGCTCGGCGGTCAGGGATGAGGCATACAGGTCCATCAGCGCCGGCAGCCCGCCGGATTCCATGGCCCTGCGCTGCCGGTCGGCGCCGGTTCCCGTGGCGAAGAGCCGTTCGATGCTGGCATCAACCCAGGCCGAGTCGCCTTCCTCCTCGAGTGCCGGCCGAATGTAGCGCAGCAGCATGCCCACCACATCCCGTGCGGGCAGCAGCACGCCGGACTCCGGATCCACCAACCGGTCGGACAGGCCTTGGCGTCCCGCCTGCCAGACGGCAGCATCCAGAAGCTCCGGCTCGGGCTGCAAAAAGGACCGCGCGGACGCTTCATCGGTCAGCACCGTGGATATCAGTCCCCGGACTACCGCAGCGATCAGCACGGAGTCCTGGGCCTCGAGCTGCACGTCGGCGGCACGGACCTCCAGGGTGGGGTAGCGGTCGGACAGCCGTGCCAGCCACGTGATGACGCCCCGGTCGATGACCACGCCGGAGTCGACCAGGCGCTGGATCCGGCGCTCGTAGTCGGCCGCGTCGCGGAAGACCGGCGCGCAGCCCTGGATCGGCCAGCGGCGGTAATGGACGATCCGCCAGCTGCCGAACCCGCTGTCGCGGTCCAGCCAGTAGGGCGAGTTGGCACCCAGCGCCACCACCGCCGGCAGCCACGGCCTGATCCGGTTCAGGGCCTGCACCCCGGCTTCCTTGTCGGGGACGGACACGTGCACGTGCTGGCCATTGACGAACTGGTCGGCCACAATGCCCTTCGCACTGGCCTTGAGCTGGTGGTAGCGCTGCTTGTCCGTGACCTCCGGATAGTCGTCCTGGATCCGTGGTGCCGTGCCGGTGGCCGCGGCCCGCACCCCGGCCTTCCGGGCGGCGGTATCCAGCTCGCGGCGGAAGTTGAGCAGCGACTCCTCGGCCTCGGTGAGCGTGGCGCAGACCGCGGTGGCAGTTTCGATCTGGCAAGTGAGCAGCTCCCGCTGGATGTCATCCCTGGCTACTTGCAGTGAGCCCTCCAGGTTTTCGGCGACCGTGTCCGCCACCGGGGCGGGTAAGCCGGTGGCCGGATCCAGCAGCAGGTATTCTTCCTCAATTCCCAGAGTTGCCATGGGGCACCTTTCTTCTGCCGACGCTCAGACAAGCCGAGCCTAACCGATCCGCAGGCGGTTATGCTCACGGCCGGGACCGCCCGAGCCCCGCCGGATAGCCCTCCGGCGGGGCGTTCGGAGGCCTCAGGACAGCGGCACGGTCAGGCCGGCTGCCGCGAGTCCGAGCGCGGCGGCGGCGGTGCCCAGCAGCAGGTTCGCCGCTAGATTGACGACGGCGGCGCCCGCGCGGCGCTCTGCCCACAGCTTAACCGTGGCGACGGTGAAGGAACTGAAGGTGGTCAGTCCGCCGGCCAGGCCGCTGGCCAGGGCCAGGCGCCAAGGGTCCGGCATGCCCGGCTCCTGGCCAGCCACCCCGCCGGCGACGAGCCCGAGGATGAACGAGCCGGTGACATTGACCAGCAGGGTAGCCCAGGGCCAGTGCTGCTCCGGCCGCCGGCGGGCAGCCTGCAAGCGGGCGAGCCAGGTGTCGGCGGCGAAGCGCAGCAGGGCGCCGCCGGCGCCGAACAGCCCGACGAGCAGCGCCGTCACGCGGCAGCCCCCCGGGTAATCCGGCGGCCCAGCCTGCGCCCGGAGTACAGCCCGGCGACGGCGGCGGCGAGGCCCGCGGCCGAGGACAGGCCCAGGTACAGCAGCCAGTCGGCGTGGCGGCCCTGCGCCGCCAACCGGTCGATGGCCAGCGCCACGGCCGAGAAGGTGGTGAAGGACGCCAGCAGCCCCGGCCCCAGCGCTGCCCGCAGCCAGAACGCGGTGCCGGGGCGTTCGGTCCAGAGGGCCGTGAGCATGCCCAGCAGCAGGCTGCCCGAGATGTTGATGGCCAGCGTGGTCCATGGAATGGAGCCGTCTTCAGGGAAGGCGATGCCCAGCAGGTGGCGCGCCTCGGCGCCCGCGAAGCCGCCGACCGCAACGGCGGCCCAGGCGCCCCAGCCGGGCAGCGCGGACGGCGCCGCCGCGATGCGAAGCCGCGCGCGCGGCGTCGTGCTCACGAAGCGAGCCGGCAGCCGGGATGCGGATCGCCGTGCACCCATAGGGCGGCGGCGGCCTGGTCGCCCAGGTCCAGCTCCCGGGCCGCCCCGTCCGGGCCGAACCGGACCACCAACGCACCGCCGAAGGGGCGCCGGCCGACGACTTCCACGCGGTCGTCGAGTCCGATCCGTTCGGCGCTGAAGAAGCGGAGGAGGTCGGCATTGGCGTCGCTGATCCGGGTGATCCGGCCGGTGTGTCCGCCGTCGAGCTCTTCCAGCTGCACGGCGCTGGGCACGTGGACGGTGCCGTCCGCCGCCGGGATGGGGTCGCCGTGCGGATCGCGCTGCGGGTTGCCGAGCTTGGCGGCCATCCGGTCGATGAACATGTCGGAGACGGTGTGTTCGAGCAGTTCGGCTTCGTCGTGGACCTCGTCCCAGGCATAGCCGAGTTCCTGGACCAGGAAGGTCTCCAGGATGCGATGCCGGCGGACCATGGTCAGGGCCAGCCGGCGACCGGCGTCGGTCAGTTCGATGGCGCTGTACGGCCGGTGGTCCACCAGCTGCAGCTCCACCAGCTTGCGCACCATCTCGGAGACCGACGAGTTGGCCACGCCGAGCCGGCCGGCCAGCTGAGAGGACGTGATGGGCTTGTCCTGCCACTCGGTGAAGGCATAGATGACCTTCACGTAGTCCTGCACGCTGGACGAGCCGCTGCTGAGCGCGGTCTTCCTGGCCGGGGGCATGCGTCTCACTCTCTCGTCGAACGTCTGCCAAGAAGGCAGGCTACCGGGTGGCGGCGCCGGTGCCGGGCTGCACGGCGGAGCCCTGCCCTGCGCGGCGCCGGGACATCTGCCAGATTACCCCGGTCCGCGGCGCGCCCAGGTAGACCACGAGGAAGACCAGCGCCTGGGCCAAAACCACCGCAGCGCCGGTGGCGACGTCCAGGTAGTAGCTGGCGTAGATGCCGGCGACCGAGGCGGCGGCCGTGAGCGAGGCGGCAATCGCCAGCATGGCATCGAACCGCCGGGTCAAGAGGAACGCGGTGGCCCCCGGGGTGATCAGCATGGCCACCACCAGCACGATGCCGACCGCCTGCAGTCCGACGACGACGGTGAGCGCCAGCAGCCCGAGCAGCAGCACCGACAGCCAGCGGGTGTTGAGCCCGATGGCGTGGGCGTGGATGCGGTCGAAGGCGAACAGCGTGAGGTCGCGGCGCTTGAACAGCAGCACGCACAGCGCCACGGCGCCGAGGATGAGCACCTGCAGCAGTTCGCCGTCGCTGACCCCCAGCACGTTGCCGAACAGGATGTGCTGCAGGTCGGTCTGGCTCGGCGTTTTGGAGATGATGGCCAACCCGGCCGCGAAGAACGCGGTGAACACCACGCCGATCACGGTGTCACCCTTCAGGCGGGTGGAGGACCGCACGCCGCCGATCAGCGCCACCGCCGCCGCGCCGAAGATGAAGGCGCCGAGCGAGAACGGCACCCCGAGGATGTAAGCCAGCGCGACACCGGGGAGCACGGCGTGGGAGACCGCATCGCCCATCAGCGACCAGCCCATCAGGATCAGCCAGCAGGACAGTACTGCCGACACGACGGAGGCGGCCAGCGTGACCACCAGGGCGCGGGTGAGGAACCCGTACTGCAGCGGTTCCAGCAGCCAGCTAAACACCTCCACTGCGCGTTCCTTCCCCCGGGCCGGCCAGCGCGGAGCCAAAGGCCAGGGCCAGGTTTTCGTTGGTGAGCACGTCTGCCGGCCGGCCGTGCGCCAGTATTTTCTGGTGCAGCAGGATGGCCTCGTCGCACAACTGCGGGATGCCGGCCAGATCATGGGTGGAGATCAGGATCGTCCTGCCCTCGTCGCGCAGTTCCTTCAGCAGGGCGATCAGGACCGCTTCGGAGGCCTTGTCCACTCCGGCGAAGGGCTCGTCGAGCAGCAGCAGGCCGGCATGCTGGGCTATGCCGCGGGCCACGAAGGCGCGCTTGCGCTGGCCGCCGGAGAGTTCGCCGATCTGCCGGTGCTGCAGATGGCGCAGGCCGGTGCGTTCCAAGGCTGCGTCGACTGCCTCGCGGTCGGGGCGGCGGGGGCGACGCATGGGTCCAAGCCGGCCGTAACGGCCCATCATCACCACGTCGCGCACGGAGACCGGAAAAGTCCAGTCCACGTCTTCGGACTGCGGCACGTAGCTGGCCAGGTTCAGCCTCCTCGCCTGCCGGGGGGACAGCCCAAACAGTTCCACCTTGCCCGACTCCGGGTGGACCAGTCCCATCAGCGACTTGAACAGCGTCGACTTGCCTGAGCCGTTGACCCCGATCAGCCCGCAGATGGTTCCCGGTGCCACCGTGGCGGAAACGCGGTCCAGGGCGACGACGTCGTTGTAGGCCACGGTGAGGCCGAGCACCGAGATGGCGGCGGCGCCGGCCGGGATATCGGGCGTGCTCACGGGACCAGGCCTTCCTTGATCAGGGAGATGTCGTGCCGGATCAGCTCCAGATGGGTGGGGACCGGGCCGTCCGGTCCGGAGAGGGAGTCCACATACAGCGGCGTGATGAGCCGGGCCCCGGTGGCGGCGGCGACCTGCTGCATCGACTCCGGGTTGACGGTCGATTCGCAGAACACCGACGGGATCCGGTGTTCGGCGACCTGTCCGATCACGTCCTTGATTTGCCGCGGCGTGCCCTCGGCGTCGGAGTTCACCGGCCAGAGATAGGCCTCACGCAGCCCGGCGTCGCGGGCCAGATAGGAGAACGCGCCTTCACAGCTGACCAGGGCAGGAACGGCGGTCGGATCGGCGAAGGCCGACTCCAGGTCGGCCATCAGGACGTCCAGTTCCCGCCGGTATTCCGCGCCGTTGCGGCGAAAATCGGCCGCCTGTGCCGGCAGCAGGCGGCTGAAGGCGTCCACGATGTTGTCCACGTAGACCTTCGCTGCCTGCGGAGACATCCACGCGTGCGGGTTCGGCTTGCCGGCATAATTCCCGGCGGTGATGCCCACCGGCTCCACGCCGTCGCTGAGGACCACATGCGGGGCCGGCACGGCATTCAGGAACCGTGCGAACCAGCGTTCGAGGCCCAGCCCGTTGTCCAGGATGAGGTCCGCGTCCTGGGCCCTCACCAAGTCCGACGGCGTGGGCTGGTAGCCGTGGATCTCCGCGCCGACCTTGGTGATGGACGCGACTTCCACGTGGCCGCCGCCGATCGTGTCGGCCATGTCCGCCAGCACGGTGAACGTGGTCAGCACCAGGGGCCGCTCCGCCGTCGCGGCGGCGGACTCCGGCGGCGGAGCGCAGCCGGTCGCCGCCAGCACGAATGCAACGGCCAGCAGGATCCCCCTCGCGCAAAGTTTCGGCATGCCTAAATTTTGCCGGACGGGCAGCCTCAAAACAAGCGCCGGAGGGGAAATGCCCGGGACCGGATCAGGTTTTTCTGGCCCGCCAGCTGTGCGTCAGGTAGGGCAGGTCGATCAGGGCCCCGGGGGAGTGGCCCAGGTGGTCGTGGAGGTACCAGTCGAGGTTGCCCAGGACTTTCGCCCGGGTGGCCTCGTTTGCGCGCAGGTAGTAGCTGCGGGTCTTGACCAGCTCCATCACGTCGCCGGTGCTGAGCGGGTCCCGCCACCGGGTTTCATGCCCTTCCAGCGCGCCGAACTCCCGGCCGACGCGGGGGCGGAAATCGGGTTTGAGCACGTCGCCGGCATGCATGATGCGGGAGAGGCGGTGCACCCACGGCACACCGGTATCCAACTGGTTCCACACCAATCCCAAGGTCCCGCCGGGCCTGAGGATGCGGGCGGCTTCCGTGCTCGCCCGCAGCGGATCGGTCCAGTGCCAGGCCTGGGCCACGGTGACCACGTCCACGACGGCGTCGGGGAGGCCGGTATCCTCGGCGGTCCCCACCACGGTGGTCACGCCCGGAAGGTTGCGCTCCAGCTGCGCCAGCATGTCCGCCGAGGGGTCCACCGCGACCACGCGCAGACCGCGGGCGGCCAGCGCGGCGGTGTATTTTCCGGTGCCTGCCCCAACGTCGGCGGCGTCCCGGGCGCCGGCCGGCAGCAGCCAGTCGACGGCGTCGTCGGGGTAGCCGGGGCGGATGCGGTCGTAGTGTTCGCCGCCCTGCTGGAAGGTGTCGGCGTAGGCGCGCCGCTGCTCGTCGTCCATGCGGGGGCCGCTGTGTGCCACGTGGTGCTCCTCGTGCGGCGGGGCGCTACCGGCCCTCGCCGGCCGCTTCGACGCTGCCGGCAGCTTCGTCGTCGTAGGCCGCCGCGGCCGACCCGGCGGGACGCTGTCCACGCAGTTCGGGGTTCAGGCGGTGCAGGGCCTCCGCGTGGAGCAGGCCGTTGGTGGCCAGCGCGTTGCCGCCGAACGGGCCGTCTTCGCCCTCCAGCGAGCTGAACCGCCCGCCGGCTTCGGTCACGATCGGCACCAGGGCGGCCATGTCGTAGAGGTTCAGTTCCGGTTCGCAGGCGATGTCCACGGCGCCTTCGGCCACCAGGCAGTAGGACCAGAAATCGCCGAAGGCGCGGGTGCGCCAGACGGATTCGGTCAGGCCAAGGAAGTGGTCCAGGTTCCCGCGTTCCTTCCAGCCGCCCAGGCTGGAGTAGGACAGCGACGCGTCCTCCAGCCGGTCCACGGCGGAAACCTGGAGCCGGGTCGCGGTGGCCAGCGAGCGTCCGGTGTAGGCACCCGTTCCCTTGGCGGCCCACCAGCGCTTGCCCAGCGCCGGCGCGCTGACCAGGCCGACGACCGGCTGCTCCTCGTCCACCAACGCGATGAGGGTGGCCCAGACCGGCACGCCCCGGACAAAGTTCTTGGTGCCGTCAATCGGGTCGATGATCCAGCGGCGGGCGCCGTGGCCGCTGCTGCCGAATTCTTCGCCGAGCACGGCGTCGCGCGGCCGGGAGCGGGAGAGCTGCCCGCGGATTGCTTCTTCGGCTGCACGGTCGGCGTCCGTGACCGGAGTCAGGTCCGGTTTGGTCTCCACCTTCAGGTCGAGGGCCTTGAAGCGGGCCATGGTCTGCGCATCCACGGAGTCGGCCATCACGTGGGCCAGGCGCAGATCGTCGTTGTAGCTTTGCGAAGCGTGGGTCATAGGTTTCAACCTATCGGTAAGTGAAGTGCGGACGCGGGAGGCGGAGCCTCCAGCCGGGCAGGAGGCCTCAGACGGTGCCGAGTTCCTTGGCCTCGGGGCGCTCTTCGGCCCCCAGCAGGCGGCGCAGCGACGCGAGCCTCGCCGCCCCCGCGTCGCCGGCCCCGCCGTCCGCGACGTAGGGGCCCAGCCCGCAGCCGATGGCGGCCGCGTCGTGTTTGCAGCCGCGCGGACAGTCGGCGGTGCCCGGCTCCAGGTCCGGGAAGGCGGACAGGATCCGGTCGGGGTCCACGTAGGCAAGCCCAAAGGAACGGATGCCCGGGGTGTCGATGATCCAGGTGCCGGCCGGCGAGTCCTGGACCTTCAGTGCCAGGGCCGACGACGACGTGTGTCTGCCGCGCCCGGTGACGGCGTTGACTCCGCCGGTGGCGCGCTGGGCCCCGGTGAGCGCGTTGACCATGGTGGACTTGCCGACGCCCGAGTGGCCGAGGGTGACGGTGACCTTGCCATCGAGATAACCGCGCAGCTGGGCCACGGCCTCGGTATCGAGCCGCGCCGACAGGCCCTCGTCGGAGGCGGTGTCCACGCCGTGAGCGTCGGCGGCCGCGGTGCGGCTGACGATGACCGGCAGCTCCAGGTGCTCGTAATTGGACAGCAGCTCGGCGGGATCCTTCAGGTCAGCCTTGGTGACGCACAACAGCGGGCGGATCCCGGCGTCGTACGCGGCCACCAGCGCCCGGTCGATGAACCCGGTGCGGGGTTCGGGGTTCGCCGCGGCCACCACGATGACCAGCTGGTCGGCATTGGCCACCACCGCGCGTTCAACCGGGTCGGTGTCGTCAGCGCTGCGGCGCAGCAGGGTGCGCCGTTCCTCCACCCGGACCAGCCGGGCGAGGCTGTCGGGTTCGCCGGAAACATCGCCGACCAGGGCGACGAAGTCTCCGGTGACCACCGGGGTGCGGCGCAGCTCGCGGGCTCGGGCGGCGACGACGATGCGCTCGCGGAAAGTGTCTTCATCGACGACGGCGGTGTAGCGGCCGCGGTCAACGGTAACAATCCGCCCGAGCTCTGCATCCTCGTGGGCCGGGCGGTCCTTGGTGCGCGGACGGGAGCCGCGCTTGTTCGGGCGGATGCGCACATCCGATTCGTCCCAGCTGCCGGTGCTGCGCGACACCGTCAGCCCTCGGTGGCCGAGGCGGCCGGAGCAACGGTGAACATGTCCTGCCACAGCTGCGGGAATTCGGGCATGGTCTTCGCCGTGGTTTCAATGTCCTCGACCTCCACGCCGCGCACGGCCAGGCCGAGGATCGCGCCCGCGGTAGCCATGCGGTGGTCCTCGTAGGAGTGGAACAGGCCGCCGTGCAGCGGCCTTGGCCGGATCAGCAAACCGTCGTCCGTCTCCTCGGCGTCACCGCCCAGCCGGTTGATTTCCGCCACCAAGGCGGCCAAACGGTCCGTCTCATGGCCACGCAGGTGGGCAATGCCGCTCAGGCGGGACTCGCCGTCGGCCAACGCACACAGCGCTGCCGCGGTCGGCGCCAGCTCGCTGGTGTCGGCGAGGTCGGCGCCGGTGATCGACGCGCCGCCGGTGACGGTCAAGGTGCCGCCCTGCAGCGTGACGGTGGCGCCGAGCCGCGGCAGGATGTCCCGCCAGGCGTCGCCCACTTGGGTGGTCGCGGTGGGCCAGTTGGGGATCCTGACCCGGCCGCGCGTGGCCAGGGCCGCGGCCAGGAACGGGCCGGCGTTGGAAAGATCCTGCTCGATCCGGGTGTCGAAGGCACGGATCGGGCCCGGGGAGACCACCCAGTGGTTGGGGGTGGAGTCGTCGACGCCCACGCCCAGGTCCCGCAGCAGCTGGACCGTCATCGAGATGTGGTCCAGGCTGGGCACGCGGTCGCCGGTGTGCTCGAGGTGCAGTCCGTCGCGAAAACGGGGACCAACCAGCAGGAGGGCGGAGACGAATTGCGAGGAGGCGCTGGCATCGATCGCCAGGTGGCCTCCGGCCACTTCACCGCTGCCGGTGATGCGGAAGGGCAGGCTGCCGTGTCCGCCATCATCCACCGCCACGCCCAGCTGGCGCAGTGCATCGATGGTGGGGGACATGGGCCGGCGCCGCGCCGCCGGGTCGCCGTCGAACTCCACTGCTCCGCTGCACAGCGCCGCCAGCGGCGGCACGAACCGCATGACCGTGCCGGCCAGCCCGCAGTCGATGGCGGCAGCGCCCAGCGGACGCGACGGGTCGATCGGGTCCACCAACAGATCCGGGCCGAACCTGCCATCGCCCTCGGTCTCGGTGATGCCGGCTCCCAAGGACCGCAGCGCCTCCACCATCAGAACGGTGTCCCGCGAGTGCAGCGGGGAGCGTAGCCGGGAGGGGCCGTCGGCCAGCGCGGCGAGCACCAGGTAACGGTTGGTGAGGGACTTGGAGGCCGGAACCTCTACTGTTGCATCGATCGGCCGCTCCGCGAAGGGGGCGGGCCAGTGGTTGGCAGCGTGGGGCATTACGTTCAGGATGCCACCACGTCCGTCGTGGCTTCGCGCACCGCGCGCTCGGCCTTCTTCAGCTGCTTCCGTGCGTCATGGCCGATCGAACCGGCATTGCGGCGGGCGTCTTTGCCGATGGAGCGGACGTTGCGCCGGGCGTCAGCGGCAAGATGCTCGGCCCGCCACACCAGGCCGGGCCGGCCATTGGTATCCACAGCGGCGAGCAGGACCGCCCCGATCAAGGACAGATTCTTCAACAGGTGGTTGCGGCGGGTGCGCCTGGCTTCCGGCGTTGCGGAATCGGCGGCGCGGTAATCCACCACGGTATTGAGGGCTGTGGTGCCGGCCAGTACGGCAGCCGCGAGCCGCGAGAACTTGCCCATGCCCAAGAGCACACCTGCTCCCACCTGGGCCGCGCCGATAGCGCGGGCCATCAGCTTCTCCTGCCCGGCCAGGGCGCCAGCCGCGGGAAGGACGGATTCCGTCTGCTGGACCAGCGGCCGCAGGGACACCGCCGTTTCGTCGGTGTGGCGCAGACGGTCTATGCCGGTGGCTACAAAGCTTGTGGCCAGCAGCGGGCGGGCGGCAAGGCGGACGATTGACATGGAAGCCTCCTGGCTGTCAGCGTGCGTCGAAGGATCTGCGCCTTTCCCGGAGCCGGGCCCCGGGAAGGTGGCACTGGACACTAGTCTGGCACTTTTGTTGCCACCGCACACCTTGCGGGGGCGTTTGCCGGGGTCGGCGGGGAATAGTTGCGGGGCATCGGCGGTTACCCATGGGAGGAAGGCCGGTGCATTGTCTCCGGCCGACGAGGTGTCGGAACGGAGGGAGATCCTGTGGCTACAGCGCTTGCCGAACGGGGCCCTGCAGGTCCGGTTGCGGGCGCAGTGTCCGCCCCGGCGTCTGTGCGGCTCAGCGTAGACTGGGAGCCAATGACGACTGAGAATTCGGACGCCGCCCAGGACCGCGTTATCCCCGCCACAACGGGGGAGCCGGACGAGGTCGACGTCCAGACGGAAACCGCCGACCAGCGCCGTGCCCGGTTCGAACGCGACGCCATGCAGTATGTGGACCAGCTCTATTCGGCAGCGATGCGGATGGCACGCAATCCCAGCGACGCCGAGGATTTGGTGCAGGAGGCCTATACCAAGGCGTTTTCGGCCTTCCACCAGTACAAGCCGGGCACCAATTTGAAGGCCTGGCTGTACCGGATCCTGACCAATACGTACATCAACCTCTACCGGAAGCGGCAGCGCGAGCCGCAACAGTCCAACACGGACCAGGTAGAGGACTGGCAGATGTTCCAGGCTGCCGCGCACACGTCCTCCGGGCTCCGGTCGGCGGAAGCGGAGGCACTGGACCACCTGCCGGATTCGGACGTGAAGAACGCCCTCCAGGCGATCCCGGAGGAATTCCGGCTGGCCGTCTACTTTTCGGACGTGGAGGGCTTCGCGTACAAGGAAATATCGGAAATCATGAACACCCCCATCGGCACCGTGATGTCCCGCCTGCACCGGGGACGCAAGTTGCTGCGCGAACTGCTCGCAGATTATGCGCACGAACGTGGCATGTCAGGCACCAAGGACAAGAAAAACGCCGCGGCGGCGGTGGGGACACAACAGGAGAACGGTAAATGAGCGACTGCCACGGACTGGGCGACTGCGAAGACGACCGGATGCAGCGGATCTACGAGTACGTCGACGGCGCACTCTCCCGCGATGACCTAGCGGAAATCAAGGCGCATCTGGACAGCTGTCCCGAATGCGCCGAAGAACACAACCTGGAGTGCCTGATCCGCTCGGTGGTGAAGCGCTCCTGCCAGGAGCACGCGCCACAGACGCTGAAGGAACGGATCCTGGACAGGATCAGCCACATCAGGGAAGCCGACACCGTGTAACGGGCCTGCCGGCGGCGCTCATCCTGCAGGGAACGAGCCGGGCACAACAAAAGAACCCCCGCGGGCCCAATCGGGCGCGGGGGTTCTTCGTTCAGCAGCTTCAGCCGCGCGGGCTATTGTCCGACTGCTTAGGTGTTGGGGCGCTTGCCGTGGTTTGCGCCGCCGCGCTTACGGTCACGGCGCTTGCGTGCTCGCTTGCTCATGGCTGCCTCCTTTGCTGGATGAAAAAGAACTGCGCACCAGTCTGTCATATGCCCGCCCCACCTCCTAACCGGAGGAGGGCCCGGACCGGTCAGCGCAGGGCCGCGGTGATGGAGGCCCTGGCCTGCTCCAGCACTGTCCTGATGGTCTGCACGGCGACTTCGTCCACGGTGCCGGCCGCCGTGCGCCGGCGCAGGTGCACCCTCACGTCGTCGCGGAAGTCGTTGAGCAGGTGTTCCAGTTCCTTGACCGTGCGCTGACCGGCGGCCTCGGCTGCGCGCGGGGACTTCCTGGCGTTGGCGCGGGCGGCCTCCGCCGAGGCGGCGAGGTCGGCCCGCAGTCCCTTCATCGAACTGCGCAGTTCCTCCCGCAGCTCGTCCGCCAGGCGCCGCACCGAAGCGGAGATGTCGGCTTCGACGCCGGCCAGTTCTTCCCGGCGGGCCGCCAGTTCGGCCCGCCCGGCATCGGTGATGCTGTATACCGTGCGCCGCCCATCGGACGAGGTGGCGACCAGCCCTTCGTCCTCGAGTTTGGCCAGCCTGGGATAGACGGTGCCCGCGCTGGGGGAGTAGGTGCCCCCGAACCGGTCGCTCAGGGCGCGGATGATGTCGTACCCATGCTTGTCGCCTTCCGCCACCAGCGCGAGCAGATAGAGCCGCAAGGCGCCGTGGGCGAAGACCGGAGCCATCAGCCGACCTGGCTTCCGGCACTGTCCCGGTGGAAGACCGCCAAGGTGCCCGAAACCGTGGTGGACCGGATGGTGAGCCCGCGGCCTTCGGGTCCTATCCGGGTCTTGACCTTCTCGGAGAGGCCGAAAAACTTCTGGTCGTTCACCGTGATGCTGCCGGTGGCCGAAGAAGCAGCCACTTCCACGCCGCATTCGTCCGGGACGCGGACCGTGACGTCGCCGGAGACGGAATTGACGGCCAGGTCCTCCGGGGCGCCGTGCAAATCAAAACCCAGGTCCCCGCTGACCGTGCTGGCCCGGACGTGGTCCAGGAAGCCGGAAGCTGTGATTTCGCCGGAGACGCTCTTGGCCACGAGATTCCCGCTGTGCCGGCGGACGATGATGTCCCCGCTGACCGTATTGACGGTGAGCATTCCGGCGGTGTCGTCCGCCATCATGGACCCGGAGACCGTGCTGACATCCGCCCCGGCCGCCGCACCGCACACGAGGCCGTCGCCACTGACAGTGGCGGCCTTGACGGGCAGGTCCCGGGGAATGCCGATACTGATGACCGCTTCGTCCCGGGCTCCGGGAAGCACCAGGTTGACGTGCCGGGCGAGGAAACCCAGCGGCCCGTCGCCGGCCTTGCCGTGGCTGATGCCCAGGGTGCCGTTGCGCAGGGTCATTTCCAGGGGTGTCCCGGTGACCTCGGAGACCTCCACGCGGACCGTCGGCTCGTCATGGACGATGATGTCCAGCCGCCCCTTGACGATGGATGCTCTCAGGGAGCGGACATTGTCGACATCGATCGTCCGGGGACCGTCGATGCTCCAGGTATCGTTCATGGCCCGTCCTGCCTGCGACGATACACCGCTCCAAACGCGATATATCTTGTGATGCAGAACACGATATATCGCGGCCGTCGTGCCCGCAAGGGGGGAGCACGCACGTCCTTAACTGCAAGGGCGGGACCGGAGCATCCTCCGGTCCCGCCGTCGCGGTGTTTCAGCCCTGTGCGGCACACGCGTGCCTTTGCGGGCCGTTAGAAAGGTTCGGGCAGGTCCAGCCAGGGGTACCACCCGCGGTGCAGGACCAGCCAGGCCAGCAGCCCGTAGCCCGCTTGGCCGGGGCCTCCGCCGTTGCTGGCCAGGTCGGTGCGCCACTGCTCGTGGTTCAGCAACGGCGTGAAGGTGTCGACGAAGACGTGCTTGCGCCGCGTGGTGACATCCCCGAAGGCGGTCGACAGCTCGGCCAGCTGGATGTTGCGGTCGGGGTCCAGTCCCGGCGGCGGACCCACGACGAAAACCTTGACGCTCAGCTGCGCCGCGCCGTCGAGGATGTTCGCCAGGTTGAGCCGGCTGCGGGCTGTGGACAGTCCGAGCTCGAGATCACGGCCGGACAGTCCAATGACGAGCCGGTTTTCGAAGCCGTCATCGAAACGCCGCCCTGCTTCCTGCAGCCAGCGGCCGGCCAGTTCCTCGGTTCCTTCGTTGGGCGAGGCCAGCACGAACGACTCCAGGGTGGCTGGATCCGGGTTGGTCCGGGCCAAGGTGCGGCCGAGCCAGCCGAGGGCGCGCGGGTCGCCCACACCGGCCAGCAGTTGATCACCCACGGCGGCGATCCTGATTCTGCGTTGCTCCACGGGTAGCTTTCTGGTTCGACGGATTGGAAGCGTGCTTAAACGAAAGTGGGCGGGGCGCCCTGCGGCACCCCGCCCACCATCTTACTTAGCGGCGTTCGAAGGCCTTCTTGACCAGAACATCCTGCTCCACGGCGTGGCGCTTGGCCGAGCCGGTGGAAGTGGCAGCGGATGCCGGGCGGGACACCAGGCGCAGCGGCCGGTCCAGGGCCTCGGGCAGGTACAGGCCCATGAAGGGCCACGGGCCCTGGTTGGCCGGTTCGTCCTGCGCCCAGACGATGTCCGCGTTCGGGTACTTGGCCAGTTCCGCCTTGATCTCGTCGACCGGCAGCGGGTAGAGCTGCTCCACGCGGATGAGCGCGGTCTTGGTGTCGGAGTTCTTCTGGCGCGCAGCCAGCAGGTCGTAGTAGAGCCGGCCGGAGACCAGCACCACCCGGTCGACGTCCTGGCCGTTCAGGTCCTGAACGTCCCCGATGACCGGCTGGAACGTGCCGCTGGTGAAGTCCTCCACCTTGGCCGCGGCGGCCTTCAGCCGCAGCAGTTGCTTCGGCGTGAAGATGATCAGCGGCTTGCGCGGCCGGCTGTAAGCCTGGCGGCGCAGCAGGTGGAAGTGCGAGGCCGGGGTGGTCGGATTGGCCACGATCATGTTGTCCTCGGCGCACATCTGCAGGAAGCGCTCGATCCGGGCCGACGAGTGGTCCGGGCCCTGGCCTTCGTAGCCGTGCGGCAGCAGCAGCACCAGCGACGACCGCTGGCCCCACTTCTGCTCGGCCGAGGAGAGGAACTCGTCGATCACGGTCTGGGCGCCGTTGACGAAGTCGCCGAACTGGGCCTCCCACAGCACCAGTGCGTCCGGGCGCTCGACCGAGTAGCCGTATTCGAAGCCCATGGCCGCGTACTCGGACAGCAGCGAATCGTAGATCCACAGCTTGGCCTGGTCGTCGGACAGGTGGCTCAGCGGGGCCCACTCTTGGCCCGTAACGCGGTCGTGGAAGACCGCATGGCGCTGCACAAAGGTGCCGCGGCGGGAGTCCTGGCCGGCCAGGCGTACCGGCACCCCTTCCATCAGCAGCGAGCCGAAGGCCGCGAGTTCGCCGAAGCCCCAGTCGATGTTGCCCTCGCGGGACATCTGCTCGCGGCGCTCCAACAGCGCCTTAAGCTTCGGATGGACGGAGAAGCCTTCCGGTACTTCCACGTGCGCCTTGCCGATCCTCGCCATCACTTCGGCGGAGACGGCGGTGCCGGCCGGCACGTTGGCCCTGTCCTCGGTCTGCTGCGAGAGCGGACGCTCCAGGTCTGACACGGCCTCGGAGTCCTTGGTGATCACCGGGATCGGCGACGTCTGCGCCGCATGGGTCTCGGCGAAGACGCGCTCCAGCCGTTCCTGGTAGTCGCGCAGGGCCTGGTCGGCTTCGTCCTGGGTGATGTCGCCGCGGCCCACCAGGGCCTCCGTGTACAGCTTGCGGGTGGAACGCTTGGCCTCGATGAGGTTGTACATCATCGGCTGCGTCATCGAGGGATCGTCACCCTCGTTGTGTCCGCGACGGCGGTAGCAGACCATGTCGATGATGACGTCCTTGTGGAAGCGCTGGCGGTACTCGTAAGCCAACTGTCCCACGCGGACCACGGCCTCGGGGTCGTCGCCGTTCACATGGAAGACCGGGGCCTGGATCATCTTCGCCACGTCGGTGGAGTACACCGAGGACCGCGAGGCATGCGGCGAGGTGGTGAAACCGACCTGGTTGTTCACCACGATGTGCACGGTGCCGCCGGTGCGGTAGCCGCGCAGCTGCGACAGGTTCAGGGTTTCGGCCACCACGCCCTGGCCGGCGAAGGCGGCGTCGCCGTGGATCATGACCGGCAGCACCGGGAACTCGTCGCCCCTGTCCAGGCGGTCCTGCTTGGCGCGGGTGATGCCCTCGAGCACCGGGTCGACGGCCTCCAGGTGGGAGGGGTTGGCGGCAAGGTAGACCTTGGTCTCGTTGCCGTTGTCGGAGGTGAACTTTCCTTCCGTGCCCAGGTGGTACTTCACGTCGCCGGAGCCTTGGACGCTGCGCGGGTCCTGGGTGCCCTCGAACTCGCGGAAGACCTGCGCGTAGGTCTTGCCGGCGATGTTGGTGAGCACGTTCAGCCGGCCGCGGTGTGCCATGCCGATGGCCACTTCGTCCAGGCCGTCGTCGGCGGCGTCGGAAATCACCGCATCCAGGAGCGGGATCAGGGATTCGCCGCCCTCCAGCGAGAAGCGCTTCTGGCCCACGAACTTGGTCTGCAGGAAGGTCTCGAACGCCTCGGCGGCGTTGAGCTTGCCCAGGATGCGCAGCTGCTCTTCGCGGCTGGGCTTGGCATAGGGGCGCTCCAGCTCGTTCTGGAACCATTCGCGCTCGGCCGGATCCTGGATGTGCATGTACTCGATGCCGGTGGTGCGGCAGTAGGCATCGCGCAGCACGCCCAGGATGTCGCGCAGCTTCAGGCGGTCCGCGCCGCCGAATCCGCCGGTGACCCACTCGCGGTCCAGGTCCCACAGCGTCAGCCCGTAGGTGTTGATGTCCAGGTCCGGGTGCTTGCGCTGGACGTACTCCAGCGGGTTGGTGTCCGCCATCAGGTGGCCGCGGACGCGGTAGGCGTGCACCAGTTGCTGGATGCGGGCCACCTTGTTGATCTGCAGTTCGACGTCCACCTGGTTGTCCGGCCGCCAGCGGACCGGCTCGTACGGGATGCGCAGTGCTTCGAAGATCTCATCGTAGAAGCCCTGTTCGCCCAGCAACAGCGATTCGATCAGGCGCAGGAACTCGCCCGAGCCGGCGCCCTGGATGACGCGGTGGTCGTAGGTGGAGGTAAGCGTGATGATCTTGCCGACGCCTTGCGCGGCGATCGTCCGTTCGCTGGCGCCGCGGAACTCGGCGGGGTACTCGAGGGCGCCGACGCCCACGATGGTGGCCTGGCCCTTGGACAGGCGGGGGACGGAGTGGACCGTGCCGATGCCGCCCGGGTTGGTTAGCGAAGCCGTGGTGCCGGCGTAGTCGTCGGCGGTGAGCTTCCCGGCGCGGGCCCGCTTGATCAGGTCCTCGTAGGTGTGCCAGAACTCGGAGAAGTTCATGGTTTCGGCGCGCTTGATGTTCGGCACCACCAGCAGGCGGGTTCCATCCGGCTTGGGCATGTCGATCGCGATGCCGAAGTTCACGTGGGCCGGCTGGACAGCGGCGGGCTTGCCGTCGATCTCGTCGTAGTGGACGTTCTGGCTGGGGAACTGGCCCAGCGCCTTGACCACGGCGTAGCCGATGAGGTGGGTGAAGGAGACCTTGCCGCCGCGGGCGCGGGCCAGGTTCGAGTTGATCACCAAACGGTTGTCGATCAGCAGCTTGGCGGGAACCGCGCGCACCGTCGTCGCGGTTGGCACGCTCAGGCTGGCGTCCATGTTGGTGGCGATGGCCTTGGCCGGGCCACGCAGCACGGAAACGGTGTCTTCTTCGGCCAGTGCGCTGGGCGCGGATTTGGGCAACTGGGCGGGGATCGGGGCAGGCTTCGCCTCCGCCTTTTCGGCCGGCTCAGCCTTTGCCGCAGGCTTGGCCGGGGCGGCGGTGCTGCTCGTGGAGGTGTTGGGAGCAGGCTCATTGTCGGCGGGAATCGGTGTGGGTCCTGCCTGCTCCGTGGCCGTGCTCTCGCCCGAGGCCTTGGGTGCGGCATTTGCCGTGGTGGGGCGGGACGGCGCGGCGGTGCCGGCCGAGGAAGCTGCAGTGTCGTTCGAGTTGCCGTCGCCGCCGTTGGCCGCCTCGAAGATGCTCCACCATTTCTTGTCCACGGAATTCTTGTCTTGGAGGTACTGCTCGTAGATTTCGTCAACGAGCCATTCGTTACCGCCGAATTCTTCGGGTAGACGAAGGTTGGGATGCTCTGGCACTTGTGATACGCCTCTTCCGTGAATTGCCGCTTGCCCTGCAGATCACACGCTTCCCCTGGCTGCCTTCCGAACCTGCCGGCCAGCAGCGGAATTGCGAGTGCGCATCTGCCGCGCACTAGATCTGGACCAGTAGCCAGTCTAATGACACTTTCGCAACGCAGGCTAATCTTTAGCGTTTAAGCGGGCCAACTTCGTGCCGATTCGTCCCGCGGCGCGGTGGCCCTAGACTCTCAGGGGTGCGGGAGATTTTCAGGCGGCCGGGCCGCCCGCCGCTGTGCAGCGCCGCCAGCGCACGGACACGACGGATCCGGCCACCCGACCCGCAGCCCCATTCACCTGACCGACCGCCGCGCCACCTGGCCGTCCCGGCCTGCACGGCGACGAGGAAAGAGAGCAGCCATGCGCCTGATCAACGAGCCGATGACCGACTTGACCTACTCGGACGTTTTCCTGGTGCCGTCGCGCTCGGATATCACGTCGAGGCTGGATGTTGACCTCTCGGCCGGCGACGGCACCGGGAGCACGATTCCCCTGGTCGTGGCGAACATGACCGCCGTGAGCGGCCGTCGCATGGCTGAGACGATGGCGCGGCGCGGCGGGTTGGCCGTGCTTCCGCAGGACGTCCCGCTGAACGTCCTGGCCGAGGTCACCGGTTGGATCAAGGACCGCCACGTCGTCTTCGAAACGCCGTTGGAGCTGGCCGCGGGCAACACCGTGATCGATGCCGTGCACCTGATGGACAAACGCGCGCACGGCGCGGTTGCGGTGGTGGACGACGCCGGCAAGTGCGTGGGCGTGGTGCGCGCCGAGGACTGTGAGGGCGTGGACCGCTACGCGTCGCTGGAGTCGGTGAAGGCTGCCCACCCGCTGCTGCTGGATGCCTCCATGTTCAACGCCGGGGCGGACACCGCGCTGCGGCAGGCCTTCGACCTGTTCGACTCGGCCTCGGCATCCTTTGCGCCGGTCGTGGACGACGACGGCGTGCTGGTCGGCGCGCTCACCCGCGCCGGCGCGTTGCGCTCGACCATCTACACCCCCGCGCTGGATCCGCAGGGCCGGCTGAAGGTAGCCGCTGCCGTCGGGATTAATGGCGACGTCCCCGCCAAGACCGAGGCGCTGCTGCAGGCCGGCGTGGACGTCCTGGTGGTTGATACAGCCCATGGGCACCAGCGGAAGATGTTCGACGCCCTCGAAGCAGTACGCAGCCTGGATCCGCAGGTTCCGGTGGTCGCCGGCAACGTGGTCAGCGCCGACGGCGTGCGCGACCTGGTGGAAGCCGGCGCGGACATCGTCAAGGTCGGCGTGGGGCCGGGCGCCATGTGCACCACGCGCATGATGACGGCCGTGGGCCGGCCCCAGTTCTCCGCCGTGCAGGAATGCGCGGAGGCGGCCCGGGAGCTCGGTGCTCACGTATGGGCCGACGGCGGAGTCCGCTATCCGCGGGATGTCGCCCTGGCGCTGGCGGCCGGCGCCAGCCAGGTGATGATCGGCTCCTGGTTCGCCGGGACGCACGAGAGCCCCGGAGACCTGCTCACGGACAGCAACGGCCGCAAATACAAGGAGAGCTTCGGCATGGCGTCCGCCCGCGCCGTGCAGAACCGGACCCGGCGGGAGGACGCCTTTGAGCGGGCGCGCAAGGCGCTGTTCGAAGAAGGGATTTCGTCCTCGAAGATGTACCTCGACCCGCTGCGCCCCGGCGTCGAGGACCTCCTGGACGAGATCACCGCCGGCCTGCGCAGCTCGCTGACCTACGCCGGCGCACAGAACCTGGTGCAGTTCCGCGAACGTGCCATCGTGGGCGTGCAGTCGGCCGCCGGCTATGAGGAAGGCCGGCCGCTGCCGGAAAGCTGGTAGGGGTGCCGGCAGCCGGTGCCGCCTGCGCCCGGCCCGCACCGGCGGAAGAGGGCGGCTGTCGGGCCGCGCGCCGGTACGCCGGCGGCAGAACGGCCACCGGGGACTGCCCGCCGAGCAAGCCCGCCTGCTACGCTATAGCCCATAATGGACAGCTATTCTAGGAGCCGGTCCGTGACGCGCCCCGCAGGGCAGGCAGCACGCCAGACCGCGGGAGCACAGGCAGCCCAAGCGGGCGCCGCGTGCGAGGCGTCACCCAGCACCGGCAAATCCCGTGCACGTGCCCATCACACACTTGCCGCCCGCGCGGCCGGTCAGGAGCCTCCTAGTCCGGGCTCGGACGAACCCCCGCCAGGTCCATCGGACCGCCTGAAGTCCAGGGCGGTGGCGAGCTAGATGGAATGGATCCAAATCGCCGCCGGCATGCTGCTGATCCTCGGCACCGGCTTCTTTGTCGCCGTGGAATTCGCTTTGGTGGCCCTTGACCAGCCCACTGTGCAGCGCGCCATCGACAACGGCGACCGCGGCGCAGTGCAGCTGATGAAATGCCTGAAGTCCCTCTCTACGCAGCTCTCCAGCTGCCAACTCGGCATCACCCTCACCACGCTGCTGACCGGTTTCCTGATGGAACCGGCCATCAGCTCGCTGCTGCGTCCGTCGCTGACCGCGCTGGGACTGGCCGACGCCGTCATCCAGCCGGTCGGTGCGGTGATCGCCATGGTGATCGCCACCCTCCTCTCCATGCTGCTGGGCGAACTCGTGCCCAAGAATGCGTCCATTGCCCTGCCAATGGCAGTCGGCAAGCTGGTGGCCCGGCCGCAACTGATCTTCACCGCGGTGTTCAAGCCTTTTGTGCTGATGCTCAACGGCTTCGCCAACAAGGTGCTGCACCTGTTCGGGCTGGAGGCCAAGGAAGAGCTTTCCGGCGCCCGCACGCCTTCCGAGCTGGCATCGCTGGTACGCCGCTCCGCGGAAATGGGCACCTTGGATGCCGGGACCGCAAACTTCCTCGCCAAGACCTTGTCCTTCTCCGGCAGGACCGCAGCCGACGTGATGACGCCGCGCATCCGAGTGGAGTTCATTGACGCGGACCAGACCGTGGCCGACCTCATCGCCGCGGCCCGCCGCACCGGCTACTCCCGGTTCCCGGTGCTCGGCGATTCCCCCGACGACGTCCGCGGCGTCGCGCACATCAAAAAGGCGATCGGCGTGCCGCGCAAGAAGCGCCCGCACCTGGCCGCGGCCACCATCATGGCCGACGTGCTGCGCGTGCCCGAGACGGTGCATCTGGATTCGCTGCTATCGGAGCTGCGGGCCGCAAACCTTCAATTCGCCGTGGTGCTCGACGAGTACGGCGGCACCGCCGGGGTGGTGACGCTGGAGGACCTGATAGAAGAAATTGTTGGCGAAGTCGCTGACGAGCACGACCGGGTGAAGCCGGGCGTGCTGCAGAGCGCGACCGGAAACTGGTACTTTCCGGGCCTGATGCGTCCGGACGAGGTCAGCGAGCAAATCCCGCAACTGACCGTGCCCGACGGGGCCAGCTACGAAACGGTCGGCGGCTTCATCATGGCGCAGCTGGGCAGGATTGCGGTGGTCGGCGATACCGTGCCCGTGGACGGCGGCACCCTGGAAGTCGAGCGGTTGGACGGACGGCGCGTGGACCGCGTCCGCTTCATCCCCAGTCCGGCAACCGGTGCCGTGCTCCCTGAGACCGGCCTCGCGGGCGGTGCGCTCTGATGGCCGCCATGGGTATTTTCTGGCTGGTAGTGCTGCTGCTCGCCAACGCGTTCTTCGTCGGCGCCGAATTCGCCGTCATGTCCGCCCGCCGCAGCCAGATCGAGCCGCTGGCAGACAGCGGATCCAAGCGCGCCAAGACCACGCTGTGGGCCATGGAGCACGTCTCCCTGATGCTGGCCTGCGCGCAGCTGGGCATTACCGTGTGTTCGCTGCTGATCCTGAACGTGGCCGAACCGGCGATCAAGGAACTGCTGCTGCTGCCGCTGGAAGGGTGGCTGGGCATTCCGCACGAGATCTCCTACGGCATCTCGTTCGCCGTGGCGCTGCTGCTGGTGACGTTCCTGCACGTGACCTTCGGCGAGATGGTCCCGAAGAACATGTCCGTGTCCATGGCCGACAAGGCCGCGCTGCTGCTGGCCCCGCCGCTGGTGGCGGTCTCCAAGGTGGTGCGGCCGGTGATCTCCACCCTGAACTGGACCGCGAACCACTTGCTGCGGGCCGTGCGGATCGAGCCGAAGGACGAGGTCTCTTCCACCTTCACGCTGGAGGAAGTCCAGTCCATTGTGCAGGAGTCCACCCGGCACGGACTGGTCGACGACGACGCCGGACTGATCTCCAGTTCGCTGGAGTTTTCGGCAGTGACCGCCGCCGCCGTGATGGTGCCGCTTGACCAATTGGTGACCATCGGCGTCGACACCACGCCGGAACAGTTCGAGCGCGCGGTGGGACGGACCGGGTTCTCCCGGTTTGCCGTGGCCGATGCCAACGAGAACCTCACCGGGTACCTGCACCTCAAGGATGTAATGACCATCCCGGAGGACAGGCTCAACAAGACAATTCCGGTCACCAAGGTCCGCACCCTGGCCAATCTGGCGCTCGATGACGAGATCGAGGACGCGCTCGCCGTCATGCAGCGCACCGGATCGCACCTGGCCCGCGTGCTGGGCTCCGACGGCAGTACGCACGGCGTGCTGTTCCTCGAGGACGTGTTGGAAGTGCTGGTGGGAGAGATCCGCGACGAGACGCAGGCCCAGGGACTGCGCCGGACCGGCGAATAGTCCCGCGGGCGCGGGGCGGGAAGAGTGCCCCGCGCCCGCGTCCTGCCGTGTGGAGCGGAAGGGTGTCCCGTGCCCGCGCCCTGCCGCGCGGGGCGGAAGGGTGTCCGGTCCCCGTGCCCGCGCGTGCCCTGCCGCGCGGTGCGGAAGGGTGTCCGGTGCCCGTGCCGAATGCGAACGGTTCGCAACTGCGCTAAGCTGAAAACCCTTATTGTTACTGATTCTCATTATGAGTAGAACCGAGGTTGCCCGTGAGGCACTCACGTACCCCTCCTGCATTGGCAGGACTGGCCGCCGCGGCGGTGCTGCTGTCCGGCTGCGCCGCTGCAGGGGGAGAGACCGAAGGCGACGGCAAGCTGAGCGTGGTCGCTTCCACCAATGTCTACGGCGACGTGGCCCAAACCATCGGCGGCGAGCACGTCGACGTCACATCGATCATCGACCGGATGGCCCAGGACCCGCACTCCTATGAAGCGACGGCGCGGGACAAGCTGGCGATCTCCCAGGCCGACCTGCTGCTGGAAAACGGCGGGGGCTACGACACCTTCATGCACACCCTGGCGGACGAGACCGGCGTTGACCACAACTACGTCATCACCGCGGTGGAGCTGTCGCCGCTGTCCGGAGCAAAGGGCGCCGAAGCAGGGCATGCCCACGGAGACGACGCCGGCGCGGAGCGCACTGACGGCGGCGACGCGGACGGCGCCGACGCGGGGCACGCGGAGGACGGCAGCCACGCGGACCACAGCCACGGCGGCTTCAATGAACACGTTTGGTACGACCTGCCCACCATGGCCGCCATCGCGGAGACCATCGCCGAGAAGCTCTCGGCGTTGGACCCGGAGCAGGCCGAAACCTTCCGGGCCAATGCCGAGCAGTTCCGTACTGGGATCGAGGGGCTCCAAAGCGACATGGACGAACTGGCTGCCACGGCGGGCGGGGAAGCCGTAGCGGCCACAGATCCGGTGCCGCTGCACCTTTTCGATGCGCTGGGACTGGAGAACAAGACCCCGGCCGGCTTCATGGAGGCGGCCGAGGAAGGCAACGATGCCGCCCCGGCCGCGCTGAGGGAAGCCGAGGAACTGATTACCGGCGGGGCGGTCCGGTTCGTCGCCTACAACGAACAGACCGAAGGCCCGCAGACACAGCGCCTGCGCCAACTGGCGGAAAAGGCAGGCATCGACGTCCTCAACTTCACCGAGACCCTGCCCGCAGACCAGGACTACCTGGCCTGGATGGCGGAGAATCTGGAATCGGTGGACCAGGCGCTGCGCGGGTGACCGGCCAGGCCGCCGGGATGTGGTTAACTGAGGCAGTCCAAGCCGGACGCCTCAATTGCCCCTGCACCCCCCTCGCGCGCTGCGCAGCACGGAAGCTTCAAGGAACACTGCCATGACCCCCGCCGTCCGCTTGCAGGGTGCCTCGCTGTCCTTCGGCCAGCGCGTGCTGTGGCATGACCTCGACCTGACCATCAACCCGGGGGAGTTCTTCGCGGTGCTGGGCCCCAACGGCTCCGGCAAGACCAGCTTCCTGCGCGTATTGCTGGGCCTGCAGCCGCTGAGCCATGGCATGGCCGAGGTCAACGGGCGGCCGCTGGAACGCGGCAGCCGGGACATCGGCTACATCCCCCAACAAAAGACCTTCGCGCCGGAGACTCCGCTGCGGGCCCGCGACCTGGTGGGCCTGGGCCTGGACGGCCACCGGTGGGGCATGCGGCTGAACGGCCGCAAGCATCGCCGGCGGGTGGACGAACTGCTGCAGATGGTGGGCGCCTCCGGTTACGCGGAAGCCCCGGTAGGGCAGCTGTCCGGCGGCGAGCAACAGCGGCTGCGCGCGGCCCAGGCGCTGGCCTCCGATCCCCGGGTGCTGCTTTGCGACGAGCCCTTGCTCTCGCTGGACCTGCACCACCAGCAGGCCGTGAGCTCCATGATTAACAGGCAGTGCCATGAAAGGAACAGCGCGGTCGTCTTCGTCACGCACGAAATCAACCCGATCATCGACTATGTGGACCGGGTGCTCTACCTGGCCGGCGGCCAGTTCCGCGTCGGCACGCCGGAAGAAGTGATGACCACCGAGGTGCTGTCGCACATGTACAACAGCCACGTCGAAGTAATCCACAACCAGGGCCGGATCATCGTGGTGGGGCTTCCCGACGCCACCACCCACCGCCACGGCGAGGTGGTGTAGGCATGGATCCGTCGGAACTGCTGAATGCGGTCTTCAACTTCAACGACTACGGCGACCTGCTGCCGCTGGTGCGCAACTCGCTGATTGCCGGCGCCGTCCTGGGCCTGGTCGGCGGCCTGATCGGCGTGTTCGTGATGATGCGGGACCTCGCCTTTGCCGTGCACGGCATCGCCGAACTGTCCTTCGCCGGGGCGGCATTCGCACTGTTGATCGGCGCCAATGTGGTGTTCGGTTCGCTGGTGGGCTCGGTGATCGCGGCCGTGGTCCTGGGCATGCTGGGCATGCGGGCACGGGACCGGAATTCGATCACAGGCGTGATCATGTCCTTCGGGCTGGGCTTGGGGATCCTGTTCCTCTCGCTCTATGAGGGCCGCTCGGCGAACAAGTTCGGCCTGCTGACCGGGCAGATCGTGTCCGTGGACACGGTGCAGCTGAACCTTCTGACCGGGGGTTCAGCCGTGGTCGTGCTGGGGCTTTTGGCCATCTGGCGTCCGCTGACCTTCGCCAGCGCCGACCCGGACCTGGCCGAGGCCCGCGGTGTGCCGGTGGGCGCCCTGGCGATCGTGTTCATGTTCCTGCTGGGACTGGCCGTGGCGCTGTCCATCCAGGTGGTCGGTGCCCTGCTGGTGCTGTCCCTGGTCATCACGCCGGCGGCCGCGGCGCTCCGGGTGAGCAGTTCGCCGCGTGTGGTCGTGCTGTTGAGCGTCTTGTTCGCGGTGGCCGCTGTGGTTGGCGGGATCCTGCTGGCCCTGGGCGGCAGCCTGCCGATCAGCCCCTACGTCACGACGATCTCGTTCCTGATCTACGTGGTCTGCCGGATGGCCGGGGCGCGGCGGCAACGGCGCGGCAAGGTGGGGCGGCGCGACGTCGCCGCGGTAAGGGTTACCGCCGGCTAAGCACCGCCGGGGGCGGCGCTGCATTCCGGGCACAACCCGTACATTTCCACGGTGTGGGCAACCTGGGTGAAGCCGTGCTCCGCCGCCATCCGGGCCGCCCATTGCTCCACCGCCGGAGCTTCAATTTCCACGGTCTTGCCGCAGGTCCGGCAGAGCAAGTGGTGATGGTGGTGCTCGACGGCGCAGCGCCGGTACACGGCCTCGCCCTCGCCGCTGCGCATCACGTCCACTTGCCCGTCGTCGGCCATGGCCTGCAAAATCCGATATGTAGTGGCCAGCGAGACCGAATCGCCGCGGTCCTGCAGCAGGCGGTGCAGTTCCTGCGTGCTGACGAAGTCCTCCAGGCTGTCCAAGGCGGCGGCCACGGCCACGCGCTGGCGGGTCACCCGCTGTTCCGAACCGCGGCGCTGCGCCTGCGGTTTCGCTGAAGGAACGGACATGTCCGCTTCGGCTCCTCGCTGTTGATACTGGCACCCGTAGGCTGCATCCCAGCCTACCAGCAGGCCTGATTGACGAGGCAGGCCGGACCGCCGAGCGCTGGCCGCCGCGCGCGGCTAGGGTGTGTTCCATGAAGCTGACAAAATTCACCCACGCGTGCGTCCGGCTTGAGCAGGACGGCCACGTCCTGGTGATCGACCCCGGCAACTTCTCGGAAGTGGAGCAGGCCCTCGAAGGGGCTACCGCCGTCCTGGTGACCCACGGGCATGCGGACCACATCGACCAGGACCGGGTCCCGGGCCTGCTGGCAGCGGCGGACGACATGCAGTTGTATGCCCCGGCCTCCGTGGCCGCCGACCTCCGGGCGCTCGCACCGGGAGCATCGGGGCGGATCCATGCCGCCGAACCGGAGACGGAGTTCGAGGTGCCCGGGTTTCGCATCCGCACCTTCGGCGGCCAGCACGCCCTAATTCATCCGCACATCCCGGTGGTCGCCAACATCGGCTACGTCATTAATGACAGCCTGTACCATCCGGGCGACTCCTTCATCGTCCCGCACGGGCTGGACGTCAAAACCGTCCTGGTGCCCGTGCACGCGCCCTGGTCGAAGACCGGCGAGGTGATCGACTTCGTGACCGCGATGCGGGCCGAGCATGCCTACCCAATCCACGACGCCGGGCTGAGCGACCGCGGCCTGCCGTTGGTGGAGAAGCACGTGGAGCGGATCGGCGGCCACTACGGCACCAGTTACCGGCACCTGTCGCCGGGGGACAGCGTGGAGCTGGCCTGACCGTCGGGTGCAGCCTGGCCGGCCGCTTGGCCCAATACGTGCTGCTGTGATGGACTGTCGGGACACCGGCGGGCAACGACGCCCGCCAGCAGTCAGGAGGAGATCTCATGAGGACTCTGATGGACGTGCAGACACTGCGTGAACGGATGATCTCCGGACAGCGCACCGTACTGCTCGATGTGCGCTGGAAGCTCGGCGACGACGCCGGCCACAGCCACTACCGCCAGGCCCACATTCCCGGTGCCGTCTATGTTGACCTGCCCTCGCAGCTGGCGTCGGCGCCCACGCCGGTTGGCGGGCGTCATCCGCTGCCGGAGCCGGAGGCCTTTCGTGAGGCGGCACGCGATTGGGGCATCAACAACGACGACGTCGTGGTGGCGTACGACGACAATGGCGGCATGGCTGCGGCCCGCGTGTGGTGGCTGCTGCGCGACGGCGGCTTCGACTCCGTCTACCTGCTCGACGGCGGGCTCGCCGCCTGGCGCAGCGAAGGGTATGAAGTGGACAGCGGCGACGAGCTGGCCTGCCTGGGCAACGTCGAACTGGGCAGCGGCAGGATGCCCAGGCTTGAGCTGGACGACGTGCTGGATTTCGCGGGTACCTCGCTGCTGCTTGATGCCCGCGCAGCCGAGCGTTACCGCGGCGAGCTGGAGCCGGTGGACCCTCGCGCCGGCCACATTCCCGGCGCCGTCAGCGCACCGACCACGGCCAACCTGTCCCCGGACGGGCGCTTCCTGCCACCCGCGGAACTCGCGGCACGGTTCAGGAAACTGGGGGCGGAAGGACGGAAGGTAGCCGTCTACTGCGGCTCCGGCATCAACGCCGCCCACCAGGTCGCGGCGTTGGCCGAGGCTGGCATCGACGCGGCCCTTTTCCCGGGCTCCTGGTCCCAGTGGTGCGGACATCCGGAGCTGCCGGTAGCCACCGGGAGCGCGCCGTAATCGGCCGCCGGATCGGCCGCGGGCCGGCGCCGTGCACCACCGCACCCAAAGCGTCACACTCGGTGTGCCGTGGTGGCATGGCGAAGCAGCAAACGGTAGCGTCAGGCCCATGACACTTGGCCGTCCGGCACCGCCGCCGCTGGGGAAACCGCTTTCACCCGAGCAGGAGCAGCAGGCCCTCGCGGCAGCAGACCTGCAGACACCGAGGAGCAGCATGAGGACGGTGGCGGCCTATGGAGTGACGGCGCCGGGTTCCGGAATGGTCGCGCTGCAGATTGAACGCCGCCCCGCGGGGCCGCACGACGTGGAGATCGCCATCGCCTTCTGCGGGCTCTGCCACTCGGATGTCCACACGGTCCGCGGCGAGTGGCGCGAGATCGAATACCCGCTGGTGCCCGGCCACGAGATCGTTGGGCGGGTCACTGCCATCGGCCAGGATGTGACCCTGCATGCCGTCGGCGACCTGGTGGGTGTGGGCTGCATGGTGGATTCCTGCCGCGACTGCTCCGCCTGCGGGGAAGGACTCGAACAGTACTGCGACAAGGGCGCGGTGGGCACCTATGGCGCCCGCGACCGGCGCCACGGCGGCGAGGTGACGCAGGGCGGGTACGCGACGTCCGTCGTCGTCGATGAAAACTTCGTGCTGCGCGTGCCCCCGGAACTCGACCCCGCCGCCGCAGCCCCCTTGCTGTGCGCCGGCATCACCACGTACTCACCGATGCGCTACTTCGGCGTCGAAGCCGGCGACTCAGTCGGCGTGGTGGGCCTTGGCGGGCTGGGGCACATGGCGGTCAAACTGGCGAAGGCCATGGGGGCGTCGGTGACCGTCTTTACCAGCTCGGCGGACAAGGCCGATTCGGCCCGCGCGCTCGGTGCCGACCACGTGGTGGTGACCGGCGACGCCGAGGCGCTCGCGGCAGCCCGGCGCAGCGTTGACTTGGTCATCGACACGGTGGCCGCGGCCCACGACCTGGCCCCGTACCTGCGGGCAATCCGCCGCGACGGTGCGCTGATCCAACTGGGCGTGCCGCCCGAGCCGATGCCGCCGGTGCCGGTCAACCTGCTGATGCGCGAGCGCGTTGCCTACGGCGCCTCGAAGATCGGCGGTATAGCCGAGACCCAGGAGATGCTGGACTTTTGCGCCGAACACGGGATCACGGCCGACATCGAACTGGTGGGCGCGCCGGACCTCGACCAAGCCTATGACCGCATGGTGGCCGGCGACGTTGCCTACCGGTTTGTCCTGGACATCGCCTCGCTGAACCGCTGAAGAGGCTGACCGTGGTGGATCGACGGGCTGGGCCGTGACTGCACCGACGCGCCGGGCCGACTCGAACCTGACCGACTCCCACTGACCCCGAGTAACCCAACCGACAAGGATTGCGTACATGAGCACCATCTTCACCAAGATCATCGACGGCGAGATCCCCGGCCGCTTCGTCTGGAAGGACGACGACGTGGTGGCGTTCCTGAGCATCGGCCCGCTCGCGGACGGGCACACCTTGGTGGTGCCGCGGCAGGAAGTCGATCGCTGGACCGACGCCCCGGCCGACCTGCTGCAGAAACTCACCGCGGTCGCCCAAGCCATCGGCAAGGCCCAGGTGGATGCCTTCGGCGCCGCCCGGGCCGGCCTGATCATCGCGGGGTTCGAGGTAAACCACCTGCACCTGCACGTCTGGCCCTCCAACTCGGAGGCCGAGTTCGACTTCAAGCGGGCCCAGCAAAACCCGGATCCGGACGTGATGGAGGCATCAGCCAAACGCATCCGGGCGGCGCTGCGCGAGGCCGGCCACGGGGACGTCGTCCCCGCCGACTGACGCGGAAACGCCGCTTCCGCGTGGGAGAACCGGCGCGGGGCGGGGGACCGCGGCGCCGCAGGGCGGGAACCTGCGCGCGGTGGGAGTGGCAAACCTGCGGCGCGCATTGGCCCGCAGCCGCGCGCGCGACGCGGGTGGCAACCCTGGGCCGGACCAGTATCAGTTCTTGAGGCCTGTCGTCGAGGTCCACCCCTGGCGTCGAGGACAGGGTCAATAACCCCTGTCTTGGCAGCCAGACCCTGTCCTGATGTCGGGGTCAGGGCCAGCGGGCGATGACTTGGCAGCCGGCCCCTGTCCTCGCCGCGGTGGCACTGACGGTGCCGGTGCCGCGCGTCAGCCGGCGAGGGCCTCGTTCAGGGCAGTTCGGACGCGCTTCTCGGACACCGAATACGCGGTGCCGAGTTCCTGCGCGAAGAAGCTGATCCGCAGTTCCTCCAGCATCCAGCGAACCCTGTCCAGCCCCGAGCCGTCCAGGTTGCCGGGCTTCAGCGCCGCCCGCGCGTCGTCGTACTCGTCTTCGAGCCGCTGCACCACTGCCATGTGCTGCACGTCCCGGCCCACGGCAGTCGGCAGTTTTTGCAGCCGGCGCTCGATCCCCTCCAGGTAGCGCGGCAGCTGGCTGAGCTGCGCATAGCCGGTGGCCGCCACGAACCCGGGGAAGACCAGCTGCTCCAGTTGGCTTTTGATGTCCGAGAGCGGGCTGATCAGGGCCAGGCTGGCGTTGGACTTCAGCTCCTTCTGGATCCGCCGGGTGCTGGAGAGGATCTTCTCCACGATGGCGGTCACGGTGAAGACGGTGTCGATCAGTTCCGCGCGGACCTGCTCGTACAGTGCGTCGAATCCGGCCCGGGTGAACGGCAGTTCGGCCGGCACCAGCTTGTCCACCGCGGCCTGCGTGCAGTCGTCGATCAGCGACGCCACCGAACCGTGCGGGTTCTGCGTGAACGTCAGCTTCTCCGTATTGTTCAGGTGGTCCAGCACGTACCGCTGCGGCGAGGGCACCCGCAGCACCAGCAGCCGGATGATGCCCGAGCGCATGGCCGCCTGCTGGCCGGCCGGTGTCTGGTAGACGCGGACACCGGCGGTGCTGCCTTCGTCCACCAGGGCCGGATACCCGGTCACGGTGTGCCCGGCCACCTCGCGCCTGACCTCGCGGGGGAGGTCGCCGTCCGGCCAAGCGGTCAGGCCGCTGCGTTCCTGCAGGCCCGGGGCGGCCTGTCCGGAAGTGCCCGACGCCGGTGTCCCGGCAGCGGGGGCCGCACCGGTGCCGGCCGCACCGGTGCCGGCGCCCTGGCCGCCGCCGCGCTTCTTGCCCGGGGCGCCGCGGCCCTGACCCGGCGACGGCTGGGCGGTCTTGGGCGTCGCGCCCAGCGACTCGGCGATGGCCCGCCGGTTGGCCGGCGCAAGTTCCTGCTGCAGCCGGGCCAGGTCCTTGGCCTCGTCCAGCACCTTGCCGTTGCCGTCGAGCACGCGGAACGTCATGCGCAGGTGCGGCGGCACGGTGTCCCAGTTCCAGGAGCCGGGCGGGATGATGTGCCCCTTTAGCCGGCGCAGCACCAGCTCCAGCGAGGGCTCCAGTTCATCTTCGGCCGGATCGAAGTCCGCCGCCAGGGCCGCCGCGGCGCTCCGGGCAACGTCTGGGGCCGGAACGAAGTTCTTGCGGATCTGTTTGGGCAGCGACTTGATCAGTGCGGTCACCAGCTCCACCCGAAGGCCCGGGATCTGCCAGCGGAAGGGGGCTGCATCCAGCTGGTTGAGGAACAGCACCGGCACGTGCACCGTCACGCCGTCGGACGGATCCGGGGTCGCCCCCGGTGCCACCGGCGAGAACTCGTAGCTCAACGGGAGTTCGAAGGTCCCCTGTTGCCAGGTCTTCGGGAACGCCGAGGTGTCCAGTTCCTCGGCGTCGGCGGCCAGCACGGCGTCCGGATCGAAATCCAGCAGGGCAGGATTTTCCGCCCGGGCGTCCTTCCACCACTTGTCGAAGTGGCGTTCGGAGACCACCTCGGGGCCGATCCGCTCGTCGTAGAACTCGAAGAGCGTTTCGTCGTCCACGCGCAGGTCGCGGCGGCGCATCCGGGTCTCCAGTTCCTCGACCTCGGCCAGCAGCTTGCGGTTGCGGTGGAAGAACTTGTGGTGCGTGCGCCAGTCGCCCTCCACCAGGGCATGGCGGATGAACAGCTCGCGGCTGAGTTCCCGGTCGATCCTGCCGTACTGGATCCGGCGCTGCGGGACGATCGGCACCCCGTACAGGGTGACCTTCTCGTAGGCCATCACGGAGCCCATCTTCCTGGACCAGTGCGGCTCCGAATAGGTGCGCTTGCACAACTGCGGGGCAATCTCTTCGGCCCAGGCGGGATCGAATCTAGCCGCCACCCTGGCCCACAGCCGGGAGGTTTCCACCAGCTCGGCGGCCATCACCCAGTCCGGCGACTTCTTGAACAGCGCCGAGCCGGGGAAGATGGCGAACCGGGTGCCGCGCGCGCCGGCGTATTCGCGCTTGCGCTCCTCGTACACGCCGATGTGGCTGAGCAGGCCGGCGAGCAGGGACTTGTGGATGTCGTCGTGCCTGCCCACGGGGTCAACGTCCCGCCCCGACTCCAGGGAGATGCCCAGCGGCTTGGCCAACTGGCGCAGCTGCGCGAACAGGTCCTGCCACTCCCGGACCCGCAGGTAGTTGATGAACTCGGTGCGGCACAGTTTGCGGAACTGGGTGGAGGAGAGCTCCTGCTGCCGCTCCTGCAGATACCGCCACAGGTTCAGGATGCCGGTGAAGTCGGACTTCTCGTCCACGAAGCGCTTGTGCTTCTCGTTGGCCTGCTGCTGCTTGGCCGCGTTGTCGCCATGGGAACGTTCCCGCGGGTCCTGGATGGTCAGCGCCGCCGCCAGGACCATCACCTCGCGCACGCAACCGCGCTGGCCCGCTTCCACGATCATGCGGCCCAGCCGCGGGTCCACCGGCAGTTGCGCCAGTTTGCGTCCGACGGCGGTGAGCCCCGACTTCGGCGCGGCCCCTCCCTTGGCGCCGGGCTCGGGCAAAGCTCCGAGTTCGCGCAGGAGGGTGACGCCGTCGTTGATGGCGCGGGACTCGGGCGGCTCCACGAACGGGAACGCTTCGATGTCCTTGGGGCCGCGGGCCACGCCCATGGCGGTCATCTGCAGGATGACCGCGGCCAGGTTCGTGCGCAGGATCTCGGGGTCGGTGAACTCGGGCCGGGACTCGTAGTCCTCTTCGGAGTAGAGCCGGATGGCGATGCCGTCGCTCACGCGGCCGCAGCGGCCCGAGCGCTGGTTGGCCGAGGCCTGGGAGATGCGCTCGATCGGCAGCCGCTGGACCTTGGTCCGGTGCGAGTAGCGGGAGATGCGCGCCGTGCCGGTGTCGATCACGTACTTGATGCCCGGAACGGTCAGCGACGTCTCGGCCACGTTGGTGGCCAGCACGATCCTGCGCTGGCCGCCCGGGGAGAAGACCCGATGCTGCTCCGCCAGCGACAGCCGGGCGTACAGGGGCAGGATCTGGGTGCCGGCCAGCCTGCGGTTGGTCTTGATCCTGGCCGCGAGGGCGTCGGCGGCATCGCGGATTTCGCGCTCGCCGGAGAAGAAGACCAGGATGTCGCCCGGGGCCTCCAGGGACAGTTCGTCCACCGCGTCACAGACGGCGTCGAGCGGGTCGCGGTCTTCTTCGAGCTCGTCCACGTCCGGGTTGTCGGGGTCGGTGGCCGCCGGCTGGTTCAACGGGCGGTAGCGGATTTCCACCGGGTAGGTCCGGCCGGAAACCTCGATCACGGGCGCCGGTTCGTCGCCGCTGCCGAAGTGCCGGGCAAAGCGGTCCGGGTCGATCGTCGCGGAGGTGATGATGACCTTCAGGTCCGGACGCTTGGGCAGGATTTGCCTCAGATAGCCCAGGATGAAGTCGATGTTGAGGCTGCGTTCGTGGGCCTCGTCGATGATGATCGTGCTGTACTTCTTCAGGAGTTTGTCGTGCTGGATCTCGGCCAGCAGGATGCCGTCCGTCATCAGCTTGATCCGGGTATCCCGGCCGACTTCGCCGGTGAAGCGGACCTGGAAGCCGACCTCCTGGCCGATCTTCACGTCCAGTTCCTCGGCGATGCGTTCGGCCACCGTCCGGGCCGCCAGCCGCCGGGGCTGGGTGTGGCCGATCAGCCCCTGCTCGCCCAGGCCGAGCTCCAGGCACATCTTCGGGATCTGCGTTGTCTTGCCGGAGCCGGTTTCGCCGGCGATGACGGTCACCTGGTTCGCGGCGATGGCCGCCATGATGTCCTCGCGCCGCTCTGAAACCGGCAGGGCCGCGGGGTACGTGATGTTCACAGCCATGATTGACCTCAGTCTAGTCGCTGGACCGGCCGCCCCGGACCGGCCGCAGGGGCAGCCCGGGGAGGCGCGTGCCCGTGGACGAAAGTAACTATCCGGCGACAACCGGAGGCAATTTGTCCTGTGGACGAGACGTATCTCATATGGTTGTCCTGACCCCGCGGTTCTGATTAGACAATGTGACTCGGTTCACAGGTAAGATCTTCAGGACGCTCCCGCAGGGTTGCCTGCCATAACCGCCGGCGCCGATGACGACGCCGCGTGTGGCGGACCGCTTCAGCCGCGCCGGGGAGGGGCGGCGAGGCGGAAAAGTGCCGGACTATCCGGCACGTGATGGACATTCGAAAGGAACATTGTGAAGAAACGTTCGACCATGTTCGGCCTGGGGTCTGGCCTGCTGGCCACCGCCCTGCTTGTTTCCGCGTGCGGCAATGCGGGATCGACCGAGGGCAATGCCGCCGAAGGCAGCACCGAATCGGTGGAAATCGGCATCAGCCAGATTGTCTCGCACCCGTCCCTGGACGCGGCCCGCGAGGGGTTCAAGAAGGCGCTGGCCGACAACGGCTACGTCGAGGGCGAGACCGTGACCTACGACGAGCAGAACGCGCAGGGCGACCAGGGCACCGCCACCTCCATCGCCGGCAAGTTCGCCAGCGACCAGAAGGACCTCATCCTGGCCATCGCGACACCCACCGCCCAGGCGGCCGTGCAGGCCATCGTCGACACCCCGATCCTGTTCACCGCAGTCACCGATCCGGAGTCCGCTTCGCTGGTGGAAAGCATGGACGCTCCGGGATCGAACGTCAGCGGTACCTCGGACCGCAACCCGGTCGAAGAGCAGTTGGCCCTGGTCAAGGAGCTAAACCCGGACGCGAAGTCCGTGGGCATCGTCTACTCCTCGGGCGAGGTCAACTCCACCGTCCAGGTGGAATGGGCCAAGGAAGCGGCCAAGGAACTGGGCCTGGAGATCAAGGAAGCGGCAATCTCCAACTCCGGTGAAGTCCAGCAGGCCGCCGAGTCGCTCGACGTCGACGCGTTCTACGTACCGACCGACAACAACGTGGTGTCCGCCCTGGAGTCCCTGATCCAGGTGGCCGAGTCCAAGAAGATCCTGACGATTGCCGCCGAGGGCGACTCGGTGAAGCGCGGCACGGTGGCCACCTACGGCATCAACTACGAAAAGCTGGGTTACCAGACCGGCGAGATGGCAGTGAAGATCCTCAAGGGCGAGGCAGAACCGGCATCCATGCCGGTGGAGACACAGTCCGAGCTGGAACTTTACGTCAACCCGGCTGCCGCCAAGCGCATGGGTGTGACCCTGCCGGACGGCTACGCCGACACGGCTGACCACGTCTTCGAGTAAGCCCGAACCTCCAGCTCGAGCCGAAGAAGTCCGCAGTCCATCCGGCGGCCGGCCAGCCCGGCCGCCGGATCGACGCCACGAGAGAACCAAGGTCCTTTACCTATGATTACCGCGGTTGAGCTTGGGCTGATCTACGCGATCATGGCCCTGGGGGTCTACCTGACCTTCCGCATCCTCGATTTTCCCGACCTGACGGTCGACGGCAGTTTCACCACCGGCGCCGGAGTCGCCGCCATCAGCATCATCAACGGGATGCCGCCGGTCACGGCCACCATCCTGGCTTTCATTGCCGGCATGGCTGCCGGCACCGTCACCGGCCTGCTGCACACCAAGGGCAAGATCAACGGCCTGCTGGCCGGCATCCTGACGATGATCGCCCTCTACTCCATCAACCTGCGCATCATGGGCCGGGCCAACCTGCCGTTGTTGCGCGAAGACACCCTGATCACCCCGCTGCGCGAGTCGGGCATGCTCGGCGGCATCGGCGCCATCGCCATCTTCCTGCTGGTCGCACTGGTGGTGAAGGTGATCATGGACTGGTTCCTGCACACCGACATCGGACTGGCCATGCAGGCGACCGGCGACAACGAACAAATGATCCGCAGCTTCGGCGTCAGCACGGACAACCAGAAGATCCTTGGCCTGGCCTTGTCCAACGGGCTCGTGGCGGTCTGCGGCGCGTTCATCGCCCAGTACCAGGGCTTCGCCGACATCGGCATGGGCATCGGCCTGATCCTGGCCGGCCTGGCCTCGGTGATCATCGGCCAGGCGATCTTCGGAACCCGCCTGATCTGGATCGCCACCCTGGCCGTGGTGCTCGGTTCCGTGCTGTACCGCGTGGTCATCCAGTTGGCCCTCCAGGCCGGCCTGCAGCCGAACGACATGAAGCTGGTCTCGGCCGTGCTGGTGGTCATCGCGCTGGTGCTGCCCCAGTGGAAGGTCTTTCGCCGTGTTGGCGGGCTCGGAAAAATGAAGAAGTCCCTGACGGGAGCGAAGGGCTGACATGCTGGATATCAAGAACGTTCACAAGACCTTCTTCGCGGGCACCGTCAACGAGCGCGTTGCCCTGCAGGAGATCAACCTGTCCCTGGCCGCGGGCGAATTCGTCACGGTGATCGGCAGCAACGGCGCCGGCAAATCGACCATCCTGAACATCACCTCCGGAAAGCTGCGCCCGGACATCGGCACGGTGAGCATCGACGGCAAGGACGTCACCAGGCTGGCCGACCACCAGCGGGCCCGCTTCGTGGGCCGCGTCTTCCAGGACCCGATGGCGGGAACGTCACCGGAGATGACCATCGAACAGAACCTGGCCATCGCCTACGAACGCGGCAAGCGCCGCGGCCTGCGTCCCGGCGTGACCCGCAAGAAGCGCGAATTCTTCAAGGAAGAATTGCGTTCGCTGGAGCTCGGGCTGGAGAACCGGCTCAAGGCAAAGGTGGGCCTGCTCTCGGGCGGCCAGCGGCAGGCACTGTCGCTGCTGATGGCCACGTTCAGCAGCCCGAAAATTCTGCTGCTGGATGAGCACACCGCGGCCCTCGATCCGCAGCGTGCGGAGCTGGTCAGCCGCCTGACGGCGGAAGTGGTCGACCGGCACCGCCTGACCACGCTGATGGTGACCCACAACATGGAGCAGGCGCTGCGGCTGGGCACCCGGCTGATCATGATGCACGAGGGCCGGATCATCCTGGATCTGGACCAGGAGCAGAAGCAGAAGGCCACCGTGCCGGACCTGCTGCATGAGTTCGAGAAGATCAAGGGTGTGGTCGACGACCGCACCATGCTCCAGTAGCGTCCGCGCGCCCGGGGGTATGAACCGGGTTTAACGTACGACGGCGGCTGTCCCACCTATGCGGTAGGGGCGGCCGCCGTTCCCGTGCCGGCGGCAGCAGCCAGCCGGCCCGCGAGCTCCGCGGCGCGCTGCCGGAATTCCGCCGGCTCCAGGATTTCGAACGCAAAGCCGGTGGCGGCCAGCTCCACCAGTGGGTAGTCCAGCGAATCGTAACCCGCCCGCAGCAAGGTGGCGCCGCCGTCGTCGGACAGGACGGCGATATTCGGCGGGATCCTCTCCGCGACCGCCTGCAGCGGAGCGTCAATCCGTACCACCACGTCAAACCTGTACGGGGACCTGGTGATCGATTGCTGGACGTAGGCGGCCAGGTCCGGCTGCGGCAACTGCCGCGGGGCAAAGCGTTCACGGGCCGTGGGAACCGATTCGAACCGGTCCACCCGGAAGGTGCGCCAGTCCTGCCGGCCCGTATCGTAGGCCACCAGATACCAACGGCGGCCGGTGTCCACCAGCCGGTACGGTTCGGCCAAGCGGCGGCCGGACTCGCCGTCTGCCTTGGCGTAGCGGAAGCCGATCACGCGCCGTTCGGCAATGGCGGTGGAGATTGCGGTCAGCACCTCGGGATCCACGGCGGCGGTGGGGCCGGCCAGGGTGACCACAGCGTTCTTCAGGGTGGAAAACTTGGGGCGGAGCCGCGCCGGCAGCACCTGCTCCAGCTTGGTCAGCGCCCGGAGGGAGGCCTCGCCGACGCCGGCCACCGGGCTGGCGGTCACCGCCCCGAGGCCCAGCGCGACGGCGAGGGCTTCGTCGTCGTCCAGCAGCAGCGGCGGAAGCTGCGCGCCCGCGCCCAGCTGGTAGCCGCCGGCGACGCCGGGGGACGCATTGATGGGATAACCGAGGTTGCGCAGCTTGCCGATGTCGCGGCGCACCGTGCGTTCGGTGACGCTCATCCGCTCGGCCAGGGCGGAGCCGGTCCACTCCCGGCGCATCTGGAGCAGGGAGAGCAGCTGCAACAGCCGCGCGGACGTTTCGAGCATGGCCCACCTGTCATCAGCAGCCCGAGCGTGCGGCGTCATGCAGCACGCGCGGGTGCCGGTCGTTCCGGCAACAGGGCCACTCTAGTCTCGATTGAGGACAAGAGCTGTCCGGTATGAGCCCCGGGGTGGTGCCGGAAAACCTGCGTCGTGCCGCGGCCGTGGCCCGGCTCTGGGCAAACGGCCGGCCGCCCGGCATGATGGACTCCCGGGCTCCGGAGCCGAGGAGCCGCCGTTGGGGAGGAGCCGGCATGCCGTTCAATGCAGCCGAGGAGTTGCTCGAGCAGCTGACCTGGCATTGGGACGCCCAGGCCCGGCCACGGCTGGAGGGACTCACCGACGAAGAATACTTCTGGGAGCCGGCCGAGGGCTGCTGGAACGTGCGCCACCGCGGCACGAGTACCGCACCGATGGCGGTGGGCGCCGGTGATTTCACGATCGACTTCGCGCTTTCGGAGCCGGTGCCGCCGCCGGTGACCACTGCCGCCTGGCGGCTGGGCCACATTCTGGTGGGCGTGCTGGGCAGCCGGAACGCCTCGCACTTCGGCGGTCCGCCGGTCTTCTACGAATCGTTCGACTATCCGGGCACGGCGTCAGGGGCGTTGGAGCTGCTGGACGAATACTACGCGCGCTGGATTGCGGGGGTCCGTGCGCTCGGCGAGGAGGGGCTGGCGCTGCCCTGTGGGCCCGCCGAGGGCCCTTACGCCGATCGCTCCATGGGGACGCTGGTGCTGCACATCAATCGGGAAATGATTCATCACTTGGCCGAGATCGCACTGTTGCGCGACCTCTTCGCCCACCGCCAGTAGCCCGGGCCCGGGCGGACCCGCGGGGCCAGGTTCGGCCGGACGTGCCGGCCGGGGGAAGGCCCCGCAGGTCCCTCCGGGAGGCAGAGCGGGGGGTGCAGGCCCCGCAGGGCCCGCCGGGAGGGAGCCCGTAGGTGCGGACAGGTCCCGCAGGTCCTCCCGGAGGGTCCCGTGGGCGGGTCAGGCCAGTCGGGCGAGGTCGGTGTAGGCGCGGCTCGGGGTGGAGCCTGCCGTCCAGTCGGCCTGCGAGCGTTCCGGCGGGGTGATGCCCCGTCCGTCACGGAAGATCAGCCGGAGGGTTCCGGTGATGACGAGGAGTGCCAGGGCGGTGATCAGGAGGAGTTCCATGCCTCCATGGTGGTCCTGCCGCCGCCAAAAAAAGAGTGGCAGAAACGACCATAAAGCATAAAAAACTGCCATACTGGAGGCATGTTGAAAAAGGTGGCCCTGATAGTGCTTCCGGGAGCGGCCCCGTTCGAATTCGGGGTGGTCTGCGAGGTCTTCGGCATCGACCGGTCCGACCGCGGGACTGGCGTCCCGGCGTTCGACTTCCGGATCTGCACTCCTGAGCCGGGGACTGTCGGTACCAAGCTGGGGTTCTCCCTGAACGTCCCGCTCGGACTGGATGCCGCCGCCGACGCAGACCTGGTGGTGGTGGCACCGTACCAGCGCATGGACCAACCCCCCGAGGCACTTTTGCAGGCCCTGCAGGCCGCACATGCCCGCGGCGCCTGGGTGTTGTCCGTGTGCTCTGCGGCCTTCGTGCTGGCCGAAGCGGGGCTGCTGGACGGCCGGCGCGCCACCACGCACTGGCAGTACTCACACCAACTGGCTGCCGAATATCCCCGGGTCGACGTCGACGAAAACGTGCTTTACGTGGAAGACGACCGCATCATCACCAGCGCCGGCACGGCCGCGGGAATCGACGCCTGCCTGCACCTGGTCCGGACCGAACTCGGGGCATCCGTGGCGACGGCCATCGCCAGGGACATGGTGGTGCCGCCGCACCGGGCCGGAGGGCAGGCGCAATATATTGACCGGCCCATGTCGCTGGCCGGCTGCCACACCCTTAAAGACCTGCTGGCGTGGCTCACTGAAAACCTGGCCCAGGAGGTTAGCGTTGCCCAGCTGGCCGCCCGGGTGCATATGTCCGAGCGCACCTTCGCCCGGCGGTTCCGGGCCGAGACCGGCGCGACGCCGGCCGCCTGGATCAACGCCCAGCGGGTGCTGCGCGCGCAGGAGCTGCTGGAGGAATCGGACCTGAACGTCGAAGAGATTGCCCGGATCACCGGGTTTGGGCAGGCGGTGCTGCTGCGCCACCATTTCGCCAAGGCCGTTGGCGTGAGCCCTGCCTCCTACCGCCGCACCTTCCGTGGCAGCGGCGCCACCGCCGGCGCGCGGCAGCCGGCAGGCAGTGCGGCCGGCTAGGAGCTGGTTCTCCCCCCGGCGACCGGGGGAGTGGCCTTGTTCCGCGGCCGGTGTGCATGCACAATCATAAGTGTGCTTAGTAGTCCGGCGGGCGGTGCGCGGCGGACGACCACGGCGCATCGAGTCGCCGGGTGCGCGCACCCGAAGCGAATTAAGGAGAACCGGTGATGAGTTCAGCTGCAGAAGGGGCCAGGAGCCCGAAGCAACGACGCAATGAAGTGGTAGCGGCGGAGAGGCGCCAATTCGGCGGCATCAAGTGGGGTTCGGCATTCTTCGGCTGGCTCGCGGCTACCGGGATCGGGGTCATCCTGACGGCGCTGGTAGCCGCCATCGGCACGGCAGTCGGGATCGCCGAGAGCGCCGATCCCGCGCAGGTTGCCGATCAAGCGTCCCGGAACCTGGGGACGGTCGGAATAGTGGGCGGCATCATCCTGGCCGTCATCTTGTTCATCTCGTATTTCTGCGGCGGATACGTCGCCGGCCGGATGGCCCGCTTCGACGGGGTCAAGCAGGGGTTGGCCGTGTGGCTGTGGGCAATCGTGGTTGCCATTGTGCTGGCCATTCTCGGGCTGATCGCCGGCAGCCAGTTCAACGTCCTGAGTTCCCTGAACAGTTTCCCCCGCGTGCCCCTCGGCGAGGGGGAGCTGACGACCGGCGGCATCGTTTTTCTGGTCGTCGCGGCGCTGGTCTCGCTCGCCGGTGCGATTCTCGGCGGCAGGTCCGGAATGCATTTCCACCGCAAAGTGGACCAGGTGGGCGTCGACCGCCGCTTCGACGGGGCGGCCGACGGCGAGTGACGCTGGTCCGGCGTTGGCCGGCTGCCGTTAATGAGAGTTAACGAGAGAATCCCCGGCGGTTTCGCCGGGGATTCTCCCTTGTCCTGCGCTTCAGTGCCCTCGATAGGATTCGAACCTACGGCCTTCTGCTCCGGAGGCAGACGCTCTATCCCCTGAGCTACGAGGGCGCGGCACCGGCTGTTGGCCCGGTGCCCTGCGGGACCTATTGAGCTTATCAGTATCTGCGCCGCCAGAAGAAATGCGCCCGGACCGGCCGCGACGGCGACCCGGCGGGAAGCGGCCGGTCCGGCCGGCACGTCCGGCCGGCAAAGCCCGCCTGCGAGCCCGGTCACAGCCAGCCCGCCGAAAGCCGGGCGGATCAAGGGATTGCCCTATGCTTGTGGGGTGACTCCTGAAGAACTTTCCGCTGCCATTGCCGCCTGCCTGCAGGCCGCCGTCGACGCCGGCGACTTCGCCGTCGAAATGCCCAGCGAGGTCCGCGTGGAGCGCCCGAAGAACCGCGAGCACGGGGACTGGGCCACCAACATCGCCATGCAGCTGGGCAAGAAGGCCGGCATGAGCCCGCGCCAGTTCGCCGAAATCCTCAGCGCGCGGCTGGAGAAAATCGACGGCGTCAGCCGGGTGGACATCGCGGGACCCGGATTCCTGAACATCACCGTGGACGCCGCCGCCGCGGGAACGCTGGCCCGCAGCATCGTGGAGGCCGGCAGCGCCTTCGGCACCGCCAGCGACCTGGCTGGCCAGCGGATCAACCTCGAATTCGTCTCCGCAAACCCGACCGGTCCGATCCACCTGGGCGGGACCCGCTGGGCGGCACTGGGCGATGCCCTGGCCCGCATCCTGGCCGCGCAGGGCGCCGACGTCACGCGAGAGTACTACTTCAACGACCACGGGTCGCAGATCGACCGCTTCGCCCGCTCGCTGCTGGCGAAGGCAAAGGGCGAACCCGCCCCCGAGGACGGCTACGGCGGAGACTACATCGGCGACATTGCGCAGGCGGTCCTGCGGCAAAACCCGGATGCGCTGTCGGCGGCCGACCCGCAGGAAGAGTTCCGCAGCCGCGGCGTCGAACTGATGTTTGCCGCCATCAAGGAATCGCTGCATGAGTTCGGTGTGGACTTCGACGTCTACTTCCACGAAAACTCCCTGTTCGAGGACGGTGCGGTCGAAAAGCTGCTGCAGCAGCTCAAAACCTCCGGCAGCCTCTATTTCCAGGACGGCGCCTGGTGGTTGAGGTCCACCGACTTCGGCGACGACAAGGACCGCGTCGTCATCAAGTCCGACGGCAACGCCGCGTACATTGCCGGCGACATTGCGTACTTCAAGAACAAGCGGGACCGCGGCTTTGACCTGTGCATCTACATGCTCGGCGCCGACCACCACGGCTACGTCGCCCGGCTGAAAGCCGCCGCGGCTGCCATCGGCGACGACGCCGACCGGGTGGAGGTGCTGATCGGCCAGATGGTCAACCTGGTCAAGGACGGCAAGCCCATGCGGATGTCGAAGCGGGCCGGCACGGTGGTGACCATGGAGGACCTGGTCGATGCCGTGGGCGTGGATGCCGCCCGCTACGCCCTCACCCGCTCGCACGCCGATTCCAACATCGACATCGACCTGGACCTGCTGGTCAAGCACAGCAACGACAACCCGGTCTTTTACGTGCAGTACGCCCATGCGCGCACCTGTGCCGTGGAGCGCAACGCGGCCTCTTCCGGCGTGGACCGCAGCGCGTTCAATGCATCGCTGCTGGACCACGCCACGGAGAACGAACTGCTGGCGGTGCTCGGCGCCTACCCGTCGGTGGTCGCCACGGCCGCGAAGCTGCGGGAACCGCACCGCATCGCCCGGCACCTGGAAGTCATCGCCGGCGCGTACCACCGCTGGTACGACGCCTGCCGGGTGACGCCGATCGGCGACGGCGAAGTCACCGACACGCACCGTACCCGTTTGTGGTTGAACGCCGCTGTGACCCAGGTCCTGGCCAACGGCCTCGGCCTGCTGGGCGTCAGCGCGCCGGAGAGGATGTAATGCCCGCAGCACACGAAACCACCGCAGCCTCTCCGCTGGCTCCGGACTGGCTCACCTGCCCGCAGGACGTCAACCGGCTCGACGCCAAGCTCTGGGCCCGGGACGTGTCCCGCGGCGCGGCGGGCGAACTGGAAATCTCCGGCCTCGGCGTCGCCCGGCTCAAGGAACAGTTCGGCACGCCGCTGTTCGTGGTGTCCGAGGACGACTTCCGGGCCCGCGCGCGCGAGTTCCAGCAAGCCTTCGACGAGGCTTTCAGCACTCTCTGCGGCGGCGTGGATGTGTACTACGCCGGCAAGGCGTTCCTCAGCGTGGAAATCGCCCGCTGGGTGGCGCAAGAGGGGCTGCGGCTGGACACCTGCAGCGGCGGCGAGCTGGCCGTGGCCGCCCGCGCGGGCATTCCGGGGGAGGACCTGGGCCTGCACGGCAACAACAAGTCGGACGCCGAGCTCCACCGCGCGCTGGACATGGGCCTGGGCCGCATCGTGGTGGACAGCCTGGACGAACTGGCACGCCTCGGAGCCATCGCCGCGGCCCGCGGCGAGATGGCCAACGTGATGCTGCGGCTGACCCCCGGCGTGCACGCGCACACCCACGAGTTCATCGCCACGGCGCACGAAGACCAGAAATTCGGCCTCTCGATGGCCAGCGCGGACGACGGCGCGGGGCACGACGCCGGTGCGCAGCCCCGGTCGGCCGGCTCGCCGGCCGCGCAGGCCGTGGCGGCGGCGCTGGCGCACGAGTCCATCAACCTGCTGGGCCTGCACTGCCATATCGGATCGCAGATCTTCGAACCGGAAGGCTTCGCGCTGGCGGCCGAACGGCTGCTCACGTTCGTGGCCGAGGTCAAGCAGGTCCACGGCGTGGAGCTGCACGAACTGGACCTGGGCGGCGGTTACGGCATCGCCTACACCGAGGCCGACGCCCCCCGGCCGCCGGCCGAACTCGCCCAGGCGATGGCCGCCGTCGTGCGGTCCGTCACCGAGCGGCTGGGCATCCGGGTGCCGCGGATCTCGATCGAACCGGGCCGGGCAATCGCCGGGCCCAGCACGTTCACGCTGTACTCGGCCGGCACCCGCAAGACCGTCCAGGTGGACGTGGACGGCGGCGGCAGCAGCCCGCGGCGCTACGTCTCCGTGGACGGAGGCATGAGCGACAACGCCCGCCCCGTGCTCTATGACGCCGACTATTCCGCCGCGCTGGCCTCGCGTGTGACGGACGCGGCCCCGATTATTTCCCGCGTGGTTGGTAAACACTGCGAGAGCGGTGACATTGTAGTCAGGAACGTTTACCTGCCCGAGGACATCGAGGCAGGGGACCTGCTGGCGGTGCCGGCGACCGGGGCCTATTGCTGGGCGCTCTCCAGCAACTACAACTACGTCGCCCGGCCACCTGTGGTTGCCGTGCGCGGCGGCGAGGCGCGGTTGATCATCCGAGGCGAAACCGAAGCCGACCTGCTGGCCCGCGACCTGGGCTGACCGCCGGTCGGGCAGCAGCCAATGCGAGTGAACAAAAGACTGAGAGTTTGGGCAGCATGAAAACGCTGAAGGTAGCACTGTTGGGATGCGGGAACGTCGGCGCCCAGGTGGCCCGCATCCTGATTGACGACGCCGATGTGCTCGCCGCACGGACCGGCGCGCGGCTGGAACTGACCGGCATCGCGGTGCGCAATGCCGCGGCCAAACGGGCGGTGGAACTGCCCGCCGAGCTGTTCACCACCGACGCCGCGACGCTGGTCAAGGATGCCGACATCGTGATCGAACTGCTGGGCGGCCTGGAACCGGCCCGGACGCTCATCCGCACCGCGATCGCCAACGGGGCCGCCGTCGTCACCGGCAACAAGGCCCTGCTGGCCGCCGACGGACAGGAGCTGTACGCGCAGGCCGACGACGCCGGCGTCGAGCTCTCCTTTGAGGCGGCCGTGGCCGGGGCCATCCCGATCCTGCGGCCCATCCGCGAGTCGCTGGCGGGGGACCGCGTCACCAAGGTGATGGGCATCGTCAACGGGACCACCAACTACATCCTGGACCAGATGGATTCCACCGGCGCCCAGTTTGGCGAGGCGCTGGCCGCCGCGCAGGAGCTCGGCTACGCCGAAGCCGACCCCACCGCCGACATCGAAGGCCATGACGCCGCCGCCAAGGGCGCCATCCTGGCCGGGCTGGCCTTCCACACCGCGGTCGACCTGGCCGACGTCCAGTGCCAGGGCATCAGCTCCGTCTCCGCCGACGACATCGCCGCGGCCCGGGACGCCGGCTATGTGATCAAGCTGCTGGCGATCGCCGAGCGGCTGCGCGGCGCCGACGGCCGCGAGGGCGTGTCCGTGCGCGTCCACCCGACCCTGCTGCCGCGCCAACACCCGCTGGCCGCCGTGCACGGAGCGTTCAACGCCGTCTTCGTGGAAGCGGAAAACGCCGGCGAACTGATGTTCTACGGCCAGGGTGCCGGCGGTGCGCCGACAGCCTCGGCCGTGGTCGGCGACGTGGTCAGTGCCGCCCGGCGCATAGTCGGCGGCGGCCCGGGCCGGACCGAGACGGCGACGGTGGACCTGCCCGCCGTCGGGCTCGACTCGGTCAGGACCAGCTACTACATCGGCCTGGACGTGGCCGACCGGCCCGGTGTGCTGGCCCAGATTGCCGGCGTCTTCGCCGAGCACGGGGTCTCCATCGAGACCATGCGCCAGACCATCCACACCGAAGGCCCCCTGGATGCCGCCCACGACGGCGGCCAGGTGACCGCCGAGCTGCGCTTCGTCACCCACCGGGCCTCCGAGGCGTCGCTGGCCGCAACGGTCGAAGCCGTGCGCGGACTCGACATCGTCAACGCTGTTACCTCTGTCCTGCGAGTAGAAGGAATCTAAGTGGCCCACCAATGGCGCGGCGTCATCCGTGAATACGCGGACCGGCTGCCGGTAACGGAGCAGACCGAGATCATCACCCTCGGCGAAGGCGGCACCCCGCTGGTGCAGGCCAAGGCCCTCTCCGAACTGACCGGCTCCGAGGTCTACCTCAAGGTGGAGGGGATGAACCCCACCGGCTCCTTCAAGGACCGCGGCATGACCATGGCCATCACCGCGGCCGTGGAGGCCGGCGCCAAGGCGGTGGTCTGCGCGTCCACCGGCAATACCTCCGCCTCCGCTGCCGCCTATGCCACCCAGGCCGGGCTGAAGTGCGCGGTGCTGGTGCCGGCCGGCAAGATCGCCATGGGCAAGATGAGCCAGGCGATCGCGCACGGCGCCGAGATCATCCAGATCAACGGCAACTTCGACAACTGCCTGGAGGTGGCCCGCAAGCTCTCCGAGGCGTACCCGGTGTTCCTGGTCAACTCGGTGAACCCGGCACGCATCCAGGGCCAGAAGACGGCGGCCTTCGAGACCGTCGATTATCTGGGCGACGCCCCGGACATCCACGTGATGCCGGTGGGCAACGCGGGCAACATCACCGCGTACTGGAAGGGGTACCAGGAGTACGCGGCGCCGTACGAATCGGCCGTTGCCGGCATGCTCCCGCCGGTCGCCACCAAGACCCCCACGCTGTGGGGCTTCCAGGCCGCCGGCGCGGCGCCGCTGGTGCTGGGACACCCGGTGACCGAACCGGAAACCATCGCCACCGCCATCCGGATCGGCAATCCGGCCTCCTGGGACACCGCCGTCGCCGCACGCGACGAGTCCGGCGGGCTGATCGACTCGGTGACCGACGACGAGATCCTGGCCGCGCACCGCTGGCTCTCCTCCCGGGAAGGCGTCTTCGTGGAGCCGGGCTCTGCGGCGGGCGTTGCCGGCGTGCTCAAGAAGCACGCGGCCGGCGAGGTGCCTGCGGGCAAGACCATCGTCATCACGGTCACCGGCCACGGGCTGAAGGACCCGCAGTGGGCGCTGCAGACCCAGGACGGCAGCGAGGTGGCGCCGGTCAAGGTGGACTTCGACGTGGTCAGCGTGGCCAGCGCCCTTGGTCTTGAGTAGCAGCACCTTGCCGGGGGAGGACACCGCGGTGGCCGGCCGCATCGCGCCCGGACAGCGCGTCACGGTGCGGGTGCCGGCCACCAGCGCCAACCTGGGCCCCGGCTTCGACAGCCTGGGCCTGGCGCTGGCGTACTTTGACACGGTCACCGTGGAATCGACCGACGACGGCGTCTTCCACGCGTCCGTGACCGGCGAGGGCGCGGCGAACCTGCCCTCCGATGAAAGCCACCTGATTATCCGCACCCTGCGCAGCACGCTGCGTGAAGCGGGGTACGACGCGAGCGGGCTGCGTCTTCAGGCCCGGAACCTCATTCCGCACGGCCGCGGCATGGGTTCCTCGGCCGCCGCCGTCGTGTCCGCCGTGCTGCTGGCCGACGCCCTGCTCCCGGAGCGCGAACGGCTGGGGGCGGACAAAATCCTGCAGGTTTGCTCGGCGCTGGAGGGCCACCCCGACAACGTGGCTCCGGCCCTGGGCGGACAGCTGGCCATCTCCTGGGAAGAGGACGGCGTGTTCTCCAGCACGTGCGTGCCGATCTGCCCGGACATCGTTCCGGTGCTGGCCATCCCGGCCTATGAGCTGTCCACGGAAACGGCGCGCAACCTGCTGCCCGAGTCCGTGCCGCACCAAGTTGCCGCCGCCAATTCCGGCCGCGCCGCGCTGCTGGTCCACGCGCTGACCCGCGATCCTTCCCTGCTCAGGGCCGGAACCGAAGACTGGCTGCACCAGCGGCACCGGGCGCCGGCCATGGAACCCAGCGCCGCGCTCATCGCGGCGTTGCGCAGCCAGGGCCACGCCGCCGTCGTCTCCGGTGCCGGACCCACCGTGATGACACTCGCCGCGGACGAGGCCGAAGCGGCGCAGGTCCAGCGGGCCATCGCCGCGCACCTCGAACGCAGCGACATGCCGGGAAACTGGCGTGTGCTGAAACTGGCAGTGGACACAGATGGTGCTAAAGTGGAAGTGCACCCCCGGGATTAACCGGCGAGGACACCTGCCGGATGCTCCGGATCAAGCAAGCCGAGTAGCCGTTTGGGCAGGATCCCCGTTCCAGGTGCAGCCTTTCAGGAGCCTTCCGCGGCACTCAACGGCGTTGCTGCCGGCCATCGGCCGGACAGGACCTCACTCGTTCCATCCGGACGGCTTGTTTCAAGGTTTTCATCTCTGATCACCCGGACTTGTTGCGGCATGACGCCGCAGGCAATACCGGACCCAGCCGGGCTTCTCATGCATCGGCCGGGTGGCAAACAACGCGGTGCGCTTCATATGCACACCGCCCGACGAGGGGGAAGGATCCTTCGTGACCGAAACCACTGACCTGACCGCAGGTGTGGAAACAATAGACTCTCCTGCACCGAAGAGTGCAGGCCTTGCCGGCCTGAAGCTGGCCCAACTGCAGGTGCTGGCGGGGCAGCTCGGCATCACCGGCGGCTCGCGGATGCGCAAGGGCGACCTGGTCGCCGCGATTTCCGACCACCAGCGCGGCTCTTCCGTGGCCGACCGGACGGCCAAGAAGGCCGACCAGCCGGTGCGCACCGAAGCGCCGGCGGCGGCCAAGGAACAGACCGCCGGGCCGGCTGGCGACGGCGCAACCGGCGGCACGCCCGGTGGCGACCTCACCAAGGCGGCGGATCGGGTCAGCCGCACCCGCAACCGCAACCGCCGCGCCAGCAGCGACGGCACCGTGGCTTCCGCCGACGGGGAAGCAACGGCCGCCGCCACCGAAGCGCCCGCCGAAGCTCCGGCCCAGGCCCCCGCCCAGGCCCCCGCTGCGGACAGCGCTCCGGCCGACGGCGAAGGACGCCCGGAGCGCCGCAGCCGCGGACGCAACCGCCGTTCCGAGTCGAGCCAGCAGGACACGCCCGAGACCAAGGCCGACGCCCCGCAGGAAGCCGCCGAGGGCAAGCCGGCCGAGGGCAGGCAGGACGAGAAGAAGGACGGCCAGGACGGCTCCGGCCAGCAGGCCGGCCGCGGCGACGGCCAGTCGGATCGCCGCAACCGCAACCGCAACCGCAACGAAGCCGACCGCGACACCCGGGACAACCGCGATACCCGTGACAACCGCGACACCCGGGAGCGCGACACCCGCGACACCCGCCAGGATGACGGCGACGAGGGCGGCCGCGGCCGCAACCGCAACCGCCGCAACCGCCGCGACAACGACAGCAACAACACCCGCTACCGCGACCGCAACGAGCGGCGCCGCGGCCGCGACCGCGGTCCGGAGGTCGACGACACCGAGATTTCCGACGACGACGTGCTGCTGCCCGTCGCCGGCATCCTGGACGTGCTGGAGAACTACGCCTTCGTGCGCACCTCCGGCTACCTGCCCGGACCGAACGACGTGTACGTCTCGCTGGCCCAGGTCAAGAAGCACAACCTGCGCAAGGGCGACGCCGTCGTCGGTGCCATCCGCGCACCGCGTGACGGCGATTCCGGCGGCCAGAGCAGCCGGCAGAAGTTCAACGCGCTGGTCAAGCTCACCTCCGTCAACGGCAAGCCGGTGGAGGAGAACAAGGACCGCGTGGACTTCACCAAGCTGGTTCCGCTGTACCCGTCCGAGCGACTGCGCCTGGAGACCGAGCCGAAGAAGATCGGCCCCCGCGTCATCGACCTGGTGGCTCCGATCGGCAAGGGCCAGCGCGGCCTGATCGTCTCCCCGCCGAAGGCCGGCAAGACGTTGATCCTGCAGTCCATCGCCAACGCGATCACCACCAACAACCCCGAGGTCCACCTCATGATGGTGCTGGTCGATGAGCGGCCCGAAGAAGTCACCGACATGCAGCGCACGGTCAAGGGCGAGGTCATCGCCTCGACCTTCGACCGTCCCGCCGATGACCACACCACCGTGGCCGAACTGGCCATCGAGCGCGCCAAGCGCCTGGTGGAGATGGGCATGGACGTGGTCGTCCTGCTGGACTCGATGACCCGCCTGGGCCGCGCCTACAACCTGGCCGCCCCGGCCTCGGGCCGCATCCTCTCCGGCGGCGTGGACTCCTCGGCGCTGTACCCGCCGAAGCGCTTCTTTGGCGCCGCCCGGAACATTGAAAACGGCGGCTCCCTGACCATCCTCGCCACCGCGCTGGTGGAGACCGGGTCCAAGATGGACGAGGTCATCTTCGAGGAGTTCAAGGGCACCGGCAACATGGAACTGCGCCTGTCCCGCTCGCTGGCGGACAAGCGCATCTTCCCGGCCGTCGACGTCAACGCCTCGGGCACCCGGCGCGAGGAGAACCTGCTCTCGCCCGAAGAGGTCAAGATCATGTGGCGCCTGCGCCGCGTCCTTTCGGGACTGGACACCCAGCAGGCGCTGGAACTGCTCACGGGCAAGATCCGGGAGACGCAGTCCAATGTCGAGTTCCTGATGCAGGTCCAGAAGACGACGCTCGGCTCGAAGTCCGAAAACGACAAGTAGCTGCCCTAGCCGCCCACATGTGCCGGCCCCGCCTCTGTGCGCGGGCCGGCGTGTGCTGGGCGGCTTGTCGTTTAAGGGCGCATCGCCCGCACCCCCGCCATTGCTATCTAGACTTGTTGTGAGTCGAAAGAGGTTTGAAGATGTTTGAGTCCGTTCAGGGGCTTCTTGACGAGCACGCCGCGCTCCAGAAGGAATTGAGCGACCCCGCCGTCTATGCCGACCAGGCGCGCGCGCGGAAGCTGGGGCGGCGGTCAGCGGAGCTGAACGGCATCGTCGAAGCGCACAAGCGCTGGTCGCACCTCTCGGACGATCTCGAAGCGGCACGCGAGCTCGCCGACGAGGATCCCGAACTGGCGGCCGAGGTGCCCGGGCTCGAAGCCGAACTCGAAATCGCCCAGGAACGGCTCCGCCGCCTGCTGATCCCGCGCGATCCGGACGACGCCCGCAACGTGATCATCGAGGTCAAGGGCGGCGAAGGGGGCGACGAGGCGGCCCTGTTCGCCGGCGACCTGCTCCGGATGTACATGCGCTACGCCGAGTCCCGCGGCTGGAAGACCGAGATCATCTCCGCGACCGAGTCCGATCTGGGCGGTTACAAGGACGTGCAGATGGCCATCAAGGGCAGCTCCAACGACCCGGCCGAAGGCGTGTGGGCCCGGCTCAAGTTCGAGGGCGGCGTGCACCGCGTCCAGCGTGTTCCGGTGACCGAATCGCAGGGCCGCATCCACACCTCCGCCGCCGGCGTCCTGGTGCTTCCCGAAGTGGACGAGCCGGAAGAGATCGACCTCAGCCCGAATGACCTGAAGGTCGATGTCTACCGATCCTCCGGGCCCGGCGGCCAGTCCGTGAACACCACCGACTCGGCGGTGCGCATCACCCACCTGCCCACCGGCATCGTGGTCGCCATGCAGAACGAGAAGTCCCAGCTGCAGAACCGTGAGGCCGCCCTGCGCGTGCTCCGGGCGCGGCTGCTGGCCCACCAGCAGGAGCAGATCGACGCGGCGAACTCCGAGACCCGCAAGTCGCAGATCCGCACGATGGACCGCTCCGAGCGCATCCGCACCTACAACTTCCCGGAGAACCGGATCGCGGACCACCGCACCGGCTACAAGGCCTACAACCTGGACGCGGTGATGAGCGGCGAGTTGGAACCGGTGATCCAGTCCGCCATCCAGATGGACGAGGAACACCGGCTGGCCGCCCTCGGCGAGGAAAACTAGCCAGCAGTGCCCGCCACGAACCTGGCCGACGCCTTGTCCGCCGCCACCGCGCGGTTGGCCGAGGCCGGCGTCCCCTCGCCGCGGGTCGACGCCGAACTGCTCGCCGCCCACCTGCTGGGGGTTTCGCCGGGGCGTGTCCGCGCGCTGGCGCTGATGGGAGCGGAAGCTCCGCCCGGGCTCGAGGACCTGGTGGCCGAGCGGGCCACCCGCATCCCGCTGCAGCACATCACGGGCCGGGCCTATTTCCGGCATGTCGAACTGCAGGTGGGACCGGGCGTGTTCGTCCCGCGGCCGGAAACCGAAACCGTCGCCCAGCACGCGATCGACCGCGCGCGGGCTTTGCCCGCGGCCAAAGTGGTGGACCTGGGCACCGGCTCCGGCGCGATCGCCGCCGCCGTGGCGAGCGAAGTTCCCACGGCCACCGTCTACGCGGTGGAGCTGAGTGCCCTGGCCCACGCCTGGGCCGAACGGAATCTGGCGCCGCTGGGCGTTACCCTCCTGCGGGAGGACCTGCGCACGGCGCTGTCCGCGCACGACGGAACCTTCGACGTCGTAGTCTCCAATCCGCCGTACATCCCCGCCGAAGCGGTCCCGCGCGAGCCCGAGGTGGCCGACCACGACCCGCAGATGGCGCTCTACGGCGGGGGAGCGGACGGCATGGAACTGCCGGCGGCCACGGCGGCCTCGGCCGCGCGGCTGCTGAAGCCGGGCGGCCATTTCATCATGGAGCATGCCGAAGTCCAGGCCGCCGCCGTGCTGTCCCTCCTGCGCTCGGCCGGATGCTGGCAGCAGGTGGCCACCCAGTACGATCTGACCGGACGCGAGCGGGCCACGTCGGCTCAACGGTTATGAGAATGGAACAATGAGACTGTGAGCACTACGTATAACTGCGACGACGCCGCAGACCGCAGCGAGGGACTGGCGGCGGCACAGGCCGCCATCGCCGACCGGCAGTGTGTTGTCATGCCTACCGATACCGTCTACGGGATCGCCGCCGACGCGTTCTCGCCGCAGGCCGTGGCCACGCTGCTCGCCGCCAAGGGGCGCGGGCGCAAAATGCCCCCGCCGGTGCTGGTGCCGCGGCCGCAGACCATGGACGGGCTGGCCACCGACGTGAGTGACGAGGCCCGGGCCCTCGCCGACACCTTCTGGCCCGGCGGGCTGACCCTGATTTTCCGCGCGCAGCCGTCGCTGACCTGGGACCTGGGCGAAACCAAGGGCACCGTTGCCCTGCGCATGCCCAACGACGAACTGGCGCTGGAACTGCTGGCAGCCACCGGGCCGCTGGCCGTTTCCTCCGCGAACCGCACCGGCCAGCCGTCGGCGCAGACGGCCGCGCAGGCCCTGGAGCAGTTGGCCGAGTCCGTGGACGTCTACCTGGAAGACGGCTTTCGGCCTGTCGGGGGGACGACGGCGGTGCCCTCCACCATCGTTGACTGCACCTCCGCCACGCTGCGGGTAGTGCGCGAAGGCACCATCAGCCTGGAGACATTGCGAACCGTCGTGCCGGGTATCCTGGGCCTGGGGGAGACGGCAGAGGCATGAGCCGCGATTCCGCTCTTCCCCGCGGCAAGACCGCCAGCAGCGACCGTGCCCTGTGGCTCTGGTCGCAGATCCTGCTGGACTCCCTGGCCTGGGTCCTGGCCATCGTCCTGGCCGTCTTCCTGCGCTACGAGATGACGCTGAGCCTGACCAAGGTCCCGGGCATCGTCCTGCTCTGCGCGGTGGCCATCGCGGCCCAAATGGCCGTCGGGTCCGCCTTCGCGCTCTATAAGGGGCGCTACAGTTTCGGCAGCTTCCACGAGGCCAAGCTGCTGGTCATGGTGACCATCTCGGTGTCGTTGATCCTGAGCGTCGGACTGCTGCTGTTCGGCATCTCGCTGGGGATCGCGCGCGGCACCGGCCTGATCGCCTTCCCCTTCGCCTGCCTGTTCATGGCCGCCGTCCGCTACCTGAAGCGGATGTACGTGGAAAGCAAAGCCAAGCCGGGCGACGAGGCCGAGCGGACGCTGATCTACGGCGCCGGGTTCGTCGGCAACAACATCGTGACCCGGATGAGCAACGACCCGGCCTCGCCGTGGCTGCCGGTGGGGCTGATCGACGACGATCCGGCCAAGAAGCACCTGCGCATCGCCTCCGTGCCGGTCCTGGGCCGGATGGAGGACCTGCCGGAGATCGCGCACCGCACCGGGGCGACCGTGCTGCTGGTGGCGATCGCGGACATCGACTCCGCGCGGATGCGGCAGATCTCCGACAGCATCGCGGGCCGGAACATGCGGGTGCTGGTGGTACCGCCGCTGAAGGAGATGCTCACCGGACGGCAGGACTTCTCCTTCCGCGAGGTGGACATCGAGGACCTCATCGGGCGGCAGCCGGTGGACATCCACGTCGAAGAGATCGCCCACTACGTCACCGGCAAGCGGGTGCTCGTCACGGGCGCCGGCGGGTCCATCGGTTCCGAGCTGTGCCGCCAGATCCACGCGTTCCAGCCGGCCGAGCTGATCATGCTGGACCGCGACGAGACCGGGCTGCAGGGCACGCAGATCTCGATCACCGGCAAGGGCCTGCTCACGGGCAGGGACACCGTGCTGGCCGACATCCGCGACCCCGCCGCCCTCGAGGCCATCTTCCTGGACCGCAGGCCGGAAGTGGTGTTCCACGCCGCGGCGCTCAAGCACGTGTCGTTGCTGGAGCAGTATCCGGAGGAGGCCTGGAAGACCAACGTGCTCGGTTCGCTGAACGTGCTGCGCGCCGCCCGCGCCGCGCACGTGGCGACCTTCGTCAACATCTCCACCGACAAGGCCGCCAACCCCACCACCGTGCTGGGCCATTCCAAGCGCGTGGCGGAAAAGCTGACGGCCTGGGTGGCGCAGGAAACCGGGCAGAAGTATGTCTCCGTCCGGTTCGGCAACGTGCTGGGCAGCCGCGGTTCGGTGCTGCCGCTGTTCAGCGAGCAGATCCGCAAGGGCGGTCCGGTCACGGTCACCGACGCCGCGGCCACGAGGTTCTTCATGACGATTCCGGAAGCCTGCCAGCTGGTGATCCAGGCCGGCGCCATTGGCAGCGGCGGGGAAGTGCTGATCCTCGACATGGGCGAACCGGTGAAGATCCTGGACGTCGCCGAGCGGATGATCGCGATGTCGGGCAAGGACGTGGAAATTGTCTTCACCGGCCTGCGCCCCGGCGAGAAGCTGCACGAGGACTTGATCGGGGAGGGCGAAAGCGATTCCCGGCCGCTGCACCCCAAAATCTCGCACGCCTCCATCGAGGGGCTGGACCCGGACCGGATGAGCCTGGACGAGTGGAAGAGCCGGCAGGACCTGGTCGCGGCCTCGACGGGCGCGATGGATGTGGTCCCGGCGGCAGCGGCCGCCGATGACGAACTCGAGGCCGGACTCGAGGCCGGACTCAAGGCCGACGGGCGGGAGCGGGCGTCGTGACCGCAGCCGTGGTGGCCGTTGCCGCGGCCCTTCTGCTCAGCCTGTTGCTGCCGTTCGCGCTGATCCCGATGCTCGAGCGGCTCGGCGTACTCGACGTGCCGAACGAGCGGTCCTCGCACACCCGCGTCGTCGTCCGCGGCGTGGGCATCACCGTGGCGGCCGGGCTGCTGGCCGGGCTGCTGATCGCGGCGCTCGGGGGTGCCGCCGACGCGCCGACGCTGCTGCTCGCGGTCGCCGGGGTGTCCGCCGCCGCCGCGCTGTTGGGCTGGATCGAAGACTTCCGGGGACTGTCCATCCGCGGACGGGCCGCGCTGCAACTGGGCATCGGAGCCGGCGGCACCGCGCTGGCCATTGGACTCACCGGCCAGACCTGGTGGTGGCTGCCGCTGGGCGCCCTGGCCCTGGCGGCCTATATCAACATCGCCAACTTCATGGACGGCATCAACGGGATTTCCGGGTTGCACGGCCTGGCCGTCGGATTGATGTTCGCCGCTACCGGGGCCGTCACCGGCCACGGCTGGCTCGTGGTCGGCGGGACCGTGGTGGCGGCCGCGTTTGTGGCGTTCCTGCCGTGGAACCTGGGCCGCGGGAACGTCTTTCTGGGCGACGTCGGCAGCTACCTGCTGGGGGCGAGCCTGACCATGCTGGGCATCAGCGCCTTTTTGGACGGCGTGCCAGCGGAGTACCTGCTGGGACCGGTGGCCATCTACCTGGCCGACACCCTCGCCACGCTGCTGCGCCGGATCAGCGCGGGGGAGCGGTGGTACGCGCCCCACCGCCAGCACGCCTACCAGCGGCTGACGGACGTGGGCTTCAGCCACGTGCAGTCGGCGCTGCTGGTCACCGGCTGTTCGTTGCTGACCGGCTTCTGCGGTTACCTGGCGGCCGAATCGGGCCTCGCGGGCAAGGCGGCAGCCATCGCCGCGTGCGCCGTCGTCGTCGTTTTCTACCTGCGCGCGCCGGTGCTCTTCAGCCGCCGCTCTTCAAACGCCGCAAGACCGCCGGCGTAACAGCCGGGCCCGACTCGTCGGCAAGTTCTATCTCATGTAGAATAAACCCGGCCGTTCCGGCCCCCACAGCGATCGAAAACGGACTTCCAATGCGCGCTTCCCGCCACGACGGCTACCCCGCCGCTGGCGCAGCTGTCGCTGCATCCGGTCCCACGCGGTCGCCGTGGTTGAAGATCCTGCGGTCCGCCCTGGTCGCCGGCGGCGCAACCGCCGTGCTGATCATCGTGATATCGACGCTGGCCGCGGGTGCGGCCGGTGCGCTGAGTGCCCTGCTCGGCGCGGCGCTGGTGGTGCTGTTCTTCGCCATCAGCCTGCTGGTGGGCCATTTTGTGGGACGGTCGAATCCTTCCGGCGCCATCGGCGCCTTCATTGCCACCTACATCATCAAAGTGGTGGGTTTTGGGGCCGCGCTCTTCCTCATCGGCACCCCGATGTGGCTCGAGCGGACCTGGTTCTTCGTGGCGGCGGTGGCCACCGTGGTGGTCTGGCAGGCGGCAGAAGTGTTCGCCTTCTCGCGGACCCGCCACCAGTTGTACGCCGATCCCGAACCGGACCCGGCAGACAGCCGGCCGCACACGAAAGGGGAGACCGGACATGGCAGCTAAAGGCACTTCCGGCCCCGCGCGGAGCGGTTCCGGCGACGACTCCACCTACCAGGGCGGCAACACCGTCCTCACCTATATCCTTGGCGGGATCATCGCCTGGGGTTTGATAGGCTGGGGTTTGGACTTTCTGTTGGATACCCGCTGGCTGATTTTCGCCGGTGCCGTTCTGGGCGCTGGAGGCGGATATTATCTGGCCCGCAAACACAACCTCACGCGCGGCGCCCGGCGCCGCCATGAGGACGGCGCGGGGGACCACACCTAAATGTCAGAAAACTTCATATGGTGGCCTGCCTCGATGGCGACCCACCCTGAAACGCCCAAAGATGGACACTGCAGAGAGGAAACGCGTTGATCGCGCTTGCGCTTCCGGCGGCCGCTGATGAAGGTGGCTTCGTCCCACCGAGCCTCGAAGATATGCATCTACCGGAGGTTCTCCCGTGGATGGCCCCGTACGGTGAGGGTTTCGGCAAGCAGATGCTGCTGGTCCTGTTGTCCGTTGCACTGATTTCCTGGTTCTTTGTGGCGGCCTCCCGCCGCCGCCAGCTTGTCCCCGGCAAGCTGCAGCACCTGGGCGAGATGAGCTACAACTTTGTCCGCAACTCAGTGGGCAAGGACATCATCGGTGAGCGCGATTTCAAGCCGTTCGTCCCGCTGCTGATGGCACTGTTCTTCTTCATCCTGGTGAACAACCTCTTCGGCTCCATCCCGCTGCTGCAGCTGCCGACCCCGTCCCACGTGGGCACGGCCTACGCCTTGGCCGGCGTCGTCTATATCACCTGGATCGCGCTGGGCATCAAGAAGCACGGCATCGCCTACTTCAAGCTCGCCGTCGTTCCGTCCGGCGTGCCGAAGGCGATCCTCCCGCTGGTCGTCCTCATTGAGATCATCTCCACCTTCCTGGTCCGCCCGGTCACGCACAGCCTGCGTCTGTTCGCCACCATGCTGGCCGGCCACCTGATCATCATGCTGGCCGCCGCCGGATCCGAATTCCTGATCATGGATGCCGACTTCTGGCTCAAGCCGCTGGGCATCCTGACCCTCGCCGGCGGCGTGGGCATGTACTTCTTCGAAATCCTGATCCAGGTCCTGCAGGCGTACGTGTTCGTCCTGCTGACCGCGATCTACATCCAAGGCTCCCTGGCCGAGGAACACTAGATTTCCCCGCTGGGGAAGAACCTGAACCAACAACCTGCCCGCGTGGGCATCTTGAAAGGAAAATAATGGAAGGCAATATCAACCTCGTCGGTTACGGTCTCTCCGCTATCGGCGGTGCCATCGGTGTGGGCCTCGTGTTCGCTGCTTACATCAACGGCGTTGCCCGTCAGCCGGAGGCACAGCGCGTGCTGCAGCCGATCGCATTCCTGGGTCTCGCGCTGACTGAAGCTTTGGCCATTCTTGGTCTGGTGTTCGCGTTCGTCCTCTAACCAGGGCAACGCGGACCATCCACACCGAGTAGATAGGACGGGTGAGATATGAATCAGGCAATGATCCTCGCCGCCGCGGAGGGTGCCAACCCTCTGATCCCTAACATCTGGGAAATCGTCGTCACGCTGATCGGCTTCGCGATTCTCATGTACATCGTCGCCAAGTTCGTCGTTCCGGCGTTCGAGAAGACGTATGCGGAGCGCACCGAAGCCATCGAGGGCGGGATCGCCAAGGCGGAGGCCGCCCAGGCTGAAGCCAGCGCTGCGTTGGACGAGTACAAGCAGCAGCTGATGGACGCCCGCGCGGAAGCCAACCGCATCCGCGAGGACGCCCGCGCCGAAGGTGCCCAGATCCTGGCGGAGCTGAAGGAAAAGGCCCAGGCAGAGGCTGCACGCATCAGCGAGCAGGCCCAGGTCCAGATTGACGCAGAGCGTCAGGCAGCCGTGACATCGCTGCGCAGCGAAGTCGGCACCCTGGCCACCGAACTGGCCGGCAGGATTGTCGGCGAGTCGCTGAACGACGACGCACGCGCTGCCCGCGTCGTGGACCGCTTCCTCGCCGACCTTGAGTCTCAGAGTGCAGGTGCTGCTAAATAATGGCCGGTGTATCGAGCGAGTCACTGAAAGCGGCACAGCAGGAACTGGAGGCTAAGCTTCCCACCGCTTCGCTGTCCCTGGCAGAGGAACTCTTTGGGATCCTGGGCCTGCTGGACAGCAATGCCGGTCTGCGCCGTGCCCTGACCGATCCGGCGCGCGACAGCACGGAGAAGGCCGACATGTTCGGCCGCCTCCTCGAGGGGAAGGTCTCGGCTGATGCCCGGGCCATCGCCACCTCGTTGGCTGCCGCGCGTTGGGCCTCTGCGCGCGACATCGGGGACGCCTTGGAGACCTTGGCGGCCACCACGGCTGTCGCCGTTGCAGAGGGCCAGGGTGTTGACGGACTCGAAGGTCTGGAGAGGGACCTGTTCGCGTTCAACCGCATTGTCGGGTCGGACCACGACCTGCAGCGTGCCCTGCTTGAACCCCAGGCTTCGGACGAAGCCAAATCGGCGCTGGCACTGAAGCTGGTGCCGGCCGCGGGTCCCGTGGCACAGCTGCTGATCCGGCAGGCGGTGACCGCCCCGCGCGGCATCAAGCCCACGGCCCTGGTAGAGCGGTTCATCCAGTTGGTGGCCAAGCGCCAGCAGCGTTGGATCGCGGAGGTCAGCGTTACCCGTCCGCTGACCAGCGAACAGATGAGCCGCCTGCAGGCTGGGCTCAACCGGTTGTACGGCCGGGAGCTGCGGATCCACTTCAACGTAGATCCACGGCTGGTTGGCGGAGTGCGGGTCATGGTCGGGGATGAGGTCGTGGATGCGTCCGTGATCTCCCGCCTGGCCGAGCTCCGCCGGAGTCTCGCGGTTTAGTCTCCTCACGGAGACTGGGCCGGAAGCCTTACACAGACTGAAAAACACACCGGTCGTCGCGCACCACGCGATGATCATAAACACAGGAGAGCAGGGACTGCAGATGGCCGAATTGACCATCAACGCCGACGACGTCCGCAATGCGCTGAACGAGTTCGCGGCGTCCTATGAACCCGGAAGCGCCGAGCGGGTCGAAGTCGGCCACGTGACCACCGCCAGCGATGGCATCGCCCGTGTCGAGGGTCTTCCCTCGGCCATGGCGAACGAACTGCTGCGTTTCGAGAACGGCGTCCTGGGCCTGGCCCAGAACCTCGACACCCGCGAAATCGGCGTGGTAATCCTCGGTGAATTCACCGGCATCGAAGAAGGCATGGAAGTTCACCGCACCGGTGAGATCCTGTCCGTACCGGTCGGCGATGCCTTCCTCGGCCGTGTCGTGGACCCGCTGGGCCTTCCCATCGACGACAAGGGCCCGATCGAATCGCACGAGCGCCGCGCACTGGAGCTGCAGGCCCCGGGCGTTACCCAGCGCAAGTCCGTGCACGAGCCGCTGCAGACCGGCATGAAGGCCATCGACGCGATGATCCCGATCGGCCGCGGACAGCGCCAGCTGATCATTGGCGACCGCCAGACCGGCAAGACCGCCATCGCCGTCGACGCCATCTTGAACCAGAAGGACAACTGGGAGTCCGGCGACGTCAACCGGCAGGTCCGCTGCATCTACGTGGCGATCGGCCAGAAGGCATCGACCATCGCTGCCGTCCGCCAGACCCTGGAGGACAAGGGTGCGCTGGAGTACACCACCATCGTGGCGTCCCCGGCCTCCGATCCCGCCGGCTTCAAGTACCTGGCGCCCTACGCCGGTTCGGCCATCGGCCAGCACTGGATGTACTCCGGCAAGCACGTGCTGATCATCTTTGATGATCTCTCCAAGCAGGCCGAAGCCTACCGCGCCGTGTCGCTGCTGCTGCGCCGCCCGCCGGGACGCGAAGCCTACCCGGGCGACGTGTTCTACCTGCACTCCCGCCTGCTGGAGCGTTGCGCCAAGCTCTCCGATGAGCTGGGCGCGGGTTCGATGACCGGCCTGCCGATCATCGAGACCAAGGCGAACGACGTCTCGGCCTACATCCCGACCAACGTCATCTCCATCACGGACGGCCAGATCTTCCTGCAGTCCGACCTGTTCAACGCCAACCAGCGTCCCGCCGTGGACGTCGGCGTGTCCGTCTCCCGCGTGGGCGGTGCGGCACAGGTCAAGGCCATGAAGAAGGTCTCCGGCACGCTGAAGCTGGACCTGGCCCAGTACCGGGACATGCAGGCGTTCGCCATGTTCGCCTCGGACCTAGATGCGGCGTCGCGCCAGCAGCTGACCCGCGGTGCCCGCCTCATGGAGCTGCTGAAGCAGGGCCAGTACACGCCTTACCCCGTGGAAAACCAGGTTGTGTCCATCTGGGCCGGCACCAACGGCTACCTGGACGATGTTCCGGTCGAGGACGTCACCCGTTTCGAGACCGAGTTCCTCTCGCACCTGCGGCACCGCAGCTCGGTGCTGACGACGATCGCCCAGACGAATCTGCTCGAGGATTCCACCGTGGACGAGTTGAAGTCGCAGATCGTGGACTTCAAGCAGGGCTTCTTCGGGGAGGGCGACAGCCGCTTGGTTGGCGCCGGCCACGAAGAGTACGACCCCCTGGCCGAAGACGAAGTCGCCCAGGAACAGATCGTCAAGCAGAAGCGCTAATTCATCTTCGTTGGCCGGGCGGAACCACTAACGGTTCCGTCCGGCCGCCGAGGACGAGGAAAGGAAGAGTATGGGAGCCCAGATTCGGGTCTACCGCCAGAAGATCGCATCGACTTCGTCGCTGCGGAAGATCTTCAAGGCGATGGAGCTGATCGCCGCCTCACGCATTGGCAAGGCCCGCAGCCGCGTCGCGGCCTCGTTGCCGTACGCCAATGCGATCACCCGTGCCGTTTCTGCCGTGGCCTCGCAGTCCGAGATCGACCATCCGCTGACCACCGAGCCGGAGCAGATCCGCAGGGCCGCCGTGCTCGTGCTGACCTCCGACCGCGGTCTGGCTGGATCGTACTCCGCTTCGGTGCTGAAGCAGGCCCAGTCCCTGACCGAGCTGCTTCATGGAGAGGGCAAGGAAGTCCGCCACTACCTGGTCGGCCGCAAGGCACAGGCCTACTTCGACTTCCGGAACATTGAGTACCAGGAGGTCTGGACGGGCGGGACGGACGCTCCGGAGTTCGCGACCGCCCGCGAGATCGGCGAGGCACTGCTCTCCGACTTCAATACGGCGTACGAGGAAGGTGGCGTAGACGAGCTCCATATCGTCTACACCCGCTTCAAGTCCATGGTTACCCAGGAGCCTGCGGTCATCCGACTGCTGCCGCTGGAAGTCGTGGAAGAAGAGGCCACCGCAGAGACCGATCTGCTGCCGCTGTACGAGTACGAGCCGGAGCCCGAGCAGGTCCTGGACGCACTGCTGCCGCGCTACATCGAATCGCGCATCTTTGCCGCCCTGCTCCAGGCCGCTGCCAGCGAGCTGGCGGCACGCCAGCGCGCCATGAAGTCGGCCAGCGACAATGCCACGGACCTGATCGAGAAGTACACCCGGCTGCGCAACAACGCGCGCCAGGCAGAGATTACGCAGGAACTCACCGAGATTGTCGGTGGCGCGGACGCCCTGGCGGCGTCCTGAGAAGTCCCTGCAGCAACAGCACACATAACCACGCCATCGAAACTGAGAAGTGAGAAAGATGACTGCCCAAACCATCGAGCACGGAACCGGTTCCGTCGCTACGGGCGCTACCGGCCGTATCGCCCGTGTCATCGGCCCGGTTGTCGACGTCGAATTTCCGGCGGACGCAATCCCCGCAATGTACAACGCCCTCACCGCTGAGGTCACCCTCAACGGCGAGACCCGCACCATTACCTTCGAGACCTCGCAGCACCTGGGCGACAACCTGGTCCGCGCGATCTCGCTGCAGGCCACCGACGGCCTGGTCCGCGGCACCACGGTCCAGGACCTTGGCTCCCCGATCACCGTGCCCGTGGGCGACGGCGTCAAGGGCCACATCTTCAACGTCCTGGGCGAGCCGCTGGACGTCGAAGCATCCCAGCTGGAAATCACCGAGCGCTGGCCGATCCACCGCAAGGCACCGAACTTCGCCGAGCTGGAAGGCTCCACCGAGATGCTGGAGACCGGCATCAAGGTGATCGACCTGCTGACCCCGTACATCAAGGGCGGCAAGATCGGCCTCTTCGGCGGCGCCGGCGTGGGCAAGACCGTGCTGATCCAGGAAATGATCACCCGTGTGGCCCGCAACTTCGGCGGTACTTCGGTGTTCGCCGGCGTCGGCGAGCGTACCCGCGAGGGCAACGACCTCTGGGTGGAAATGGAAGAAGCCGGCGTGCTCAAGGACACCGCCCTGGTGTTCGGCCAGATGGACGAGCCGCCGGGAACGCGACTGCGCGTGGCCCTGTCCGCCCTGACCATGGCGGAGTACTTCCGCGATGTGCAGAAGCAGGACGTGCTGCTGTTCATCGACAACATCTTCCGCTTCACGCAGGCCGGTTCCGAGGTTTCCACTCTGCTGGGCCGCATGCCCTCGGCCGTGGGCTACCAGCCGAACCTGGCCGACGAGATGGGCGTGCTGCAGGAACGCATCACCTCCACCAAGGGCCACTCGATCACCTCGATGCAGGCGATCTACGTCCCCGCGGATGACTACACCGACCCGGCTCCGGCGACGACCTTCGCCCACTTGGACGCGACCACGGAACTGTCCCGTGAAATCGCCTCCCGTGGCCTGTACCCGGCTGTGGACCCGCTGACCTCGACCTCGCGCATCCTGGATCCGCAGTACATCGGGCAGGACCACTACAACACCGCGGTCCGCGTGAAGCAGATCCTGCAGAAGAACAAGGAACTGCAGGACATCATTGCCATCCTCGGCATTGACGAACTGGGCGAAGAGGACAAGATCGTCGTCGCCCGTGCCCGCCGCATCCAGCAGTTCCTGTCGCAGAACACCTACACCGCCAAGCAGTTCACCGGCGTCGAGGGTTCCACGGTCTCCATCAAGGACACCGTGGAAGGCTTCCGGGCCATCTGCGACGGCGAGCTCGACCACATCGCCGAGCAGGCCTTCTTCAACGTGGGCGGCCTGGACGACGTGGAGCGCCAGTGGGCCAAGATCCAGGAACAGACCGGGAAGTAAGGCCTGTGGCTAACATTTCTGCTGAACTGGAAGTTGAAATTGTTGCCGCGGACCACTTCGTGTGGTCCGGTCCGGCAACAATGGTCAGGGCGCGGACCAGCGACGGCGAGATCGGGATCCTGCCCGGGCACAGCCCGGTGCTGGCAGTCCTGGCCGCCGGCGAGCTGGCCATCGAGCCGGTCTCCGGTGAGCGCATCAACGTGAATGTCGACGGCGGGTTCTTCTCCGTCGACAGCAACCGGGTCGTCATCGTCGCAGACAATGCGACGATTGGCGACGGGGCTACGGCGGGAACCCGCTAGCCGCCGGTGAACGGTCTCGACGTCACGTTCGCCATACTGGCCGCAGTCTTCCTGCTGCTGGTGTTGGCACTGGTCGCCTTCGGGGTGCGCCGCTACCAACTGCGGCGCGCCCTGGGCACCTTCGACGCCTCCATCGCCATGCTGCCCGGCAGCTGGCAGATGGGGGTTTGTCGTTATACGGACACGCATCTGGAATGGCTGCGCCTGCTGTCGTTGAGTCCCAAGCCGCGCTACCGGTTCCGGCGCAGTTCGCTGGAACTGCAGGGCTGGCGGCAACCGACCGAAACCGAGCGGGCCAAGATCCAGCCCGGTGCGATCGTCGTGATGCTCACGCACGAAAAACAGGATCTGTCGATGGCAATGACCTTCGACGTCTACGCTGGTCTCTCGTCCTGGCTGGAAGCCGGACCGGTGATCGGCATCGGCACCTGGCGTTAAGACCAGTGCGGCGCGGCTCTCCCGGGGGCCGCGCCGTCCGCCTTTTAACCAGCACAGCCGTGCATCAACCCTAGGATGGTTTTTCATGGAGAACGTGATTGCGGTGCACGGGCCCAGCTCGCTCAACGGGCGGGTGGAGGTTCCCGGCGCCAAGAACAGCGTCTTGAAGCTGATGGCCGCGGTGTTGCTGGCTGAGGGCCGTTCCACGATCACGAATGTGCCCGACATCCAGGACGTCTGGATCATGTCGGAACTGCTGCGCCGGCTCGGCTGCGCGGTGGATTACGACGTCGACGCCGCCAGTGTCCATATCGACGTCCCTGCCGCACCGGCCCACCAGGCCGACTACGACCTGGTCCGCGCCATGCGGGCATCCATTTCCGTGCTCGGCCCGCTCGTGGCACGCTGCCGGCAGGCGGAAGTGGCACTGCCCGGGGGAGATGCCATCGGCAGCCGCGGCCTGGACATGCACCGGGCCGGGCTGGAACAGATGGGCGCCCGCATCAGCATCGACCACGGCTACCTGGTGGCCAAGGCGCCGCAAGGGCTGCACGGCACCCATCACCGCCTGCCGTATCCATCGGTCGGCGCCACCGAAAACCTGATGATGGCCGCGACCCTGGCCCGGGGAGTGACGGTGATCGACAACGCGGCGCGGGAACCGGAGATCACCGATATTGCCGACCTGCTGGTCTCGATGGGCGCCCGGATCGAAGGAATCGGCTCGCCCACGCTGGTCATCACCGGCGTGGAGAGCCTGCACCCCGTGCACCACAGCACCGTGCCGGACCGGATCGTCGCCGGGACCTGGGCCTTCGCCGCTGCCATCACCGGGGGGACAGTGGACGTGGCCAGGTCCAATCCCGGCCACCTGGCCGTGGTTCTGGACAAGCTGGCACAGGCCGGGTGCCGGATCACCAGCAGGGATGACGGCTTCACGGTGGAAGGACCGCAGCGGCCGCGGCCGATCAACGTCTCCACGCTGCCGTACCCCGGATTCCCCACGGACCTGCAGCCGTTCGTCGTCGCGCTGAATGCCGTCGCGGACGGGCACGGGATGGTGACGGAAAACGTGTTCGAGGCGCGCTGGGGTTTCACCTCCGAATTGGCCCGGCTGGGAGCGGTGGTGCGGCTGGACGGGCACCACGCGCTGATCAAGGGGGTACCGCAGCTCTCCGGCGCCCCCGTGGAGGCCAACGACATCCGCGCCGGTGCCGCGCTGGTCATCGCCGGGCTGGTGGCCGACGGCACCACCGAAATCCACGGCGTGGAGCACATCGACCGGGGATATGAGCGGTTCGACGAGCGCCTGCGCGCCCTGGGCGGAGACGTGGTCCGGCTGGGACCGCCGAAGCTGCCCGCCTGACGCCGGAAAAGAAGAACCCCTCCGAAAGCATCGGAGGGGTTCTGCGTACGGTGCGGTGGCGTGGACGGCCCCGCTCCGCTAGGCGTAAGCGGCTAGATGACGGTGACGCCGGTGGCCTGCGGGCCCTTGGCTCCCTGGCCAATCTCGAAGCTCACGCGCTGGTTTTCGTCGAGGGTCTTGAATCCGCCCGACTGGATTTCAGAGTAGTGAACGAAGACGTCGCCGTCGGCCTCATCCGGTGTGATGAAGCCGAAGCCCTTTTCCGCGTTAAACCACTTAACGGTCCCCTGTGCCATTTAAATCTCCTCATCGTGGAACAAAAACAAGCCGGCACACCTCGTACCAACCCGGTTACTCCGTGGAAGATCCAAACGACACGGCCTGCGGGCCGGACGCCGCGGAGCTTCACACTCGCAACACGTCTTGCGAGCATGAAAACCACACCTACACAAAGACTGAGTTAAGCATCACATAAGCCCCATGGGCGGTCAACGGTACAAAGGACAATTCAATCTTTTATTAAGGAAGAGTTCGATCCGCGGTTAAGTGCCGGGCCGGAAGCGCCGGCCTGCAGGAAGCGCGCGTTGTTTTGCGACTCCCGGGGCGTCAGAACAGGCGGGATTCGGCGTCGTCCACGCCGCGCATCTCGTCGTAGTCCAGGGTCAGGCATTCGATGCCCCGGTCGGTGGCGAGCACCCGCGCCTGCGGCTTGATCTGCTGGGCCGCGAAAATCCCCTTGACCGGAGCCAGCAGTGGATCGCGGTTGAGCAACTCCAGGTAGCGGGTCAACTGTTCCACGCCGTCGATGTCGCCGCGCCGCTTGAGCTCGACGGCCACGGTGCCCCCGTCGGCGTTGCGGGCCAGGATGTCCACGGGGCCGATCGCCGTCATGTATTCCCGCCGCACCAGCGTGTGGCCGGGACCGAGCCGGTGGATCTGTTCGGCCAGCAGGCGCTGCAGGTCGGCCTCCACGCCGTCCTTGACCAGCCCCGGGTCGACGCCCAGATCGTGGCTGTATTCGTGCAGGTGCTCGTGGATGCTGATCACCAGGCGGTCGTCGCTCTTGGCGTGCTGGACGTGCCAGACTTCCTGGACGCCCGAGTCGGCGTCGTCGGCCTCCGGCTCCGCCACCCGGAGATTGGCCGGCGGGCTCATCCAGTTGAGCGGCTTGTAGGAACCGCCGTCGGAATGGATCAGGACGGAGCCGTCCGCCTTCACCATCAGCAGGCGGGTGGCCAGCGGCAGGTGGGCGCGGAGGCGGCCGATGTAGTCAACGGAGCAACGGGCAATGACAAGACGCACAGTAGGCCACTTTACCGGTGCCCGGTGCGTGGTCGGTCCGGCACATGTCTGGGCCGTCCGGAACTTGGCTGGGCCGCCCGGCACCTCTGGACCGTCCCGGCTCAAGTGCGGACGGGCGTGGTTCGGTCCGGGCCGCGCCGGTGGGGCAGAATGGTGGCATGCCCCGTTCTAACCGCCCGCGCCGCCGCTCAGGCACGGGCAGCAGCAAGTGGACGCGGGCCAACGAGCTGGACCTGGACCGCGCCCGCGCGGGCATCCCGGAGCGCCAGAACGCGCCCGACGGCGAATGGAACGTGCGGCGGATCACCCCGCCGAACGCCGCCAAGGAGTACACCTGCCCGGGCTGCAACCGGACGATCGGACCGGGCATCGAGCACCTGGTCGCCTGGCAAGCCGACTCGTTGTTCGGTGGCGAGACGGCGCTGGCCGAGCGGCGGCACTGGCATCCGCGCTGCTGGCAGACCCGCAGTTTCCGCTACCGCTGACCGTTCCGTCAGTTCCGGTCCTGTCGGACGATGAAGACGTCCTTCAGCAGCAGCATCACCGATGCCGCGGCCGGAATCGCCATCAGCGCGCCCAGCACACCCATCAGCGAACCGCCGGCAATCACGGCAATCACCGCCACGGCCCCGGGCACGGCCACCGCGCGCTGCATGATGCGCGGCGACACGAAGTACGCCTCGATCTGCAGGTAGGCAAAGTAGATGATGGCGAACAGCACCGCCGGCTGCCAGCCAACGGTCAGGGCAACCAGCGAGACGAACACGCCGGCAATCACGGCGCCGATCAGCGGGATGAAGGCCAGCAGGCCGACGACGAAGGTCAGCAGGGCGGTGAACGGCACCTGCGCAATGGTCATGGCGATGAATGCCACCGCCGCGTTGATCAGCGCCACGCAGGCCTGGCCGATCACATAGCTGCCCACGCTGCCGGTGATCTCTTCAGACAGGCGCTGCACCTGCCGCCGCTTGGACCGCGGGGCCAGCCGGTAGGCCCAGACCTTCAGCGCCGGAAGCGACGCCAGGAAGTACAGCGTGAGCACCAGCACGATCAGTGCCCCGAACGCGCCCTGGAGGACGGCGCTGCCGACGCCGAGGACGCCGCCGAAGATCCCCGTGACGTTCTCCGAACTGGCAAAGAACCTCTCCAGCTCGATGTCGATGCGCTCCCGGACCTGGAACTGCTCATCAATGGTCTGGAAGAAGGCCGAGTTCAGGATGTCCTCGACATAGCGGGGAGCGTTGGCCACGATCTGGGTGGTCTGGTTGACGATGGTCGGGATCAGCGTGGAGATGAACGCCGCGATCAACCCGGCCAGGATCAGCACCACAATGATGACGCCGGCCGGACGCGGCAGCCCCTTGCTTTCCAGCCAGCGGACGATCGGATCGAGCCCCAAGGCAATGAAGAGCGCCGCCGCGATCCACGCCAGCAATTCACCGACGTTGGTGAGCACGAAGTAGAGCAGCAGCGCGAAACCGACGCCGACCGTTGCCATGAATCCGAAATGGATCGGGTGCCGGGCGGGGGAGAAGTCGGTGCTGACGCGCCCGTCGCGGGCGGCGGCGGGTGAGTCGTCCTCGGGCGGCATTTGGAAGCGGACGCGCGGCCGGGCCCGGGGCATGGACGCCCCGATGCGCCCGAGGGCGCCCAGGACCGCATGCCGGCGCGCCGCCATGACCGGCGCCGAAGCGGGTGACGCCGGCGCCGCGGCAGGATCCGGCACGGGTGCATCGACGTCAGCCGGCAGGCCCTCGGCCGGCGATCCGTTGCCGCCCGCGGGCGTGGGAGCATCCCGGTGTTCGCTCACGCAGCATCCTCTCTTCCGCCTGCAGCCGCTGAAGCAACGGGCGGGCGCGCTCGTCGCGCTCTAAGCAACAACGGCGCAGGATAGGGGCAATTCTGAGCGAAAGACTACCAGTCCGGTATGGTGTGGCATCGGATGACGGCGGCAAAAGGGCAAAAGGTTGCCCGCGGCGGACGGAGTAATCCGGCCGCGCACGGGCGGCGGAAAGGGTTCGTTACCATAGGGTTATAAAGCATGACCGATGGCGGGCACCCTGCCGGCCCCTGAAGGCTTGGGCGTCCCTGCGGCCCTTCCTTCCTGCAGCGATCGACGATTGGTATTTTTGTGCGTTTTAAGATTTCAGTGGCCCTGATGGTGATCGGCCTGCTGGCCATCGCGCTGGGCATCGCCCAGCGGACCGTCTGGGCACCGCCCGAGCGCGCATCGGCCACCTACACGGCAGCCGATGCAACCGCCCCCGTGACCGTCATTGAGCCGGAAGTCTTCGGTGTCCACGAAGAAGAAGTGGACGTGTCAGTGGAGGCCGACGGCGAGTTCCTGCTGGCCATCGGCCGCGCGGGCGACGTTGAGGCCTGGGTCGGAGAGGCAGCGCACACCTCCCTGACCGGCATCGAGGACGGGCAGCTGCAGGGGACCGTGACCGAGGGTGAGGCCAAAGTGCCGAACCCGGCCGGATCCGACCTCTGGGTGAGCCAGCAGCAGGCCGAGGGCAGCCTGGAGCACCGGTGGGTGGCCCCGGCCGACGGCGAGTGGTCCATCCTGCTGGCCGCGGACGGCACCGAGCCGGCGCCGACCACGGTGACCGTCACCTGGCCGAACGACACCTCCGTGCCGTGGTCGCTGGCCTTGATGATCATCGGCGCCCTGCTGCTGGTGCTCGGGGTGGCGATGGCCGTGGTGTCCCGCCGTCCGAACCGGCCCGTCCCCGGCGACGACTCCGACCCTCGGGGCGGAAGCGGCCGGCCGAACGCAGGCGGCCCGGAAACGGCGGCGCTGGCACAGCCGGGCCGCAGCGTCCCGGCCGAACGTTCCGGCCAGGCCGTGCCCGGAGGCGCCGGCCTGGAAAAGCCCGAAGAGGGCGACCGGTCGGCGGGCCGCCGTTCCCTGATGGTCCGCCCGAAGCTGGGCCTGCGCGCCGCCGCCGCGGCGGGTGCGGCCATGGTCCTGGCGTCCGGCGCGGTGCTTCCCGCCCAGGCCGCGTCTCCGGCTCCCTCCCAGGACGCCGGCGAAGCCGCCGGCCACCCGGTGGTGCTGGAGGGCCAATTGACCCGGATTATGGATTCCGTGGCCGCGGCAGTCTCGGATGCCGACTCGGCGCAGGACTCCGGCAAGCTGAAGCCGCGGGTCGCCGGGGCCGCCCTGACCGTCCGCGAGGCCAACTACAAGGTGCGGGCTGAAAACGGCGAGGCGGCGGCTCCCGTTCCGGTGGCCGCCGGGCCGATCCTGACCTCGATGGTCAGCACGAGTGCCGAGTGGCCGCGGACGGTCGTGACGGTCACGGAGGGCGAGGACAATCCGGTGCCGCAGGTGATCGTGCTGGTGCAGCAGGATCCGCGCTCGAACTACCGGATGGTGGGCGCGCTCCAGATGCTGCCGGGCACCACTTTCCCGCAGGTCTCCACCGAGAGCGGCGGAACACCGGCCGTGGCGCCGGACGCCGAGGAAGGCCTGCTGCACTCGCCGCAGGCGGCCGTGAAAATGGTCGCCGAGAATCTCGACGACGGCAAGCACAAGGACGCGATCGGAAAGAACACCTTCTCCGAGCAGATCCAGGCGTTCCAGAAAGACCAGGTCAAGTCCAACGAAAACGCCGACATCTCCTTCAGCCGCAGCGTCGACGACGGCTCGTTGCGTGCGCTGGGCACCGCCGACGGCGGCGCCGTAGTGTTCGGACACATGGAGTCGGTGATGAGCAGCCTGCCGGCCGAAGCCGGTGCCACGGTGGAACTCTCGCCCGAGTTCGCGGCGCTGGCCGGGGATGACTCCACCACGGAGGGCGTGGACGTGACCTACGGTGAGTCCGTCTTCCTGTACGTGCCGCCGGCCGGCTCCGAGGACCGGCTCACGTTGGTGGGCGTTGCCCAGGGCCTGGTGGACGCCGAGCTGAAGTAGGTCCGCGCCCGACCGGGCCGCGCCGCCGGCCCGGTCGGGAAATTCCGGACGCCGACCGAGACGTATTAGTGTGATGTCATGACCACTCCAACTCCAGGACAGGGCCCCGCGCCGTCTTCCGTCAGCCTCCGCGGCGCCGTCGACCTGTCCGCGCTGAAAAAGCCGCAGCCGCCGGCAGGAGGCATGCCGGCCCCGGCCGCCGGGGCGCCGGCAGCGGGCGAAGGCGAAGCACCGGGCTACATCGTCGAGGTCAACGAGCAGAGCTTCCAGGCGCTCGTCCAGTTGTCCGCACAGGTCCCCGTGATCGTGGAACTGACCGCGTCGTGGAGCGATATGGCGCAGCAGCTGGCCTCCGCCATGGCGGAGGTCGCGAACGAGTTCGCCGGCCGCTTTGTGCTGGCCCGGGTAGACGTCGATGCCAGTCCCGGCATCGCACAGGCCTTCCAGCTGCAGAGCGTGCCCGCCGCCGTCGCCCTCCTGAAAGGGCAGCCGATCCCGCTGTTCCAGGGGGCCGCCACGGCCGACGAGCTGCGGCAGTTCGTCAATGAACTGCTCAAGGTGGCCCAGGCCAACGGCGTGACCGGCACGGCCCCCGGAGCCGGGGACGCTCCGGCCGAGGAAGAGAAGCCGCTGCCGCCGCTGCACCAGGAAGCGTTCGACGCCATCGAGGCCGGCGACTTCGATCGTGCCGCCGCGGCGTACCAGAAGGCCCTGGCCGAACAGCCGGCGGACGACGAGGCCCGTACCGGCCTGTACCAGGTCCAGTTGCTGCAGCGGCTTCAGGGGGCCGATGCGGCCGGGCTGCGCGCCGCTGCCGCCGACCGGCCCGACGACCTGCAGGCCCAGCTGGCCGTCGCCGACCTGGACGTTTCGGGCGGCCATGTGGAGGACGCCTTCGCCCGCCTGGTGGGTTTCATCAGCCGCCATGCAGGGGATGAACGGGAGGCCGCCCGGGCACGCCTCGTGGAGCTGTTCGACGTGGTGGGAGCCACCGACCCGCGGGTATCCAAGGCACGCCAGGCCTTGGCCAGGGCGCTCTTCTAAATGGCGCAGGCTGTGGCCGGCGGCCTCTTCGAGCCGCTGAGACTGCGCGGGTTGCAGCTCAGGCACCGCGGGTGGGTGGCGCCGATGTGCCAGTACTCGGTGCGGCGCGAGGATGCGCCCGGAACGCCGAACGACTGGCACCTGATGCACCTGGGACAGTTCGCTGCCGGCGGGGCCGCGCTGATCCTCACCGAGGCGACCGCGGTAAACGCCACCGGCCGGATCAGTCCCGAGGACACCGGCATCTGGACGGACGAGCAGGCCCAGGCGTGGGGCAGGATCACGGAGTTCGTGCACCGCTACGGCTCGGCGGACACCAGGATCGGGATCCAGTTGGCCCATGCCGGGCGCAAGGCGTCGACCTACGCGCCCTTCGCCCCGGAATCCGGCTCCGTGCCGCCTGCCGCAGGCGGGTGGCGGACCGTGGGCCCCACGGGTGAGGCCTTTGGACGCTACGCGGCGCCGGACGCCCTGGACGAGGCCGGCATCCGGCAGGTCATCGCAGACTTCCGCGACGCGGCGGCCCGTGCCGTCTGGGCCGGCTTCGACACCATGGAGATCCATGCCGCCCACGGCTACCTGCTGCACCAGTTCCTCTCGCCGCTGGTCAACACCCGGACCGACGGCTGGGGCGGTACGGCCGCCAAGCGTGCCCGGCTGCTGCTGGAAGTGGTGGAGGCTGTCCGCGGCGTCATCCCGGACGCCATGCCGCTGCTGCTCCGCGTCTCCGCCTCCGACTGGTCGGACGGCGGGCTGGAACCGGAGGCCGTGGCCGACGTGGTGGAACAGGCGGCAGCCCGGGGAGTGGACCTGGTCGATGTCTCCAGCGGCGGCGCGGTGCACGGGGCGAAGATCCCGCTGCAGCCGGGGTACCAGGTGCCCTTCGCGGCCGCCATCCGGCGCCAGGCCGGCATCCCGACCGGCGCCGTCGGACTCATTACCACGGCCGCGCAGGCCGACTCCATCATCACGGAGGGCTCGGCGGACGCGGTACTGCTCGCCCGGGCGGCGCTGCGGGACCCGCACTGGTGGCAGCGCGCCGCCGTCGAACTGGGCCACGAACTGGACTGGGCGCCGCAATACGAGCGTGCCGCCGTGACGGAGAAATATTAGTCCTTGGGGATGACGTCCCGGTGAACCCCCGGTTGTTAGCGTGGACACATGACTTCGCACCCATCACAACCTCCGGTCCAGCAGCCGGACGAGCAGAACAACGGCGCGGTACCGGTACCGGCCGACGGGGCCCCGCACGGGAGCCCGCCGGGAACCGCGGTACCGGGCGACGGCGCCCCGCACGGGACCTCGCCGGGAACCCCGCCCGCGCCCGGAGACCTCGCCTCGGCGCCGGCTGCCGTACCCGCCCAGGCTCCCGTTCGCGCCTTGGCGGTGCGCGGCCTGGCCAAGCGCTTCGGTGAGAAGATCGCCGTCAACGGCGTCAACCTGGACGTGCCCGCCGGGTCCTTTTACGGTCTGGTGGGGCCGAACGGGGCCGGCAAGACCACCTCGCTCTCCATGGCCACCGGGCTGCTGCGGCCGGATTACGGCCAGGTGTGGGTGCACGGCGTGGACGTCTGGGCCGAGCCGCTCAAGGCCAAGCGACTGATGGGCGTGCTGCCCGACGGCGTCCGGCTGTTCGACCGGCTGACCGGCGAACAGCTGGTCACCTACGCCGGGCTGCTGCGGGGCATGGACCGGGAGACCGTGGCCGCGCGCGTACCGGACCTGCTGCGGGCCATGGACCTGACCAACGACGCGGGCACCCTGGTGGTGGACTATTCCGCCGGCATGACGAAGAAGGTCGCCCTGGCCACCGCACTGATCCATGCGCCGAAGCTGCTGGTGCTGGACGAACCGTTCGAGGCAGTAGACCCGATCTCCGCGGCAAACATCCGCGACATCCTGCACGACTACGTGGACTCCGGGGGCACGGTGATCGTCTCCAGCCACGTCATGGACCTGGTCCAGCGCATGTGCGACCACGTGGCAGTGATCGCCGGCGGCAACGTGCTGGCCGCCGGCACCGTGGACGATGTGCGCGCCGGTGCCAGCCTCGAAGAGCGCTTCGTGCAGCTGGTCGGCGGGCGGACCCAGGCGGAGGGGCTCGAGTGGTTGCGCACCTCGTAAGGCTGAAGCTGGCGCTGCTGCGCAACGGCTTCAAACGCAGCCCGTGGCAACTGGTCGGCGTGATCCTCGGCGGCCTGTACGCGGTCGGCATGCTGGGCCTGCTGATTTCCGGGCTGTTCTTCCTCAGCCACACGGAGCCGGACATGGCGCGCATGGTGGTGGTGCTGGGCGGCTCCGCGGCCTTCCTGGGCTGGGCACTGATCCCGATGATGGCCACCGGCGTCGACATGACACTGGACCCGGCCAGGTTCGTGACCTATGCCGTGCCGATGCGCCAGCTGCTGCTCGGGCTCGCCATTGGCGGGCTGGTCGGTATCCCGGGAGTGGTGACGCTGGTGGCCGCGCTCGGACACGCGGCCGCATGGTGGCAACACCCGGCGGCGCTCGTGGCCGCCGTCGTGTGCGCCCTGATCGCAACGCTGACCTGCGTGGTGCTCTCCCGCGTGACGACGTCGGCGTCCACGACGTTGGCCAGCTCGCGCCGGTTCAAGGACCTCAGCGGCGTCATCGGCATCATCCCGCTGGTGCTGCTGGGACCGATCATGGTCGGCATCGTCGAGGGTTTCCGCAGCTCACAGGACTTCCTGCCGGCCCTGACGGAGGGCCTGGCCTGGTCGCCGCTGGGCGCGGTCTGGGCTGTGCCGGGCGATCTGGCCCTGGGCAACTGGGGCTCGGCCGGGGCCCGGCTGCTCATCGCGGTAGCCTTCCTGGCCGTGCTGGCCTGGCTCTGGAAGCTCAGCCTGGCCCGTGCGCTGGTCACGCCGCCGTACAACGCCGTGTCCCGGAAGGCGGGCGGCCGGCTGGGCTGGTTCTCGCGGATGCCCGGCACCCCGGCAGGAGCCGTGGCGGCGCGCGCGCTCATCTACTGGTTCAAGGATCCCCGCTACGGGGCGTCGCTGGTATCCATTCCGCTGATTCCGGTGGCGGTCTTCTTCGGCCTCGCGCAAACCGGCGACTTCACCTTCATGCTGTGGCTGGGCCCGATGATCGCCTTCCTGCTGTCTTTTGGCATCGCGGCGGACATCGCCTACGACAACACGGCGTTCGCGCTGCACGTCACCACCGGGGTGAGCGGGCGGGCCGACCGGATAGGCCGGGCCGCGGCCTGCGCGGTGATCGCGCTGCCGGCCACCGCCGTGCTGACCGTGCTGCCGTTCGTTTTCATCGGCGGGTGGCACCTGCTGCCGCCCGTTTCCGGCGTCGCCCTCGGCGTGCTGCTGACCGGCCTGGGCCTGTCCAGCCTGGTCTCGGCCCGTTACACCTACAACGTGCCGCTGCCGGGGGAGAGCCCGTTCAAGACCCCGCCCGGGTCGACCGCCCGGATGATGGTGGTCCAGCTCGGCGGCCTCGGCGTGCTGGTGCTGCTCTCGCTGCCGGAGCTGGTGCTGGCGTTGATCGGTGTCTTCACCGGCGACGCGCTGTGGGGCTGGCTGGCGCTGGTGGTCGGCCTCGTGCTCGGCGCGGTCCTGCTGGTGGTCGGCATCGAGCTGGGCGGCCGCTGGTACGACCGCCGGACGCCGGAACTCCTCCAGGCCGTGGCCAAAAACAAATAGCACACAAACCCGGCCGCAGCGGCGGGCGACGACGACGGGGGAGCCGGGCTCCGCCGTCGTCGTTCCTGTTTCAGGGGTTAAGATGGGTGGCATGAGTCTTCCTCCGGATCCTTTCGAAAACGACCCCCGCGCGCCGCAGACCCCGGGCGGGTCCACCGCGACGATCGAGCGTGAAGAACTCCGCGAAGAGCTTGAGCCCGGTGACCGCGAACGCTTTGCGCACTACGTCCGCAAGGAAAAGATCATGGAGTCGGCGCTGTCCGGCGAACCCGTGATCGCCCTGTGCGGCAAGGTGTGGGTGCCCGGCCGCGACCCGAATAAGTTCCCGGTATGCCCGGACTGCAAGGCCATCTACGAGGGCCTGCGCCCCGGCGGCGACGATTCCGGTAAGAAGAAGTAGCAACCGTTCCCCCTCCACGCGCGCGGGCGCGTCCGGTGCCCGCCGCGCTGACTCCTGCCTGCAAAGAAAGCTAGCCCTGGTTCCTTGATGCCCGAATCCACTGCCGTCCGCGCGCCCGGCGCCATGTCGGCTGCCTACCGGCCGCTGACCATCGGCCTGCTGACGGTGATCACGCTGGCGGCGTTCGAGGCGGTGGCGGTGGCGACGGCGATGCCGGTGGTGGCGGCCGACCTGGACGGAAAGTCCGCCTACGGGCTGGCGTTCTCCATGTTCCTGACCGCTTCGCTGCTGGCCAGCGTGGTGGCAGGGGTCTGGTGCGACGCCAAGGGGCCGCGCCCGGCGCTCGCCGCTGGGCTGGTGCTGATGGTCGCCGGCCTCGTCCTGTCCGGGGTGGCGGGGGAATTCTGGATCTTCACCGCGGGCCGGGCCGTGGCCGGGCTGGGCGGCGGCTTCGCGATCGTGGCCGTCTACGTGATCATCGGGCAGGTCTATCCGCAGCGGCTGCAGCCGGTGGTCTTCGGCTGGCTGGCCGCGGCCTGGGTGCTGCCGTCGCTGGTGGGGCCGCTGGCCGCCGGCGTCGTCGCCCAGTACCTTTCCTGGCGCCTGGTGTTCTACGGCGTGGCGCCGATCTTCCTGCTGGCCGTGCTGGTCATCTGGCCGCAGACCGGGAGCGTGGGAGCCCCGGAGAACCCGACCACGGACAAACGCGGCGGGCGCCTGCAGGCCGTGCGCGGCCTGCTGCTGGCCGGCGGCGTGTTCCTGGCCCAGTGGGCCCTGTTCGAAGCGGTCGCCGGCGGGCCCGCCGGGAAGCTGGTGCTGCTGTACGTGCTGGCGGCCGGCGGCGTGGTGCTGGCGCTGGTGGCCCTGCCCAAGCTGATGCCGCCGGGCACCCTGCGGCTGCGCCGCGGGCTGCCCAGCGTGATCGCCACCCGCGGACTGATCAACCTGGCGTTTTTCGGCGCCGAGGCGTTCATCCCGCTGATGCTGGTGGCGGCCCACGGCGTCTCGCCGGCGACCGCGGGATTGGCCCTGACGGCCGGTGCGGTCGGCTGGAGCATTGGCTCCTGGCTGCAGGCACGCGTTGAGGCCGCGCGGCACCGGCTGCTGGTGATCGGATCCGGCATCCTGACCGCCTGCATGGGGCTGATGGCGCTGGTGTCCGCACCGTCGGTGCCGCTCGGGGCGCTCATCGTCGTCTGGGCGCTGGCCGGGTTCTCGATGGGAATGGCGTTGTCCACCACGTCGGTGATGGTGCTGAAGCTGTCCGCACCCCAGGAGCGCGGACGGAACTCCGCGTCGCTGCAGCTGGCCGACCAGCTGGGTGGCGTGGTGGGTACCGCCGGGGCGGGCGGATTGTTCGCCCTGCTGCGGGATCCGGACAACCCGGGCTCGGTCGGCGTCTACGTGGTGATCTGGTTGGTGCTGGCCGTGGTGGCGGCGGGCGGGATTGCCACCGGCTGGCGCAGCGCGGAACGGATTGAGAACGGGCAGGAACAACGGGAGGAGGCCAGCAAATGAGCAACGACACACTATTCGGCGCCGGACCGGTGCTGCCGCCGGCTTACCCGGAACGCGCCGCCTGGGGCACCGCCCCCAAACTGCGCCAATGGCAGGCCGAGGCCCTGCAGAAGTACTTCGAGATGGCCCCGCAGGACTTCCTGGCCGTGGCTACCCCCGGCGCGGGCAAGACCACCTTCGCGCTGCGCGTGGCCACCGAGCTGGTGGAACGGGGGATCGTCAACCGGATCACCGTCGTGGCCCCGACCGACCACCTCAAGCGCCAGTGGGCCGACGCCGCGGCGCGGGTGGGGCTGGCCATCGATCCGAACTTCAAGAACTCGGACGGTTCGCACGGCCGCGACTTCATCGGCGTCGCCGTCACGTACGCGCAGGTGGCCATGAAGCCGCTTTTGCACCGGGCCAAGACCGAGGCCGCCAAGACGCTGGTGATCCTTGACGAGATCCACCACGGCGGCGACGCCCTCAGCTGGGGCGACGGCATCCGCGAGGCCTTCGAACCCGCGGCCCGGCGCCTGGCGCTGACCGGCACCCCGTTCCGCTCGGATACGGCGGCGATCCCGTTCGTGGAATACGCCGAGGACAAGGACGGCATCCGCCGCTCGCGGGCCGACTACACCTACGGCTACGGCAGCGCCCTGCGCGACCACGTGGTGCGCCCGGTGATGTTCATGGCGTACTCCGGGCAGATGCGCTGGCGCACCAGCTCGGGGGACGAGTACGCGGCGTCGCTCGGCGAGGCCGCCGTCACCAAGGACATCACGGCGCAGGCCTGGCGCACGGCGCTGAACCCGCAGGGGCAATGGATCCCGTCGGTGCTGGCGGCGGCCGACAAGCGGCTGACCGAGGTACGCCGGGCGGTGCCCGACGCCGGCGGGCTGGTGATCGCCACCGACCACGAGGACGCGCGCGCCTACGCCGGCCAGCTGAAGAAGATCACCGGGGAATCCGCCACCGTCATCCTTTCGGACGACGCCGGTGCCTCCGAAAAGATCGAGGCTTTCTCCGCCGGGGACAGCCGCTGGATGGTCGCCGTCCGCATGGTCTCCGAAGGCGTGGACGTGCCCCGGCTGTCGGTCGGCGTGTATGCCACCTCGACGGCTACCCCGCTGTTCTTCGCGCAGGCGGTGGGCCGCTTCGTGCGCGCACGGAAGCGCGGCGAGACGGCGTCCGTGTTCCTTCCGTCGGTGCCGAACCTGATGGAACTGGCGAACCAGATGGAGCTGGAGCGCGACCACGCGCTGGACCGGCCGGACAAGGACAACGACGAGGGCTTCATTCCCGAAGAGGCCCTGATGGAGCAGGCCAACCGGGAAGAGAAGGCATCGGACGAGCTGACCAAGCAGAAGTTCGAAGCGCTGGACTCCCAGGCGTCCTTCGACCGGGTGCTGTTCGACGGCGCCGAGTTCGGTACCGGGGGAGAGCTCGGCAGCGAAGAGGAACTGGACTTCCTGGGCATCCCGGGGCTGCTGGACGCGGAGCAGGTGGGCATGCTGCTGCGCCAGCGCCAGCAGGAACAGCAGTCGCGCAAGCGCAAGCGTTCCGGCGGAGCCGTGGAACCCGAGCCGGCCCCGGCCGTGGTTGACCACCGGCAGCTGACCGAACTGCGCAACCAGCTGGCCAAGAACGTTTCCGCCTGGTCGGCGCGCTCCGGCATGCCGCACGGCGTGGTCCACTCCGAGCTGCGCCGGGTCTGCGGCGGCCCGCCCGTAGCCCAGGCCAACGAGGAGCAGCTGAACAAGCGCCTGAAGAAGCTCCAGGACTGGTTCATCGGCCGGAAGTAACCGGCCGCGCAGCCAAGACACCACGTTGGCGCGCCGACCCGGCGCCCGCTCCCATGTTTTGGCGGTAGCTCGAGCGTTTCCCCTAGTCAGCGCCGCGAGTGGCGCCAAGACATGGGAAGTTACGGATAAACATGGGAGCGAACCTCCTCACGCGCGGAGGGCAGAGGTTCCCGACGCACGCGAAACGAGCGAGGTTTCGTGCGCTTCCGGCGCAGCCCGCCCGGCTACTCGATGACGTCGATGCCGTAGTCGCTGAACTCGGCCAGGGTCTTCTCGACGCGTCCGGCGTTGATTCCCGCCGACAGCGCCAGGTTCACGGCGGTGGCGTACCCGGCCTGGACGGCATCGAGGGCGGTCTGGCGGACGCAATAGTCGGTTGCCAGCCCGGCCACCACCACCTCATCCACCCCGTGCTCCTGCAGCCAGTCGTCCAGGCTGGGCATATCGGTGTCTTCTTCCTCCTCGTCGCCCTCGCGTTCACCGGTGGCCACCTCGTCCGCCGGTGCCAGCAGGCCGTCGAAGCCGGAGTAGCCGGCGTCGTACTGGCCCTTGCGGAAGTAGGCGTCGATCCGGTCGGTGTCCAGGTCGGGATGCAGGTCCGCCCCGCGCGTCCCGGCGACGCAGTGCCGCGGCCAGCTGTCCACGAAGTCCGGCGCGTCGGAGAAGTGGCCGCCCGGATCCACGTGCCAGTCCTGCGTCGCGATCACGACGTCGTACTCATCCGGCCGGGTCTCCAAGTGCTCGCTGATGTCGGCGGCAGTTTTCGCTCCGCCTTCGACGGCCAGGGCACCTCCCTCGCAGAAGTCGTTCTGGACGTCGACGATGATCAGTGCGCGTGTCATGACTGCTCCTCGAATTCGGTGGGAATGGCGGCCTCGCCGCGCTGCAGCCGGTTCACGGCGCCGGGCAGCTCGGCCATGGAAGCGGTGTGGCGTTCAGCGGCGCGGCGGACGCCTTCGGCGCCGGTCCAGCCGTCCGCCAGCTTGCCGTTGGTGACGAACTGCTGCAGCAGCGGCCGGTCGTTGCCGTCGTCGAAGGGCCGGTGGCCAATGCCGACCACCTCGGCCGTGGCGGCCCCGTGCTCGTCCAGCCGGCGCAGCGCGTATTTGCGTCCGCCTACGGAAATCTTGTTCTTCGACGCCTTCGCCACCGACACCTGCTCGCCGTTGCTGCCCTCGCGGCTGACCAGCTTGTAGACCATGCTGGCGGTGGGCGCGCCGGATCCGGTGACCAGCGCGGTGCCGACGCCGTAGGAGTCCACCGGAGCCGAGGCGAGGGCAGCGATCGCGTATTCGTCCAGGTCCGAGGTGACGGTGATGCGGGTGTGGTGGTTGCCCAGGTCGTCCAGCAACTGGCGCACCCACTGGGCCTGGGCGATCAGGTCGCCGGAATCCAGCCGCACGCCACCCAGCCCCGGACCCGCCAGGTCAACGGCAGTACGGACGGCGGTCTCGACGTCGTACGTGTCCGCCAGCAGGGTGGTACCCACACCCAGCGACGCCAGCTGCGCTTCGAAGGCCTGCTGTTCGGTGTCATGCAGCAGGGTGAAGGAATGGGCGGCGGTTCCCACCGTCTTGACGCCGTATCGGTAGCCGGCTTCCAGGTTTGAGGTGCTGGAGAAGCCGCCGATCACCGCGGCCCGGGCAGCTGCCACGGCCGACTCCTCGTGCGTGCGCCGGGACCCCATCTCGATGCAGGGCCGGCTGCCGGCCGCGCCGGTCATCCGAGAGGCCGCCGAGGCGATGGCGCTGTCGTGGTTCAGCACGGACAAGATGAAGGTCTCCAGGACGCACGCTTCGGCAAAGCTCGACTCCACCACCAGGATCGGCGAATACGGGAAGTAGGCCTCGCCCTCGGCATAGCCGTAGATGTCGCCGGAGAAACGGAAATCGGCCAGCCAGTCGATGGTGCGCGCGTCCACCACGTCCGTGCGGGCCAGGAAATCCAGCTGGTCCTCGGAGAACGTGAAGTGTTCCAGGCCCTCCAAAATCCGGCCGGTTCCGGCCACCACGCCGTACCGGCGTCCTTCCGGCAGCCGCCGGGCGAACGCCTCGAAGACCGAACGCCGGTGGGCCGCGCCGGAATGCAGGGCGGCCTGGAGCATGGTCAGCTCGTAATGGTCGGTGTACAGGGAGGTGCTGGGATGCGTCCAGCCTGCTGCATTGTTCACATCCCCGACTCTAATCCTGTTTCGCCGTCTGAGTAGATCCGCGCCGCCGTCGGGCTCTCTTGGCACGCCCTGCCTACAATGGAAGCCATGACCGTGAGCATCCTTCCCTCCTGCACAACCGTGCTGGACGCGGATATCGAGACGTCCCGCCGGACGGAATCCGCCGAACTTACGGCCAAGGACACCCCGTGGGTCGTCATCGTGTGGAACGATCCGGTCAACCTGATGAGCTACGTCAGCTATGTCTTCCAAAGCTATTTCGGCTATTCGGAAACCAAAGCCCGCAAGCTGATGCTCGAGGTGCACCAGCAGGGCAGGTCGGTGGTGGCGACGGGCAGCCGCGAGCAGGCCGAGCGGGACACCGTGGCGATGCATTCGTTCGGCCTGTGGGCCACGTACCAGAAGGCGGACCAGGCGTAGATGGCCAAGGCATTCAAGCACACGCGCAAGGGAATCACCGGCTACCTTGAGCCCGCCGAGCGGGACCTGATCCGGAAGCTGTTCGGGGACGTCGTCGCCATGCTGGAGGTCGACCGGCAGGACGAGGATCCCCTGGCCGCGATGGTGGGCTTGGACATGGATGCCGCCAAACCCCGGGACCCAGCGCTGCTGCGGCTGCTGCCGGATGCGGTGGAGCACGACGACGGCGAGGCGCTGGAGTTCCGCAAACTCACCGAACGCTCGCTGCGGGAGGACAAGCTCGGGGCGCTGCGCGCCAGCGCGCTGCTGCTTGAGCAGACGCCGCTGCACCTCACCGACGAGCAGGCCCGGCTGTTCGCCCGTGCCGTGAACGACGTCCGCCTGGTGCTGGCCGAGCGGCTGGAAATCCGCACCGACGAGGACGCCCAGGCCCTGCATGAGATCGACGACTGGTCCCAGGCCGAGGACCTGGAAACCTACCTGGCGTTGGTCTACAACTTCATGACCTGGCTCCAGGAGACCCTGATGCAGGCACTGCTGGACGGGCTGGGGCACGCGTCAGGCGGCCACCGCTGAGCAGTGCCGCGGCGCGTCTCTAACTGACTCGAACCCGAGGCAGTGCCCCCGACGGGCAACCCCGCGGACGGGCCTCAGGGTTTCCCTCGAACCCGGGGCGGGGTTCCGCCGGGCCGCCGTGGAGGGGGCCGCAGGCTCCGCGTGCCTAAGCCCTGCGGTGCCCGGGCCGGGAGGCCGCCGTCGGCGGGGGAAGCACTGTGAGATGGCTAACAGAAGCCGCGCTGAAGTTCGCCCAAGCGCACGCCGACGCCTTATCCTCTAGAGAAATATGAGCCTGGAAGGCAGTGACATCCCGATGTTGATCCAACCCGCAGCTCCGATCGGCATCTTTGATTCCGGGGTGGGCGGGCTGACCGTGGCCCGCGCAGTGATAGACCAGCTGCCCAACGAGTCCATCCTGTACGTTGGCGACACCGCCAACGGGCCCTACGGTCCGCTGCCGATTGCCGAGGTGCGGGCAAATGCGCTGGGCGTGATGGATGAACTGGTGGACGCCGGCGTGAAGCTCCTCGTGATCGCCTGCAACTCCGCTTCCGCCGCCGTCCTGCGCGACGCCCGGGAGCGCTACACCGCCCGCTACGGCATTCCGGTGATCGAGGTGATCCAGCCGGCCGTCCGCCGCGCCGTCGCCTCCACGCGGAGCGGCAGGATCGGCGTGATCGGCACGTCGGCCACCGTCGGTTCCCGCGCCTACGAGGACACCTTCGCCGCCGCACCGCACCTCGATGTGACCTCCGTGGCCTGTCCCCGCTTCGTGGAATACGTGGAAGCAGGTGTCACCGCGGGCCAGGAGTTGTTGGCCACCGCCGAGGAGTACCTGGCTCCGCTCAGGCGTGCCGACGTGGACACGCTGGTGCTCGGCTGTACGCACTATCCGCTCCTGACCGGCGTGATCTCCTATGTCATGGGCGACGGCGTGACGCTGGTTTCGAGCGCGGAAGAGACGGCCAAGGACGTGTACCGGTCGCTGGTTTCCCACGATCTGCTGCGGCCGGAAGGGACGCCGGGCCAGCACCACTTTATTGCCACCGGTGACGCCGCGTCCTTCGAGGTGTTGGCGCGCCGGTTCCTGGGGCCGGAGGTGATCGCCGTGGAGCATGTGGACCACGTGGCCGCGCACTATCCCACCGGCAGCATGGCCAGGATCACCCCCGAGATGATTGCCGCCGCACGCGCCGAGGGGCAGGCGGGCCCGAAAATATCGCCGTTTGCCGGTGCGTCGGGGCAGTACAACCTGGGGGAGCGGGCATGAACCTGACCATCATCGGCTGCAGCGGCTCGTTTCCCGGGCCGCTGTCCCCGGCCTCGTGCTATCTGGTCAGCGCCGACGACGGCGAGCGGACCTGGCGTATCCTGCTGGACCTGGGCAACGGTGCCCTGGGCACCGCGCAACGCTACATGGCGTTGGAGGACATTGACGCCGTCTTCCTGAGCCACCTGCACCCGGACCACTGCATGGACCTGTGCGGCCTGCACGTGGCGGTGCGCTGGAATCCCGACGGCTGGACCAAGGGGCGCATCCCCGTGTGGGGCCCGGCGGCCACGGCGGACCGCATGGCCACTGCCTACGGGCTGGAGTTGGATCCCGGCATGAAAGAGGAGTTCGATTTCCACCTCTGGGCGGAACGGGAGCCGGTGAAGCTGGGCCCGTTCACCATCACCCCCTATCCGGTGCGGCACCCGGTCGAGGAGGCCTACGCCATCCGGGTCGAGGCTACGGAGCCCACCCCCGAGGGGCCGGTCACGCGGGTGCTCGCCTACTCGGGGGACACCGACAGCTGCCCCGAACTGGTCGAGGCGGCCTTCGGCGCGGACATGTTCCTGTGCGAGGCCGCCTTCCACGAAGGCCGCGACGACGGCGTCGACGGCGTGCACCTCACCGGAAAGCGGGCCGGCGCCGCCGCCACCGATGCCCAGGTCCGGCGGCTCCTGCTGACCCACCTGCCCGTCTGGAACGACTCGGTGCGCACCGTCAACGAGGCCCGCGAAACCTACGTCGGCGACCTGGCCGTGGCGGTCGCCGGTGTGAGCTACGTCGTCTGAGCGGCTGAGAGGCGTCGTGCGCGACGACGCCTGAGCGGCTGAGAGCCGCCGTGCACGACGACGCGTGAGCGGCTGCGGCCGCTGCGAGCCGATAGGGTGGACCCATGATTGACGTTGATCCCGGTTCCGCCATGCCCGCTGCCGCCGCCCGAGCCGACGGCCGGACACCCGAACAGTTGCGTCCGATCAGCATCACGCGCGGCTGGTCCAACCAGGCCGAAGGGTCGGCGCTGATCGAGTTCGGCAACACCCGCGTGCTCTGCACCGCATCGGTGACGGCGGGCGTTCCGCGTTGGCTGAAGGGCGAAGGACGCGGCTGGGTCACGGCCGAATACGCGATGCTTCCCCGCGCCACCAACACCCGTTCCGACCGCGAATCCGTCAAAGGCAAGATCGGCGGCCGCACCCACGAAATTTCCCGGCTGATCGGCCGCTCGCTGCGCTCGGTGATCGACACCAAGGCGCTGGGGGAGAACACCATCGTCTTGGACTGCGACGTGCTCCAGGCCGACGGCGGCACGCGCACCGCGGCCATCACCGGGGCCTTCGTGGCCCTTGCCGACGCATTGCACTGGGCGAAAGAGCAGAAGCTGATCGCCCGATCCGCCCGGCCGCTGACCGATACCGTCGCCGCCGTGAGCGTCGGCATCATCGACGGCGTGCCGATGCTGGACCTGCCCTACGTCGAGGACGTTCGCGCGGAAACGGACATGAACGTCGTGGTCACCGGATCCGGCCAGTTCGTGGAAGTCCAGGGCACCGCAGAGGGCGCGCCATTCGACCGTGCGGAACTCGACGCGCTGCTGGACCTGGCGCTCGCCGGCACGGCCCAGTTGGCCCAGATCCAGCGGGACACACTGGCCGAGACGCTGGGAGAAGTCATCCGTGGCTGACGCCGGGGCAGCAGGCACCGGGCGCGGCGGGGCGCCTGCCGCCGGGCCGGAGATCAAACCCCGGCTGGTCCTGGCCACCCGCAACCAGGGAAAGCTGCGTGAACTGCGCGAACTGCTGCGCGGCCAGATACCGGGGCTGGACGTGGATACGCAGGTGATTGACGCGGCCACGGCCGGGGTTCCTGACGTACCCGAAACCGGATTGACCTTCGCCGAGAACTCCCTGCTGAAGGCACGCGCCGTCGCCGAAGCCACCGGACTGGTCGCGGTGGCCGATGACTCGGGCCTGGCGGTTGACGTACTCGGCGGGGCGCCCGGCATCTTCTCGGCCCGCTGGGCCGGAAAACATGGCGACGACGAAGCGAACCTGCGCCTGCTCTTGAACCAATTGTCCGATATCGCGCCTGAGCATCGCGGCGCCGCGTTCGTCTGCGCAGCAAGCGTTGTGTCGCCGCGTCTCGAAGCCGTCGAGGAGGGCCGGCTGGAGGGTGCCCTGCTGGCCGAACCGCGCGGCTCCGGCGGATTTGGCTACGACCCCATCCTGCAGCCGGCCGGGATGGACCGCAGCTGTGCCGAACTGCGGCCGGAGGAAAAGAACGCCGTCAGCCACCGCGGCCAGGCGTTCCGCGCCCTGCTGCCCCACATAGTGGCGGCACTCGACCAGGAGCCCTAATCACCGGGGCCGCGTCCGGTTCGGCCTAGACGCGCGGTACTGGACCGGCGGCTTGTCGCCGACTCAATACCTGCGGCCTGATGCTTTCGGTGGCGGTTGCTGCGTCCTCCGAAACTGTCAGTGGCGGCGCATAGTCTGTTTTCAGTAGCAGTTCAGCACCAACGTTGGCCGCCGGGTGTGGGTTTGCCGGTGGCGTCCGCGGATCCGTTCAGGGTTCGTGACCGCTCGTAGTCGAGGCCATGCAGTACGCATGCTGAAGATTGAGACGCTGAGATGTTTGATCCGGCAGTATCCGAACCTCCCGCCGCAGGACCGCCCGCCGCTGCCGCGGGTCCGGTCGGGTCTGCCGCCGTTCATGCCGCCGCCGTTGCCTTGGAGGGCATCGATCTGGATGCGCCGGACCCGGAACTGGTCGAAGAGCTCACGGCGCTGGAGGGCCTGAAGGCTGCCGCCGCGGCCGCGCAGGCCAGGGTCCAGGTCGCGCTGGAGAAGTCCGTGCTTGCCCGCCGGGCCGCCGCCGGGATCCCCAAAGACCGGCAGGGCGCCGGGGTTTCCGCCCAGATCGGGTTGGCCCGGCGCGAGTCCCCGCACCGGGCCGCGGTCCTGCTGAACCTGTCCCGGACCCTGGTTGGGCAGATGCCGCACACCCTGGCCGCCCTCGCCGCGGGGCACCTGAACGAATACCGGGCCGAGATCCTGGCCCAGGAAACACTTTGCCTGTCCCCGGAGCACCGCGCCCGCGTGGACCGGGAACTGGCCGGGAACCGGGAGCGGCTGCACGGGCTCGGGAACAGGGCGCTGCGGGCCGAAGCCAAACGCCTCGCCTACCGGCTGGAAC
>NZ_JBNHGM010000008.1:0-164506 GCF_059091265.1 Arthrobacter sp. THG-b23
CGTCGGCCAGTTCCGCTGCCGCGCGTTGGCGGGGCACGGCCAGGATGGGCGCGAGCTCGTGGGCGGCGTGCCGGCAGATCCCGTCCGGTGCCCCGGCGTCGGCGCCGGTGGCCGGGCGGAGCACCGCCAGGCGGTGCACGGCCCGCAACCGGCGGGACTGGGTCCAGGCCTCGTGTTTGCGCACGGCCTGGAGGTAGTCGAGGGTCGACCAGTCGTCTAAGGTAGCCGGATCAGTGCCCGCAAGCAGGCCGGCCAGTTCCGCCGCACCCAGTTCCTGCCAATCCTCCGCCCACCCCTGCCGGCCCGGTACCGAAACCGCGGCGGCACCGTCGTCGGGCACGGCAGGGTTGCCGGAGAATTCCTCCGGCTCCTGCGCCTCGTCCAACGGTTCCGCTGCCATACTTCAACGCTACGCAGCACGGGCCCCGACTAGAACGAAAATTCGATGTATGGGGATGGCCGCCGGCCGTCGTGGGCTTGTGGAGGACGAGTCGTAGGGCGGGCTGTACCAGCCGGGCCGTTAGGCACCTCGCCATGACATTGGCGGGTGCTACCCGGACCTCGGCCTTCCGATCACCACCGGGCCTCTGAGCAGACCGAGGAAGAACAGCACTGCGCCGAGCACTAGATGGAACCAGTTGTCGCTAACCCCCGCCGGAACCCACGTCTCCGATCCGTATCGGGCGTTGATCAGGCCGTACAGGGCCGCCAACAGGTTGAACAGCCCCAGTGCCATGAACGTGACTTTGGCAGCACCGGCCCGCTTTGCCGAAACCAGGAGCAAGGCCGCGAAAAGCAGCAGCAACACGTTGTGTAAAACCGAGATGGCCAACAGCCCGAAGAGCTGGGCGTCCGGCCCGTTTCCTGTGATACCGAGCTGGTCGTAGTCGGCTGTTATGCCGGGGATGAAGCCAAGGACTGCCAGGACGGCTAGAACAATGGCTGAGATCCGTGCGGCTTTCTGGACTGGTGTGGACTGCATAGGTTCCCTCCCACATGGTGCCTGCCGTGGCGCCCATCCTAGTGGCGCGGCAAGACTCCGGCTATGTCGCCCGGTGCCGTACTGGTGCTGTGGCTAGCCAAACCCCCTGCTGTCGACCTGTGCAGTCCCGGAGCTGTTTTCCCGGTGCCGAGGGCGCCGCGGAGGACAGAGCCGAGCGGAGGACAGAGCCGAGCGCCGCCGTCGTTATCAGCAGGACGGACAGAACCCTTCCGGCACCGCCGGGAGATCACGGTGCCGGAAGGGTTCATCATGGTGGGTTCGAAGTTTCAGATGGCCGCCTCGCCGCGTTCGCCGGTGCGGACGCGGACCGCTTCCTGCACCTCCACGAGCCAGACCTTGCCGTCGCCCGCGCGTCCGGTGTTGGCGGTGGCCACGAGGACGTCGACGATGTCGTCGGCCAGGTCGTCCGCCACGAGAACCTCGACGCGGACCTTGGGCAGCAGGTCCACGGTGTATTCGGCGCCGCGGTAGACCTCCGTGTGGCCGCGTTGGCGCCCGTACCCGCTGGCCTGGCTAACGGTCAGCCCTTGGACTCCGTAGCTTTCCAAGCTGTTGCGGACTGCGTCCAGCTTTTCCGGCCGGATGATGGCGGTGACGAGTTTCATGCGCTGACCTCTTCCTTGATCGTGCTGCGGGCACTGGGGTCGGTTGCCGGGTGCGGGATGAAGGTTCCGCCGGTGCCCAGGCCGCCGAATTCATAGGCGGATTCGGCGTGCTGGGCGAGGTCCACGCCGGCGACCTCATCCTCTTCGGTCACCCGGAAGCCAAGGGTTTTGTGGATCGCCAAGCCGATGATCACGGTCAGCACGCCACAGAACAGCATGGACACCGCCGCCGCCACTGCCTGCGCCCCCAGTTGTGCGGCACCGCCGCCGTAGAAGAGGCCGCCGCCTGCGCCCTCGGCCGGCAGGGCGATGAAGCCCAGGGCCAGCGTTCCGACCAGGCCGGCGACCAGGTGGACGCCCACCACATCCAGCGAGTCGTCGTAGCCCAGCCGGTACTTCAGCCCGACCGCGAGCGCGGCCAGCACGCCCGCCACCAGGCCCAGGCCCAGCGCCCCCACGGGGGAAACATTGGCGCAGGCCGGCGTGATCGCCACCAGCCCCGCGACCACGCCCGAAGCCGCCCCGAGGGAGGTGGGACGGCCGTCGCGGAGTCGCTCGGTCACCAGCCAGCCCGCGATGGCGGCTGCCGGGGCGGCCATGGTGTTGACCCAGATCAGGCCGGCTTCCTCCGCCGTGCCCGCCGCTCCCCCGTTAAACCCGAACCAGCCGAACCACAGCAGGGCGGCACCGATCATCACCAACGGGATGTTGTGCGGGCGCTGTGCCGGGTCCTTGCCGAAGCCCTTGCGCTTGCCCAGGATCAGGGCCAGGATCAGGCCGGCGACACCGGCGTTGATGTGCACCACCGTGCCGCCGGCGAAATCGATCGCCTCTCCGGCCCAGGCACCGATGGCCCCCTCGGCGCCAAGCAAACCACCGCCCCAGACCATAAACGCCAGCGGGCAGTAAACCAAAGTGACCCAGACCGGTACGAAGACCGCCCAGGCACTGAACTTGGCGCGATCGGCGATGGCCCCGGAGATCAGCGCCACCGTGATGATGGCGAACGTGGCACCGTAGCCGGCACTGATCAGGTCCCCGGTATTGAGCAACCCCTCCAGGCCGAACGCGGCGAACGGATTGCCGAAGAGTTGCGCCACGCCCTCGCCGCCGCTCATCGAGTAACCCCACAGCACCCAGACCACCGCCACCAGGGCGACGGCGGAGAAGCTCATCATCATCATGTTCAGGGCCGATTTGGCCCGCGTCATTCCGCCGTAGAAAAATGCCAGTCCCGGCGTCATGAGCAGCACCATGGCCGCCGAAATCATCACCCAGACGTGACCCGCTGACAGATCCATTTTCACGTCCCCTCGTTCGTTGGCGGGCAACTTCCCGCCGATGAACCAAGACTGCCGACGGCGTGTTTCGGCCAACCGGATGCTTCATTGCGGCCCGGTTACAAGAAACCCGCGCAGGTAAAACCCGTGCAACCGTCGTGTTTCGGCAATGTTTCGGCCCACGGCTACGCTGGTTGACATGCCAGTTTTCCGCCGCACGGCGCGCCAGTTTAGCCTGTCCGGCCACCAGCGTCCTGGCAAGCCGGCGCCTACTCCTATTCCGCGCGACATCAAGGTGCTGGTTGCCGCTGCCTTCGTCATCGCCCTGGGGTACGGGCTGGTGGCTCCGGTCCTGCCGCAGTTCGCCGCAAGTTTCGACGTCGGCGTCGCCGCTGCCAGCATCATCGTCAGCGTGTTTGCCCTCGCCCGGCTGGTCTTCGCTCCGGCGGGCGGCGCCCTGGTGGGCCGCTGGGGTGAACGGAGGGTGTACCTGACCGGCCTGCTGATCGTCGCGGCTTCGACCGGCGCCTGCGCGTTGGCGCAGGACTACTGGCAGCTGCTGATTTTCCGCGGCTTGGGCGGCCTCGGCTCCACCATGTTTACGGTCTCGGCCATGGCGCTGATCCTGCGGCTGGCCCCGCCGGACGGCCGCGGCCGGGTTTCCAGCCTCTACGCCGGCACGTTCCTGATGGGCGGCATCCTCGGCCCGGTGGCCGGCGGCCTGCTGGCCGGCTTCGGCCTGCGCATGCCGTTCGTGGTCTATGCCATCGCGCTGCTCGTGGCGGCAGCCGTCGTCGCCGTCATGCTCAAGAAACCCGCAGCCCGGACCGGCAACGACGCCCCGGCTCCCGCGGCGATGGATCTGCGCGAGGCGCTCTCGGACCCGGGGTACCGCGCCGCCGTTGTGTCCGCTTTCGCCAATGGCTGGGCCACGTTCGGGGTCCGGATGGCGCTGATTCCGCTCTTTGCCGCGGCGGTACTGGGTGCCGGTCCGGAGACGGCCGGGCTGGCGTTGGCCGTCTTCGCCGTCGGCAACGCGCTGGCGCTGACATTCTCCGGCCGTCTCTCGGACACAGCCGGCCGCCGTCCCCTGGTGATTGCCGGGCTGACCGTGGCCGGGCTGGCGATCGCGGCCATCGGGTTTACCGAGTCCGTCCCGGTGTTCGTGGCTGCCTCGGTCATCGCCGGTTTCGGATCCGGGCTGCTCGGGCCGGCGCAGCAGGCTGCCGTTGCTGACATCATCGGCAACGACCGCAGCGGCGGGAAGGTGCTGGCCGTCTTCCAGATGGGCACCGACGCCGGTGCGATCATCGGCCCGGTCCTGGCCGGAGCGCTGGCCGACCGGCTCAATTATGCCTGGGCCTTCGGCGCCACCGGCGCGATCATGCTGGGCGCCGCGCTGCTCTGGCTGCTCTTCGGCCGCGAGACGCTGGTGAAACCCCTCGAGGAGCCGGCCAGGGGCTGACTTCGGACAGCGGGTGCTGGGTTCCCGGCGGTTCCCGCGGCCGCCGCGGGAACCGCCAAGCGGACCTGAGCCGCTGACGTTAGTTCAGCAGCGCGTCCACGAAGTCCTCGGTCTCGAAGGGCGCCAGGTCGTCGGCGCCTTCGCCCAGGCCCACCAGTTTCACCGGCACGCCGAGGCTGCGCTGGATCGCGACGACGATGCCGCCCTTGGCGGTGCCGTCCAGCTTGGTCAGCACGATGCCGGTGATGTTCACGACGTCGGCGAACACCTTGGCCTGGTTCAGGCCGTTCTGGCCGGTGGTCGCGTCGAGCACCAGCAGCACCTCGTCCACGGTGGCCTGCTTCTCGATCACGCGCTTGACCTTGCCGAGTTCGTCCATCAGGCCCACCTTGTTTTGCAGGCGCCCGGCGGTATCGACCATGACCACGTCGACTTCCTGCTCGATGCCGGCCTTCACCGCCTCGAAGGCGACGGACGCCGGGTCCGCGCCATCGACGTCGGACTTCACGGTGGGCACGCCCACACGCGATCCCCAGGTGGCCAACTGCTCGGCCGCGGCCGCGCGGAAGGTATCCGCGGCGCCCAGGATCACGTCCTTGTCCTCGGCCACCAGCACGCGGGCCAGCTTGCCCACCGTGGTGGTCTTGCCCACGCCGTTGACGCCCACCACCATCATCACCGCGGGGCGGTCGGCATGGCGCATCACGGCCAGCGAGCGGTCCATGGACGGGTCCACCAGCTTGATCAGTTCCTCGCGCAACATGGCCTTGACCTGCTCCGGGCTGCGGCTTCCCTCCGCCTTCACCCGGTCCTTGAGCGCGTCCACGAGTTCCATCGTGGGCTCGGTGCCCAGGTCGGCCAGCAGGAGGGTCTCTTCGATCTCGTCCCAGACGTCGTCGTCGATTTTGTCGCTGGCGAGCAGCGCCAGGAGGCCCTTGCCCAGCGCGTTGTTGGACTTGACCAGCCGTGCGCGCAGCCGGGACAGGCGGCCCTGCACCGGTGCCGGCGTCTCGACCGGGATGGTCTCCAGCGCGGCGGCGTCCTCCGGGATTTCGACGTCGGCCGGCGGCAGTTCCTCCTCGGTCGGTGCGCCGAGGGGCGGCGCCGGGGCCGTCGGTCCGCGGGGCGCTTCCAGGGTGCCGGTACCGCCCCCGGTAGGCGGCATGGCCGGGTCATTCGCGTCCCGGGTGGTGGTGTACGTGCCGGGCGGGGTCCTGCGTCCCCGCAGCAGCAGCGTTGCCACCAATCCGATGACGACAATGGCGATGACTACGTAAATGATGATGGTTGCGTCCACGGTTCCTAGCCTAGCCGCTGAGCGTTCCGCGTCACGGGTCGGGCGGCGACGGCCGCGGGCGTCAGCCGGAACGGGGCGGCCGAGGCGGACACCGGCGGCCAGCCCACGTTCCAAGGCCTGCCGCAGCGACTGTACGATCGACGCATGAAGCCCTTCCTGCTGCTGGCCACGCGCGCCGAAGACACCGCAGCCGATGAGGAGTATGCGGCCTTCGCCCGTTTCGGCGGCCTGGAACCGGGCCAGTTGCAGCGCGTGCGGCTGGAGGCCGGACCGATGCCGGCCATCGATCTGGACGATTACAGCGGAATCATCCTCGGCGGCAGCCCGTACACCTCCAGCGACGACGACGCGTTCAAGTCCGCCGCCCAGTTGCGCGTCGAAGCCGAGCTGGAGCAGCTGCTGGACACCGTCGTCGCGCACGATTTCCCGTTCCTGGGCGCCTGTTACGGCGTGGGCACGCTGGGCCGGTACGGCGGCGGCGTGGTGGACCGGCAATACGGCGAGCCGATCGGTGAAGCGCAGATTGTGCTGACTGACGACGGCGGTGCCGATCCCCTGCTCGCCGGCCTGCCCCGGCAATTCGGTGCCTTCGTTGGGCACAAGGAGGCCTGCTCCGTGTTGCCCGCGGGCGCGGTCCGCCTGGCCGGGTCAGCGCACTGCCCCAACCAGATGTTCCGGCTGCAGGAGAACCTTTACGCCACGCAGTTCCACGCCGAACTGGATGTTGACGGCCTGCTGACCCGGATCTGGATCTACCGCGATGCCGGCTACTTCCCGCCGGACCAGGCCGATGCCGTCATGGAACGGGTGCGCGGTCGCACCGTGACGATTCCGCAGCGGATACTCCGCAACTTCGTCACCCGCTACGCCACCGACTGACACAGCACACCACCGAAACGAGGAAACCGCATGAGTTTGAAAGAGCAGCTGCAGGCCGACGTCGTCGCCCACATGAAGGCGGGCAACAAGACGGCCCTGACCACCGTCCGCAACGTACTGGGCGAAATCGCGACCAAGGAAAAGTCCGGCAAGACGCCGGTGGAGCTGGACGACGCCCAGACCACCGCGCTGCTGCAGAAAGAAGCCGCCAAGCGCCGCGACACTGCGCGCATCTACACGGAAGCCGGGGAGCCGGAGCGGGCCGCCGCGGAAACCGCGGAAGCCGAGGTCATCGAGGCGTACCTGCCCAAGCCGCTCACCGAGGCCGAGGTCGCGGAGATCGTCGATGAAACCATCACCGGGCTCAAAGCCGAAGGTGTGGAGCTGTCAATGCGGCTGATGGGAGCGGTGATGAAGCCGGTCACCGAGAAGGTCGCCGGCCGCTTCGACGGCAAGGCCGTCAGCGAGATGGTCCGCGGGCGCCTGGCCCGGCAGTAACCGAGGAGGTCTCCGTCCTCGCGTGGTCGTGGCGACCGTCCGGGCCGCCCCGGCGGTGTCACCGACGGAATCTAGGCCGGATGGCCGGCGTCGAGATCCTGGACGTCGCTGAAGGCGAGGAGTTCGGCGGCATCCTCCCCGTGCGTCTCCAGCGGGGACAGCAGGAATCCGGTGTGGTCGCCGAGATCGACCCTTTTCACGACGCGTCCTACCAGCACGCGCGCGGCGTCCGCCAGCAGCGGAACATCCTCCGGTCCGGGCACCCAGTCGCAGTGCGAGAACTTGTCCACGTCGTCGCCGGTCGTGGTGCCGAACAGTTCCGCGAGCGCCCGCTGGCCGCGCTCCAGTACGTGGACCGCCAGGACGCCGGCCTCCAGCGCGACGGGATGGGTGCGGTTCTGCTGCGAGATGCACACCAGGAACAGGGCCGGCTTCAGGCTGCATTGCGTGGCGAAGCCGATCAGGCAGCCGGACCGCTCGCCTCCGGCCCCTGCGGCCGTGACGATGTACATCGGATAGTCGAAGCCCTGCACGAAGCCGCTCATCAGCTCCTCGGACGTAGCGTGTTTCTGAGCCATGCCCACATCATGCCGTATTTCATTCCCGATGCTGTGCCGGCCGCGCCCGGCCACGCCGAAGGTCCCGGCCGGGAAACCCCTGAGGCCGCGGTCGGCGCTCCGACGCCCGGCGCCGGACAAAAGGGAGGCCAAGGTCCCCGCGGGACCTTGGCCTCCCTTCAGGGGGTTTTACCGACTACCACTGCAACCTGGCCATGGTGGCCGAAAGCTCCGGCAGTTCGCTCTCGGTGACCGGCTGGATTCCGGTAACCGTGGCGAAGCCGGCGGCCAGCAGCGCGAAGTCGCTCTCCGGCGGGGCTTCCTCCTGGCTGTCCGCGATCGCCAGCCGCAGGTCCTCGTCTCCGCGCTCTGCCAACGTGGTTTGCACGATGCCGAATTCGGCCAGTGTCGCGGACCGGTATTCGGGCAGCCGGGCGCCGTCCACATTGGGCACGTTGAGGTTCAGCACGGTGCCGGTCTGCTGGTCCATCAGGTACGGCAGCAGCCCGGTGGCCAGCCGGGCCGCGGTGTCCCAGTTCAGCTGCGCCGGCTCCAGCCCGGTGTCCAGCGACACGGCCATCCCGCGGCCGCCGTTTACGCCTGCGGTCAGCGCCGCGCCGACCGTGCCGGAGTGCAGGATCACCCGACCCACATTCGCGCCGCGGTTCACGCCGGAGAGCACCAGGTCCGGGGCGTCCCCGAAGGCACCGTGCGGCGCAATCATGGCAATGAAACCCGGCGTGCCGTGCACGGCAAACGCCGGGACGGACTCGAGGCCCTGCAGCGTGCGCCGCTCGATCCGGATGCGGCCCTCGTCCTCCCGGGCCGTGATGGACGCGCTGCTGCCGCTGGCCTCGGCAACCGGGGCCGCGATCGTCACGTTCAGCCCGGCCTCCAAAACCCCCGCAGCCAGGGCGTGCAGGCCCGGGGAGTCGATGCCGTCGTCGTTGGTGATCAGGACCATTTTCGGCTTGCTCATTGTTCTTGCACCTTCCGCGCCAGCTCGTCCGGGCTGATTTGTCGGCCTGTTGCCTTCCCGCCGCCGTCGTAGGGCGAGACCGTCACCAGCTTGGTCAGGTTCCGGATGGCCCCCTCTTCCCCGGTGCCCAGGCCGTGGCGGGTCACGTTGAGTGCGCCGGCGGCCGTGCCCAGCACCACCGCCTCGTGGATGGTGCCGCCGTCGGCCAGGGTCGCGGCGACCCCGGCGGTCAGCGAATCCCCCGCCCCGTGGGTGTCTACGCTCTGCATCTCGGGGACCCGGATCTCGCTGAGGGCGCCTTCATGCAGCATCAGGGACGGCAGGTGCGCGCGGGTGACAATCACCGTGCCGGCCCCTTCAGCGTGCAGGCCGCGCATCGCCTCGATGATCGCCTCCGGTTCGTCCGAGGCGGCCCGCCCGCTCTCGGTCAGTTCGTCGTCGGCGATCTTGGCCACGGTTACGCCGCCGGCGAGCGCGGCGGTGAGCCGGTCGCCGGTGAGGTCGGTGATCACCCGGCAGCCGGCGGTGCGCAGGTCGGCGGCAAGCCGGCGGTAGACGTCGTTCGGTACGGCGTCTTCGCGGACCGCGCCGCTGAGGATTGCGGTGCCCGCCTCGATCCCGGCCTGCAGGGTCAGGCCGTAGAGTTCGTCGAGCTCATGGCGGGTCAGTTTTTCCCCGGGGCTCTCGGCGATGACCTCCCGGTCGCCGCCCCGCCGGTCATGGACGTACGCCGCGCTGCTGCCCTCGCCCTTTACCGGGAGGACCTTGACGCCCTCGTCGGCGATCAGATGCCGGATCACGCCGCCGGCTTCGCCCGAGAACGCGGCGCACATCGTGACGGAAGCGCCGAGGGCGGTCAGCATCCGCGCCTGCCAGACGCCTTGGCCCCCGGCGTGCAGGTGGATATCGGCGGTGCCCTCGACGTCCTCCACGGTCACCGTGAGAACGGGCGAGGGAGCGAAAATAACTACTGAGCCCATCGCGAACCTCCATCGAACCGGTGTCCGGCCATGCCTGCCTCCTTTTTGTTGCCCCGGGCCGCCGTCACGGCTGCGCGGCTGCCCGGTTTCCCTCTGAAGTGGTCCTTGGTTTCGACACTAACGCCCCTCCGCTGGCCGGACAATGGCCGCCCCCGGCCCGCAAGTCCGCACGACCCCGTGGGAAACGGTGACCGGGCGGGTCATTCCGGCGTCGCACCGTCCAGCACCCGGTCGATGATTTCCCGGACGCGGTCCTCGGCGATGATCTTGAAGTGCCCGCTGGTCTCGAGCCGGATGTTGATGGCGCCGTCGAGCCGGCAGCCGCCGGGAATGTGCGGGTCGAACGCGCTGTAGACGGACACGATCCGGTGGTTGACCTCCAGGTTGGCCAGCAGCCGCCGCAGGACGCGGTTGTTCGGCGCAAACGCCCGGACCATCGGCGTCACCGCGAAGGACGCGTAGCGGGAACCGGAAAAAGGCGTGCCGATCGCCACCATGCGCTTCACCCGCGCCCCGGCCTCCGCGCCCGTCATCACATATTTGCCGATCAGCCCGCCCTTGCTGTGCGCGATGATCGTCACGTTGTCCAGGCCCTGCCCGCGCAGGTAGTCGGCGACAAGCCCGGCCATCCGCTCGACGCTGCCCACGTTGTAGCCCAGCGGTTCGATCACGTGCACCGGATGCCCGCGGCCGTGGACGTGCTCGATCAGCGGGCGCATGAACTTCCAGGACTCGTAGATGCCCGGAAGCACGACGACGGGGTCCGCCCGGCGGGTTCCGGCCTCCCGGTATCGGGCCGGGCCGGTCCGGTCGAAGAGCCCGCGGACCTGCTGGTAGCCGATGTAGGCGTAGTCCAGCAGCCAGGCCCGGCCCAGCCGCAGTCCCGGGAGCAGGTGGTTCACGACCGGTCTATGAGGGCAGCATCGTCGAACCCGGCCGTGGCCAGGCACAGCCGGGCCACCGGGCCGGGTGAACGGAACATCATCACGTGCGCCTCGCCCGGGATGCTGTCCACGGTGGCGTCCGGGCAGGCATCGGCCAGTTCGCGGCACCAGTACAGCGGGACGATCGGGTCCCGGTCGCCGCGCACGATGCGCACCGGCACCTGCACTCCGGCGATCCGCTGCTCCAGCTTTTGGTCGAGCATGGCCGGCAGTGTCTTCAGGTACCAGCGCAGCCCGCAGCGCACATAGTCGGTGACCTCGATCATGTCCACGGTCAGCGGTTCCCGGAACCCGTCCTGGAACAGCCGGAGGCCGTGTTGCCAGGCCGTGCGCTCGCGGCGGTTCGCCGTGGGCGCCAGCAACACCAGTGCGGTGGCGGTATCCGGGTGATGCAGAGCCATCTCGACGACGACCTGGCAGCCCATCGAGTGGCCCACCAGCACCGCGGGGCCGATGCCCAACCGGCCCATGGCCCCCTCGACCAGCCCGGCGAAGTCCACGAGCCCGAGTGCGCGTTCCGGTTTGGCGGTTCCGCCGTGGCCCGGCAGATCGACCAGGTGTACCGTGCCGTGCCGGGCCAGTTCGGCCGCGAGGGGTTCAAAGTAGCGTCCGGAGACGCCGATGCCGTGTACCAGCACGAAGTCCGTGGGCCCGGAGCCGACGGTCCGGATGCGGACCTCGCATCCGTCGATGGTCAGCATCTGGGCTCTCTCGCCCGGTATTCCCGCCAATTCGCCTGCCTTCCTACGTCAGTCGACCAGTGCCTTTGCATGTTCCAGCCGCTGCGAGATGACGGTGGTTACGCCGTCGCCGCGCATCGTTACACCGTACAGCGCGTCGGCCACTTCCATGGTGCGCTTCTGGTGGGTGATGACGATCAGCTGGCTGGATTCGCGCAGCTCCTCGAAAATGGTGATCAGCCGGCCCAGGTTGGTGTCGTCCAGTGCCGCTTCCACCTCGTCCATCACATAGAACGGGGACGGCCGGGCCTTGAAGATCGCCACCAGCAGGGCCACCGCGGTCAGCGAGCGCTCGCCGCCGGAGAGCAGGGACAGGCGCTTGATCTTCTTGCCGGCCGGCCTGGCTTCCACGTCGATCCCCGTGGTGAGCATGTCCTCCGGGTCGGTGAGCACCAGCCGGCCTTCGCCGCCCGGGAAGAGCCGGCCGAACACCCGCTCGAACTGCACGGCCGTGTCTTGGTAAGCCTCGGTGAAGACCTGTTCCACCCGCTCGTCGACTTCCTTGATGATCTCCAGCAAGTCCTTGCGGGTGGCCTTGAGGTCTTCCAGTTGGGTGCTCAGGAACTGGTGGCGTTCCTCCAGCGCGGCGAACTCCTCCAGCGCCAGCGGGTTGACCTTGCCCAGCGCGGCCAGGTCACGTTCGGCCTTTTTGAGCCGCTTCTGCTGCTCCTCGCGCACGAACGGAACACCCTCGACGACGGCGTTGCCTTCCTCGTCTACCGGGGCCCGCAGTGCGGCCCACTTGTCGTTGGACGCCGCGGTGGCGACCGGCACCGGCTGGTCCGGCCCGTACTCGGCAATCAGATGGTCGGGGGTCAGTCCCAGCTCTTCGATGGAGCGGGTCTGCAGGGCCTCGATCTTCAGCTGCTGCTGGGCCCGTGCCAGCTCGTCGCGGTGGACCGTGTCGGTCAGTTCGCGCAGTTCGGCGGCGAGCGCGTCGGTCGACGAGCGCACCGTGGACAGCTCCGCCTCCCACGCCGCACGCACCTCTTCGGCCTCGTCCCGTTCCCGTTCGGCGAGGTCCACCGAGACGTCCAGCCAGGCCAACGCCTCCTGGGCACCCTGTGCGACGGCGGCGGCCTTGGCGGCCTGGAGCCGCCGCTTGCGGGCCCGCTCGGCGGCCTGCGCCCGGGCGTGCCGTTCCGTGGCGGCGGCCCGTTCCAGCGAGGCCGCCCGGTTGCCGATGGCCGTCAGCTGTTCCTCGCCGGATCGCAGCGCCAGCCGGGCTTCCATTTCGACCTGGCGTGCCCGGGAGGCCGCCGCGGCGAGCGCGTCCCGCTGTTCGGTGGACGGTTCGGCGTCGGCCGGGGCGTCCTCGGCGGCCTGCGCGGCGGCCAGCCGCGCGGTGATGTCGGCCAGCTTCTGCTGTTCGGTGACGATGTTAGCCTCGGCGGCCTGCACCAGCTTGGCCAGCCGTTCGCTTTCCCCGGTGGCCGAGCGCAGTGCCGAGCCCAGCTGCCCCAGGCGTTCGGCGACGGCCGCCAGCCGGGCGTCGGAGTCGTGCAGCTGCTCGAGGGCGGCGTCCGCCCGCAGCTTGGCCTCGTCGCGGCGCGAGGTTGCGCCGGCGATCGCGAACTTGGCCCGCTCCGCCCGGGCCGTGGCGGCTTCGAGCCGGTGCATGGTCTCGTCCACGGCCGCCTGGACCTCCAGCAGGCTGGGACCGCCGGCGGATCCGCCGCGCGCCGAGCAGGCGGTGAAAACATCACCTTCCCGGGTGACGGCGGTCAGCGCCGGGTCGATCGCGATGACCCCTGCCGCCATCCGGAGGTCTGCGACGACGACGACGGAGCGCAGCAGCGTGCGCACCGCTCCTTCGATTCCTCGCTTGGCCTGGACCAGGCCGGCCGCGGGGACGGCCCCTTCGGGGAGCTCCGCGTGATCGCCGGCGCTTCCGCCCTCCGCCCCCGGCGCGCCGGCGATGAGGAGGTCCACCTGGCCGGCGTCGTCGGCCTTCATGAGTTCCAGCGCCCGGACGGCGGCGTCGGGGTCGGCGACGGCGACGGCCTCAGCCAGGGGCCCCAGGGCTGCCGCAATCGCCGCTTCGTAGCCGGGTTCCACGGTGATCAGGTCCGCCAGCGGGGCCAGCACGCCCTCGGTGCCCGAGGCCAGCAGCGTCTCGCTGCCGTCCCGCCGGTTAAGCCCGACTTCCAGCGCCTCCTTGCGCGCGGCGAGGGCGTCGCGTTCGCGTTCGGCCTCGCGTTCGTCGGCCCGCAACTGCTCCAGCTCCGTCTCAATGGCGGCAAGTTCGTCGCTGGCGTCCTCGTACGCCGCGTCCAGGCCCTCTTCGCCTTGTTCCACCCCGGCCACCTGGGACTCCAGCGCGGTGAATTCGGCCTGCGCCTGGCGTCGTCGTTCTTCTCCCTCGCCGATCGACGCCCGGAGCCGGCCCAGCTCGGCCTCGGCGCTCTCCACCCGGGACCTGGCCGCGCCCACCTGCCCGGCCAGCTTGGCCAGTCCTTCGCGCCGGTCGGCGGCGGCACGCAGGATCCCGGTCAGCCGCTTCTCTTCGTCCTCGGCAGCGCGCTCGGCGGCGGCACGCTCTTCGATCGCGTCGTCGAGTGCGGCCCGGCGGTCCTCCAGCTCAAATTCCAGCTCGGCCTGCTCCTCGCGGACCTCGGCTGCCTGCTGTTCCAGGATTTCCGGATCCCGCCCGCCCTCGGGTTCATGCTCCGCCGAGCCGAGCAGCCGGCGTCGTTCATTGGCCAGGCTGGCGAGGGCACGGAAACGTTCGCGGGTGGCCGAGAGCCGGTACCAGCTGTCGCGCGCGGCGTTCAGCTTCGGCGTGGCTTCGGCCGCCAGCCGCTCCAGCTCGGCCAGGCGCCGGCGCCCGGATTCCAGAATCTTCTCCACCTCGGCCTGCCGGGTCTTCAGCGCGGCTTCGTCCGCCACTTCCCGGGCCAGGGAGGTGCTCAGCTCCACCAGCTCGTCGGCGAGCAGCCGGGCACGGGCATCGCGGACCTCGAACTGGACCTGCTGGGCCCGGCGCGCCACCTCTGCCTGCTTTCCCAGCGGCGTCAACTGGCGGCGGATCTCGCCGGTGAGGTCGGTCAGCCGCTGCAGGTTGGCCTGCATGGACTCCAGCTTCCGCACCGTTTTTTCCTTGCGGCGGCGGTGCTTGAGGATGCCGGCTGCTTCCTCCACGAACCCCCGGCGGTCCTCCGGTGTCGCGTGCAGGACCTTGTCCAGCTGGCCCTGGCCGACGATCACGTGCATCTCCCGGCCCAGCCCGGAGTCGGAGAGCAGTTCCTGGATGTCCAGCAGCCGGCAACTGCTGCCGTTGATGGCGTATTCGGACCCGCCCGTGCGGAACAGGGTGCGGGAAATGGTGACCTCGGAGTATTCGATCGGCAGGGCGCCGTCGGAATTGTCGATGGTCAGCGACACGTGCGCGCGGCCCAGCGGCGGGCGGCCCGCCGTCCCGGCAAAGATGACGTCCTCCATCTTGCCGCCGCGCAGCGTTTTGGCGCCCTGCTCCCCCATCACCCAGGCGAGGGCGTCCACCACGTTGGACTTGCCCGACCCGTTGGGACCGACCACGGCGGTGACGCCGGGCTCGAAGTCGAAGGTCGTCGCCGACGCAAAAGACTTAAAGCCCCGCACAGTCAGAGATTTAAGATGCACGTTGTGTCTCCCGCGGCGGACGTTTTCCTTGCATCAATCTACCGTGCCCTCCGCGAATTCCCGGGCAGGACGGGCTTGTCTTGGTGGACAAGCCCGTGTGGAGGCCAGCCTGTGGAGGCCGGGTCATCCTGTCCCGGACGTATATTGCCGGCGCGCGGACGAGGCGTTCGCGATGTTTTGCTGCCCGGCCCCGAAATCAATGACCCCGGACGGTGGGGGTGGCAACCTTGTGTATTGGCCACCGCGAACTACCCTGAAGGCCAGTCCACCTCCGGTTAGGAGTACTTTTGCCCGTGTCAGATGCAGCTGGTTTTCCGGGGCAGCGTATTGCCGCCATTGTCCCGTGTCACAACGAAGAACAGACCGTTGCCACCGTGGTCCGGGACCTGAGACTCGCAGTCCCGGGGATAACGGTCTACGTCTATGACAACAGCAGTTCCGACCGCACCGCCGAGCTGGCGCGCGCAGCCGGCGCCGTCGTCCGGTACGAGACGCGCAAGGGCAAGGGCAACGTTATCCGGCGGGCGTTTGCCGATATCGATGCCGATATCTATGTCACGATCGACGGCGACGACACGTACGAGGCAGCGGACTTGCCCCGCATGATCGAAACCCTGCTGGACGGCCCGTACGATCAGGTGCTCGGTGTTCGTGCCGGAGCGGCCGAAACCGGGTCGTACCGCCCGGGGCATGAGACGGGAAACCGGATGTTCAACCGGGTTGTCAGCCTGCTCTTCCGATCCCGGGTTTCGGACATGTTGTCGGGGTATCGCGTGTTTTCCCGCCGCTTCGTCAAGTCATTCCCCGCCGTGTCCAAGGAATTCGAGATCGAAACCGAATTCACGGTGCACCTGACGTCCCTGCGCCTGCCGCAGACCGAGGTCGAGGTCGGATTCCGCGAACGGCCCGAGGGAAGCGAAAGCAAGCTCAATACCTACACGGATGGCTTCAAAATCCTGTCCCTCATCTTTCAGCTCGTCCGCCATGAACGGCCGGCACTCTTTTACGGCATCATCGCCGCGGCGCTGGCACTGGCTTCCCTTGGGTTTGGGGTGCCCGTGATCGTCGAGTTCTTCGAAACCGGCCTGGTTCCCCGGTTCCCGACGGCGATTCTGGCTGCTGCTTTGATGGGGCTGGCGGTTCTGGTGGGTTGCATCGGCATCATCCTCGACGGCTTGAAGCGAGGACGGCGTGAAGCAGCCCGCCTGGCCTACCTGCGCCTGGAGCCGCCGCAGCAGCAGCAGGATGGACATGCGGTTCCGGCGGACGCGGCACAGGTGCGTCCCGACGGGACGAACCAGTGAGCGGTTCATCCGCCCGCTCGGCCCGCAGCCGGACCGGCAGCCCGACCGGTGTGCGCAGAGCATGGACTGCGCCGGACTACTGGTGGCTTTCAGTTTTGGGCGTCGCCGCTTTTCTGGCCACCGCTTTTCTGTGGGTGGCGAACCAACCGGGACGCATGACGAATGATTCTGCCCATCAGCTCAAGCAGGTCCTCGGCCTGATTCCGCTGGACGACTGGCACCCTGCCATCATGACGGTCAGCTGGACAGGTTTGTACAGGCTGACCGGCGAAGTCAGCTCAATGGTTCTGGTGCAGATCTGCTTGACGTTCGTTGCCGCGCTGCTGCTGGCGATCTACCTTCACGATCTCACCCGCAGCCGCCTCATGTCTGCGCTCGCCCTCGTGATTCCGTTGCTGCCCTTCACCATCACGTTCCTGGGTGTGATGTGGAAGGACGTGCTTATGATGATCGCGTTCTTCAGCGGCACCGTCCTCTTACTGCTGGCCGAGCGCTTCCCAAGGTTCCGATATCCGCTGCTCGCCCTGTCGCTGTTGTTCCTGCTGTACGGAGCGATGGTCCGAAAAAATGCGTTCTTTGCCATCCTCCCCCTTGTCTTCCTCCTCTACCGGGCGTGGCGCAACGGGTCACCGGAGCGGCGCAGACGGCTGACGGCCGACCGGAAACGCTTTGTGGGCGGATACGCGATGGCCGCCATGACGTTCCTGGTGTTGTTGCTGGGCGCGGGTGCAGCGTTCAACGCCGCATTTCAGCCCAAGGCCACCGGCCAGCTGTCCCAGGTCTTCCTGGACGACATCATCTTCACCGTGCCTGCCGATGAGATAAGGGATGCGGATATCCCCCAGGAGTTGGAAGACAAGCTGCTGCAGGCCCGCGAAGAATGCCAGGCTGAAGACGCGATTTGGGATGCTTATTGGAAGTGCTATGGCCGCGGGGCAACCGGCAAATCCTTCGAACCTATCGCTTATCAGGCGGAGGTCCGGGACCTCTGGCTGGGCGAAGTCGTCACCCACCCTGTCCGGTATGCCTACTACCGGGCGCAGACCTACGCACGGTTTCTGTTTGTCGGCAAGAGCGAGTACGTGGGTATCACGGCGGGCCGCCATGCGGTCCCCGCCGAGTACCACGTTGAGCCCACCAAAGCCGACAACATCCTGTTCGATTATGTAGTGGAGCTGGGTGCGAAAACGTTCCCGTGGTTCTTCCGGGCCTGGTTCTGGCTTGCCGCCGCGGTAACCATCATCTTGTTACTCCCGAAGGCACGATATATGCGGCCCTACATAGCGGCGCTCGGCTGGTCGTCTTTTCTTTACCTTGCCGGTTACATTCCGATTGTCCCGGCTTCTGATTTCCGGTATAGCTATTGGCCCGCTGTCGCCTGCACACTTGCCGGGGTGCTCTTTCTGGCGGACCGCCGTTTAAACAACAGATTCTGCAAAGTTTCCGCCGCACCTGCAGCTGAATCCGGACCGCCCGTGGGATGACGCCTTGTGGTCCCCGGGTAACGTCAATAGGGCTATCCCGCACACGGAGGAGCAGCTGGGGAGACAATGACCACAGTCCCATGCCATTCTCCGCACGTGCGGAACGCTGCTTCGGGGTGCATAGTTAAGAGTTCGGGTACCCATGCGGGATTCTCCGCGTACAGGTGACCGTCCCGGAAGACGAATAAAGGCTGGATATTGATCGGTAACGCGACGTTTCGACATGACAACACGGCACTGCTGGCCGTCTCGAGCGTGGAGGCCCCGGTAGCCGTCAGTTCCGCCGACTTCGACGACCGGCTGGCACCCAGCCTGAAGCGCCTGAAGCTCTCCCGGAAGCTGCTGGAACGTGTTGCCGGCGTGACCGAACGCCGCTGGTGGTCGCCCGGTTCATCATTCGACGACGCCGCCATCGAAGCCGGGGCCAAGGCCCTTGCCGAAGCCGGCGTGGAGCCGGGCCAGATCGGCCTGCTGATCAACACCTCCGTCACCCGAAGGAATTTGGAGCCGTCCGTCGCGGTGAAAATCCACCACGGGCTGGGCCTGCCGTCGTCGGCCATGAACTTTGACCTGGCGAACGCCTGTCTGGGCTTCGTCAACGGCATCACGCTGGCCGCCAACATGATCGATTCCGGGCAAATCAAGTACGCGCTGATCGTCGCCGGCGAGGACGCGCAGCCGACCCAGGAAAACACCTTCGAGCGGCTGAACCACCCGGATTCCACCCGCGCCGACTACCTGCGCGAATTCGCCACGCTGACCTTGGGGTCGGGGGCCGCCGCGGCCGTGATCGGCCCCGCTGACGCCCACCCCGGCTCGCACCGGATCCTCGGCGGTGTCTCCCGCGCCGGCACCGAGCACCACGAGCTGTGCGTCGGCGGTCCCTCGGGCATGTTTACGGACACCAAGGGCCTGTTGGAGAACGGGCTGGAACTGGTGGTCAACGCCTGGCACGAGGCCCACCGCGACGGCTGGAACTGGACCGCCATGGACCGGTACGTCACGCACCAGGTCTCCACCTCTTATACCAACGCGATCATCAAGGCCGTCAACCTGGTCCGCGAACGCGTGCCGATCACCTTCCCGAAGTGGGGCAACGTGGGACCGGCCTCGCTGCCGATGACCCTGGCGCAGGAATCCCAGACCCTGGGCAGCGGCGACCGGGTGCTCTGCATGGGCGTGGGCTCCGGGCTGAACACCACCATGATGGAGATTGCGTGGTAGACGCCCCCCTCTGGCCCGGAGTCGACCCGGCCTGGTCCCGCCGCGTCCGCGTCCGCTCCACCGCCGCCGTGGACCCGGCCGGGAGCGCACACGCCTGGCACCTTCTGGACAACGGGCCGCAACTGGCCGAACGCGGCATCGAGCCGGCCGGCACCCTGCTGTGCGTGCACGGCAACCCCACCTGGTCCTACCTGTGGCGCAGCCTGCTGGCCGCCGCCGGCGACGCCTCGGCGCCGTGGCGCGTGGTCGCCGTCGACCAGCTGGACATGGGTTTCTCCGAACGCACCGGCAGCTTCCGCCGGCTCGAAGACCGGATCACCGATCTGGGCGACCTGACCGCCGAACTGGGCATCACCGGCCCCGTCGTCACCGTCGGACACGACTGGGGCGGCGTGATCTCGCTGGGCTGGGCCACCCGCCACCGCGACCAGCTCGCCGGCGTCGTCCTGACCAACACCGCCGTACACCCCGCCGGCTTCGGGCTGCCCGCCCCGCTGAAACTGGCGCTGCACCCCGCGGTGCACCAGTGGGGCACGACGACGTCGGCCGCGTTCCTGCGCGTCACGCACGCCTTGGCGCGTCCTCCGCTGACGAAGGACGTCAGGGACGCGTTCATGGCCCCGTACCGGCACGCCGCCCGCCGCACCGGAGTGGGCAACTTCGTGGCCGACATCCCCGCCGACGAGCGCACGCCCAGCTGGGACGCGCTGAACGGGGTGGCCGAAGGCATCCGCACCCTGGACGTTCCGGCGCTGATCCTGTGGGGCCCCAGGGACCCGGTGTTCTCCGACCGCTACCTGCGCGACCTGATGGACCGGCTGCCGCAGGCGGACGTGCACCGCTTCGAGGGCGCCGGACACCTCCTCCCCGAGGACCGCGACATCGCCGCCCCCGTGTTCACCTGGCTCGATGCCGCCGTGGCCGGCGGCGGGCGCGCGGCGGCCGCCGAAGAGCCCCGGGCTGCGGCTCCCTTCCGCTCCATGCTCGCCGAGCTGGACGAACGCCGAAACGACAACTCCCCCGCCGTCGTCGACATGGCCCCGCTGGGCGCTGCGGCGGGAGGAAAGCGGACGCTGTCCTGGGCCGAGCTTGCCGGCCGGGTGGACCTGCTCGCCGACGGCCTCGCCCGGATCGGCGTGCGCGCAGGCGACCGCGTCAACCTGCTGGTTCCGCCCGGCATTGAACTGACCAGCCTGATTTACGCCTGCCTGAAGCTCGGCGCCGTCATCGTGGTGGCCGACGCCGGGTTGGGGCCCGCCGGCCTGAGCCGCGCGATCAAGGGCGCCGGCCCCCGGTTCATCATCGGCGTCGAACGTGCCTTCGCCGCCGCCCGGCTCTTCAACTGGCCGGGACAGCGGATCAGCGTGGCCGGGATGGGCGGGGCCAAGCGCGCGCTCTACGGGGTCGCCCACGCCGTGCCCGAACTGCTCGAAGCCGCCGCCTCCGCGGCTGCCCCGGCGGGCAGCCGCGCCAAGCATGCAGGCCCCGATCCCGACGACGACGCCGCCATCCTCTTCACCTCCGGCTCCACCGGCCCGGCCAAGGGCGTTGTCTACACGCACCGCCGGCTGGCCGCCATGCGAGACACCCTCAAGGACACCTACGGGCTGGAAGCCGGCACCTCGCTGGTGGCCGGCTTCGCGCCGTTCGCCCTGCTGGGCCCGGCGCTGGGGGCCACGTCGGTGACCCCGGACATGGACGTCACCGCGCCCAAGACCCTCACCGCCGCGGCCCTGGCCGATGCTGCCGCGGCAGTCAGCGCCACCGCCGTCTTCGCTTCGCCGGCCGCCCTCGCCAACGTGCTCGCCACCGCCGACGGCCTCACGGACGAACACCGGGTGGCACTGGCCGACGTGAAGCTGCTGCTTTCGGCGGGCGCCCCGATCCCCGAGCCGCTGTTGGCCAAGGTGCAGTCGCTGATGCCGTCCGCGGAGCTGCACACCCCCTACGGCATGACCGAGGCGCTGCCGGTCACGGACATCAGCCTGGCGGAGATCCGCGCGGCCGGTTTTGGGAACGGCGTCTGCGTCGGCACCCCGGTGGCGGGGGCGACGGTGGCCGTCGCGCCGGTGGCCCATGACGGCAGCGTGGCGGACCTGCCCACCTCCGACCCCGGTGTCACCGGGGAGATCCTCGTCAGCGCCCCGCACGTCAAGGACCGGTACGACCGGCTCTGGATCACGCAGCGGCACAGCGCGTCCGTGCCCGGCTGGCACCGCACCGGCGATGTGGGCCATCTCGACGCCCACGGCCACCTGTGGGTCGAAGGCCGGCTGGCGCACATCATCACCACGGCGAGCGGGGTCGCCACCCCGGTGGCCGCCGAGCAAGCGGCGGAAACGCACGACGGCGTCCGGTTGGCCGCCGTCGTCGGCGTCGGTCCCGCGGGGGCCCAGGTGCCGGTCGCGGTGCTGGAGACCGTGCCGCCGTCGTCGTCGCCGGGCACCGCACCCTACGCCCTCGCCGAAGAGGTACGCACCGCCGTCGCCCGCGCCACGGGTTTGGACCTGGCCGCCGTCCTGGTGCTGCCCGAGCTGCCCACCGACATCCGGCATAACTCCAAGATCGACCGCGCCAGGCTGGCGGCTTGGGCCGGCAAGGCGCTGGCCGGCGGACGGATCACCAAACCGTGAGCGCCGCCGAAACCCGGACCGTCCTCGTCACGGGCGCCAGCGGGATGCTCGGCGCAGCCGTGGCCCGGCTGCTGCTGGTGGAGGGCCACGGCGTCCGCACCTTCCAGCGCCGCCCCGCGGCCGGCGTCGGATCAGGTCTCGGGACCGTCCTCGGCTCGCTGACAGACGCCGGCGCCGTCGCCCGGGCGGTCGAAGGCGTCGACGCCGTCATCCACCTGGCGGCGAAAGTTTCCTTCACCGGCGAGTGGAGCGAGTTCGTCGCCACCAACATCGACGGCACGCGGACCCTGCTGGACGCGGCGAAGTCTGCCGGCGTGCGCGATGTCGTGTTCGTGTCCTCCCCTTCGGTCGCGCATTTCGGCGAGGCAATCGCCGGCGCCGGTGCGGGGACGGCCAACCCGGACCGGGCCCGCGGCAACTACGCCCGGTCCAAGGCCGCCGCCGAACTGCTCGCCTTGGCCCAGGACTCCCCCGGCTTCCGGGTGGCCGCCGTCCGCCCCCACATTGTCTGGGGCCCCGGCGACACCCAGTTGGTGGAACGTGTGGTTGCGCGGGCCAGGGCCGGCCGGCTGCCGCTGCTGGACAACGGCGCCGCCCTGATCGACACCACCTACATCGACAACGCCGCGGCGGCGATTGTCCGTGCGCTCGAACGGATGGACCAGGCACACGGGCAGGCCCTGGTGGTCACCAACGGACAGCCCCGGCCGGTCGGCGAACTGATCGCCGGCATCTGCGGGGCCGCCGGAGTGGCGGCGCCCGGCTGGTCGGTCCCCGGGTGGCTGGCCCGCGGCGCCGGCGCGGTCATCGAACGGGCCTGGACTGCTGCCGGCGCCCGCGGTCTGGTCCACGACGAACCGCCCATGACGCGCTTCCTCGCCGAGCAGCTGTCCACGGCGCACTGGTTCGACCAGCGCCGCACCCACGAGGTGCTGGACTGGGTGCCCGAGGTCAGCATTGAGGAAGGGCTGCGCCGTTTGGCAGCCCACTACGGCGGAACGACGAGGTAGGAGCAAGCATGGAAAGCGTGAAGCTGATCGAATCCTGGCCGGTGGACAACGCGGCCACCGCCGTCGTAGCCGCCGACGGCGCCGTTGTGGCCGCCCATGGGGACCAGGAGCGCCGCTTCCCGCTGGCGTCCGTGACCAAGCTGCTCAGCGCCTACGCGGTGCTGCTGGCCGTCGAAGAAGGCGCGCTGGAACTGGACCAGGCGGCGGGCCCCGAGGGTGCCACCGTCCGCCACCTGCTGGCCCACAGCGCAGGCTACGACTTCGGCGACCGCACCGTCAGGTTCTCCCCCGGCGACCGGCGGCTCTACTCCAACGCCGGTTTCGAGGTGCTCGGCGAGACGCTCGAGGCCGCCACGGGCATCGCCTTCGCCGACTACCTGCGCGAAGGCGTGCTGATTCCCCTCGGCATGAAGGACACCAGCCTGGACGGCTCCCCCGCAGCCGGGGCAACCTCCACGTCCGCTGACCTGTCCCGCTTCGCCGCCGAGCTCCAGCGGCCGTCGTTGCTGGCCCCCGCCACGGTGCAGGAGGCAACGCAGGTCACCTACCCGGGGCTGGCGGGTGTGCTGCCGGGGTTCGGCCGCCAGCAGAACAACGACTGGGGCCTGGGCTTCGAGATCCGCGGCCACAAGGAGCCGCACTGGACCGGCGGCAAGAGCTCGCCGAAGACGTTCGGCCACTTCGGCCAGTCCGGCACCTTCCTCTGGGTGGATCCGGATGCCGGCGCCGCATGCATCGCGCTCACCGACCGCGACTTCGGGACCTGGGCCGCCGAAGCGTGGCCCGCCTACACGGATGCCGTGCTGGCGGACCTGCGGTAGCCGGTTGGTTACCAGCGGCCGTTCCGGGGCCTGGGCTGGCAGGCCGGGCAGGTGTAGGAGGACCGGTTCATGAAGGTGTCCCGGCGGATCCTCGTGGGCAGCCCCAGTTCGCTGCAGCGGTGGCAGGGCTCGCCCTCGCGGCCGTAGGAGTTCAGCGACCGTTCGAAGTACCCGGATGCGCCGTTGACGTTCACGTAGAGGGAATCGAAGCTGGTGCCGCCGGCGTCGAGCGCCCTGGTCATGACGTCCCGGCAAGCGTTCAGCAGCCGCTCGGCTTCCTTGCGGCGCAAGGTGTCGGTCGGGCGGGCGTAGTGCAGCTTGGCGGCCCACAGCGCTTCATCGGCGTAGATGTTGCCGATGCCGGAGACCAGGGCCTGGTCCAGGATGGCGCGCTTGATGCCGGTCTTGCGGGCACGCAGGCGCTGGTAGAACGCCTCGAAGGAGAACGCGGAGTCGAGGGGGTCGCGGGCGATGTGCGAGGCCTCGACCGGGATCAGCGGCAGGCCGGTCTCGGACATGCCGCCGGCGTGGCCGTCAGGAGTGGGCATCAGGTCCGCCAGGAACATGCCGCCGAAAATCCGCTGGTCCACGAACCGCAGCTCGGCCGGCATCGGCGGGCCATCGGGCCCTTTGGCCGGACTGAGCGTCAACCGGACCTTCAGGTGCTTCTCGTCGGGCTGCGCGCTGTCCTCGACCAACAGTTGCCCGCTCATGCCGAGGTGCGCCATCAGGGCGAGTTTGGGCTCGTCCGGCCCGGCGTCGTCGGCGGTTGGGTGCGGCGAAGTGTCCGGCGTGGTTTCCAGCAGCGGCATCCAGAGGAATTTTCCCCGGCGGGCGACGTCGGCCACGTGGGCTCCGACCAAGTTGCCGCGCAGGTCGTCGGCTCCGAGGGCGTGGCGCCGGATGGAACGCTCGTCGAGGACGTCCACTCCGGTGATGGTCCGCCCGCGGACCCACTGGGCGAGCCCGCGGCGAACAACCTCCACCTCAGGCAGTTCAGGCATCGGAGTCGGCGGTCTCCGTTACCGACACGGGCAGCGAGGCACGCAGCGCCCGCCATGTGGTGGCCGCAGCTTCCTGCTCGGCTTCCTTCTTGGAGTGTCCGGTGCCGCGGCCGTATTCGGTGGTGCCGATCAGCAGCGTGGCCACGAAGGTCCGGGCGTGGTCCGGGCCCGATCCCTCCACCTGGTAGGTCACGTTGCCCATCTTCCGGGCGGCGGCCAGCTCCTGGATGCTGGTCTTCCAGTCGGTGCCAGCGCCCAGGGCGTCGGCGTCCGCCAGCAGCGGCCCGACGAGGCGCATCACCAGCTGGCGTGCCGCTTCGATGCCCTGGCACAGGTAGGCGGCGCCGAAGAGGGCCTCCATCGTGTCGGCCAGGATGGACGACTTGTCGGCCCCGTTGGTGAGCTTTTCGCCCTGGCCGAGCAGCACATGCTGGCCGACGTCCAGGCTGCGCGCGATGCCGGCCAGCGCGCGGGTGGAGACGACGGCGGAGCGCCGCTTGGCCAGTTCGCCCTCGGGCAGGTCCGGGTTGTCCCGGTACAGCGCGTCGGTCACGGAAAAGCCCAGGATCGAGTCGCCGAGGAATTCCAGGCGCTCGTTGGTCGGCAGCCCGCCGTGCTCGTAGGCGTAGGAACGGTGGGTTAAAGCAAGACGGAGCGTCTCGGCGTCGATATCAACGCCGAGACGCTCCAAAAGCTCTTCAGTTGAAGGCATGCCGGACGTTGTTACGCGTCGGCTACCTTGCGGCCCTTGTACTCAAGGAACAGCGCAGTGCCTGCCGAGTCGGTGACAACCTTGGCCTGGTGCGGCAGGCTGTAGGTGACACGGCCGTTCTCAACGGTCTTGACCAGGTTGGGCGCAGTGGCCTTCCACTGGGACCGGCGTGCGCGCGTATTCGAGCGGGACATCTTCCGCTTGGGAACAGCCACGGCTAACTCTCTTCTCTCTCGTCTGACTCTTTACTTTTGGGCGCCTCGTCGGCGGCCGTACCGGCCAACCCGGCAAGGGCTGCCCAGCGAGGATCCACGACCTCATGGTGGTGACCCGGATCCTCTTCAAGGCGCATCCCGCATTCCGGGCACAAGCCTTGGCAGTCTTCCCGGCACACCGGCTGGAACGGCAGGGCGGTCACCACTGCGTCCCGCAGCGCCGGCTCGAGATCGATCAGATCGCGCTCAACCCGCCGCTGTTCGTCCTGTTCTTCTTCCTCGAGGAGTTCAGCATCCTCGTAGTAGAAGAGTTCCTGCACATTGACGTCGAGGTCGTACGCGATGGGATCCAGGCAGCGCCCGCACTCGCCCGTGACAGCCACGGAAACGGTGCCGGAAACCAGGATTCCCTCGTGCACGGCCTCAAGCTTCAGGTCCAACTCCAGATCGGAGCCTTCCTGAACGCCAATGAGTGCTGCCCCGAAATCCTTCGGCGCAGCGATACGTTCTTCAAGAGTCCGCATGCTGCCCGGGCTGCGCCCGAGGTCCTTGACCGCAAGGGTCAAGGCCGAACTTTGATCATGGTTCAAGACCACAGTACTGAGAACTCCTAAAGAACATACGACCGACGTATCATCTTAGCCCGGATCTCCCGCCGGCCCAAACCGGCGGAAGATGCGGGGGTGTCAGTTCCGTTCGGCGGACGCCAACGGCCTCTCTGCCTGGATCTGCGATGCCAGATCGACAATCCAGGAGCGCAACTCGGGTCCCAGGTCTTCGCGTTCCGTCGCCAGCGAGACCACGGCCTTGAGGTAGCTGAGCTTGTCGCCGGTGTCGTAGCGGCGACCCTTGAAGACCACTGCATAAACCCCGCCGCCGTCCTCCTCGGACCCGGCCAGCTCCTGCAGCGCGTCCGTCAACTGTATTTCTCCGCCGCGGCCGGGCGCGGTCTGCTCCAGCACGTCGAACACGGCCGGATGCAGGACGTAGCGGCCGATCACGGCCAGGTTCGACGGCGCCTCGGCGGCGGCGGGCTTCTCCACCAGGCCGTTCACCTTCACGTGCGCCGCGCCGTCGATGCGGCTGATGTCGGCGCAACCGTAGGCGCTGATAGCTTCCGGATCCACTTCCATCAGGGCGATGACCGAACCGCCGGTCGCCTGCTGGACCGCGATCATCTCGGTGAGCAGTTCGTCGCGCTCGTCAATCAGGTCATCGCCCAGCAAGACGGCGAAGGGCGCATTGCCCACATGCTGCCTGGCGCAGAGAACGGCGTGGCCGAGCCCCTTGGGGTCTCCTTGGCGCAGGTAGTGGATGTCGGCCAACTGAGAAGATTCCCGGACCGCGGCCAGCTTGTCGTCGTCGCCCTTGTCCTCCAGGGTTTGCTCGATAAACGGGACCCGGTCGAAGTGGTCCTCCAAGGAACGCTTGTTGCGCCCGGTGATCATCAGCACGTCGTCCAGGCCGGCGCGTGCCGCTTCTTCGACGACATACTGGATGGCCGGCTTGTCGACGACGGGCAGCATTTCCTTCGGCATGGCCTTCGTGGCCGGCAGGAACCTGGTCCCCAATCCGGCGGCAGGCAGAACGGCTTTTCGTACGAATTGAGCTTGAGGCATGCGTCAAACGTTAGCTGAAGCAACGGCTCCGCCGTAATCGCTCACGCCATCCCGGCCGGGCTAGCTTACTGACCGGACATGTGGCGCAGCGTTGGGGTGTGTCTTGAATTCCCTCTGAGATGGAAGGGGCCAGCCGGATTCGGTTGACCCTTTCAGGTTGTACGTGCAGTTCAGTTGGTTTGAGAAGCCGCTGACTGAATGGCCTCGGCGAGGTCGCGGGGACGGCTCCACATAGGCCAATGCCCCGTCGGGAGGTCAATGACGTCGAGGTGCTCGATGTTCGCGACTTCGGCAAACATGGCATGGCCTGCGCGGGCCAGCTCCAGCACGTGCGCGCTCGGGATCGAGCAGCACACCAGGGTGGTCCGGACCTTGCGGCGGGCATCGTTCGTGAGCTCGACGGGCTGACGAAGCACGGGGCCGGGCTCAGGGACGGCCCGGGCCCGAAAACGCTCGAGTACCTCTGCGCTCAGGCCTTCGAGGCTCGCCTGCTGGGCGAGGACGTCGAGGGACGGCAGCGGAAGCTCCTCCAACCCCTCCGGGAGGTCCGGGGCGAAGGCGCTTCCCGTCGCCACAGGGCCGGAGTCGACCCACACCACCCGATGGACAAGCTCAGGGTGTCGGTCAAGGACGAGGCTGACGGGGGCGTTCGCCCCACTGTGAGCGACGAGAGTTGCGGGCTGATCCTCGGAGACCCCGAGTTGAGTGATGACGTCCAGGACCGCTGCGGCTTGATCGTCGAGAGTCTTCGCCGCACGCTCGGGATCGTCCCCGTCGAGACCGGGCAGTGTCATCGCGATTGCACGAGAGTGGTCGGTTGTCAGGTGTGCAAGAACTTCGTCCCACGCCCAAGCGCCCAGCCAGTGGCCGGCGATGAGAATGATGGTCGGACTGCTTGTAGTGGTTGTCATGTCACTACCCTCGCAGGCACCACGGACAAGGGCATGTCACTATTTATGTCATGAATTTGTCGGGGTCTGGACTGTGAAACGAGTCGAGCGGCTCCATGCTCTCTCCGAGATGTTGCGTCGCAGCGGCGCGCGGGGGGTTTCCGCCGAACGGTTGGCGAGAGAGTTCGAGGTATCCGTGCGCACCATTAAGAGAGACCTCGATGCGTTAGAGAACAGCGGTGCGCCTATATGGTCTCGCCCAGGTCCGGGCGGTGGCTACGGATTGGCTATAGGCGCGTCCCTGCCGCCTGTCAGCCTGTCCCCAGCGCAGGCCGTGGCGCTCATGGCAGCCGTGTCCGCTGCACCCGATGCCCCCTACGCCGATCTGGCAGCAGCAGGTATCCAGAAGATCTTGGACGTCCTCGATCCCAAAACCCGAGCACGAGCCGACGAGCTGGCCCACCGCGTCTGGGTCAACGCGCTTCCCTCCTCTTCGCGCGCAATCAAGTCGGCACTGGAGGAGGCGATGGCCGAGCAGCGAGTGATCCGCATTCGCTACACATCGAGAGACGAGACCACGACCACCCGCGACGTTGAGCCAGTGCTGTTCGCCTCCACGAACGGCCAGTGGTACCTGGTTGGGTGGTGCCGACTGCGCAACGCAATGCGATGGTTCACCGTGTCGCGCATCGAGCGAGCCAACGTAACCAAGACGGATTGCGGCGGCCATACCATCCACGAGGTCGGAGAACCCCCAGCGGACGCCAGACCGGTGCACGGTCGGGGCGAGTAAGTCACTCAATCAACCTCTCCGGTCAGTACAGCTAACGGACCTGCTCCCCCGCGCGGAAACGGGCCAGCACGGCCTTCGGCACGAACTCCGAGATATCCCCGCCCAGCGAGGCGATCTCCTTGATCAAGGTTGACGAAAGGTGCGTGTAGCTGCTTTCCGCGGCGAGGAAAACCGTCTCGATGCCGGCCAGGTACCGGTTCATGTGCGCCATGGGCAGCTCGTAGTGGTAGTCCTGCGACGAGCGCAGGCCCTTGACGATGACGCCGGCACCATGACTGCGGCAGTATTCGGCCAGCAGGCCTTCGCCCATGGCTTCAACGCTCACGCCGCGGAGGTAGGACAGCGTCTCGCGGGCCATGGTGAGCCGCTCGTCGAGACTAAAGCGGTACTTCTTGGCGTAGTTGGTCGAGACGGCGACGATGACCTCGTCGTACATGCTGGCGGCACGGGCAATGATTTCCACGTGGCCTTTGTGGAGCGGGTCATAGGATCCTGGGCAGACGGCACGGCGCATAGAGTCGAATCTAGTCGATCCGGCGGGCGGTGCACCACGCTTCGGTGGTAATACTGGGAGTCATGAGCACAGCAATGAGGCAACTCGTCCACGGACGGCGGGCCGATGTTCCGGCACCGTGGCAGCGGACCGCGGCCGGATCGAACCTCCTCGGCGACGACGGCGGCCTCGGCGTCACCATCTTCGAGGAAATGACGACCCTCGCCGCGCGGACCGGCGCCATTAATCTGGGGCAGGGGTTTCCCGACGAGGACGGTCCGGCGGAAATCGCTGCCGCCGCCATCGACGCCATCCGGGGCGGCAAAAACCAATATGCTCCCGGCAAGGGATCACTAACCCTGCGCGGCGCTATTGCCGCCCACCAGGAACGGTTCTACGGCCTGTCACCGGACCCGGAAACCGAAATCATCGTCACGACCGGAGCCACCGAGGCGCTGGCCGCGACGCTGCTGGCCCTGACCGGACCGGGCGACGAAGTCCTGACGTTCGAGCCCTTTTATGACGCGTACGGAGCGATCATCGGGCTGACCGGAGCCCGGCACACCACGGCTCCCCTCCTCGCCCCCGATTTCCAGCCCGACCTGGACGCACTCGAAGCAGCCTTTTCGGAGCGCACCCGCATGGTGCTGGTGAACAACCCGCACAATCCGATGGGCATAGTTTTTCCCCGCGAGGCGTTGGCGCGCATCGTCGAGCTGGCCGAGCGCTACGGCGCACTGATCGTCACCGACGAGGTCTACGAGCACCTGACCTTCGATGTACCGCACATCCCCATCGCCACCCTGCCGGGAGCCGCCGAGCGGACACTCACCATCTCGTCGGCAGGCAAGACGTTTTCGTTCACCGGCTGGAAGGTCGGCTGGCTCTCCGGCCCGGCGGACCTCGTCGCAGCCGTGCGTACGGTCAAGCAATTCCTCACGTACAGCTCAGGCGCGCCGTTCCAGGACGCGGTGGCGGTGGGACTGGGGCTGCCGGACTCGTTCTACAGCGACATCGCCGCAGGCCTGAAGGCCAAGCGGGACCTGCTCAGCGAGGGGTTGCGACAGGCCGGCTTCGATGTCTTCACGCCGCAGGGGACGTACTTCGTCAACGTGGACACGGCACCGCTGGGCTTCACCGACTCGCTGGAGCTCGCCCGGCGGATGCCCGGGCAGATCGGTGTGGCCGCCATCCCGGTGCCGGTCTTCTGCCACCCCGACGGCGCCGAGCGGACCCGTTCGCTGCTGCGCTTCGCGTTCTGCAAGAAGACCGAGGTCCTGCAGGACGCCGCGCAACGCCTCGCTTCCCTACCGAACAGGGTCTGAGCCGTGACCGAACGTTACCTGCGAGGCAGCGGCCTCCATGCCAGCATCGACAAGGACGACCGTGTGCCGGGATCCTACGTTCTGGGCATTGGCGGCGCCGAGCAGTCGCACGTCAATCTGAGGCATCCCGACGAGGTGTTCTACGAATACCTGCGCAGGATCGCCAACGTCGTGGATCTGGCGGGCCCGCCAGGGGTCCCGCTGCGTTGCCTCCACTTGGGCGCCGGCGCGCTGACGCTGGCCCGGTATGTGCAGGCCACCCGGCCCGGTTCCCGTCAGGTCGCCGTCGAGCTGGAGCGGGAGCTGCTGGACTTCGTACTCGAGCACCTTCCCATGCCTGACGGCACCGACCTCGCGGTCCACTTCGGCGATGCGCGGCACGAGCTGGCGTTCGGAGATATCGAGGGCACCTTCGATGTGGTCGTGCTGGATGTTTTCGCCGGCGACGACGCCCCGGAACACTTGACCACGGCGGACTTCTACGAGGAGTTGCTGGAGGTACTTGAGCCGGACGGGGTGGCGCTGGTCAATGTCGGAGACGATCCGCCGCTGACGTTCGCCAAGCGGCAGATCACAGAGCTGGCGTCGGTTGCCGGGTCGGTGGTGGCGCTGGGCGAGGCGGGCATGTTCGGTAGCCGAAGGGCCGGAAACATTGTCCTCGCCGCCCGCAGAGGTGCCTGGCCGCCGGAATGGTCGGCCGCCCTGCTGGCGGCAGGCCCGCACCCGGCGGCCGTCCTCACCGGCCCCGAGCTGGATTCATTCGCCGGCGGCTGACGCACCCAGGACAGGCTCGGCGAACCAGAGCTGGGTCTCGCCGTACTTCCGGACGGCGAACCGGTTGAGGCCTTCGGGCCACCCGGGTTCGGGAGACCGCGAAGAACGTTCAACGACGACGACGGCGCCGTCGGCGAGGAATCCGGACAAGGATGTGAGGATGCCGCCGAGCGCATCCTCGCCCAGGGGGTACGGCGGGTCCATCAACACCAGGTCCCAGTGTTGTCCCGCCGGCAGGTGCTCGAGGAACCGTTCCGCCTTCATCCGGTGAACTTTGACCGTCTTCCGGCCCAGCTTGCCGTTGACCAGCTCGGCATTGCGGCGGCAAACCCCCGCGGCTTTGTCGGCCGCTTCGACCAGGTCGACAGCTGCGGCACCGCGGCTGGCGGTCTCGACTCCCAGTGCCCCGGAGCCGGCGAAAAGGTCGAGCACCCGTGCGCCGGCCACCACGTCGTAGGACTCCAGCCGGGAAAACAGCGCCTCTTTGACCCGGTCCGTCGTGGGCCTCGTGTTCTCCCCCGGCACGCTCGCCAGCGCCAGTCCCCCGGCCACGCCGGCGACGATCCGGCTCAACGGTTACCCGCGTTCAAGGAAGGCCTCCCGCTCGGGATTCAGGTACAACTCGATAGCGTCCGCCAGCTCCGGATACTGGGCGAGGGTGGAATCACGCTGCAGGATGGCCGTCGCGTCTTCCCGGGCACGGGCGATAACTGCCTCGTCCTTGATCACGCGCAGCAGCTTCAGGGTCGACTTGCCGCCGGATTGGGACGCCCCGAGGATGTCACCTTCGCGACGCAGCTGGAGGTCTGCCTGCGAGAGTTCAAACCCGTCGGTGGTCGCGGCGACCGCCTGCAGCCGCTCCCGGCTGGGGTGCCCCGGCTCCAGCTGCGTGACCAACAGGCAGGTACCCGGGAGCCCGCCCCGGCCCACCCGTCCGCGGAGCTGGTGGAGCTGCGAAATGCCAAAGCGGTCGGCGTCCAGGATCACCATCATGGTGGCGTTGTGCACGTCGACGCCGACCTCGATGACCGTGGTGGACACCAGGATGTCCAGCGTGCCGTCGTTGAACGCCGCCATGGCAGCAGCTTTCTGCTCCGGGTCCATCCGGCCGTGCAGCATGCCGATCCGGACTCCGTCCAGGACCGGCAGCCCGCCCAGGTGCTCGACCAGAGCGGCCACCGACGCCATGGGCCGCTGCTGCTCCTGCTGCTCAGACAGCTCGTCCGGCGGATCGGCTTCTTCAAGCTCGTCATCGCCGATCTTGGGACACACAACGTAGACCTGCCGGCCGGCGGCGACCTCCTCGCGGGCGCGTTCCCAGATCCGGCCCTCCCAGGCGGGGTGTTCCTGCAAAGCCACCATGTGGGTGGTGATCGGCGCGCGGCCCGCGGGCAGCTCGGTCAGCACTGACGTTTCCAGGTCCCCGAAGACGGTCATCGCTATCGTCCGGGGAATGGGGGTGGCGGTCATGACCAGCAAGTGCGGAGGCGTGGCCGAACGGCTCCGGAGGCGGTCGCGCTGCTCCACGCCAAACCGGTGCTGTTCGTCCACTACCACGAGGCCAAGGTCCAGGAACTGCACCGTGTCGGACAACAGGGCATGGGTGCCGACGACGATGCCTGCCTCTCCGGTCGCCACATCGAGCAAGGCCCTGCGCTTGGCCGTTCCGGTCATCGACCCGGTCAACAGCACAACCTTGGTGCCGTCGGGGTCGCCGCCCAGCATGCCGCCCTGCGCCAGGGGTCCAAGCGTCCGGGTGATCGATGCGAAATGCTGGCCCGCCAGTACCTCGGTCGGCGCCAGCAGGACGGCCTGCCCGCCCGAGTCGACCACCTGCAGCATGGCCCGAAGGGCAACCAGGGTCTTCCCCGAACCGACCTCGCCCTGCAGCAACCGGTTCATGGGTGAATCGCCGGCCAGCTCGGCCGCAATGGTTGCGCCGACCTGGCGCTGCCCCGAGGTCAGGTCGAACGGCAGCCGGGCGTCAAACTTGTCGGCAATACCGCCCTTCCGTCCCGGGCGCGCAGTCGCCTGTTCCGCCGCCGCGATGGCCCGCTTGCGCCCGAGGGCCGCCTGCAAGACCAGCGCTTCCTGATAGCGGAAGCGGTCCCGGGCCGCGTTGGCGGCCTCCATCGTTTGGGGCCGGTGGATTTGTTCGTAGGCCTCGGCCAGCGAGAGCATCCCGTCCCGGACGGCGATGTCAGTCGGGATGGGGTCGCCCAGGCGGCTGAAGTCCACGGCATCGAGCAAGAGGTCAACGGCTGCCTTGATCCGCCAGCTGCCCAGCTTTGCCGTTGCCGAATACATGGGCACCGGGCGCAGGGCCTCCTCGGCGTCGAATTCGAAGGCGTCTTCAAGCAACTGGTAGTCGGGGTTGGTCAAGGTCAGGTTTCCGCGGTAGGAGGTCACCTTGCCGGAGAACATGGCGATGGTTCCCGGCCGCAGCTCCCGTTCGGCCTGGTAGCCGTTGAAAAAGGTGAGGCTGATGTCCGAGGAATTGTCGGTCACGACAACCTCGGTCAGCGAACCGCGGCGGGCCCGCATCTTGCGGGAACTGGTGCTGAGCACCCGGGCCACCAGGGTTGCATCCTGGTCGATCGGCAGCTCGGCGATCATGGTCAGCTCCCCACGCTTCATGTATCGCCGCGGGAAGTAATTGAGCAGTTCCCCGGTGACCGTCATGCCCAGGTGCTTTTCGAGTGCCGAGGCCGAGCGCTTGCCGAGCCGCCGCTCCAGCGGAACGCTCAGCTCATCAGGCAGGTCAGCCGCCATGGGACTGCTCCGGCGGGCCGGCCAGCTCCGTCATGCTGACGTTCATCGGTTCACCCAGCTCCCGGATGACGTCAAGGGCCGCTTCGCCGTCCGGCACGTGGGCATGGACGCGCCAACGGTACCCGCCCTCGATTTCGGTCACCGCGCTCATGATGACCGAGTCGCCCAGCTCGTCCAGCTTCAGGCGCAGCGTTGCGGCGTCCAGGGGGCTGAGGTTGACGGTGCACATCACCTCGACGCCTTCATCCACGTGGTCCAGGTGCAGGTGGGGATCCTGCACGTTGTAGCCGTGCAGGCCGTCCAGCAATTCCGGCTGCAGTTCCACGCCCAGGGCGCTGGCCCGCAGTGTGTCCATGATGAGCAGGAACCCGACGGCGCCGGCATCGACGATGTGGGCCGATTCCAGTGCGCCGAGCTGGGTCTCGGTCCTGACGACCGCGGCGACGGCCTCTTCCACGACCGATTCCAGCGTTGCCGCCAGCCCGTGGTTGCTGTCGTCGCCGTTCTTTGCCGCATGTACCGCCGACGCCGCCCGCGAGACTGCGGCGATGACGGAGAGCATGGTTCCCTCAACGGGCTCGCTCAACGCCGACCAGCACCGGATTTCGGCACGTTGGAGGGCCGCGGCGAGCAGCGGCCCCGTCAACCGGGTCGTGCCCCGCAGAGGTTCGGCCAGGGCCGCCAGGAAAACGGACAACAAGGTGCCCGAGTTGCCGCGCGCTTCTTCCATCGCGGCCTGGCCGGCTCCGGCCAGGAGTTCGCCGATGTCCGCCGTCCGGTTTTCGGCGGCCGACTTCGCGGCCGCCCGGATGGTCAGATAGAGGTTGGTCCCCGTGTCGCCGTCGGCCACCGGGAAGATGTTGATGGCGTTCAGGCGGTCGCTGTGATTGCCCAGGACGACCTCGGCCCTGGACAGCCAGCGGCGCAGCGCTTCGGCATTGGCAGCAATCTTGGTCTGCAAAATGGTCCCATCTGCATGCGCCGGCGATGCCCGCCAACGATCGTACTCAGTCCTCCGGCGTTACCTGAGCCTACCGCAGCCGGCTCAGCTCACCGGCGAACGACGGCCACCTCGTGGACTCACTCAAGGTCCGCGGTACTCAGGTATTCGCGGAGGCTGTCGTTCTGCAGTGCACCGGCAATCTCGGCGATGGCTGCCTCGTCCGGCAGGACGATCGACTGGCCGTCGGCCGAGGTGCCGGTGCCCAGAGTCGGAAGGGTGAACATCTGGACGTCGCTTGAACGCACGTCTCGAAGCGAAACACCCAGGGAACCCGCGGCCATGGCGTCAAAATCACTGTCAACGCTGACGAACGGGGAAAATTCGTCGACTACCTCGTTGATGCGCACAGGGTTTGTCAGTGTCTCTGCCGTCAGGAACTCGGACATCAGAGCCTTGACGAAGAGCTGTTGGTTGCGGACGCGCTGATAGTCGCCGTCGCTGAAGGCTTTCCGCTCCCGCACGAAGGACAGGGCGGACTCGCCGTCGAGAGTCTGAGTGCCCGCCGGGAAGAACTCCCCGGTCGACCCGGTCGCCGAGAAGGCCGCCGGATTATTGATTTCCACCCCGCCCAAGGCATCGGTCAGTTCCTTAAACCCTGAGAAGTCGATGATCGCCACGTGGTCGACGCGGGTCTCGAACAGTCCTTCGATGGTTTCGACGACGAGCGGTACACCGCCGAACGCCATGGCCGCGTTGATCTTGTGCTCGCCGTGACCCGGGATGTCCACCCAGGTATCCCGCATGATCGACATGACGTAAACGTTTTCTCGATTTTCCGGGATATGCATCAGCATCATCGTGTCGGACCGGCTGCCATCGGAGCTCTCGGTCAGATTCTGCGCACCGGTAGCGCGGCTATCCGAACCCATCAGAAGAATATTGACCGTCTTATCGTTCGGGTCCTTCTCCGCCCGATTGTCCGGAAAGGCTGATTCAATCGTCTGGGACTTGCTGTTGAAGGAGTTGGCCAAGTTGAACAAGTAGCCACCTCCGACGATCGCCGCGACAACAACGATGCCCACCAGGGTGAAGAAGATGGTGCGAATGGGATCTTTTTTCCGCTCGCGGCGCTGCCGCCGCGGGCGGTAGTCATTGTCGTACTCAGCAGTCAAGGGGTCACTTCCTAGGGAGAGGCTACCTAAAAGGATAAACCCAGCGGCCGTGTCCCCCCTGCAGGATCCGTCTGGGCGTGGCTGCGGTCACTGCCGCACCAGCGGGCCGCAAGGACCGGGATACGCTAGCAGTATGACCCGCGCCTTCCCCCGACGCCGCCGTTTTGCTGTCCTTTTATCGCTCGGGTTCCTGGGAAGCCTCACGGCGTGCTCGCCGGTTGTTAATGTTGACGCGGCCCCGGACGCGGCAAACCCGGGATGCGCGCCGATGATGGTCATCCTCCCGCAGTACGTCGCCGATTTCCCGCGCCGTGAGACGAGCAGCCAGGCGACAGCCGCCTGGGGGGACCCTTCCCAGGTGATCCTGCGGTGCGGGGTGCAGGTTCCGGGCCCTACGACGGACCAATGCGTCTCGGTCGACGACGTCGACTGGGTGCTGCGAGAAGGCGAGAACGGCTACTGGACGGCCACAACCTACGGGCGCACGCCGGCCACGGAACTGATTTTCAAGCCCGACGACGTAGCCGAGAGCAGCGTGTTAATGGACCTCTCGCCGGCTGCGGCTGAAATTCCCCAGGAACGGGAGTGCCTGAGCATTTCCGACGTCCTGTAGCCGGACCCCCTAACGGAGACCCGTCTTGCGGTTGAGCGCCAGGTAGAGCAGCTCGTCGATCAACTCGGTGTAAGGCAGCCCGGACTTCGCCCACATCTGCGGGTACATGCTGATGGGCGTAAACCCCGGCATGGTGTTGATCTCATTGATAATGAGCTCGCCGTCCGGCGTGTAGAAGAAGTCAACCCGGGAGAGCCCCTCTCCCCCGAGCGCGTCGAATGCCTGCGCGGCGAGTTCGCGTACCTTCTCCGTGGCGTCAGCGGGCAGATCCGCCGGGCAGCTGAGCGCCGCCGCCGTACCGTCCAGGTATTTCGCCTCGAAATCGTAAAACTGATGCCCGCCGGGCTGGACGGCGATTTCCCCGGGCAGGCTGGTGCGGGTGGGTTCCACTCCCCGGCCCTGCAGCACCGCTACCTCAATCTCGCGGCCGATGATGCCGGCTTCGACAACAACCTTGGGATCGTGTTCGCGGGCAGCCTCCACGGCGGCGCGGAGGCCGCCCGGCTCGGCGACCCTGGTGATGCCCATGGAAGAACCTGCCCGGGCCGGCTTGACGAAGACCGGGAACTGGAGCGTGCCCAGGCGTTCGAGCGCCGCTTCCGGGTCCTGCTGCCACTGACGGTCCGTGATGACCTGATAGGGGCCGACGTGGAGGCCGGCAGATTCGAAGACCACTTTCATGTAGTGCTTGTCCATGCCGACGGCAGAGGCCAGCACGCCGGCGCCGACGTATCGGACATCGGCCATTTCCAGCAGCCCCTGAAGCGTTCCGTCCTCACCAAACGGCCCATGCAGCAGCGGCAGCACCACGTCCACGTTCCCCAGGCTCTGCGGAACCTGCGCGGCCGGCGCGACCATGAGTTCCGGCGTGTCCCGCCTGCTGGCCAGCATCACAGGTTCGGCGGACGTACTGATCTCCGGCATTTTTCCCGAGGCGAGCGACCACTGGGCCGGATCATCGGCGACCTGGACCCACTGGCCGTTGCGCGCAATCCCGATGGGAACGACGTCGTACTTGTCCTTGTCGATGGCCCCGAGAACCCCGGCCGCGGTGACGCAGCTCACGGAATGTTCGCTGGACCGCCCGCCGAAAAGGACGGCAACGCGGGGTTTGCGGCCCGGAGCCGGGGCGTTCGCGGTGGGCATGGTTTCGTCGTTCACTGGAGTTCACCTTCGGATTTGAGTTCACGGGTCAACAAGCGTGGCGCCAGCGCCTCAACGGAAACCTGCCCCTCCAGGACGGCAACCACTGCCTCGGTGATCGGCATGTCCACGCCCACTTTCGTGGCCAGATCCAGCACGGCGCGGCCGGACTTGATGCCTTCGGCTGTTTGGGTCATTCGTTCCGTCACTTGGTCGAGGGTCAGGCCTTCGCCCAGGAGCCGTCCGGCTGTATGGTTGCGCGACAGCGGCGACGCGCAGGTGGCGACCAGGTCGCCGAGCCCCGCCAGCCCGGCCATCGTCTGGACCTCGCCCCCGAGGGCAAGGGTGAGCCTGGTGGTCTCGGCCAGTCCGCGGGTGATGACCGTGGCCTTGGTGTTGTCGCCCATGCCCTTGCCGTCACAGATTCCCACGCAGAGGGCAATGATGTTCTTGACGATGCCGCCGATCTCCACCCCGGTGACGTCCGGGTTCGTGTAGGGGCGGAAATAGCTCGCCGTGCACAGCCGCGCAATCCACTGCGCGGTGTCGTCGTCCGTGCAGGCCACCACCGAGGCCGTCGGCTCCTTGCGCGCAATCTCGAGCGCCAGGTTGGGGCCGGAAATGACGGCTACGTGGTCGTCGGACAGTCCGAGCTCCTCCTTGATGACTTCGCTCATGCGGGCATCGGTACCCCGCTCCAGTCCCTTCATGAGCGAGACAACCACTGCCTCCGGATCGAGCAGCGGCTTCCAGGAAGCCAGTTGCGGCCGGAGGGTCTGGGCGGGAACGGCCAGTACCACCAGCGGCGCGCCATGGAGGACTTTGGCTACGTCTTCCGAGGCGACGATGTTCTCCGGCAGCACGATGTCCTGCAGGTACTTCGCATTCCGGTGCGTGGAATTGATTTCCGCGGCCACTTCGGCGCGCCGGGCCCAAAGCCTGACCTCGACCTCGGGATGGGCGTCCGCGACTACCTTGGCAAAGGTGGTGCCCCAGCTTCCTGCTCCGAGAACTGCGATGTTGGCAGGCAGGTCGGGGCGTGCGGTCACAACTTCTCCTCGGGCGGCAGCTCTTCTGTGTGCACCGGCTCGCCGGACCCAAAGTCCCGGCCAATGGCGCTTTGACCGTGAGCAGAAGGATCCCAGCGGACGGCAGGCGCTTCCTCGCCGCGTACTTCGGCCAGCAGCGCCGTGATGCTGTCCATAATCCTATTCGTTGCGGCCTCGAGAACTGTCCTGGTGATCGGCAAGCCGCTGAATTCGCTTAGGTCCACCGGAGGTCCGGCCGTGACGCGGGCCGTTTTGCGCGGGAAAAGGCTCGGCTTCTTCGCATAGCGGGGCAACAGCTCGTTGGCACCCCAGTGCGCCACCGGAATGATGGGTGCGCCGGTCTGCAGCGCGAGCCTTGCCGCCCCGGTGCGCCCGCGCATCGGCCACAGATCCGGATCCCGCGTCAGCGTCCCCTCGGGGTAGATGATCACGGCACCGCCTTCATCGAGCACCTCGCGCGAGACGTCCAGGGAACGGTTTGCGCCTGAGCTGCTTCGCTCCACCGGTATCTGCCGGGCCGCCGTCAACAGCTGCCCGACGACGGGAATCTTGAACAGCGAGGCCTTCGCCAGGAAATGCGGAAGGGCGCCCTGGTTGTAGACGTAATGGCCGACCACCAGCGGATCGATCTCCGTGTTGTGGTTCGGACAGACGATGAATCCCCGGTCCTTGGGAAAATTCTCCATCCCCGTCCAGTTGCGCCGGAGCGCCAGGTTCAGGAACGGCCGGACAACGCCGGCGAGGACACCGATGACCACCCGCTCTTTGGAGTCTGCTCCCATGGCCGCCTACTCGACGTCGAAATCCGCGCCGAGGCCCTCCAGCTTTGACTGGAAGCGTTCGTATCCACGGTTGATGAGTTCGATGCCGGTGACGCGGGAGGTTCCTGCCGCCGCCAAGGCGGCGATCAGGTGGCTGAATCCGCCGCGGAGGTCGGGGATGTCAATTTCGGCACCGGAAAGCTGGGTGGGTCCCGAGATCACGGCGGAATGGAGGAAGTTCCGCTGCCCGAAGCGGCACGGAATGCTGCCGAGGCATTCGCGGTGCACCTGGATGTTCGCGCCCATTCGAATCAAGGCCTCGGTAAATCCGAACCGGTTTTCGTAGACGGTCTCGTGCACGATCGAGACGCCTTCGGCTTGCGTCAGGGCAACGACCAGGGGCTGCTGCCAGTCCGTCATGAAGCCGGGGTGGACGTCGGTCTCGAGCACCAGCGGGGACAAGCTCCCGCCCGGGTGGTAGAAGCGGATGCCGTCGTCGTCGATGTCGAACGCCCCGCCGATCTTGCGGTAGGTGTTCAGGAAGGCGGTGAGATCGCCCTGATGGGCCCCTTCGACGTAGATGTCTCCCTGCGTCACCAGGGCCGCGGAAGCCCATGACGCGGCTTCGTTGCGGTCGGGCAGCGCGCGATGGTTGAAGCCGGCCAGTTCGGTGACGCCCTCGATACGGATGACACGGTCGGTCTGGACCGAAATGATGGCGCCCATCTTCTGCAGCACGGCGATCAGGTCCATGATCTCCGGCTCGATGGCGGCGCCGCTCAGTTCCGTGATGCCTTCGGCGCGGGTTGCGGTCAGGAGAACCTGTTCGGTGGCGCCCACGCTGGGATACGGCAGCGTAAGCTTGGCGCCCTTTAATCCCCTGGGTGCGGAGATGGCAATGCCGCCGGGCCGCTTGTCCACGATCGCGCCGAACTGGCGCAGCACGTCGAGATGGTAGTCGATGGGCCGGTCGCCGATCCGGCAGCCGCCCAGGTCGGGGATGAAGGCTTCGCCGATCGCGTGGATCAGGGGCCCGCAGAAGAGGATCGGAATGCGGGAATCGCCGGCGTGGGCGTCGATGTCCTTCATGTGGGCTGTCTTGACGTTGGTGGGGTCAAGCGTAAGGTCACCGGTCACCGCGTCCTTGGACACCTCGACGCCGTGCAGGCGGAGCAGGCTGGTGACGATCTCCACGTCCCTGATTTCGGGCACATTCCGCAGGACCGAGGCGTTACCGCCGAGCAAGGACGCGACCATCGCTTTGGGAACCAGGTTCTTGGCACCGCGGACGGACACCTTCCCCGCCAACGGAACGCCACCACGAATGGTCAAAACACTTGCCATGAATACCTGTTTCCTCAAGCTAGTTTAGCGCCGAACTGCGCCAAGGCCTCAGCTAAGCATATTGGCAATCCGTGACCACTCTGAAATAAACGGGGTGCGAGTCCGGCGCTTTCGCTCCTGCCGGCGGGTGCCTTGCATGATGCAGTCGCCGGTGCAAATCGGCGCCGCCGACGGAGCCGGAACGGTTCCCTCGACGGCGCCGATTCGGGGCAGGGCGCGTGTCCTCAGACTTTGGCCGGGAGGGTCTTCGGCTTCCAGGATGGCCGGGTGGCCTCGTAGGTGGTGATTTCCGCCTCATGCTTCAGGGTCAACCCGATATCGTCCAGACCTTCGAGCAGCCGCCACCGGGTGTAGTCGTCGATCTCGAACGGGGCGGTGATGGTTCCGCAGATGGCGGTCTTCGACTCCAGGTCCACCGTGATTTCGGTGCCCGGGTGGTTCTCCAGTTCCTTCCAGATCAGCTCGATGTCATCCTGGGCGACCTCGGCGGCCAGCAGGCCCTGCTTGCCGGAGTTTCCCCGGAAGATGTCGGCGAACCGGGAGGAGAGCACAACACGGAACCCGTAGTCCTTCAGCGCCCAGACAGCGTGTTCGCGCGAGGAACCGGTACCGAAATCCGGGCCGGCCACGAGGACGGACCCGCGGTTGAACGGCTCCTGGTTGAGAATGAAGTCCTCGTGCTTGCGCCACGCCGCGAAGAGGGCATCCTCGAAGCCTGTGCGGGTGATCCGTTTGAGGTACACCGCCGGGATGATCTGGTCGGTGTCCACGTTGGACTGCCGCAGCGGGACGCCGATGCCGGTATGAGTGGTGAACTTCTCCATGATTCTTCAGGCTCCTTAAGCAGCAGGCCGCGATACGGCGTCGTTGTTGACCGGTCCCAGGTCCGACGGCGAACTCAGCGTGCCCCGGACTGCGGTGGCCGCCGCCACGACCGGCGATACCAGGTGCGTCCGTCCGCCCTTGCCCTGCCGGCCCTCGAAGTTCCGGTTGGACGTGGACGCGCAGCGCTCCCCCGGTGCCAACTGGTCCGGGTTCATGCCCAGGCACATGGAGCAGCCGGCGAACCGCCACTCGGCGCCGAACTCCTTGAACACCTTGTCAAGACCTTCGGCCTCTGCTTCCAGCCGGACGCGGGCGGATCCGGGGACCACCATCATGCGCACGTTCGGTGCCTTCTGCCGGCCGCGGATGATGTCCGCCGCGATGCGCAGGTCCTCGATCCGGCTGTTGGTGCAGGAGCCCAGGAAGACGGTGTCGACCTGGATGTCCTTCATGCGGGTGCCGGCTTCGAGACCCATGTACGCCAGCGCGCGTTCCGCCGCGGCCTTGGCGTTTTCGTCGGCGAAGTCGTCGGGCGACGGCACGGCTTCCGACAGGGAAACGCCCTGTCCGGGGTTGGTCCCCCAGGTGACGAACGGCTCCAGCGTGTTGGCGTCCAGGAACACCTCGGCGTCGAACTCGGCGTCGTCGTCGGTCCGCAGGGTCTGCCAGTTTTCGACGGCGGCGTCCCAGTCGGCACCCTCCGGGGCGTGGGGACGGCCCTTGAGGTAGTCGAAGGTGGTCTGGTCCGGCGCCACCATGCCGGCGCGGGCGCCCGCCTCGATGGACATGTTGCAGATGGTCATCCGGGCTTCCATGCTCAGTGCCCGGATGGCGGAGCCACGGTACTCCAGCACATAGCCCTGGCCACCGCCGGTTCCGATCTTGGCGATGACCGCCAGGATGATGTCCTTGGCGGTGACGCCGGGGCGCAGCGTGCCCTCGACGTTGATGGCCATCGTCTTGAACGGCTTCAGCGACAGCGTCTGCGTCGCCATGACGTGCTCTACTTCGGAGGTCCCGATGCCGAAAGCCAGCGCCCCGAACGCGCCGTGGGTGGAGGTATGCGAGTCGCCGCACACCACGGTCATGCCCGGCTGGGTGAGTCCCAACTGGGGACCGACCACGTGCACGATCCCCTGCTCGGCGTCGCCGAGCGAGTGCAGGCGGACCCCGAATTCCCGGCAGTTGGTGCGCAGCGTTTCAATCTGGGTGCGGCTGGTGGGATCCGCGATGGGCTTGTCGATATCCAGCGTCGGGGTGTTGTGGTCCTCGGTCGCGATGGTCAGGTCCGGCCTGCGCAGCTTGCGCCCCGCCAGGCGCAGGCCCTCGAAAGCCTGCGGCGACGTGACCTCGTGCACCAGGTGAAGGTCGATAAAGAGGAGGTCGGGCTGGCGCGCCGCGCCTTCACCTTCGCCGCGGCGCACGACGTGTGCATCCCAGACTTTTTCGGCGAGCGTCTTGCCCGCAGTGTTACCGGCCATGGCCAGATCTCCTCCATCATTACCAACGCAGGCTTATCCTCCCGCCGGGAGGCCCGCACTAAGTGTGTGCTTTAACTCTTCCAGTGCGGCCGCTCTCCCGCCAGTCAATGGACTTGCATCTCACATATTGAGATGGGAGTATCAGCTTATGGACAATCCAAGCGGTGTCGGCGTCATCGACAAGGCGGCCATGGTGCTGGACACCCTGGAGGCCGGGCCCACTTCCCTGGCGCAATTGGTTGCCGCCACCGGGCTGGCCCGGCCCACCGTCCACCGCCTCGCCCTGGCGCTGGTCCACCACCGGCTGGTCAGCCGGGACATGCAAGGCAGGTTCGTCCTGGGCAGCAGGCTGGTGGAGTTGGCCGCGGCCGCGGGCGAAGACCGGCTCATAGCCGCTGCCGGCCCGGTGCTCATGAACCTCCGTGATGCCACGGGTGAAAGCGCCCAGGTCTTCCGCCGGCAGGGCGATTCGCGGGTATGCGTCGCCTCGGCCGAGCGGCCGATCGGGTTGCGGGACACCATTCCGGTGGGGACGCAGCTTTCGATGAAAGCCGGCTCCGCCGCCCAGGTGCTGCTGGCGTGGGAAGACCACGAGAGGCTGCTCGAAGGGCTCCATGGGGCGCGTTTCACCCCGACGGTCCTCGCCGGCGTGCGCCGCCGCGGCTGGGGCCAGAGCCTGGGCGAACGCGAACCCGGCGTGGCGTCTGTTTCCGCCCCGGTCCGCGGTCCGTCCGGGCGGGTCATTGCCGCCGTGTCCATCTCCGGGCCGATCGAACGGCTCACGCGGCAACCCGGCCGGCTCCATGCCGAGGTGGTCTGCAACGCGGCCGCGCAACTGACCGAAGCCCTAAAGAAGACCAACGACTAGCGGTTCAGCCCTTGAAGTGGTCCCATCCCCGGACCTGTGCGGGGCTGCCGTCGAGGGTCACATGAGCCGACCCGCTGCCGCTGACCACTCCGATGGCGGCGAATCCCTCCGGCAGGGCTTGTGCGGCAGGGAAGGTACAGAGCAGGCCATGGTCTTCGCCACCACCGAGGACCCAGTCCATGGGGTCCACACCCAACAGCGCCGCCGCCTCGTCCAGCGGTGCGCAAAAGTGCTGCAACTGTCCTGAGTCCAGGTCCACCGCGACACGGCTGGCGCGTGCCAACCGGGAGGCATCGCGGAGCAGGCCATCCGAGATGTCCATCATGGCGGTGGCGCCGGATTCTGCCGCAGCCGGGCCGGCGCTCAGCGGAGGCATGGGCCGGGACTGGGTCGCAGCCAGCGCCTGCAGGGAAGCCTGGGCCTTGTCGCTGAAATGCGTGCTTTCGAGCAGGCTTAATCCAGCCGCCGCCCGCCCGAGCGTCCCCGCCACGGCGACGACATCGCCGGGACGCGCACCGCCGCGCAGTACGGGGCGGCGGCCTTCGAGATCCCCGGTGACGGCAGCCGTGACCACCAGCGCCTCGCCGCGCCCAAGATCACCGCCGACGACGGAGCACCGGTCCGCACCCAGTTTGCGTATGGCATCGGCCACGCCGTCGGCCAGGCTCTCGACCCACGCCACCGGCGTCGCACCGGGCAGGGTCAGGCTGATGACCATGGACGTTGGCACGGCCCCCATGGCGTTGATGTCCGAGAGGTTCTGAGCCACGGATTTCCACCCGACGTCGTAGCCCGTCGTCCGGTAGCCGGAGGGCCACTCCAGCCGGAAGTCCTGATCCTGAACCAACGTGTCGATCGAGATGACGGTCCGGGCATCGGGTGCGTCGATAACGGCAGCATCATCGCCTGGGCCGACCGGGACGTCTGCGGGGCCGAGCCGGGGGAAAATCCTGTCCAGAAGCGACCCTTCGTCCAGATCGTTGACAGTCAGTTCAGCGGCCAATCTTTGCGTTCTCCTTGTCATCGAGTGTGTTGTCGGGGCGGATGGCCCTGCGGCTTCCTGCGGACGTCATTCCCCGGACGCCTTCAGCACTGCCTGCCTGAATTCCCGGTGCCGGGCCACCGCCTCTTCGACAGGACGTACCAGCCGCTCTTCCGCCACCCGCGCAACAGCGTCCCGGAGCCGCCGTCGTGCCTTCGAGGCGCGGGCGCGGGCAACGGAACGTGCGATCAGGCCTGATGCCAGCGCCAGCACCACCCCGGCGAGGATCCCGGCGGTCAGCAACAAGGTCGGCACCGGGAATCCTTCGACCGTTGGTGTCTCGGGCACCACGAACTGGAGGTACCCCAGGGCCGCGATGCCCAGGAGCCAGAGCGCTCCGGCCAAGGCGGCCGCGAGGGCGAGCCACTGGAGCAGCCCAAAGACCGGCCACCACCACGACGCACGGTCGGAGCGCAGGTCCGTACCCACCAGGGCCTGGTCCAAGTCGTCCGGGAGTGTCTCCTCCGAGGACCGTGCTGCCCTCCGGATGGCCGCGCGCCATGGGGCGCCGGCGCCTTCACCGGCGCGGTCGGCGAACTGCCGGATGGCCTTGTCGGCCTGGGCCTGCTGGGCGGGGCCCGGCGCCGGCATCGACGAGCGGTTGAGCAGCGGATTGACGTCCTTGCGGTCCAGGTTGAGCCGCTTGAGCGGATCACGGCGCAGTTTTCCGAGCCAGCGGACCACCGGCCACCCGGTCCGGGCATGCGCCCGCCGCCGGTACGAGGCCCCCACGGCGTCGCTGATCGCATCCACTCCTGACGCCTGGGCCAGCTGCTCGGCCAGGATGCTCCTGGCTGCCTTGCTGACGCCTGCCGGCTCCGCCTCGGGTTCAACATCCAGGGCTTGGGCTGCCTTTCTGACGTCGGCGAGCAGCCGCTCCGCTGCTGCCTGCCGATTGTCGGCGAAGGCCGTGATTGCTGCCGTCAGCTCCTCAAGGCCGGTTCCCGTCGTGGCGGAGACGGGATAAACATCCACCCGGCCGAGACCGTCACGCAGCAAAATCTCCCTCAGCGAACCCAAAACCGGTTGCAGCTGTCCCTCGGCCAGCCGATCCACCTGGTTCAGCACCACCAACGTCACCGCATCGTGGGAGGCCAACGGCCGCAGGAACCCATGGTGCACGGCTGCATCGGCGTACTTCTGCGGGTCCAGCACCCAGACCAGTACGTCGACCTGGCCGACGAACCTTTGCACAATGGCGCGATGCTCGACGGCGGTGGAATCAAAGTCCGGCAGGTCCAGCAGGATCAGGCCGCCGTGCCCGGCGAACGACCCGTCGTCCAAAACGTGCCGGTTGGCCACCTGTAGCCAGTCCAGCAGCGGTTCGCTGCCGGCGGTTCCCCAAATTCCCGCCAACGCTTCCGACGTGGTGGGACGACGTGCCGCCACGGTGGCGTGGTGCGTCCCGGATACGGCGTTGAAGAGGGAGGATTTTCCGCTGCCCGTCGCACCAAAAAACCCGACCACGGTGTGCTCGGCAGACAGGGAGCGGCGGGTGCTGGCCCGTTCCAGGACTTCGTTGATGGGCGCGAGTTCCGCTTCCGGCAGCACGCCCGCGGCGAGCCCGGCGGCTGTGTTTAAGGCATCCAGCCGTGTCTGCAACAGGGACGTTTCGGGCTGCCCCCGGTGGCGGCTCAATCCGACGCTCCCGTGTCCGTCTGGGCTCCCAAGGCCTGCAGCTGCTGTGCCAGTCCGCGCAGGGGTTTTGCCTGCGGCACGTCCGGGATTCGGGACAGGAAGCGCTCCGCTTCGGCGTGCATGAGCCTGCGCGTGCGCTCCTGCAGCTCCGCGCGGGCCTTGCGCGCGAGCCGGCGCACGGCGTCCTCGCCGAAGACCGCTTCCAGCAGCTTCTGGCCCACGACGGCCGTTCCGCCCGCCACGCCGATTTCCAAACCGGTCAGCCCGCCGGTAGCCGCGAAAATTACCACCATCAGGGCCACCCCGAGGCCGTTTACGCCGAAGGAGAGCATCCGTGCGGTAAAGCGCTTGCTTTCGCCCTCGCTGCGGATCAATTCCAGTAGGTCTGCCTGCCACGCCCGGATTTCACGCGCTACCTCATCCGCAAAGCCCACGCTGGGGGTCGACAGGTCCTCCCGTCCGAGCAGGCCCTGTCCGGCCGGGTCCGCCCGCCAGCGCGTGTCGGCCTCCTCGGCGCCGGCGGCCGCTGCCTCGACGACGACGGCCTGCAGGCCGGACTCGATGGCTTCCTCGACTTCGACGGAGGGAGCGGGCTTGCCGGAAAAGAAAGCGCCGATCCGGTCCCGCAGCAGGCCTATCCCGCTCTCGATGCCCCGGAAGAATTCGCCGGTGCCGACAAAGTCCTGCCACCGCGCCAACACCTCGCCCCTGAGGAGGGTGCCGTCCTCCGTAGCCGCGAGAGCCCGCGTGGTCGCCGCCTCGTAGGCGTCCTCCACGACCTTGCGCAGTCTCCGGCCGGCGGCATGCTGGTCATCCGCGGCATCGGCGACCGCCCCGACCGTTGTGGCCAATGAGCGCACCGCCCCGCCGAGGGTGCGGCGGGCAATGTCGGCGCGGCCGGACGCGTCAGCGGCGAGTTCCTGGAGCCACGCCCGGAGGGGATCGACGGCGCCGGCCGGCAGCATGCCCTGGTCGTCCAGCCTGGACTCGAGGATGACAAACAGCCGGGCCGCTGCGAGGCCCTGCCGCTGCAGCAGGCCGGCCAGGTCGGCGCGGACCTCACGCTCAACTTCTTCCGGTACCCGGTCCAGGACGACCGCCACTTCGATGTCCCGCCGCGCGGCGTCCAGGAGCAGCGCCCACGGCACGGCGTCGGCGTACCGGTTGGCGGTGGTGACGAAGATCCACAAGTCGGCTGCGGCCAGCAGTTGTCCGGCCAGTCGCCGGTTCTCGTCGGCGATCGAATCGATATCGGGTGCATCGAGCAACGCTATGCCCGCAGGGATGCTGCCGTCGGCGAGCAGCACCAGCGAGGTTCCCGCGGGCTCGCCCGCGGGAACCGGATTGTAGGCTTGCCTGTCGGCAGCGTCCGTCGCCAGTGTTCCGGTGATTCTGCTGAGGCCGGGCAGGATCCGCCGTTCCGTGAACCATGCCGCGTCGCTCGGATGGTGCAGCAGGACGGGTTGGCGCGTGGTGGGCCGAATCGCTCCGGCACGGGTGGCCGGAAAGCCCGCCACCGCGTTTACGAGCGTTGATTTCCCGGCGCCGGTGGATCCTCCCACCACTGCCACCAGCGGCGCTTCCAGGGTGCGGTAGCGGGGCAGGATGTAGTCGTCCAGCTGGGCAATGGCCGCCGCGATTGTTCCGCGGGCTGCGGCGGCACCGGGAACGTCCAGCGGCAATTGGCTCGCTTCAAGCGAGCCGCGGCTTTGTTCCAGGAGCATGACGGCGGCCGCCACTCCCCTGTCTTCGCCCTCGGGCAACCTGCTCGTCACGTTTCCTATCATGCCAGCAGGAGCCGTCAACCTCGCCAAGGCGGGCCGTAGGCATGACGATTCTCCGGGCATACAAAAAGCCGGTCCTGGACGGGATGTCCGGGACCGGCTGTTGGTGACCCCAGCGGGATTCGAACCCGCGTTACCGCCGTGAGAGGGCGGCGTACTAGGCCGCTATACGATGGGGCCGCATAGCTTGCACAGTTGAAGGCCTGCACTGCCTTGTCCTTGGCGGACCGTGACCCCAGCGGGATTCGAACCCGCGTTACCGCCGTGAGAGGGCGGCGTACTAGGCCGCTATACGATGGGGCCGTAGGTTTGTTTGGAGTTTGCGCTCCGCACAATCCAGTCTCCGCCGTGGCGGAGACTGTAGCGCTGGGATACCAGGACTCGAACCTAGAATGACGGTACCAGAAACCGTTGTGTTGCCAATTACACCATATCCCAATGGCACTTTCGGAGCCGTTGGAAACGGGCTCTCGCCCATTCCCTAGCGCCTCAGCACGAGTAATTACTTTACCGGATGCCTGCTCGAAAGTGCAAAACGAGCAACGCGCGGCCGCTGGACCGAGCGTCGTTCGGGCCCGCGGTCAGCCGCGGAAGGCCTTGATGCGGGCCAAGGAGGAGTCCTTGCCCAGGATCACCATGGATTCGAAAAGCGGCGGCGAAATCCGACGGCCGGAGATGGCGGTGCGCACCGGCCCGAAGGCCAGCCGCGGCTTAAGCCCCAGGCCCTCGACCAAGGCCGACCGCAAGGCTGCCTGGATGTTCTCTGCCGTCCACTCCTGGAGGGGTTCCAGCGCGGCCAGCGCGGCGTCCAAGGCTTCCGTCAGGTTCTCGGGCAGGCCCTTGCGCGCATCGTCGGCGATATCGATCTCGTTGTCGTTCTTGAAGAGGAACGCCACCATCTCGGGCGCCTCGCCCAGCAAGGTGATGCGCTCCTGGATCAGCGGCGCGGCGTCGGCGAGGATCATCTGCTCGCGTTCCGTCAACGACTCCCCGACCAGGCCGGCGTGCTGCAGGTAGGGGATCAACCGGAGCTTGAAGTCGCCGGGTTCAAGCAGGCGCACATGGGTCCCGTTGATCGCCTCGGCCTTCTTCAGGTCGAAGCGCGCCGGGTTGGCCAGGACGTCGTGGATGTCGAAGGCCTCCACCATTTGGTCGATGGTGAAAATGTCCTCGTCGGCGGACAGCGACCAGCCCAACAGGGAGAGATAGTTGAGCAGGCCCTCGCGGATAAAACCGCGTTCCCGGTGCAGGAACAGGTTGGACTCGGGGTCCCGCTTCGAAAGCTTCTTGTTTCCCTGGCCCATCACGTACGGGAGATGGCCGAACAGCGGCATACATCGGGCCACCCCGACGTCCACCAGCGCCCGGTAGAGCGCGATCTGGCGGGGAGTCGAGGACAGCAGGTCCTCCCCGCGGAGAACGTGGGTGATGCCCATCAGCGCGTCGTCCACCGGGTTGACCAGCGTGTAGAGCGGTTTGCCATTGGCACGGACGACGGCGAAGTCCGGCACGCTGCCGGCCTTGAAGGTGATCTCCCCGCGCACCAGGTCGGTGAAGGTGATGTCCTCGTCCGGCATCCGGACCCGCAGCACCGGTTCGCGTCCCTCGGCCTTGAACGCGGCGATCTGGTCCCGCGTCAGCTCCCGGTCGAAGTTGTCGTAGCCCAGCTTCACGTCGCGGCCGGCGGCCTTGTGCCGGGCCTCGACTTCTTCCGGGGTGGAATAGGACTCGTAGAGGTGGCCGGCTTCCTTGAGCTTCGTGATGACGTCCTGGTAGATGTCGCCGCGCTGGGACTGGCGGTACGGTTCATGCGGTCCGCCGACCTCCACGCCCTCGTCCCACGTGATGCCCAGCCACTTCAGCGCCTCCAGCAACTGCTGGTAGCTTTCCTCGCTGTCGCGGGCGGCATCCGTGTCCTCGATCCGGAACACCATGGTGCCGCCGGTGTGCCGGGCGTAGGCCCAGTTGAACAGGGCAGTCCGGATCAGTCCTACGTGCGGCGTGCCCGTGGGAGACGGGCAGAAGCGCACACGGACAGGAGTTTCGTCGTCGACAGTGGGGATGGCAGCAGCAGTAGTCATGATGTGCTCCAGTTTAGTCTGCCAAGCCACTGCCCCTTGCCGGGCCGGAAGCCCGGCTACTTCTTGCGTGGCTTCTTCCGGCGCCATCCGGCGGTGTATCGGTAGAGGTAATAGAGCGCCAACAGGATGCCTACCGCCAGAAACGTCCCCGCCAGCCAATCCGGGCCGCCCCAATAGTGGGTGGCCCGGGCTGCTACGGAAAACGTGGCCAGCGATCCGAGCGCAAAGACACCGAAGGAGCGGCGGCGTGCCGGCATGGGATCAGCGGCGGGCCGTGTTGGAGAGCGTGCCGATGCCCTCGATCTCGACCTCGTAGCGCTGGCCGGATTCGATGGTGCCGACGCCGGCGGGGGTGCCGGTCATGATGACGTCGCCCGGGAGCAGGGTGAAGGCCTGGGAGGCGTAGGACACCAGTTCCTTGACGCCCCAGATCATCTGCGAGGTATTGCCGTCCTGCTTCAGTTCGCCGTCGAGCCGGCCGCGGATGGCGAGGCCTTCCGTGTCCAGTTCGGTCTCGATCCACGGGCCGAGCGGGGCGGAGCCGTCGAATCCCTTGGCGCGGGCCCACTGGTTGTCCGTGCGCTGCGCATCCCGGGCGGTCAGGTCGTTGCCGCAGGTGTAGCCGAAGATGACCTCGTCCACGCGCTCTACCGGGACGTCCTTGCAGATCCGGCCGATGATCACGCAGAGCTCGGCTTCGTAGGAGACTTCGTCGGAGAATTCGGGCAGGACGAGCGGTTCGTTCGGGCCGATGACCGAGGTGTTGGGCTTGAGGAACATCAGCGGGGCGGCCGGCGTCTCGTTGCCCATTTCCTGGATGTGGTCTGCATAGTTGCGGCCGATGCCGATCACCTTGCTGCGCGGAATGATCGGGGCGAGCAACCGCACGTCCTCGAGCTTGTGTTGGGCACCCGTGGGCTGGATGCCGTTAAAGAACGGGTCACCGGCGATGACGGTGACCTGTTCGCTCCCCTCCTCGCCTTCGACGATGCCGTACTGGGGGTCGGATTCAAGGACAAACCGGGCTATGCGCATGGGTTTAGCCTACTGGTTTCCGGCCCGTGGATTTCAAACGGGACAAGTCCACACCTGCACAACTCAGCCGCGCAGGTAGTCGAGCTGAGCGGCGACGGAGGATTCGGCGGCGAGGCGGACGGCGCGGTCGATGTCGGCGTAGACATGGTCCGTGACCGCATCGATGGTCGCGTCGGCGCCGAGGTGCTCCAGGGCGGCGCGGATCTGGTCCAGGCGCAGGTGGCGGTGGCTGGCGTACTCGCGGCAGATGGCGGAAAGATCCGGGAGCGTGCCGCCGTGCGCCGGCAATACCTTCGCCGGACCGAGGAGTTCCAGTCGGGCCAGCGAATCCAGGTACGGGCCGAGCCTGCCGTCCGGGTAGGCGATGATGGTGGTGCCGCGGCCCAGGATGGTGTCGCCGGTGAGCACCGAGCCGTGTGGTCCGTCGTCGGGAAGATGGAAGCTTACCGAATCCGCGGTGTGGCCCGGAGTGGCGAGCACACGGATCTCGACGCCACCCGCCCGAATCACCTCGCCGTCCCGCAGCGGTTTGCCGCCATGACAGAGTGCTTCGTCCAGGGCACGCACCGGGGCGCCGGTCATTTCATGGAAGCGCTCGCTCGCTTCGGTGTGGTCGATGTGGTGGTGGGTAATCAGGACCAGTTCCACCTCTCCCGCCGCCGCCAGCTCGGCCAGATGCGTCTCGTCCAGCGGCCCGGGATCGACAACGACCGCTCCACTGTTCCCCGGGGCGGCGATCACGAAGGACTGGGTTCCGTCCAGACTCATCGGACCCGGGTTGGGGGCCAGCCGGTACCGGGTCAGCTCACTGCTGCGGACAAGGGAGGGATTCTGTTCAGCGGTCACAGGATTCATCCTCGCACTCCCCGCCCCGCGCCGCAGGTCGGCGGCGCGGGGCGGCTGGCACCGCCGTCGACCTTTCCGCCGGAAGGAAGGCATCCGTTCACATTTGGCGGCCTGTACCGGTGGCTTGACGATGTTGGCTAGGCTAGGCACCTGCAGTCCGGCCAACGGCGGCCGGACGAGGGTTGGGCGATGCACACATCTTCCCAGCCGGATGGGGGGATCAGTGCTGGAGAAAGTTGATTCAACATACGACGTGCAGCTGGGCGGGGATGGCCTCCTGGTGCTGACTGTCCGAGGCGGCCTCAGCGTCGGTGCCGAGCTCGCGCAGCACGTTGTCGATCACCTCTTCGAAGTGGCCGGAGACCGGCAGGTGGCGGTGCTGTTGAAGATGGCCGGCGTGCGCTGGGTGACTCCGGAGGCGCGGATGATCGCCGATACCTTTACGTCGGCCGTCGCCTTGGCAGTGCTCGGCAACGGGGCGGTGGACCGGGTGCTCGCCAGCTTCTTTGTGCGCATCTTCGCCCACGATGACTTCCCGGCCCGCTATTTCGACGACGAGGCTGAGGCTCGGGCGTGGCTGGCGGCGCATGCCGGACGCACGGCCACCGTGGAGATGGAATAAGTCCGAGCGGCAGTGGGGTTGCCCTTGATGGAACCATTGCAGCTGCACGAAAAGGAAAAACTCCATGGCGGATACCAAGAACACTACGTCCCTGGCCGACTTGCTGGCCGAATACGACGTGGCCGAGCACGACCATGCGGTGGCCGAGCGCAACAGCGGGATGCAGCACATCCACAACCACGCCAACGGGGATATCGTGTGGTTCCCCACCTGGCAGAAAAACCGCGAGACCACCGACTGGGAATCCGCCGTCCAGGAGTTCACCGCGGAGCTTGAGGCTGCCGCCGAGGGCGGTGCGGATGCCGCCGCCGCCGCAGCGGCGCTGGCGTCCTCCCGGCTGCAGGCCCTGCTGGAACAGGCGGCGGACGCCCCGGACGCCAACGTGTTCATTCGCGAGAACCTGGCCCGCTTCCTGTCGGAGACCTGGGCGCTCGGCGACGCGTACGCGCTGAAGAGCGGCAAGAAACTCCCGGGGACGGCGTCGCCGTCCTCGATCTTCGCCTCCTTCCCGTACGAGGTCTACGCGCGCGACGGCGGCAGCTTCGCCACCGCGCTGTGGAACGATCTGGTGGATGCCCGGAAGAACCGGATTGCCGCCGAAGAGGCCGAGCGCAAGGCGCTGAAGCCGGTCTCCAAGAAGGCCCGAAAGGCCGCCGAACGCAAGGCAGCCGCCCGGAAGCGGTAACCGCGGTGACGGCGGGGCGCCCCGGAAGGTGCGCCCCGCCGGAGGGTGTGGCCTACCGTCGTCATCCTGGCTCAGAGGAACAACAGCAGCAGGACCACCAGCGGCAGGACCGACTGGCCCAGCGCACTCTGCCACAGGCGGGGTTCCGAGAACCAGAGGACGGCACCGAGGATCACGTGGGCGATGCAGGTGAACGCGATCATGGTCTCGCCGATAACCGGGCTGCCGCCGGCGGCGATCATGACGCCGGCGAGGGCGCCCAGCCCCCACACCATGTTGTAAAAGCCCACGTTGATGGTCCATAGCCGGACCGCGCCCACGTCCTCGGGCCGGATGAGGAACAATCGGTGGAAGCGCTGGTCGCGGTAGAAGAAGGCCTCCGCCGCGCCAACGGCAATCAACACCACACCGAAGAGCGCCGCCAGGACGTACGCCGCCACCGTCATGGACCCAGTGTGGCCCGCCCGTTGCCGCAACGGAAGCGGCGGTCAGGCCAGGCGGGCGGTCAGGCCAGGCGGGCGGTCAGGCCAGGCGGGTGAGCCAGCCCCGCGAGTCCTCCACGGCGCCGGTCTGGATGCCAAGCAGCTCCTGGCGGATGGACATGGACACGTCGCCGGACCCGGCGCTCGGGGAGGCGATGCTCCAGCCGTCGGCCTTCAGCTCGCCAATGGGTGTGATCACGGCGGCCGTGCCGCAGGCGAAGGCCTCGGTGATGTCCCCCGCTGCCACGCCGTCGCGCCATTCATCGATGGTGATCTTGCGTTCCTGCACGTCCAGGCCGCGGTCCTTGGCCAGCTCGATCACCGAGGAACGGGTGACGCCGTGCAGGATGTGGCCGTTCAGCTCCGGAGTGACCAGGCTGCCGTCCTTGAAGACGAAGAACACGTTCATCCCGCCGAGCTCTTCGATTGCGTTGTCGTTGAACTTGTCCAGGAACAGCACCTGCTGGCAGCCGTTGGCTTCGGCTTCCAGCTGCGCGGCCAGCGACGCGGCGTAGTTGCCGCCGCACTTGGCCTCGCCGGTACCGCCTTCGCCGGCGCGGGAGTAGCGGTCGGAGAGCCAGATGGACACCGGCTTGAGCTCGCCGCCGAAGTAGTTGCCGGCCGGCGAGGCGATCACGCGGTAGGAGACCTCGTGGGCGGGGCGCACGCCCAAGAACGCCTCGGTGGCGATCATGAACGGGCGCAGGTACAGCGCTTCGCCGTCGCCGGAGGGAACCCACGCCTTGTCGGTGGTGACCAGTTGGCGCAGGGACTCGATGAAGGTTTCCTCCGGCAGCTCCGGAAGGGCCAGCCGGCGCGCCGACGTGTTCAAGCGGGCGGCGTTGGCCTCGGCCCGGAAGGTCCAGACGGATCCGTCGTCGTGCTTGTAGGCCTTCAGGCCCTCGAAAATCTCCTGGCCGTAGTGCAGCACCGCGGCGGCCGGATCCATCATGATGGGCCCGTACGGCTCAATCCGCGCATTCGACCAGCTGCCCTTGCCGTCGGCGTCGACCTTGTAGTCGACGACGGCCGTGTGGTCCGTGAAGTGCTTGCCGAAGCCCGGGTTCGCCAAAATGGCGGCGCGCTCCTCGGCACTCTTCGGACGGTCCGAGAGCTGCTGGGTGAATTCGAGGGTTTCAGTCATGGTTCCTCCGCGGTGAGGGCACGCCCTTGTGCGTCAAATAATGATTTTGGTTAGTAACCGTTAACTACCCTACTGCCAAAGCGGCGGTGATGGCATCGCCGATTTGGGCAGTCGTGCGGGGGGCACTCCCCCGGGCAGCGACGTCGTGCTCCACGGCCCGCTGCACGCGGGCCGCCTCGCCCGCCAGGCCCAGGTGCTCCAGCAGCAGGGCCACGGACAGGATGGCCGCGGTGGGGTCGGCCTTCTGCTGGCCGGCAATGTCCGGGGCCGAGCCGTGGACCGGCTCGAACATGGACGGCGCGGTGCGGTCCATGTTGATATTGCCCGACGCCGCCAGGCCGATGCCGCCGGTGATCGCGGCGGCCAGGTCGGTGATGATGTCGCCGAACAGGTTGTCGGTGACGATCACGTCAAAGCGGGCCGGGTCCGTGACCATGAAGATGGTGGCCGCGTCGATGTGCAGGTAGTCGACGGCGACGTCCGGGAACTCGGCGCCGACCGTCTCCACGGTGCGCCGCCACAGGTGCCCGGCATGGACCAGCACGTTGTGCTTGTGCACCAGGGTGAGTTTCTTGCGGCGTGCCGACGCACGGCGGAAGGCATCCCGGACCACGCGCTCCACGCCGTGGGCGGTGTTGACCGAGACCTCGGTGGCGATTTCGTGCGGAGTGCCCACGCGCAGGGCGCCGCCGTTGCCCACGTAGGGCCCTTCGGTTCCTTCGCGGACGACGACGAAGTCCACGTCGCCCGGGTTTGCCAGCGGGCTGGGGACGCCGGGCAGCAGCTTGGCCGGACGCAGGTTCACGTAGTGGTCGAGGGAGAAGCGCAGCTTGAGCAGCATCTCCCGTTCGATGACGCCGGACGGGATCCGGGTGTCGCCGGGGGCAGCTCCGACGGCGCCGAACAGGATCGCGTCATGCATGCGGAGCCGCTGCAGTGTTTCCTCGGGCAGGGTCTCGCCGGTGGCCAGCCAGTGCTCGGCGCCCAGCGGGTACTCGGTCAGGTCGAAGGTGGCACCGCCGTCGGCAGTGGCCGCCTTGAGGACCTTCACCGCCTCCGCCACGACTTCCGGCCCGATGCCGTCGCCGGGAATGACTGCCAGGGAAAATGCCTTTGCTGCTGCGCTCATGGCTTCAAGTTTAGGAAACCGTTCCACATTCTGGGCAAACCGTCCCAAAATGTGAACAAAGCGCGCGGCAACCTCAGACCTGGGCATGACGCGGACGGCCTCGCCCGCAGCATAGAGTTTTCCGTCATGGGCATGCACCACACCATCTACCGCTGGCTCCACGCCAACACCGGCAAGGTCGACCTGATCCTGATGCTGGCGGCGTTCGCCGTCCTGCCGCTGTCCTATGTGGCCATGGGCAGCATGGCGCCGTTCATCCTCTCCGCCCTGCTGATCATCCCCCTCGCCTGGCGGCGGACCCGTCCGTGGCAATCGGGCGTGGCCATGGCCGTTGCCGCACTGCTGAACGTCGCGTTCCTGGCCGAGCCTGTTCCGGCCCACATTTTTGTCCTGGCCACGGTGTACTCGCTGGCAGCCTACGGACCGCGCGGGGCGAGCCTGGGCGGACTGGTGCTGGCGCTGCTCGGCGGTGCCCTGTATGTGGTGCGGTACATGATCACGGATCCGCTCACCGCCGGCACCGCCCCGTTCTACCTGATCGCACTCGTGGCGATCGATGCCGTGGTGCTGGTCTGCTGGACCTTCGGCGACCTGGTGCGGAACCGCCGGCTTACTGTGCAGGCACTTGAGGACCGGGCCCGCCGGCTGGAGGTGGAGCGGCAGCAGGAGCGGGACTTGGCCGCCGCCGACGAGCGCAGCCACATCGCCCGCGAGATGCACGATATTGTGGCGCACTCGCTCTCGGTGATCATCACGCAGGCCGACGGCGCCCGGTACGCCAGCGCACAGAACCCGGCGGTGGCCACGGAAACCCTGGCGACCATTGCGGACACCGGCCGGACCTCGCTTGGGGACATGCGCCGGCTGCTGGGAGTGCTGCGCGGGGATGAGGTCGCGTCGACCCGGCCGCTGCCGACGTTGGCCGATGTGGAAACCCTCGTGGAAACCGTCCGGCGCTCCGGGCTCACGGTGCAACTGGAACAGGCCGGCGGGCCGCGGCGCCCGATGCCGGGCGGCGCCGAGCTGACTGCCTACCGGGTGGTGCAGGAAGGCCTGACCAACGTCCTCAAGCATGCCGGCCCGGAGGCCTCCGCGCAGGTCCGCCTGCACTGGACCGCCCGCGGGCTGGGATTGCAGATTGACGACGACGGCCGAGGAGCCGCCGCCGACCCCGCCACCGCCGGCAGCCGGCAGGGCCTGACGGGAATGGCCGAACGGCTGGCGCTCTACGATGGAACCGTGGAGGCCGGCCCGCGCACCGGCGGCGGATACCGCGTCCGCGCCTTCATCCCCTACACCGAAGCCTGAGCCCCCGCACGCCCGCCGAGCGACCGCGCTCCCGCGGAAACCGTTGCAGGCCGGCCGGACCGCCGACCCAGAAAGATCCCGATGACCGACTCCCCTATCCGCGTTGCACTGGTGGACGACCAGAAGCTGGTCCGCGGCGGCTTTAAAATGCTGATTAACTCCCAACCCGACCTTGACGTGGTGGCCGAGGCAGGCGATGGGCGCGAGGCGGTGAGCGCGCTCGCGAAGGTGCGCGCCGACGTCGTACTCATGGATGTGCGGATGCCGGGCATGGACGGGATTGAGGCGACCACCAGGCTGCTCGAGACCGCCGCAGCGCAGCCGAACGGTTCGGACCGGGCGGAGCTGAAGGTGGTGGTGCTGACCACGTTCGACCTGGACGAATACGCGTTGGCCGCCATCCAGGCCGGGGCCAGCGGATTTTTGCTCAAGGACGCGCCGCCGGAGGAGCTGCTGGAAGCCATCCGCACCGTCTACCGGGGGGACGCCGTCATAGCCCCGTCGACCACCCGGCGGCTGCTGGACCATGTGGCACCGCTGCTGCGCACTCCCGGTCCGTCCCTCAGCCGCAACCACCAGGCCGTCGCGTCACTCACCGCCCGGGAACGCGAGGTGTTCACGCTGATCGCCCGGGGGCTGTCCAACCCGGAGATCGCCGCCGGGCTGTTCCTGTCGGAGGCCACGGTGAAGACCCACGTGGGGCACATCCTCGCCAAGCTGAACGCCCGCGACCGGGTGCAGGCCGTGCTGATCGCCTACGAAACCGGTGTGGTCACCCCTTAGGGGCTCGGCGTCGGGCGCGCCTCCGGCTTTGGCATTTCCCCTCGCCGCGGGCCGATGAGCATGGCGACGAGCTGTGGGCTTGGGCTCCGGCCCCTCGTGTGGCCGCGCTTCCCGGGGGCCTTGCCAAGGATTAATAAGCATGCTTAGGTTAAATCGTTAAGGGCTGCGGGGATCATGCCCAACACGGGCACCGGACCCTCCAAAGACCGGGACCCGCCTAAGACCCGGACGCTCCAGAGACATCGGACGAATCCTAAGGAGACACCATGCTCGCCCAAGAACAAATCGACGGTCTGCTCAACCGCGGAGGAAACGTTGTCACGAACGACGGGGACAAAATAGGCTCCATCGGGCAGATCTATGCCGATGACGACAGCGGTCGGCCCACCTGGGTCACGGCCAAGACCGGCCTGTTCGGCTCCTCGGAATCATTCGTCCCGCTCGAAGCCGCACGCATCGAAGGTAACGACATCGTGGTTCCCTACACCAAGGACCAGATCAAGGACGCCCCGCGGGTTGACGTGGACGGCTACCTTGAGCCCGCAGAGGAGGACCGGCTCTACGAGCACTACCAGCTGGGCGGCGGCCGGACTTACACCGACGCCACGACCGGCACCGGCACCGGCACCACCGGACGGTACGACACCGATGACACCCGCGGCACGCGTACCGGCGACGCACCGGGCACGGTGGGCCGGGACACCTCCGGGCCCACTACCGATGACGCCATGACCCGCTCCGAGGAGCGCCTGCATGTCGGCACCGAGCGGCAGGCGACCGGCCGGGCCAGGCTGCGCAAGTACGTCACCACCGAAAATGTCACCACGACCGTTCCGGTCCAGCGCGAGGAAGTGCGCATCGAACGCGAACCGATCACCGACGCCAACCGCGGTGACGCCATGGCGGGCCCAGATCTGAGCGAAGAGGAACACGAGGTCACGCTTCACGAGGAACGGCCGGTTGTGGAGAAGGAGACCGTCCCGGTGGAACGGGTCCGGCTCGAAAAGGACACCGTCACCGACGAGGTCAGGGTCGACGAAGAGGTCCGTAAGGAACACATCGAGAGCGACGGCACCGACAACGACACCCGTCGCCGCTAGCCCAGGGCTGGCCGACGCGAACGGCCGGGGCAGGGAGCACTCCCGCCCCGGCCTTTCGTTTGCCCGGGCGGGTTGCAAAAGGCTGTTCGACGGCGCGCTTACAAATTGCCGTCGGTGAAGGAACCGAAGATCTTGCGGGTCTTGGCATCCATGGGCAGCATGTACTGGCCGTCGGCGCTGTAGCCGAATCCGGGCTCGGGGACTTCGCGCCCAACCTTGGCCGGATCGGTCTTGTAGACCCAGGCGCCCAGCGTCAGCGCCTGCTCCGCGCTCAGGTTGGTCTCGACCAGCGGATTCGCGGCGGAGAGCAGGTCGACCAGCCCGGCCGGGCCGTTCATTTTGGCCAAGGCGGCGAATCCCACCAGCAGGACGCCCTGGTGCGCAGAGCGGCCGAAGTCGCCGTTTTGCAGGGTTTTCCGCTCCCGGGCATAGTCAAGCGCGGTCTCGCCGTCGAGCTTGCTCTTCCCCGCCTTGACGTCAAGCACCGGGATAGGGGCGTTGACGGTGAGGCCGCCTATTTTGTCGACCAAACCCTCGAAACCCTTGAAACCGGTGAGGATGTAGCCCTCCACCTTCAGGCCGGTCACGTCGGCCACGACCTTCTGCTGCGCCTTGGGTCCGCCCCGCATCATGGCCGCGTTAATCTTTGCCTGCCCGCCGCCCGGCATGTCCACCCAGAGGTCACGCGGAATGCCCAGGATGCCTCCTCCGCCCTTCCCGTCCACGCCGACCACCTGAAGGGCATCGGCCCGCGCTTCCCGGACCTTCTCGCCCTTACTCTTCTGGGCGTCGGAGCCGATGATCAGGACGTGGCGCTTGCCGCCCAAGACGGTTTTGTCGACGTCGAGCGAGGGCCACCAGCCACCCACCGCCGTCCAGGTTCCGTCCTTGTCGACGGCGAGGGTCACGTCGTCGCCCGAGGTCAGGACGGCCATGTCCTGTCCGTTCCATTCGCCGGTCGCGGCCTTGACAGTGGTTTTGGCTTCGACCGGGGCCCGGTCGGCGAGCGCACCGGCAGTCATCTTGTTGGCCGCGACGTCTCCGCCCTCGTAGATTGCCGTCGCCAGTTTGGCCAGGGCTTCGGGCATGTCGCCCGTCTCCACCATGCTGGGGCTGGGAGTCGCCGAATGCAGCGGGCGGGCCTGCTCGTCCTTCGGCGCGCAGCCGGTCAGGAGGAGCAGGGATACGAGCGGGAGCGCGGCGAGGCGGGCAAGTTTCATGGCTTTATGTTCCCGCTTACGCGGCTGCTGCGCAAAGGTTTCACCGGATGACGGCCGTGTCCGGGCCAAGGCCGTCCTTCCCGTCGAACCTGCGCTCTCCACCCAGGGTATGAGCGGGCGGCCGGCAGAGACCAGACCTGCGGCCGATCCGCGGAAGGCGCGGCCTCCATAGCGTAAGGGCATGACTACCAGTACTGAGCAATCACCCGCCGGCGCCGCCTCGGGCGGCGCCACCTCGGCCGCCGCGACGCGCGGACTGAACAAGACCTACGGCACCGGGGATACCCGCGTGCACGCGCTCAAGGACGTGGACGCCAGCTTCGAGGCCGGCAAGTTCACCGCGATCATGGGCCCGTCGGGCTCGGGCAAGTCCACGCTGATGCACTGCCTGGCCGGGCTGGACACCGCCGATTCCGGCAACATCTGGATCGGCGGGACCGAGATCACCTCCCTGAACGACTCCCAGCTGACCAAGCTGCGCCGCGAGCGGGTGGGCTTCGTGTTTCAGGCCTTCAACCTGGTGCCCACGCTGACCGCCGAGCAGAACATCACGCTGCCGATCTCCCTGGCCAACGGCTCGGTGGACCAGGAGTGGTTCCGCTATGTCACCTCAACGCTCGGGTTGACGGACCGGCTGGCGCATCGCCCGCACGAGCTCTCCGGCGGTCAACAGCAGCGCGTCGCCGTGGCGCGGGCGCTCCTGACGCGCCCCGACGTCGTATTCGGAGACGAGCCCACCGGCAACCTGGACTCGAAGGTGGGCGCGGAGGTGCTCTCGCTGCTGCGCCGGTCCTGCCAGGAGATGGGCCAGTCCATCATCATGGTCACCCACGACCCGATGGCCGCCTCCTACGCGGACCGGGTGGTGCTGATGAACGACGGCGCGCTGGTTGGCGAACTCGACCGGCCCGACACCGACGCGATCCTGGCCGCCTTGGCCAAACTGGGAGCCTGAGCCATGCTGCAGGTAGCGCTAGCACAGGTACGGCAGCACGCACGGCGGTTCATCGCCGTCGGGCTGGCCGTGGTGATGGCGGTGGGATTCCTGACCGCCACGCTGATGGTCAACGCGTCCACCGAGGCCTCGCTGGGCAACAGCATCGGCGCCGGTTTCCGGAACGCCGACCTGGTGGTGTCCGGCCCGCCGGACCGGCCGCTGGATGCGGCTGCCGTCGAGGCGGTGGCCGCCACCCAGGGCGCCGGGGAGGTGTACGCGCAAGGGATGGCACCAGTCGCGTTCGGATCCCCGGCCGACGCGGGGTACGGCGTAGCGCAGAATACTGCCCCCGACGGACTCGACAACCTGGAGCTGCTCGAAGGCGCCCTGCCGGCTGGCGGCGAGGTCGCGGTTGACGCCGGGACTGCCGAGAAGCAGGGTCTGGCAGTCGGCGACACCCTGGAGCTGGCGCCCGCCGCCGGGATGGTCGCCGCCGAGGACATCGCCGCTGCGGGCACCGGCCTGATTGTTTCCGGGATCGTCAAGCCGTCCAAGGACCCGTTCATGATGGGCCAGCCGCAGTTCTTCGCCGGTGACCCCCTGGTGCGGCAGCTGGCCGGCGAGGCCGGACCGCAGCTGCACAACATCCAGCTGGATCTGGCCCCGGGCGCCGAGGCGGACGCGGTGCAGGACGCGGTCGCCGCGGCCCTGGCGGAGGCCGGCTTCGGCGACGCCACCGTGAACACGGCCGCGAAACAGACCAAGGCCGTGGTGGCCGGCCTGACCGGCGGCAGCGACCAGCTGACCATCGTGCTGTTGGCGTTCGCGCTGGTGGCCCTGCTGGTTTCGGCACTGGTGGTAGCCAACACCTTCTCGGTCCTCATCGCCCAGCGGACCCACGAGCTGGCTCTGCTGCGCTGCATTGGCGCGGACCGCGGGCAGATCCGGAACGCGGTGCTGGCGGAGGCGCTGCTGGTCGGCGTCGGAGCCTCCCTGCTGGGCGCGCTGGGCGCGGTGGCCCTGATGGCCGGCGTCATCGCCGTGCTGCAGGGGCAACCGGACACCGAGTTCGCCGCGCTGGCCGTGCCGCCGTCGGCCATCGCCGTCGGCCTCGCGGTGGGCATCCTCATGACCGTGCTGGCCGCCCTCGCTCCGGCCCGTGCCGCAACCCGGGTGGCACCGCTGGCCGCCCTGCGGCCGGCCGATGAGGCCCGCGCCGGCAACCGCAAGGGCAAGGTCCGGCTCGCGATCGGCGCCGCCCTCACCGTGGGCGGTGCCGTTCTGCTGGCCCTCGGGGCGCTGACCGCGAACCTGCTGATCGCCCTGCCCGGCGGCATGCTCTCCTTCATCGGACTGCTGCTGTGCGCCACCCTGTTCGTGCCGCCGCTGGTCACCGCCGTCGGCGCGCTGGCGAGGCCCGCGGGAGTGCCGGGCAAGCTGGCCGCGGTAAACGCGGTGCGCAACCCGGGGCGGACCTCCGCCACGGCCACCGCGCTGCTGATCGGCGTCACGCTGGTGGCGATGATGATGACCGGGGCGCAGACCGCCCGGACCGCGTTCGACGCCCAGCTGGGCGCGGAGTATCCGGTGGACCTGGCGGTCGGAAACCTCACGCTCGGCGGGGAACCGCTGGCCCCCTCCGCCGCAGCCACCGCGGCCGCGTACGACGGCGTCGCTGCCGCCGGCCTAGTCACGAACGGCGGCTTTGCCGACGTGCACGGCCAGCGCACGGGCGTGTACCAGTTGGCGCCGGAGCAGATGGGCTTGCTGCAGGACGGCTCGCTGGAGCTGGACGGGAACACCGTACTGTTGCCGCAGGGCTCGGGCCTGGAGACACTGACCGTGACAGGCAGCCGGGGGTCGAAGGAACTGACCGTGGTGGAGGCCGACAGCCGCACGCTGCCGCCGCTGATCTCCGCCGCCGTGGCCGCCGAGATCGGCGTGCCCGAGCCGCCCGCCGCCGACTCCCCGGACTACTACTCCGCGCTGCCGCAACTGTGGGTATCCGTGGACCGGGACCTGGACGCCGGGGCGCTCCTGGAACTGCGGACCGAGCTGGCCGCCGGGCTCGACGTGGACGAGTATCAGGTTTCCGGTGCCGCCGTGGAGCGTGCCGCGTTCAACCAGGTGATCGACGTGCTGCTGCTCGTGGTCACCGGACTGTTGGCGGTGGCGGTGCTGATCGCGCTGGTGGGTGTGGCCAACACGCTCTCGCTCTCCGTGCTGGAGCGCACGCAGGAGTCTTCGCTGCTGCGCGCGCTCGGGCTGACCAAGTCGCAGTTGCGCGGGATGCTGGCGCTCGAGGCCGTGCTGATCGCCGGCGTCGCCGCGCTGATCGGATCGGCGCTCGGCGCGGTCTACGGCTGGCTGGGGGCGCAGTCGGCGCTCGGCGCGTTCGCCAGCGTGGTGCCGGACGTCCCGTGGCTGCAGCTGCTCGGGGTGCTGGCCGTGGCCGTGGTGGCCGGGCTGCTCGCCTCCGTGATGCCTGCCCGCCGGGCTGCCCGCCTCTCCCCCGTGGAAGGCCTGGCGACGGTCTAGCCGGGAAGCCGCCGTCGTACGCTCATCGCAGGTCAGCGGGTGCCCCTCCCGCCGACGCGGTTCATCCGCGGAAAGGGCACCTGCTGCCGCAAACCGGTGCTAACCGGCCCCGGCCTGGGCCCGGCTGGGACGCCTATTTGGCCCATTCGGTCTGCATCTGGGCGACGGGATGAATGTTCACCATCTTCACGCCGTCCGCGGTGGTGGCCGTGAACTCGTGCCAGGCGTACGGCGGGATGACGATCACGGTTTCCGCGCCCGCCTGGCCCGGCTGGCCGTCGATCGTGAAGTCGATCTCGCCGTCGAGCAGTACGAAGATTTCCTCGTAGGGATGGCGGTGGCGTTCGGCACCGCGCGAGTTCACGAAGAAGGACGCGTGGGCGCCGTATGCGCTGCCATGGAAGACGGCGGCTCCCGAGGCAGGACGCAGGCTGGCGAGGGACAGGGCCTTGTAGGTCATCGGAGCGGCCTTCCGGTCGGCGGGTAGCGGACACTCTACCGACCGCATGCCCGCAGGCCTAGGCAAGAACAATCGGCGGCCCGCTCCCCCGCCGGACACCGCGGCGGAGACATCGGCGGGGCCTGGTGCTACGTTGGCCGGACAGGCCAGTGCAGAGCGCCGTGAGGACGGAGGAAAGGGCATGAGCGGTTCCACCGCAACCGAAAAGCAGCCGGAGCTGAAACGGGCGATAGGACCAAAACTCCTGCTGCTGTTCATTGTGGGTGACATCCTGGGCACGGGTGTCTACGCGCTGACCGGGCAGGTGGCCGGCGAGGTGGGCGGCGCGGCCTGGGCTCCGTTGCTGCTCGCGTTCGTGGTGGCCACCATCACCGCCTTCTCCTATCTGGAGCTGGTCACCAAGTACCCGCAGGCCGCCGGGGCCGCGCTGTACACGCACAAGGCTTTCGGCGTCCATTTCCTCACCTTTTTGGTGACGTTCGCCGTGCTCAGTTCCGGCATCACGTCCGCCTCCACCGCCGCCAAGTTCCTGGGCGAGAACTTCATTGCCGGGTTCAATCTGGACTGGAACCAGACCGGCGTGACCTGGGTGGCGATCATCTTCATGGCCGTCCTGGCGGGCATCAACTTCCGCGGCGTCAGCGAATCGGTGAAGTTCAACGTGGTGCTGACGGTGGTGGAGTTCACCGGCCTCCTGATCGTGATATTCATCGGCTTCTGGGCGATGAGCCAGGGAAACGTGGACTTCAGCCGGGTGATGGTGTTCGAGACCTCGGAGGACAAGGGCGTTTTCCTGGCCATCACCGCCGCCACCTCGCTGGCCTTCTTCTCCTTCGTGGGCTTCGAGGATTCGGTGAACATGGCCGAAGAGACCAAGGATCCCGTCACGACCTTCCCCAAGGTCATGCTGACCGGCCTGGGCATCACCGTGGTCGTGTACGTGCTCGTGTCCATCACCGCGGTGGCCATAGTGCCGATCGGGCAGCTGTCGGAAAGCCCGACGCCGCTGCTCGAAGTCGTTTCGGTCGGTGCGCCGGGCTTCCCGGTGGACGTGATCTACCCGTTCCTGTCCATGTTCGCCGTGGCCAACACGGCGCTGATCAACATGCTGATGGCCAGCCGCCTGCTCTACGGCATGGCGCGCCAGGACGTGCTGCCTCGGTTCCTGGGCAAGGTCCACCCGAACCGCCGCTCGCCCTGGGCCTCGATCATCTTCACCACGCTCATTGCGTTCGTCCTGATCTTCGTGGTCACCAACTTCATGGGGACCGACACCGTCGCCGCGCTGGGCGGCACCACTGCCCTGCTGTTGCTGGGTGTCTTCACGATCGTGAACCTGGCGGTGCTGGTCCTGCGCCGGAAACCGGTCGACCGCAAGCACTTCCGGACCCCCACCGTGCTGCCCTACCTCGGCATGGCCACCTGCCTCTTCCTGGTGGGCCCGTGGGCGCAGGATCCCATCGAGTACCAGATTGCCGGCCTGCTGATCGGCCTCGGCCTGTTGCTGTGGCTGCTCACGTGGCTCTGGAACCGCGGCGCATACGGCAGGAAGACGAGGTTCCGCAGCCCGGAGGAACTGGGCGGTTGACGGAACTGGGCGGTTGACGGAACCGGGCTACTGACCAAACCAGCGTTTGACGAAGCGGCCGATGTGGCGGAGCCAGGTGATTGACCCGGGGCCTGGCTGGGTAAGGACAGTGAAACAACGACGGCGGAGGCCGTCCGCGGGATGACGACGCCGGCGGCCCGATGGGAACGGCCGCGGGTGTGATGAGAGCCAGCAGGAAGGAAGGCCATGGCCGCTAAAAAACACCGGACAGGGACACTGGACCAAGAGAACCTCGCCGCCTATCTGGACTACCACCTGGTGGGTTCGGCTGCCGGCGTCCAGCTGTTCGATGCCGTCCGCCAGTCGTGGGCGGGAACACCGGAGGAGGCCGAGTTCCGGAAGCTGCGTGACGAGGTGTCCGCAGAGCGCAAGGAACTGAAGGCCCTGCACCGCAGCCTCGGTTACCGGCGCAACAAGCTCAAGCAGCTCGGCTCAATGGCCGGCGCCATCGCCAGCAAGGTGAATCCGCTCAACCCCACGCGCGCTTCGGGCGGGGTGGGCGCCCAGTTGGAACTCGAATCGCTGCTTTCCGCCCTGCGCGGCAAGCAGTGCATGTGGCAGGTCCTGACCGTCCTGGCGCCCAGGGACCACCGGCTGGACGCCACCCGCTTCCAAGAACTCGAAGCCAAGGCGGTGGACCAGCAGAAGCGAGTGGAGCGCATCATGGCCGCGACTGCGGCCCGGCGCTTCCTGCCGGGCGGGTAGGGGTTACCCGGCCGGTTCTTCGTACTTCGGGAAGATCGGCGTGGGCGCCGGCAGCGGGGTGCCCGGCACCAAAGCCGTGCCGATGGCAGCGAAGTCGCGGGCGCCGTCGTCGTCCTGTCCCAGCACGTCCAGCAGTTTGCCCGCCGCGGTGGGCATGACTGGCTGGACCAGAATGGAGACGATGCGCAGCACCTCCAGCGTCACGTAGAGCACGGTGTTCATCCGCTCCACGTCGGTCTTGCGCAGCACCCAGGGAGCCTGGTCCGCGAAGTACGCGTTGGTGTCGCCGAGCACGGTCCAGATGGCCTCGAGCGACCCGTGGAAGTCCTGGACCTCGTAGGCCGCCCGGGACTTCTCAAGGAGGCGCTCGGTGCGGGCCAGCAGCTCGTGGTCCTCGGGGGCGAGCGTGGCGGGCTGCGGCACCTTGCTCTCGCAGTTCTTCGCCACCATGGATAGCGACCGCTGGGCGAGGTTGCCCAGGTTGTTGGCCAAATCGGCGTTCATCCGGCCGACCACGGCGTCATGGTTGTAGGAGCCGTCGGCGCCGAAGGGGACCTCGCGCAGCAGGAAGAAGCGCACCTGGTCCAGGCCGTACTGTGCCACCCATTCGGCGGGGGCGACCACGTTGCCCAGCGACTTGGACATCTTCACGCCGTTGTTGTTCAGGAAGCCGTGGATCATGACGCGCTTGGGCAGTTCCAGCCCGGCCGACATCAGGAAGGCGGGCCAATAGACGGCATGGAAGCGGGAGATGTCCTTGCCGATCACGTGGACGTCGGCCGGCCAGAACTTCTTGAACGCCTCCGACTCCGTGTCCGGGTAGCCGACGCCGGTGAGGTAGTTGGTCAGCGCGTCCACCCAGACGTACATGACGTGCTTCTCGTTGCCCGGGACCGGCACGCCCCAGTCGAAGGTGGTCCGGGAGATCGACAGGTCCTCCAGGCCGCCCTTGACGAAGCTGATGACCTCGTTGAAGCGGCTGCGCGGGGCGCCGAAATCCGGGTGCTCTTCGTAGAGCTTGAGCAGTTTGTCCTGGTAGTTGGAGAGCCGGAAGAAGTAACTCTCCTCCTCTGTCCAGGTCAGTTCGGTGTCGGTCTGGACGGAGTAGCGCTTGCCGTCTTCGCGGAGCTCGGTCTCGTCCTCGGCGTAGTAGGCCTCGTCGCGGACCGAGTACCAGCCCTCGTACTTGCCCAGGTAGATGTCCCCGGCCTCTTCCATCTTCTTCCAGATGGCCTGGGAGGCGGCGTAGTGGTCGGCATCGGTGGTGCGGATGAACCGGTCGTAGGAGATCTCCAGGACCTGGTGGGCCGATTTGTAGGCCGCAGTGTTCCGGTCCACCAATTCCTTGGGGGTGATGCCCTCCTTGGCGGCCGTCTGGGCGATCTTCATGCCGTGCTCGTCCGTGCCCGTCAAAAACATCACGTCGTAGCCGTCCAGGCGCTTGAAACGGGCCATCGCGTCGGTCGCAATGTACTCGTAGGCATGGCCGATATGCGGCACGCCGTTGGGGTACGTGATGGCCGTGGTGATGTAGAACGGGGGCTTGGGCTCGGATGCGGTCACCCTATGAAATTACCCTCTGCGTTCGGCGGTGTCGAAATGCACTACGCGCTCGGTGGTGGGTGGTGAGCCGGTAGGACTGGGTGGCGGGCGAGACCGGGCGACGGCTGACAGCGGCGGTGTCCCACCCGGCGAGGAGCGCCGCCGTCGCGCTTTATCCACAGCTGGGCCCCGGGACCGACCGCGCGGCGCCGGGCGACGGCTGACAGCCGCGGTGTCGCACCGGGCGAGGAGCACCGCCGTCGTCTGGCCTCGGCAAGGCTAGGCGAGGGTGCACCCCGGTCCTCTGGCACGGGCGGCGCCGCTAGGCGCGGGTGCACCGCCGTCGCGCTTTATCCACAGCTGAGCCGCCGGGATCGACGCCAAGCGGGAGTTGCGGCACGTTGGTGCCATGCCTGCTTCTTCTGCTCCCCGGTTGGTGGATATCCCTCCAGCCCGGTTGATGACCTTTTCAGAGTTGCGTTACTCAAACTACGAGGAAAGCGAGATAGCGGCAGCACTCCGGGTGCGGAACATTGTGAGGGTAAGGCACGGTGTCTATGCGTCAGCAGCGTACTGGCGGACGCTGAAACCGTGGACTCGCGATGTCTGGACGATCCGTGCCCATCATCTTGGTACGCGCTCTGAGTTGGTCTACACGCACGTCTCGGCTGCCCGTCTGTGGGGCATGGATGTCTGGAACGCGACGCATGAGATCCACGTGGCCCAGCGAACGCGGCACGGAGACAATTCCGCCGGCGTGGTACGGCACAAGTTGATGGTTGCCGATGATGAAGTGGCGGCGCTGGACGGCCTCCGCTTGACCAACAAGGAGCGCACCGTCGTCGACTGTGCCAAGCTTCTTCCTTTTGAGCTGGCGACGGTCATTGCAGATTCGGCACTGCGCGGCGGCGCGAGGCGTGAAGGTATTGACGCAATCCTCGAGAAACAAACCGGCTACGCGAATGTCCGCAAAGCCCGACGAGTGTTAGCCGCCGCTAGCGGCATGAGCGAGTCCGCAGGCGAAACCAGGCTCCGGCTCAAGGTTATCGAGTGGGGATTCCCGCCGCCGGTTTTGCAGTATGAAATCGGCACAGCCAGCGGAAGGTATCGTGCAGACTTGGCATGGCCAGAGCTGATGCTGATCCTGGAGTTCGACGGCGACATAAAGTACAGCCGGGCGCCGACTGACACTGTCCTGTTGGAAGAACGGAAACGAGAAACCGCGCTGATGGAATGCGGCTGGAGCTTTGTCCGCGTCCGCTGGCCAGAGCTGGACCACGAGGCGACCCTGAGGAACCGCATCGCCAGGGCCTACAACCGAGCCGTCTCCGCATGGGGCCGGCACCCGGCTGCTTGAAGTACTGGGGCGTACCCAGCCCGCGACAGGGTTTATCGGTCAGGGCAGGTGGTATGGAACCTGCACTGAAGGATTTACCCTGCACCGGAAGAACAGTTTCGGGAATCCGCCAACTTAGGTGGGCGGACGCCCGCCGGCGTGTTGCCGGCCGACGCCGGGCCGCCCGCCTGCCGCCGGCGGACGCCCGGGCCCGTCGGAATATTGGGGGACGCTCTAGTTCATCCGGGTGCTGCTGTCCGCGGCCTTGATGAGTTCCTGGTCGTGGGATGCCACGAGCACGGCGATGCCGTCCTTGGTGGTGTCCTTCAGGATGTGGATGATCTTGTTGGCCTGTTCGCGGTCCAGGTTGGCGGTGGGCTCGTCCACCACCAGGACCTTGGTGCCCAGGATCAGCGCGCGGGCGATGGCCACGCGCTGGCGTTCGCCGCCGGAGAGCTGGCCGGGGCGGTGGCGCATGCGGCGGCCCAGCCCGACCAGGTCCAGCAGGTCCTTGGCCATCTCGGTGCGCTCTTCCACCTTGCCGTCGGGCACGGCCGGCAGCAGGACGTTCTCCAGCGCGCTCATGCCGTCGATCAGGGCGCCGCCCTGGTCCACGTAGCCGATCAGCGCCCGGCGCCGGTCGGAGATCTCGTCGTCGTCCATGGTGCTGAGGGCATCGCCCTGCCAGAGCACCTCGCCGGAGGTGGGCTGCTGCAGCCCCGCGGCCACGGTGAGGATGCTGGTCTTGCCGGAGCCGCTGCGGCCGGCCAGGCAGTGCATGGTGCCGGCTTCCAGGCCGAGGTCGAAGTCCTCGGCAATCACGAGCGGCTCGGCGCCGCCGTCGTACCTGATGGTGATGCCCCGCAGCTCCACCGGCATGGCATGGTCGGCGGTGCGCTCCTTGGTGGCTGCGCGGGTCAGGGGTTCTTCAATCATTTCCGGGTCCTTGTCATCAAAACAAACCAGAGGAGCACGGCCGCGATGCCAGCGGCAGCGGCCCACACCGCAGTGTGCGGTGCAATAAACAGGGCGGTCACGACGGCGCCGATGACCGCCAGCGGCAGGGCGACGGCGGCGGTGATGCCGGCCTCGCCGCGGCGGGCCTGCAGCAGCAGGGTAGGCGTCCAGCCCATGGCGCCGAGGATGGCAAACTGTTCGCGCTTGCGGCGCGCTTCGAACCGGGTGGTCATCAGCGCCAGCAGCAGCGCCGTGACCACGCCGAGCAGCGCCAGCGCGATGTTCAGGCCGCTCAGCTGAGTGGCGGCCAGCGAACCGAGCGCCGTGCTGCCGGCTGCCCGCGGGATGTCCACCAGCACCGCCACCAGGGCTCCGGCCGCTGCACCGAGCACCGCGACGCCCAGCGCTATGGCCACGGTGTTAAACCGGTTGGTGCTCAGCTGCCGGGCGGCGAACTGCAGCGGGGTCTTCACCGACGGCACGCCGGCTGCCCCGGACGGTTCGGTGTCCTTCGCCGGGTGCGGCTTGAGCATTGCGGCTGAGACGAAGGCCGCGGCACCGTAAACCACCAGCGCGATCAACGACACCCACAGGGTCACGGCGCTGCGGCTGATGGCACTGGCAACGATGGCCACCACCAGCACGGCCACGCCGCCGACCAGCAGCTCGTTCAGGAACCAGGAGCGGATGCGCCGCCGGTTCCAACCCATGGCCCGCAGCGTCACGGCTTCGGTCCGGCGGGACCGGGTGAAGGCGACGGCGCTGGCGGCCGTCAGCAGCGCCGCGCCGCCCACGGTCAGGGCGAGCAGCGCAGCACTGGAGGCGCTCAGGGCGCCCTGGACCTCGCCGGCGGCGCCCTGGCGGACCCAGGACTGCTGCACGGTGCCGAGGTCGCTGACCGTGCCCGCGGCGTCCTTGTAGTAGTCCGGCACGTAGATGGACACGTCTTCGCGGGCCGAGCCGGCCACGACCTGGGTCTGCAGGCCGAGCTCCTCGATCGCGGCGGCAACGGTGTTGATCTGGTCTTCGGCGTCGGCCCAGGAGCCGGCGGCATCCACGCGGACGCGCACGGCGTCAATGACCGGCTCCTCGGCGCCGGTGCCGCGGACGGCGGCCAGTCCGGCGAAGTCGGTGATGGCGCCGGCGGACTGCACGGACAGGCCGGCGCCGCTGAGGCCCGGCTTCATCACGGTGTCGTCGACGTTGTTGCCCTCGGCGTCCTTGGTGATGGTCACCGGCGTCGGGTCATAGCCACCCAACGGCAGGTAGTTCACGTCGCCAGCCGCCTCGCGCACGGCGGAAGCATCGAAGGTGCCGTAGACGAACGGCAGCGGAGTAGCGGATTCCGCGCCGGAGTCCACGGTGCTGCGGTACGACTGCTCTTCCACCGGTTCCCGCTGGCTCTGGTCCGGTTCCAGCTGCCACTGGAGGGTCTTCTCCGGCAGCTTGTTGACCTGGATCCAGCCCTGCGGCGTGGCGGTCTGCTCCGCGCTGCCGTCGCTGGCGGCGTCCCCGGCGGTGAACTCCGGGTTGGACATGAAGTCGGTGGTCCACACCGGCGGCTGGTGCAGGCCGGCGACCATCTGGACGCCGCCGGAGCCGAGCAGGTAGCTGTAGTCCTCGCCGCCGGGCCAGCGCAGCTGGAAGGGCTTGCTGGACGCGAAGGGCAGGTAGCCCTCCCCCAGCTCCTTGCTGACGGTGCCGACCTCCGAAACGGTGTTGCCGGCGTCGTCCAGTTGTTCGATTTTGACCGAGTAGGTCAGGTCCAGGTCGGTGCCGGAACGGACCACCATGGGGATGACCTGGGATTCCTCGTCCAGCGTGCCGGCTTCCACCGCGTTCTGGTACTGGACGAAGAACGGGCTCCAGAACTCAAACGGGTGCCCGTCGATGGCGGCGCCTTCGCCGCCCTCGGAGAACATGCCCATCCCGAACTGCGAGGAGAAGTGCTGGCCCAGTTCCTGGGCGTTGCGGTCGGTGGGTTCCGGTGCCTGCTTGAGCGGGGCCAGGAAGTCGCCGGCCTCGCCGAGCAGCGCGGATTCGGCCGCCGGGTCCACGGCAACCACCGTCTCGGTGATCTGCGGGAGCATGGGCAGCGCGATGGTGGTGTCGAAATCGCCGTGCATGCTGCCACCGGCCGGATCCGGGAACTTGATGCCGGTTTCGCCCTTGGGGGCCACGGTGCGCAGGCTGGTGCCGCCGGGGACGTCCAGCTCCTCCAGCTTCGCCTGGCCCAGGGAACCTTCGGCGGCTGTTTCGAAGAGGACGGTGTCCGTTAGGCCGTCGGAGCTGACGGCCTTGGCGGTGATCCGGTAGTTGGTCGGTTCTTCGTTGAACACGGAATCCGGTGCCGGCCACTCTTCCTTCGGCACGGCGTCCTTGATGCCCTGGGCCTTGAGGTACTGCTCGATGTTCGGGTTGTAGCCGACGTAATCGGTGGCCTTCAGCTGCGGGAACTCGATGTCCTGGACCACCTTGGACACGAGCGAAATCGGGGCGGCGACGGAGACGCCGTCGATCCCCCGGACCTGCTCCAGATCCGAGGAGGCAATGCCGCCGTTGCCGGTGAGGAAATCCGGCTGGCGCAGTTCGTCGCCCGCGGTGCCGTCGGGCAGGACCAGGATGTCGTACACGCCGCGGGTGTTGGCATCGACGATCCGGGTCAGCGATGCCTGTGCGCGGCCCTGGACGAAAATGGAAAGGACCATTGCCGCGATCAGGACGGCGACCGTCACCACGAGAGAGCGGCTGCGCATGAAGCGTGACGCAGCGTTGAACCGGATTTCCACAGAATCACTCCATACGGCAGCAAAAAGGCCAGAGGTCGAATTGACCCGGCATTAAGGTTCTCACGAGGTGCGCGCAGTCGAGGAATCGACCGGCGTGTATGCGTAAAACCCGCCCCTGCCCCGGGCACGGGGCAAGGGCGGGGCGGGCTTTACGGCGCAGCGCGAGTCAGTCCTGCAGGTCGACTTCGCGGGCCACGACGGCGCCGATCTCCGCGCTGAGCCGGTCCAGCAGGTCCTGCGGGAGGGCGCTGTCCACGGTCAGCACGGCCAGCGCCTGCTTGCTGGCGTCGTTGCGGGCCACCTGCATGCCGGCGATGTTGATGTCCTGCTCGCCCAGCAGCCGGCCCAGGGTGCCGATGACGCCGGGACGGTCCTCGTAGAGGAACACGATCACGTGTTCGCTGATCGGCATTTCCACCTCGTAACCGTTGATGGCCACGATCTTCTGGATCTGCTTGGGGCCGGTCAGCGTGCCGGCCACGGAGATCTGCGAACCGTCCGAGAGGGCGCCGCGGATGGTGAGCACGTTGCGGTACTCTTCGGACTCCGTGGTGGTGATCAGGCGGGTATTGATGCCGCGCTGCTCGGCCAGCACCGGCGCGTTGACGTAGGAGACCTGTTCGGAGACGACGTCCCTGAACACGCCCTTGAGCGCGGCCAGTTCCAGCGCCTTCACGTCCAGCTCGGCGATTTCGCCGGCCACCTCGACGTCGATCTGGGTCACCGAATCGTGGGTCAGCGCGGTGAAGATCCGGCCAAGCTTTTCGATCAGCGGGATGCCCGGGCGGACGTCCGGGGCGATCACGCCGCCGGCCACGTTCACGGCGTCGGGCACGAGCTCGCCGGCCAGCGCCAGGCGCACGGACTTGGCCACGGAGATGCCGGCCTTCTCCTGGGCTTCCTCGGTGGAGGCGCCGAGGTGCGGGGTGACCACCACGTTCTCCAGTTCGAAGAACGGCAGGTCGGTGCTCGGCTCGTTGACGAAGACGTCGATCGCGGCGCCGGCGATCTTGCCTTCCTTCAGCGCGTCGTAGAGCGCGGCTTCATCGATCAGGCCGCCGCGGGCCACGTTGACCACGCAGGCGGAGGGCTTCATCTTCTCGAACGCGGCGGCACCGATCATGCCCACGGTCTCCGGGGTCTTCGGCATGTGGATGGTGATGAAGTCCGACTGCTCCAGCAGCTCGTCCAGGCTGACCAGCTGCACGCCCAGCTGCGCGGCGCGGGCGCTGGTCACGTACGGGTCGTAGGCGAGGATCTGGGTCTCGAACGCCTGCATGCGCGCGGCGATCAGGGCGCCGATGCGGCCAAGGCCGATGATGCCGATCTTCTTCTCGTAGATCTCGGTGCCGGTGTACTTGGAGCGCTTCCACTCGCCGCCCTTGAGCGAGGCGTTCGCGGCGGGGATGTGGCGGGCCAGCGCCAGGATGTGGCCGACGGTCAGTTCAGCGGCGGAAACGATGTTGGAGGTGGGGGCGTTCACCACCATGACACCGGCCTGCGTGGCGGCCTTGATGTCCACGTTGTCCAGGCCCACGCCGGCGCGCGCGATGACCTTCAGGTTCTTGGCTGCCGCAATGGCTTCGGCGTCCACCTTGGTGGCGGAGCGGACCAGGATGGCGTCGACGTCGGCAATCGCGGCCAGCAGCTGGGACCTGTCGGCTCCATCGGTCTGCCGGATCTCGAAGTCGGGCCCGAGGGCTTCGATGGTCGCTGGGGAGAGTTCCTCCGCAAGGAGGACTACTGGTTTTTCCACAGGGGTGTTCCTTCGCTGCAAGCATGGTGATGGCCGTGCGTATAGATGGGGGTAGGTCCAGTCTAGAACGGCTGCGGCCCTGTCCCCCAGTTATTACCGGCGCCGGCCGGCCGGCTTCGCCCGGTGAAACGGCGGGTCAAGGGAAACGTGACGACAGCGGCGCCTCGAAAACGTGACGACGACGGCGGCGCCTTGGGGATACGTAACGACGACGACGGCGCCTCGGGGAAACGGGACGGCCGGCGCCCGCGATGGGCGCCGGCCGTCGGACTGGCCTAGCGGGCTGCGACGCCCTCGGTGTAGTCGTCGTCGGACTTGATCCAGGAGAACAGCTTGCGCAGTTCGCGGCCGGTGGCCTCGATTGGGTGGTCTTCACCCTTCTGGCGCAGCTCCAGGAACTCCTTGGCGCCGTTGGCCTGGTCGTCCATGAAGCGCTTCGCGAAGGAGCCGTTCTGGATGTCCGCCAGGACGGCCTTCATGTTCTCCTTCACCTCCGGGGTGATCACGCGCGGGCCGGAGACGTAGTCACCGAACTCGGCGGTGTCGGAGACCGACCAGCGCTGCTTGGCGATGCCGCCTTCGACCATCAGGTCGACGATCAGCTTGAGCTCGTGCAGCACCTCGAAGTAGGCGATCTCCGGCTTGTAGCCGGCCTCGGTCAGGGTCTCGAAACCGTACTGCACCAGCTGCGAGGCGCCGCCGCAGAGCACGGCCTGCTCGCCGAACAGGTCGGTCTCGGTCTCTTCGGTGAAGGTGGTCTCGATGACGCCGGCGCGGGTGCCGCCGATGCCCTTGGCGTAGGAGAGCGCCAGCGCCTTGGCGTTGCCGGTGTAGTCCTGCTCGATGGCGATCAGGTCCGGGACGCCGCGGCCGGCTTCGAACTCGCGGCGCACGATGTGGCCCGGGCCCTTCGGCGCGACCAGGGCGACGTCGACGTTGGCCGGCGGCTGGATGAAGCCGTAGCGGATGTTGAAGCCGTGGCCGAAGAACAGGGCGTTGCCCTCTTCGAGCTTGTCGGCGATGGACTCGGCGTAGACCTTGGCCTGGACCTGGTCCGGGGTCAGGATCATGATGACGTCGGCCTCGGCGGCAGCGTCGGCGACGGAGAGGACCTTCAGGCCCTCGGCCTCGGCCTTGGCGCGGGACTTGGAGCCCTCGGCCAGGCCGACGCGGACGTCGACGCCGGAATCGCGCAGGCTCAGGGCATGGGCATGGCCCTGGCTGCCGTAGCCAATGACAGCGACCTTGCGGCCCTGGATGATCGAAAGGTCGGCGTCGTCGTCGTAATACAGCTCAGTCACTTAAGTTTCTCCTGTTGGGATTGCGTGGAAAGGAATCAGGCGGAACGCAGCGCGCGGTCGCTCATGGAGCGGGAGCCGCGGCCAATGGCCAGCGTTCCGGATTGGACTATTTCGCGGATGCCAAACGGCTCCAGCACTGCAAGCAGGGCCTCGAGCTTATCGGCGGTGCCGGTGGCCTCCAGGACCAACGAGTCGGTGGACACGTCGACCACGGAGGCGCGGAACAAGTCTGCTGCCTGGGTTACCTGCAGCCGTGTTGCGGCATCCGCGCGGACCTTGACCAGGATGTGGTCGCGTTGCACGGAAGTTTCGGGAACCAGCTCGACAATCTTGATGACGTTGATGAGCTTGTTCAGTTGTTTGGTGACCTGCTCCAGCAGGTCGCCCTCGGCCTCGACCACCACGGTGATGCGGGAGAACCCGTCTGCTTCCGTGGGGCCGACGGCCAGAGAATGGATGTTGAACGCCCGGCGGGCGAAGAGGCTGGCGACGCGGGTCAGCACACCCGGGACGTCCTCCACCAGCACTGAAAGGGTATGGCGGGACATTCCTAGTCCTCCTCTTCCCACTCGGGGGTCATGTCGCGGGCAATCTGGATGAGGTCGTTGCTCACGCCGGCGGGGACCATCGGCCACACCATCGCGTTGGGGCTGACCACGAAGTCGATCACCACGGGGCGGTCGTTGATCGCCAGCGCCTGCTGGATTGTGGCGTCAATGTCCTCCGGACGTTCGCAGCGCAGGCCCACGCAGTCGTAGGCGTCGGCCATTTTCACGAAGTCCGGGACGCGCACGGTGTCGTGGCCGGTGTTCAGGTCGGTGTTGGAGTACCGGCCGTCGTAGAACAGTGTCTGCCACTGGCGGACCATGCCCAGCGAGGAGTTGTTGATCACCGCGACCTTGATGGGGATGTTGTTCAGCCGGCAGGTGGCCAGTTCCTGGTTGGTCATCTGGAAGCAGCCGTCGCCGTCGATGGCCCAGACCACGCGGTCCGGGTTGCCCACCTTGGCGCCCATGGCGGCCGGGACCGAGTAGCCCATGGTGCCCAGGCCGCCGGAGTTCAGCCAGGCGTGCGGGCGCTCGTACTTGATGAACTGCGCGCTCCACATTTGGTGCTGGCCCACGCCGGCAACGTAGACGCCTTCCGGCCCGGTCAGCTCGCCGATCCGCTGGATCACCTGCTGCGGGGCCATCAGGCCGTCGTCGGGCTCGGCGAAGCCCAGCGGGTAGGTCTCGCGCAGCCGGTTCAGCATGGCCCACCAGGCGGAGAGGTCCGGGGTGCCTTCGGCGGCGAACCGCTCGCGGCAGGCCTCGGCCAGTTCCGGAATGATCTCCTTGACCGAACCCACGATCGGCACGTCGGCCGTGCGGTTCTTGGAGATCTCCGCGGGGTCGATGTCCGCGTGGATCACCTTGGCGCCCGGGGCGAAGGTGCTCAGCACGCCGGTGACGCGGTCGTCGAAGCGGGCGCCGAGCGTGATCAACAGGTCGGCCTGCTGCAGCGCGGTCACCGCGGAGACGGAGCCGTGCATGCCCGGCATCCCCACGTGCTGCGGGTGCGAATCCGGGAACACGCCGCGGGCCATCAGCGTGGTGGCCACCGGGGCGCCCACCAGCTCGGCCAGCTCGCGCAGTTCCTGCGACGCGTGGGCCTTGATCACACCGCCGCCCACGTAGAACGCCGGGCGCTCCGCCGCGGCGATCAGCTTGGCGGCCTCGCGGACCTGCTTGGAGTGCCCGCGCACCACCGTGCGGTAGCCGGGGATGTCGATCTTCGGCGGCCAGGAGAAGCTCATCATGGACTGCTGGGCGTCCTTGGTGATGTCCACCAGCACCGGGCCGGGGCGGCCCGTGGTGGCGATGTGGAACGCCTCGGCCAGCACGCGGGGAATCTCCTGCGCCTTGGTGACCAGGTAGGAGTGCTTGGTGACCGGCATGGTGATGCCGACGATGTCCGCTTCCTGGAACGCGTCCGAGCCGATCACGGCCGAGGAGACCTGCCCGGTGATCGCCACCATCGGCACCGAGTCCATGTGCGCGTCGGCAATGGCGGTGACCAGGTTGGTGGCACCCGGGCCGGAGGTGACAATGCAGACACCGGCGCGGCCGGTGACCATGGCATAACCCTGTGCGGCGTGGCCTGCACCCTGTTCATGACGGACCAAGACGTGGTTGATCTTGGCCGAATCCATGAGCGGGTCGTAGGTGGGGAGGATGGCCCCGCCCGGCAACCCGAAGACGTCATCGACGCCCAGTTCTTCCAGCGAACGGACAACGGCTTGTGAGCCGGTCATTTCCGTGGGCGGCACGATGTTGTTCGGCCCGACTACCGGGCTGAGGCCGTCCACGACGGAAGAGACAGAGGCAGCTACATCTTTGGTTTTGAAAGCGTCGGCCGAGGCCGGCGCCTTGTTGGCCATCAGCGAGGGGCTGATTGGCGATCCCTTAGTCATCGGATTTCCTTTGCGGATCTTTACGTTCTCTGATGTGCTTGCCCTCCTCCGCGAGCGGAGGACGGCCCTGTTCTCTTCTGCAAATAAAAAAACCCCGTCGAGCCGGTTGGCTCCGATGGGGTTTCGCGCGTGACGTGGTCGGCCAGACGGGCGGTTACGCCACGCGCTTGGTAAGGACGACCACGGATACGCTTTGCATGGCTTCAGTCTCGTGCCACGCAGATATCAGTGTCAACCTGAGACATCGCTGTCTCATTATTTGGGCATCTGAGTCCAAAGGATGGACTCCCCGGATGCCCGTGGCGGGCACGACGGCGGGCGCGCGCCTCGTGGAGGGCGGCGCCCGCCGTCGTGGTTCAGCTGCAGTAAGCGCCGGTGGACGCGGAGTTCACCAGCTTGACGTACTTGGCCAGCACGCCGGTGGTGAACTTCGGCGCCAGCGGTTCCCAGCCCACCCTGCGGGCTTCCAGCTCGGCCTCGTCGACGAGCAGGTCAAAGCTGCGGGCCGCGATGTCCACGCGGATCAGGTCGCCGTCGCGCACGAAGGCGATCGGGCCGCCGTCGACCGCTTCCGGCGCCACGTGCCCGATGCACAAGCCGGTGGTGCCGCCGGAGAACCGGCCGTCGGTGAGCAGCAGCACGTCCTTGCCGAGCCCGGCGCCCTTGATGGCGCCCGTGATGGCCAGCATCTCGCGCATGCCCGGGCCGCCCTTGGGACCCTCGTAGCGGATGACCACCACGTCGCCGGCCTTGATCTGGCCGTTGTCCAGCGCATCCAGGGCGCCCTGCTCGCGTTCGAACACGCGGGCGGTGCCCTCGAAGACGTCGGCGTCGAAGCCTGCGGACTTGACCACGGCGCCTTCGGGGGCCAGCGAACCGTGCAGGATGGTCACGCCGCCGGTCTTGTGGATCGGATTGTCCAGGGCGCGCAGGATCTTGCCGTCCGGGTCCGGCGGGTTGATGGCCGCCAGGTTCTCGGCCACGGTCTTGCCGGTCACGGTTAGGCAGTCGCCGTGCAGCAGGCCCGCATCCAGCAGCGCCTTCATGACCACCGGGACGCCGCCGATTTTGTCCAGGTCGAACATCACGTGGCGGCCGAAGGGCTTCATGTCGGCCAGGTGCGGAACCTTGTCGCCGATCCGGTTGAAGTCGTCCAGCGTCAGGTCCACCTCCGCCTCGCGGGCGATCGCCAGCAGGTGCAGCACGGCGTTGGTGGAGCCGCCGAACGCCATGGTCACGGCGATCGCGTTCTCGAAGGCCTTCTTGGTCATGATGTCGCGGGCGCGGATACCCTTGCGCAGCAGGTTCACCACGGCCTCGCCGGACTTGTGCGCGAAGTTGTCGCGCCGGCGGTCCGCCGAGGGCGGCGCGGCGGAGCCCGGCAGGGACATGCCCATGGCCTCGCCGATGGAGGCCATGGTGTTGGCGGTATACATGCCGCCGCAGGCGCCTTCACCCGGGCAGATGGCGCGCTCGATCGAGTCCAAGTCCTTGCGGCTCATCTTGCCCGCGGCGCAGGCACCCACGGCCTCGAAGGCGTCGATCAGGGTGACTTCCTTCTCCGAGCCGTCCTCCATCTTCGCGAAGCCGGGCATGATCGTGCCGGCGTAGAGGAACACCGAGGAGAGGTTCAGGCGGGCGGCGGCCATCAGCATGCCCGGCAGTGACTTGTCGCAGCCGGCCAGCAGCACGGAACCGTCCAGGCGTTCGGCCATCATGACCGTTTCCACCGAGTCCGCGATGACCTCGCGGGAGACCAGCGAGAAGTGCATGCCCTCGTGGCCCATGGAAATGCCGTCGGAGACGGAGATGGTGCCGAACTGCATCGGGAAACCGCCGCCGGCGTGGACGCCTTCCTTGGCACCCTGGGCCAGCCGGTTCAGCGACAGGTTGCAGGGGGTGATTTCGTTCCAAGAGCTCGCGATGCCGATCTGCGGCTTGGCGAAGTCCTCGTCGCCCATCCCTACGGCTCGGAGCATGCCGCGCGCCGGAGCGGCGTGGATGCCATCGGTTACTACCCGGCTACGGGGCTTGATGTCTGGGGTTGCGTCCGCACTCATGGCATCGATTCTATGACCCGCGCCGCCATGGCAGGGCCATATTACGACGGCGGCGCCCACCCGGGCCCGCAACAGCGGCACGCCAGGGTTGCCCGGCGCCGCGACGGCGGCGCCCACCCGGGCCGGCAACCGCGCCACTCCCGGGTCACCCGGCGCTGCCGCCCTCAGCCCTGCTGGCTGGCGATCGCCGCGGCTTCCTGCTGCAGCATTCCGATCACCCGGTGCACGCTGCTGCGTTCAGCCACGTCGCTGCGGGCCAGCACCACGATGGTCCGGCTGGCGCGAATCCCCTCCAACGGGCGCATCACGAAGCCGCGGGTGGACTGTGCCTTCCGCGAGGTGAACCGCGGCACCACGGCGAGCCCGTGCCCGGCGGCCACCATGGCCTCCATGACGCGCAGGTCGGCGTAGCGCGTGGTCCGCTTGGCCAGCCTGCCGGTGCGTGCTTCGATCTGGCGCAGCACCTGTTCGAACGGAAAGCCCTGCGGGACGCCGATCCACGGGTGGTCCACCACATCCTCCGGCCTGAGGACGTCGAGTTCTGCCAGCGGATGGCCGGCGGGCATGGCCACATCCAGCGGCTCGTCCAGCAACGGCAGCACGGTGATGCCGCTGCGGGCGAAGGCCTCGACGCCCTGCTGGCTGTGTGCCAGCACCAGGTCGTAGTCGGCCGCCAGCGGCAGGAACCCCTCGACGGACGGGTCTTCCAGGCAGGGGTCGAAATGCAGCCCCTCGATGTCCTGCAGCCGGTACATCAGGCCCGGCAGAAACATTTCCGCGGCGCTGGGAAAGAACGCCGCACGGATTTGGTTTTGCCAGCCGCTGCGGTAGCCGTCCACGGTGGCCTGCGCCCTCTCCATCGCCGCCGAGACGTCCGCGGCAGCCGCGGCCATGGCCAGCCCGGCCTCGGTCAGGCGCACTCCCCTGCCGGCTTTCTCCACCAGCGTGACGCCCACCTCCCGCTGCAGCGCCTTCAGCTGCTGCGACACGGCCGAGGCTGTGATCTTCATCGCAGCGGCGGTAGCGACGACGGACCCGCGATCGCCCAGTTCCCGCAGTATTTGCAGCCGCCTCATGTCCATAAAGCGATACTACATAGTGAGGTAAGTAACGTTAGCTTGAACTTGACGGTTGCCCCGGTTGACAATGGTGGCATGACAGTCTCAGTTGCCCTGACCGTAGTGGGGATGGCCGCCGTCCTCGCGCGCCTCGCCGTCGTTGTCCGCCGCGACCACGGCCCGGTGCCGCGCAGCCACACGTGGGAGACCGACCATGCGGCCATGCCGGTGAAAGCGGTCGACGCAGTCTGACACCCACCCCCTCAACTAAGCGCCGGGCACCACATGGGCCAGGCGCTTTTTTGTGGGTCCGGTTCACTAAACTGGCGGGCAGCGTTCCCCGCTTCCGCCGCCGCAGGCTCAAGCTCCCCAGCCCAATCACGCACATCCGAAGGCCACCATGCCCACCAGCGACATGCCCACCAGCGACGAACTCAAGGACGCGCTCAGCGCGATCTTTGACTCCCAGATTCCCAACTACGGGGACTACAACCTCGTCTTCGCCAGCAGCCGCCAGGACAATGCGCACGCGGCGCAGGGCGGGACCGGGGACTTTTACGTGATCGGTTACCGCTGGCGGCCGCAGGAGCTGGTCATCGCGCCCTTCGACGGCTCCGCGCTGACGCCCGGCGGCACGCCCGTCGCGATCAACATGACCAACATGTCCCATGCGGTCCAGCTGGGCGGCGGGGAATACGAAGTGGGCACCAGCACCGGCAGGACGTTCCGGTTCGGAGTCCAGGCCGAAGGCAAGCTGCCCACCGAGGGCCACACGATCGACCAGTCCGAAGACCAGCCCGACTTCCACAGCTTCATGGCGGAGCTGATCTTCCGGGCCTAGCCCGGAGCTGACCTTCCCGGCCTAGCGCCGTGTCGAGCCGGTCTTCCGGCCCCCGGTCCGCCGGCCTCGGGTCCGGCGGGCATCTCCCCAAACCCTGCCGGCTCCGCCTCCCTGATCCGGGTACCGGGGCCTATGGACACTGCCCGGCCCCGCACGTAACGTCGGGACCGGATGCACCACAACCATCAACCGAAGGTGAAGGCCATGGACCGGAGATGGGGAATCAAGATCGCCGTCGCAGCCACCATCGTGACCGCCCTGCTGTGCCGGCTGTTCAGCCGCAAGCCCCGCTCCACGGAGGCCCGTTCCCCGGCCCCCGCGCCAACGAACCTGGCGCACGGCCTCTCCGACACCGCCGGCACTAACCCGGCTCCCGCGCCAACGAACCTGACGCACGGCCCCTCCGACACCGCCGGCACTAACCCGGCTCCCGCGCCAACGAACCTGACGCACGGCCCCTCCGACACCGCCGGCACTAACCCGACGATCGGCCCTCTGCCGCCAGCCGTCGACGAGGACCTGGTGGTCGAGGAGACAATGCCGGAGTCCCCTGGCGCCACCGGCACGGCAACCGCAGGAGGTGCCGGGGCCGGGGAGCCGGTGCCTGCCGATGTCGAGGACGCGGCAGCGGAGCAGGCGGCCGTCACGGACAAACCGCTTTACGATGAGACCGAATGGCTCGGTTATGCGGGCGAGGCGGTCATCGAACCGTCCGTCCAGGCCGAGGACGGAGACGGAGCGAACCGGAAAAGAGGCTGACGGATGGACGACGAAGCGGATCGGCGCGTCCTGCCGCTTCGGTTTGCTCCCTTGGCCTTGGCCGTGGCGCTGTCCACCGTCCTGGCCGGCTGCAGCGGCGACGGCAATGCCCGGCCGGACGGTGGCGGCGGCGCCGGAACCAGCCCGGACGTGGAGACGGCAGCCTCCGGCCTGGCCGAACCGTGGTCCGTTGCGGTCCTGCCCGACGGCAGCGCACTCATCTCCGAGAACGACACTGGCCTGATCAAACACGTGGTCGACGGCGAAACGGTCGCCGCCGCGCCCGTGGAGTCTGCGCTCGAAACCACCGGTGAGGCCGGCCTGCTGGGGCTGGAGCCCAGCCCGGATTTCGACGCCGATGCCCGGCTCTACGTCTACCTCACCTCGCCGGAGGACAACAGGGTTCTCAGCTACCGCTGGGACGACGGCCGGCTCAGCGACGCGCAGGAAATCGTCACCGGCATCCCCAAAGCCGGGATCCACAACGGCGGACGGCTCAAGTTCGGCCCGGACGGCTACCTGTACATCGCCACCGGCGACGCCTCCGATTCCTCCCGCTCCCAGGATCTGTCCTCGCTGGGCGGCAAGATCCTGCGGGTCACGCCCGACGGCGCGCCTGCCCCCGGCAACCCCTTCGGCGACAGCCCGGTCTACAGCTTCGGCCACCGCAATGTGCAGGGGCTGGCGTGGGACACCGACGGCAGGCTCTGGGTAACGGAGTTCGGCCCCGACCGGGACGACGAGCTGAACCTGATCGAACCCGGCGGCAACTACGGCTGGCCGGACGTTACGGGAGCCCCCGGCGACGAGCGGTTCATCGACGCCAAGGTGGTCTGGCCGTCCACGGCCGAGGCCTCCCCCAGCGGCATGGCCCTGGTGGACGGCACTGCGTGGATCGCTGCACTGCGGGGCCAGCGGCTGTGGCGGGTAGAGCTCGACGGCACGGAGGCCGGAGAGCCCGAGGCCTTCTACGAAGGAGAATACGGCCGGCTGCGTGACGTGGCCGCGGCCCCGGACGGCCGGCTCTGGGTCCTCACCAACGGCACCGACGAGGACCGAATGCTGGCCGTTTCTGTGAAGTAGGCGACAAACGCCGCTTCAATTTCACTTTCGTGGAAATGTCCTGCTAGAGTTACATGTCGTTGCGAGGGAAAAAGCGCCCGGGAAACCGCCGCTGGGACCCGCACCGACAGCTGCACCTCTAGCTCAACTGGCAGAGCAATTGACTCTTAATCAATGGGTTCCGGGTTCGAGTCCCGGGGGGTGCACCAGCGAAACCCCGTCTGACCAGCGCGCAAGCCTGGACAGGCGGGGTTTTTCGTTCTGCGGACGGTGGAGCAGGGCCTGAAGAAGAACTTGGCGCCCGCGGCCTCCCCTAGCCAGGCTTGCCGAGCTGATGAACCCGTTCAATCACCCGGACGACCTCCAAAGCATCCCGGGGATCGACGGGGATGGGCCCGCTTCCCCGAATAGCCTGGGCCGCAGCCCTGTAAAACCCAAGGTAGTCGCCCCTTTCGGTCGGCACTGCAATGGGTGCGGGATAACCTGGCCCTTTGATGCCGATGGTGCCCCACGTGCTTTCGGGCGCGGCGCCGAACCCTGGATCAGTTGGGACTGCGCCGGCTGCCAAGGCCGGTTCCTGGCCGTCCAGGCCGTAGCTGACAAAAGCGCTTTCAGTCCCCAGCACGCGGAAGCGGGGTCCGGCTTGTGCCGCCACCCGGCTCATCCAGAGCCGCGAATGCACGCCGTTCGAGTGGAAGAGCTCAACGAGGCTGACGTCGTCGTTGCCGCCCCCTTCACGGACGGTGCGCACGTCGGCGCTGATCTCGGCAACTGCCCCGAACAGCACCAGCGCCTGGTCTATGAGGTGGCTTCCCAGATCAAAAGTGATCCCGCCGGCCAGGCTCGGCGGCGTTGTATCCTGCCAGCGGTCAACGACTTTGGGCGCCCAGTGCTCGAAGCTCGATTCAAACTGATAGACCCGGCCCAGCTGCCCGTCGGCCAGGACCTTCCGCACGGTTCGGAAGTCCCCGTCCCACCGCCGGTTCTGGAAAACAATCAGGGGCTTCCCGACACGTTCCGCCCTTTCGATCAGTTGCTCGCCGTCGGCGACCGTTGGCACGAAGGGCTTGTCCACGATCACGGCCAAGCCTGCGTCCAGCGCTGCCAACCCCTGGCTCAAGTGGGTATGGGGAGGACCCGCAAGCACGACCAACTCCAGATCCAGGCCTCCCTCCAGCAATTCGTTGGCGTCTGCAACAATTCTTGCTTCGGGATGATCCTTGGCGGCCTGCAGCTTGCGTTCCGGGTGGGACGTCGCGATGGCGTCCAGGGAAAACTCCGGAAGGGCGCGGAGGAAGGGCCCATGGAAAACTTTGCCGGCCAGCCCATAGCCCACCAAGCCGGTGCGGACGGGCCGCGGAGGGCCATCGGCGTTCAACATACCGGAAGATTACTCTTGTGCCATAATTTGTTCAAGGAATAAACATTTGATGGTCGCGGGGATGGAGTAGCCTGCGGTTGAACGATAAGTTAGGCAGTCGTTCCTTGTCCGCCATCCAGGGAGGTTTAGGTTGAGTTCATCGAACGCGCCGCTGCGCACCGGCCACGGGCGGTTGCTGCCGGCCCAGCGGGTGGGGAACAACCTTGACAGCATTCGCCGGCATAACCTCTCCACCGTTCTTCAGTTCGTGCATCATGCCGGCCCCGTCCCCCGCTCCGAGCTGACGCGGAAAACAGGGCTGAACAGGTCGACAATCGGCGCCTTGGTCGGCGAGCTGATCGAGCTCGGCCTGGTCTTGGAAACCAGCCCGGACTCAAGCAACGGCGTCGGGCGACCGAGTGCGGTCGTGCGCCCAAACCCGGCGACCGTAGCAATCGCAGTCAATCCTGAGATCGACGCGGTTACCGTCGGCGCCGTCAGCTTGGGCGGGGTCGTCCAAAAACGGATCCGCTACGAGACGGACAAGGCTCCCAGCGTCCGGGAAGCAGTCAACATCAGTGCGGCGATCGTTGAAGGCATGAAGTCCAACGGGAACCGAATCGCAGGTATCGGCGTCGCGGTACCTGGCTTGGTGCGGACACAGGACGGGCTCGTGCGGTTGGCCCCGCATCTGGAGTGGACGGATGAACCGATTGCCGAAATGCTGGCCACTGCCACGGGGTATCCCGTGAAAGCCGCCAACGATGCGAGCCTTGGTGCCCTTGCCGAAAGGACCTTCGGGTCCGCCCGACGGGTCAGCGACATGATCTACCTCAATGGCGGGGCGAGCGGCATTGGCGGCGGGATCATCAGCGGAGGCCACGCCCTGACAGGCGTCGCCGGCCATGCCGGGGAGCTGGGCCACACCCGGATCAGAAGCGGCGGAGGGCTTGACACTGCCCACGCCCGGGGCACCCTGGAGTCCGAAGTGACCCGTGACGCTCTGCTTGCCGCCTTGGGATTGGCGTCCGCGGATGTGGACGAACTGGAGGAGGCGCTGCTTTCGTCCACTTCCGCCGAAGTTCGGGCGGTTGTGGACCGGCAGCAGGAGTACCTCGCCATTGCCCTGGGCAATGCAATCAACATACTGAATCCGGAGCTGATCATCTTGGGCGGCTTCCTGGGCTCCCTGCACGCCGCTGATCCGGAGCGGCTGGAGCGGCTCGTTTCCCGGGAATCACTGCCGGTTTCGCGCCAGAGCGTTCACATTTCCCGGCCGCAGTTGGGCGCGAATCTCCTCATGGTCGGCGCGGCTGAACTGGTTTTCGCCGACCTTCTGGCCGACCCCGCGGCCTACGCCTTCGTCGCCTGAAGCGGCCGCGACTCCTGGTTGACCGGGTTCACGTTGTCGAGAACCGGTAACGGCTGAGGTGCCGGTACTCCGTTCCGGCCGGAAGGACCACCGAGGGAAAGTCGGGGAAACGGCTGGAATCGGTAATCTTCTGGGGTTCAAGGCATATGCCGCTGCCGGGCCCGTACGCGGCACCCCCTCGGCCCGCCAGCGGAGGCAGCCGGTTCGCTGTATAAACCTGAAGACAGAATTCGGTGGTAAACAGCTCCAGCATGCGTCCGGTCTCGGGAGAGTAAAGTACTGCCGCCGGCTTGGCGTCGTCCCTGCCGGGATTGAACAGGAACGTATTATCGATGCCCGGCCATGGCTCGGTGCCCGATTCCGGCAGGAAGGCTCCGATACGCCTCAGCTTGCGGAAGTCGAAAGCCGAGCCGGCGACGGGCAGGTGGCTACCCGTCGGAATGAGTTCCCAATCCGTGGCGAGGATGTAATCCGCGTCAACCATCAGCTGCTGATCGATGACGGGCCTCGCCCCGGCCCCGTCCATATTCCAGTAAGCGTGATTGGTCATATTGACCGGGGTGTCCGCGTCGGCCTTGGCCGTGAAGAGAATCGACAGCTCATTGGCGTCAGACAGCGAGTACCGGACCCGCGCCGAGAGGTTTCCCGGATAGCCTTCTTCGCCTTCGGGGCTGCGGTATTCGAAACTGACGAAGTCGTCCTGCGCCGGTTCCGGGGAGGTGTCCGATCGGGACCACAGGACGCGGTCGAAACTTCGCCTTGGTCCTCCGTGAAGATGGTTCCGCCCCTCGTTCGCGGTAACGGGAAAGGTGACCCCTGCCGAGGAGAACCGGCCACCCGGGATGCGGCCCGCTGTCCGACCGATGGTTGCCCCGATGTAGCAGTTCGCGTGGCGGCGATAGTCGTCAACAGCGTCGAACCCAAGCACCACGTTTTCGTGCTTGCCGCCCCTGTCCGGCAGGAGCAGTTCGACGATCCTGGCTCCGTAGGGATCGAGCGTCAGGCGGGTGCTGCGGGCATTGGCCAGGACCAGTCCCGTGCCCGGCCTGCTGGCGCCTGCCTGCTTCTTCACGCCGCGCCTTCGATGTGACCGCGGAACCACGTCTCCTGCTGTTCGGCATGGCTGCCGTACTGATCCCGGATAAGAGGCCGCGGATCGGGTCGCAGTTGCGCGTCGAATTGTGGCGGCCAGTCAGGGCGTACTCCATTGAGGACCCATGCGGCCTGCACAGCGGCTCCTTCGGCCACGTACTCGCCGGGTGCCGGAACCGAGACCGGCATGTCGAAGACCTGCGCGGCAATCAATTGAACTGCCCGGTTCTGTGCGCCCCCGCCGATCAGAAGGACCCGTTCGGGACGTGCGCCAGCCTGACGCAGTGCATCAAGCCCTCGGGCGAGACTGCACAGCATCCCCTCGACGGCGGCCCGCGCAAGGTTGGGCCTTGTCATCGAGGTCAGCGACAGGCTGTGAAGACTGCCCGTCGCATGGGGCAGGTTTGGGGTGCGTTCCCCTTCGAACCAGGGGATCAAGACTGCTCCCCCGGCGCCAGGGGGAGCCTCCAGGGCGAGACGCGAGAGCCCGTCGTTGTCAACGCCCAGCACCTCGGCGACGGACGTCAGGATGCGTGCTGCATTGAGCGTGGTCGCAATCGGGAGGAAAGCGCCTGCGGCGTCTGCAAAGCCGGCGACGGAGCCCGTCCTGTCCCGATGCAGTTCGGCGGATGAGGCGAATACCGTTCCGCTGGTGCCGATCGAAACGATGGCTTCCTCGCGTGAAGCGTTTAGGCCCAACGCCGCAGCGGCATTGTCTCCGGCTCCCGCACCCAAAATGATCCCCCCGGGCGTCTTGCCCGCCGGCTCATGGGGGCGGAGGACACTGGGAACGATGGCAGCATGTCCGAGGGCCAAAGTGAAAAGATCCAGGTCGTACCGGTTTGCCTCCGGATCCCAGTAGCCGGTGCCGCTGGCATCCGACCGGTCCGTTGTGAGTTCTTCAAGGACTGGCCCAAGCGGGCTTGAAGCAGCTGGCCCGTACCCGCGCAGCCGCCAGGTGAGCCAGTCATGGGGAAGCGCGACCGCGGCGACCTTCGCGGCATTGCCGGGTTCTGCGTCACGCAACCACCGCAGTTTGCTGGCGGTGAACGATGCTACCGGAAGCAATCCCGTCCTTTGCACGTATTCATCGGCGCCCACTTCCCTCACAAGGGCAGCGGCAGCGCCCGCGCTTCGAGTGTCGTTCCAGAGCAAAGCCGGCCGGATCACCCGGCCCTCCTTATCGAGGGCCACCATCCCGTGCTGCTGTGCTGCTACCGAAAGGCAGCTGACTGAGCCGAGACCTCCCGCCTGGGCGAGCGCCGCCTGCAGTGCGCTCCACCAGGCCTCCGGGTCGACTTCCGTGCCGGCCGGGTGAGGTGCCCGTCCCGCAGAAACGACCCGGCCCGAGCGGGCATCCCGGAACACCGTTTTGCAGCTTTGCGTCGAAGAATCAACACCCGCAACAAGCGTCATGATGCCTCCCGTTACGTTGGCCGAGCCTAAACTTCAACGATTCCCGCGGATCAGCGCGTGCCAAGCAGATGCTCCATGGCCAACTGCTGCAGCCGGACGAACCCGAACCCGCTGCCGTCAAAGTACCCCTCCGGGGCGAAATCCTCGTAAGAGGAACGGTCCTGGAGCAGCTCGGCGTAAGACTCTCCTTCGCCAAGGGTGGGTTGCGCCAGTTCGGTGACGCGGGAAGCGCGCATCGCTTCCTGTACCTCAGGGTCCGAGCGGAAGGCGGCGGCCCGTTCTTTCAGCAACAGGTACATCCGCATGTTCGCCGCAGCCGAATCCCACACTCCCCCGGCATCCTCGGTCCGCGACGGCTTGTAGTCGAAGTGGCGCGGACCGTCGTAAGCAGGGCCACCGCTCGGGCCGCCGTTTTCCAACAGGTCCACCAGGGAAAAAGCGTTTTGCAGGTCGCCATGGCCAAAGACCAGATCCTGGTCGTACTTGACCCCCCGCTGGCCGTTGAGATCAATATGGAACAGCTTGCCGTGGTACAGCGCCTGGGCAACGCCCGCGGTGAAATTCAGGCCCGCCATTTGTTCATGTCCGACCTCAGGGTTGACGCCGAAGAGTTCGGACCGTTCCAGGGTTTCGATGAAAGCCAGCGCATGGCCAACCGTCGGCAGCAGTATGTCGCCGCGGGGCTCGTTGGGCTTGGGTTCAATCGCGAAATGCAGGTCGTACCCCCGATCGGTCACGAAGCCCCCCAAAACGTCCAGCGCCTCGCGGTACCGCTCCAGGGCTGCCCGGACGTCCTTGGCAGCGTCGTACTCTGCGCCTTCGCGACCTCCCCACATGACAAAAGTCCGGGCGCCGAGTTCCGCGGCCAGCTCAATGTTTCGCAGGACCTTCCGGAGCGCGAACCGGCGGACGGCCCTGTCGTTGGAGGTGAACCCGCCGTCCTTGAAAACGGGGGGGCTGAAGAGGTTCGTCGTGACCATCGGAACCTCAAGGCCCGTGTCCTCGAGTGCACCCTTCAGGCGGTCAATCTGCTTCTGCCGCTCCCCCTCGCTGCTGCCGAAGGCGAAGAGGTCGTCGTCGTGGAACGTCAACCCGTAGGCGCCGAGACCGGCAAGCCGTTCGACCACCTCAACAACATCTGCGTGCGACCGGGTAGGGCCGCCGAAGGGGTCGGCTCCCGCGTATCCCACCGTCCACAAGCCGAAGGAGAACTTGTCTTCGCGGCTAGGCTGCCTCATTGCCGTCTCCCATCATGAATCAATAGTAGTGAGCAACAACATATTCTCCATCGCGACCCAAAGTCAACGGTTTTCAGCGGCCTGGAACTCCATCGCTCCTGACCAGCCCGAGGAGATTCGGACCGAACTCAGCCTCGACGACCGGACAGACGCCGCATCCGCCACGAGCCTTTCCCACTCCGGCAAAGAAAACTGTTGCATTTGTTGCGACTGCTTACTATATTGAGTTTTCACATGATGTTGCTCACAGACGGAGCTTCATCTCTCGCCTCAACCTCCAGCGGAGAACAGGAGCGATCCCATGGGGCATCCCACCGAACCGATCGATCATTCGCCGCTGCTGAAAGTAGAAGGCGTCGTGAAGCAGTACCAAGGCGTGACCGCCCTGCGCGGGGTGAGCCTGGACATCCGCCCCGACGAGATCCATGCCCTGCTGGGGGGCAACGGGGCCGGCAAATCCACGCTGATCAATGTGCTCTCGGGCGTGGTCTCCCCGGATGCGGGCACCGTTACGCTGGCCGGGGAAGAGGTACGTTTCCGCCGTCCCAGTGATGCGCTCAATGCGGGCATCACGACCATCCATCAGGAGCTTTCGCTCGTTCCGGCGCTCACGGCACTGGACAACATCTTCCTCGGCCGCGAGGTGAATGCCCGTTTTCTCGGCCTGAAGGTCAGGCTTGACCGTAAGGGCATGGAAGAGCGGGTACAGCAGCTGGCCGCCGACTTCGGGCTGACCCGGGAGGACTTGAAGCTTCCCGTCGGGGAGTTCGGTGCGTTGAAAAAGCGCGTGGTGGAGATCGTCAAAGCACTGGCCTTCGACCCCCGCGTGCTGATCCTGGACGAGCCGACCTCAGGGCTTGAGGAAGAAGAAAAGCGGCACCTGTTCGAACACATGCGCAAGCTCAGGGCGCGGGGTGTACCACTGCTGTGGGTAACCCACCATCTGGAGGAGCTGTTCGGTCTGGCGGACACCGCCACCGTCTTCCGCGACGGGGCCAACGCCGGGACTGCCGCCATCGCCGAAACGGACGTCGATGAGCTGCTTGGCATGATGTTTGGAGTCGCAGCCGGCGAATTCGGAGCGGCCAGCGGAACGCCGCCGCACACGGCCGCGGACGCCGGCGAGGAAGTGCTGCGACTGGAGAATGTGCACCGCAGCCACGTCCTGAAGGACATTTCGCTGTCGGTCCGCAAGGGCGAGATCCTGGGCATAGCGGGCCTTGCCGGTGCCGGGCGGACCGAGTTGGCCAGGCTCATCATGGGCTTGGACAAGATGAGCAGCGGAACGCTGCACCTCAACGGGCAACCCCTTCGCATCCGGGATTCCAGCTCGGCATACTGCCACGGGCTGGCCATGCTCCCGGAAGACCGCAAGCAGCTGGGCATTCTGCCGGAATTTTCCGTTGCCGAAAACATCTCCATCTCAAGCCTCGGCGGCGTCACGCAGCTGGGTTTCCTGGTCAAGAGCCGCGATGAAATGGACCAGGCCGAAAGCTACCGGCAGCGCTTGGCGATCCGTGCCCCAAGCGTCAGGGAAAAGATTCGGAACCTGAGCGGCGGAAATCAGCAGAAGGCCATCGTGGCACGCTGCCTGAACACCAAGCCCTCACTGCTGATCTTCGACGAACCGACCCAGGGTATCGACGTCTCGGCCAAGGTGGAGGTTCACAACCTCATCCGCGATTTCGTCGCCGCCGGCGGGGCCGCCATCGTCATTGCCTCGGAAATTGCCGAACTGCTGGAACTCAGCCACCGTGTGCTGGTCATGAAAAAAGGCCGGCTGGTGGGTTCGGTGACCTCGCTGCAGCAGGAACTGGCCGCCGGAAACTTCGAGGGCGTGAAGAACAGAATTCTGGCGCTATCCGCCGGCAGGAGCGAATGATGAATCTCCAACGGGCCGTATCCCGCACACTTTCGACCAGCGGCGTGCCGATCGCTGTCGCCCTGATCGTCCTGGTCATCGTGTTCCAACTGATGTCGCCTGTCTTCCTGCAACCGGAGAGCCTCACCGACTACATCAACAACGCCATCCCCGTCTTGCTGATTACCGTCGGGGTGGCAATCGTCATCGTGGCCGGCGGGATCGACCTGTCCGTCGGCACGGTCGCAGGGCTGAGCGCCGGAACGACCATGTGGGCATTGCTCAGCGGTGCGCCGACCCTGGTGGGCGTCCTCGTGGGCGTCGCCACCGGCACGGCATTCGGCCTGTTCAACGGATGGCTCATCACGAAGTTCGGTATCAACGACTTCATCGTCACGCTGGCGACGCTGAACATCGCCAGCGGGCTGCTCATCGTCCTGACAGAACAGGTACCCCTCCAAGGCGTGACGACGCCGGGCTTTTCGGACATCGTCTACGGCCGTTTCCTGGGCATCCCGAGCGCCTTCTGGGTCGCCGCAATCCTCCTGGTCATCATGCAGCTTTTCCTGGCCAAAACGGTGTTCGGCCGGCGCATATATGCCATCGGCATTGGCGCCGACGCGGCGAACGTCGCCGGCGTCAACGTCCTCCGCGTCAGGATGGGCACCTTCGTCGTCTCCGGCATGCTCGCAGGAGCCGCCGGCGTCCTCATTGCCTCCCGCCTCGGCGCTGTACAGGCTTTCCTGGGCGGCGGCTACGAATTCATCGCCATCGCCGGCGCCGTTTTGGGAGGCGTTAGCCTTGCCGGTGGCCGCGGTTCAGTCTGGGCCGCCGTCGTCGGTGGCCTTTTGCTGGCAACCCTGCAGCAGGGCCTGCGACTCAACGGCGTCGACCCCGTCTACTTCAGCATCGTCACCGGCCTTTGCATCGTCGCCGGGGTGGTCTTCGACCGCCGCGTCCAGCAATACGCCCTCAATATGGGCAAACGCTCCCGTGGCGACACGCCCCCCAGGCACGACACTCCCCACGACACTCCCCCGGCCCCGGCCCAGCAGCAGGAACAGAAACCCGCCGCCCGCCCCCGTCCGTTCGTGACCGAACAGCAGGACTGACCCATGAGCACTTCAACACCTACGCGGAACAACAGCCTGATCGGCCGCATCGTCGACCGGATCCTGCTGGACCCCACCCTCGGCGTGCTCGCCATGCTGGTACTGGCTTGTTTGATCGCGGCGTTCACGTTGCCGGTGTTCCTGGCCCCGTCAAACCTGTTCAACATCCTCAACAGCAGCATCACGGTCATGATCCTGGCCATGGGCATGACCGTCGTCCTGATCGCGGGAGGCATCGATCTCTCGATCGGCGCCGCCATGGCACTCTGCGCAGGGGTAGCAGCCCAGACCATGAAATCAGGAATGCCGCTTTTCGCCGCGATCCTCGCAGCGCTGCTTGCCGGCGCCTTGATCGGAATCGGCAACGGCCTGCTCGTCACCCGGGTCGGGCTGCCCGACTTCATCGCCACCCTCGCAATGCTCGGCTTCGCCGGCGGCATCCTCTACATCTGGACCCAGGGCGTGCCCATCATCGGCTACATGGTCCCCGAGTTCTATGTCATCGGCGGCCTGAGCCCGCTGGCCGGGGCCCTCACCCTGCCCATGGTGATATCCCTCATCGTGGCGCTGCTCCTCGGCGGGATCTTGGGATCGTCCCGCCTTGGGACACACCTTTTCGCTGTCGGCAGCAGCCGGACCGGTGCCGTACAGTCCGGCGTGCGGGTGGACCGGGTCCGGATCATCGCCTACGTCATCAGCGGGCTATGCGCCGCGATCGCCGGCGTCATCCTGGCCGGCCGAAATACCAACGTCCCGGCCGACCTCGGTGTCGGGTACGAGATCCAGGCCATCGCCGCCGCCGTCATCGGCGGTGCGGCACTCAGTGGCGGCAGGGGCCGCATCTTGGGAGCCGTGCTCGGCGCCATCACGCTGGCCGCGACCATCAACATCATCAACCTCGCCGGCGTTCCGTCCAGCTACCAGAAAATCGTCATCGGCTCGATTCTCATCATCGCTGTCCTGGCCAACCGGATCAGCGCCATCGTCAACGCCCGAGTCCGGCAGCGGCGGGCCGTCATACTCGACGTCGCCCCCGTGTAGCGGAAACCAGCTTCCCCGGTCTCCCCGTTGCTGCGGGGACCACCAAAAAATGAAAGGCAAGACAATGTCCACAACTGACACCACCCGGCCGACAGGCCGCCGTCGGTACGCCCGGACCCGCAGCGCCCTAGCCTCCGGAGCAGTCACGGCAGCCCTCATCCTGACCGGCTGCACCACGGTCGAGACGCCGACCGGCACCGGGGGCGGCGGAGGCGGAGGCGCCGGTGCCGCGGTCAACCCTGACTCGGCCGCCGATGCCGCCATCCGCGAAATAGTGGACGGCCGTGAAATCAAAGTCGGCTTTGCTCCCCCGATCCTCTCCGAGTTCTATACCCAAGTCGAAAAAGCGGCCTTCAACAAGATGAAGGAATACGAGGACCGGTTCGGTGTGAAGTGGACCTGGGAGCGGCAGGGCGCCCTCAACGACGCCCATTCAGGCACTGAAACCCTCGGCATCGTCCAGGGGTATATCGCCCGGGACTTCGACGCGGTCTTCGTCTGCTCCGCCGCCAACGCCGCCACGATGCAGGAACTGTACGGCCGCGGGCAGGAAGAGGGCGTCGACTTCTACCAGTTCAACTCCACGGAAGAGCTGGCCAATCCTTCCCAGGCCGAGGACCCCACCGGTGGCCTCAACACCGTCTCGAACATTGGCTATGACGACCGCTGGCAGTCCGGCTACATCGCCGGAAAGTACATCGGCGACCAGCTCAAAGGCGAAGGCCAGGTCATCCAGATCATGGGTCCCTCCGGATCGGACTGGACCAAGCTGCGCCAGCAGGGCTTCAAGAAAGCCATCTCGGAGTACCCCGGAATCGAGATCGTCGGACAGGCCGACGGCGGCTACGTACGGGACAAAGGGCTCAGGGCCGCGCAGGACCTGCTGACCAAAAACCCCGACGTCAACGCGATCTACGGCGAAAACGAAGACATGGCGCTCGGCGCTTCCCAGGCAATCGACGCACGCGGCCTCAAGCATTGGGACGGGCAGGACGGCATCATCACCATCGGTGCTGACGGTCTCATTTCGGGCATGGACTCCATCAAGGCCGGCAAACTCACCGCCACCGTCGACGTGAACAGCGTCGAGATGGGGCACAGCATGATCGAAACCCTCTTCGCGCATGAAGTCCTGGGCATGGAGGTCAACCAGTTCGTCCGCATCCCGACCGATGTCGTCGACAAGTCGAACGTTGAGTGGCACCAGTCCGTCCTGCAGGAAAGCCAGCAGGGCGAGGGAAGCTACTAGGCCTTCCGGAGAACAACCACCGAACTGAGAGGTTCTACTGTGAGCAGCAATCGAAAAATGGACCCGGTGGACGTGGTCGTCGTCGGACTGGGAGGGGGCGGTGGACCGGCCGTCAAGGTCCTTAGTGAAGCCGGCTACAAAGTTGTCGGATTCGACAAGGGGCCGTGGCTTCGCCCGGAGGAACACTACTCCGGCGACGAGTTAAAGTTCCAGAACCGCAGCTACCTGTGGCCGGACGTGAAGCTGATGCCCAGGACGGTGCGCCGGGACGAAAACTCCGAAGCGCGGATCTTCAATTTCTCCCCCGTGCCCTCCAACGTCGGCGGCGGAACGAGCCACATGGCCGGCTGGATGCCCAGGCCGAGGGAGTCGGACTTCATCTTCCACTCCCTCCACGGGGATCTGGAAGGCGCAAGCCTGGCCGACTGGCCGTACCGCTACGAGGACCTGGAACCGTACCTGACCAAGGTTGAATGGAGCTACGGCATCTCGGGCCTAACCGGTGCAGACCGGGGGGAAGGCTTCCGCAGCAAGCCGTACCCCAGCGGGCCGTTGCCTCCGACCAGGTTCGGCAAGAAATTCTATGAAGGCTCCAACAAGCTGGGCATCAATTCCTTCCCGCTGCCCATGTCGCATCTGACCGAAGGCAACGCACTGGGCAGGGCGGCGGTGAACCGGACCAGTTTCTGGAACCAGTACGGCGACCCCACCCAAACCCGGTCCAGCGTGGCGACGACGTACATCCCCCAAGCCCTTGCCACCGGCAACCTGGAGGTGAGGGCCGACAGCTACGTCAGGGAAGTCAAACTGGGCAAGGACGGCCGGGCCACCGGCGTCATCTACATTGACCCCGAAGGCCATGAGGTCGAGCAGGACGCAGCCGTGGTCGTCCTTGCCCTTGGCGCCATCGAGTCGGCACGGCTCATGCTGCTGTCCAAATCGAACCGGTTCCCCGAGGGTCTCGCTAACGAGTCCGGCCTCGTCGGCAGGAACGCCACCTTCCACGAATACATCTTCGCGGTCGGACTGTTCGACAAGGACATCGAGGAGCCGCTGCGCGGCTGGACGGGGAACTACCAAAGCGGCGGTTCCACGCACTTCTACGAGACCGACGAAAGCAGGGGCCACATCGGCGGCGGCATCATCGCCACCACACAGATCGGACAGGCCATCAACGCGATCATGCCCGGCCGGCCGACCTGGGGCCAGGCCATGAAGGACGCCGACCGAAATTACTTCGACTATTCGATGAAGGTCGGATTCATCCTCCAGGACATGCCCCAGGAGACCAACCGGGTCGACCTTGACCCCGACGTCAAAGATGCCTGGGGGCTGCCAGTAGCGCGGATCACGAACAAGCCCCACGCCAACGACATCGCCATGAGCAAATGGCAGATCGACAAGAACGTGGAAATCCTCCAGGCCGCCGGGGCAACGAAAACCACCCCCGTCTACTTGGGTGATGAATTTACCGGCAACGCCTGCCACCAGCAGGGCACTGTCCGGATGGGAACCGACCCTGGCAAGTCGGTGCTGAACGGATGGGGCCAGGCCCACTCGGTGGACAACCTCTTCGTGCTTGACGGCGCAGCCTTCCCCACCGCCATGGGCGTGAACCCAACACTCACGATCATGGCCCACTCCTGGCGCTGCGCAGACTACATCGCCGGCACCTACCTCAAGGGCCGCAGCTAGCGGCTGAACCTGCCGCCGGTTAAGAAATCCGCCGGTTGGAAATCGTAGAAAGGAAGACAAGATGGTTTCGAAAGCCGACTGGGAAATCGTTCCGATCCACATCGACCCCGACTCGGATGAAAAACTGTTCTTCACCGACCACGAGTGGGAAACCATCGAAGCCGCCGCCGCGCGGGTCATGCCCACCGACCATGATCCCGGGGCACGTGAGGCGAGGGTAATCGTCTTTATCGACCGTTACCTCTCGAGCATCGACTACCTTTACGCGGCAGCCGACGGCTCCGGCTTCCTGTCCCTGGCTGGTCAAGAAGCACGGTCTGCCCGGGCACGCATCGCCGACCTGCAGCGGCTCTACCGCGAAGGGGTCCACGAGCTCGACCGCCGGTCACGCGAGTTGCGGGCAGAGTCCTTTAAGGACGCGGCCGAAGAAGTCCAGGACCAGGTGCTCGAGCAGGTCAGCGGCGCTCCCAAACCGGTGCCCGTATCGCTGACCTCCATGGAGGTGTACTACTCGCGGCTTCAGGGAAACACCGATGAAGACAAAAGTTTCTTCGACACCCTGTGCCTGCACGTCCGCCAAGGTTTCTACGCCGACCCGGTTTACGGCGGAAACAAAGACCAGATGGGTTGGAAGATGGTTGGTTTCGACGGGCCAAAAAACCTGCGCGACACCATGGACGGCACCTACAACACGGCCAAGTACTTCATCCAGGAATACGACTGGGAGGAACTGATTCCCGGCTTCAAGCAAGGCCAGGACAACGTGACAGAAGGCCCCGAAGACCCCGCCGGTAACGAAGCAGCCGATACGGCTTCGACACCGGACCGTACAGAGGAATCCAGCAAGTAAAGGGAAGACAATGACCGCCTACGAAGACAAGCTCAACAAGTACGTCGACCGTTCCAACAGCTTCATCCCCGAGACCATTGATCTGAGCAAGACCGTGGTCCACGCGCTCGACATCCAGAATCTCTGCCTCGACCCGGACGGGGCGGACTACATTCAAAGTGTCGGCGGAGCTCCCTCCGGGCAGGAATCCCTCGAACCGGCCAAGAGAATGATCGAACTCGCCCGCGAAAAGGGAATCAAAGTCATCTGGTCCATGTGGGGCATGCACCCCGAAGGTTACGACATCGGCATCTGGGGGCTGAAGTATCCGTCGTGGACAGAGCCCGATTCGCCGTTCAACCACGGGACGTGGAACGGCGCCCTTTGCAACGGATTCGAACCGCAAAAGGGCGAACCCGTCTTCCAAAAGCACCGCAACAGCAGCTTCTACGGGACGGCCTTTAACGAGTACCTGCAGCAGGACGGCGCCGAGTACCTCGTGATCGTCGGCTCTTCGACGGCCAACTGTGTACCGACCACGGCACGCGACGGTTTCGACCGGGGATACAAAGTGATCGTCGTGGCCGATTCCGGCACGGCCATTCCCGTTAACACCCACGGCCGCAACCCCGAGTTCGACCACGAAACCCCTGAGGGCTACGGGCAGTACTGGGAATCCCTGCGCAACATCCAAATCCAGTACGCGGACGTGATGTCCAGCGATGAGTTCGCGGCCCTCGTCGAACGCTCATCGCGGACGGCGCAGGAGAGCTCGGTGACCGCAGAGGCAACTGCCGGCGGCTAGAACCCCCGGTGGTTTTACGGGGGCGGGAACGGTGGCCGGTACATCCACGGCCGGAAAACCTGGGTAGGCCGGGGTGGCCGGACCCGCCTCCCTCCCCGCGTGCGCCGGGAACGCGGGCATCGACGTCGTCGTACTTCAGGAACTTAAATCGCTGGGGATGAAACTCTCGAGGACGAAGTCGCCGGGTCGTGGCAGCTCATCGGGTCGTGGCAGCTCATCGTCGCCGATCAAGGTGACGGGATGCGCACGGGTTTCGGATGCCGGACTTGCGGCGGCCGGGAAGCAGCGGGTCAGTCGCCGTCTTCGTAGCCGTCGATCTCGGCGATGTCGATGGTTTCGACCGAGCCAATGCCGAAGCGGCTGTTGCCCAGCCTGCGGATGATAACCGTCAGCCGTTCCTTGAGCTCATCCATCTGGTCGCCGCTGCCGCTGCTGAGCAGCCGCTCCAGCTCGGCAGCATGCTTGAGGGCCCGCTTGCCCTCGTCGGTGATCTGCACGATTTGCCGCCGGCGGTCAACATCGCTGCGGGCGCGGATGATGTGCCCATGGACTTCCAGCCTGCCCAGGGTCTTGCCCATGGTCTGCGCCTGCACGCGGACACGGGTCGCCAGCTGCGCCTGCGTCATTTCCCCCTCGGCGGCCAGCACCTCGAGGGCAATGACGCCGGCGTGGGTCAAACCGAGGCCGGCCAGCTTGTCGTTCCATTCGTGCTCGACGAGCCGGGCGGCGGTGGAGAGCAACCGTGGCATCGGCCAATTCTTCAAATCCGGCATGCCTTCAAGTATACGTACGTAGTCCGGGCGGCCCGAGTGCCATCTTGGCTATGCTGGTGCTGGAATCCCAGATCGCTAAGGAGCTGCCCCATGGCCGAACGACTGTCGACCGGCGACATCGCGCCGGAATTCACGCTGCAGGACTCGGCGGGCAACACCGTCTCGCTGGCCGATTATCGTGGCCAAAACGTTGTGGTCTACTTCTATCCTGCAGCTTCGACACCGGGCTGCACCAAGCAGGCCTGCGACTTCCGCGACAGTCTCGACTCGCTGAAGGGCGCCGGCTATACGGTGCTGGGAGTCTCCCCCGATCCCCTGCCGAAGCTGGTGAAGTTCGCGGAAAAGGAAGAGCTGAACTTCCCGTTGCTCTCCGACGAAGACCATGCCGTGGCCGAGGCTTATGCGGCCTGGGGCGAAAAGAAGAACTACGGCAAGGTCTACGAGGGCCTGGTCCGTTCCACGATCGTGGTGAATCCCGAGGGCAAGGTGGCGCTGGCCCAGTACAACGTCCGGGCCACCGGCCACGTGGCCAAGCTGCGCCGCGACCTCGGCCTGGACAACTAGGCGACCACAAAAGGCACAAGACCCCCGCAAAACGACTGCCGCCATGCCGGTAGACTGATTGCTGTTCCGAAAATGCCCGGAACGCATGCGCGAGTGGCGGAATTGGTAGACGCGCTGGATTTAGGTTCCAGTGTCTTCGGACGTGCGGGTTCAAGTCCCGCCTTGCGCACCATCGACAGGAGCCCCGCAGCGTCACGTTGCGGGGCTCTTGCGCTTCACGGGCCCACTCCCGGCCCGCGGACGGCACGTCCGCCGCCGTCGTCGCGCGGGTCCGCTGGCGGCTGTCACCAAATTGTGATGGTTTTGGCGAACCACCGAACCTGAAACCGATGCTTTCGATCGGACATGTGACTAAGCTCTCATCAAGCGGACGCGTCACCGCGCCTCTGCCGGGTGCCGTACACAAAGTCGGCGTCACACCTCACGTCCCCGAGGAGCAGTCCATGTCATTTACTGACATCTTTTCCGGAGGCCAGCGCCGCGGTCGGCGCGCCGGAGCCGTCGTTGCCGGCCTGGCCGCCGGCGCACTCGTCCTGTCCGGCTGTGCCGAGAGCGAGCGCGGCGGCGGTGCGCAGGGCGAGACGGAGGAGGGTGTTAATTCGACGTTCGTATTCGCTGCGTCGTCTGATCCCAAGTCGCTGGATCCGGCCTTCGCCAGCGACGGCGAGTCCTTCCGCGTCAGCCGCCAGATCTTCGAGGGTTTGGTCGGCGTCAAGGAAGGGACCCCCGACCCTGAACCACTGCTGGCTGAGTCCTGGGAGATGTCCGACGACGGGCTCTCCTACACCTTCCAGCTCAAGGAAGGCGTGAAGTTCCACGACGACACCGATTTCAACGCCGAGGCCGTCTGCTTCAACTTCGACCGCTGGTACAACTTCGAGGGGATCCAGCAGTCCCAGTCGGTGAGTTACTACTACGGCTCGCTGTTCCGCGGTTACTCGGACTCCCCCGAAACCGCCGTCTACGACTCCTGCGAGGTGGTTAGCGACACCGAGGTGACGGTGAATCTGGCCCAGCCCTTCGCCGGTTTCGTCGCAGCACTGTCGCTGCCGGCGTTCGCGATGCAGAGCCCCACCGCCCTTGATGAGTTCAACGCGGACGACGTCGGCGGTTCGGAAGAGGCTCCGGAGCTGAGCGAATACGCCATGGGGCACCCGGTTGGCACCGGCCCGTTCAAGTTCGACAGCTGGTCCGTCGGCGAGTCCCTGCAGCTCTCCGCCTTCGACGGCTACTGGGGCGAACAGGGCCAGGTCCAGCAGATCATCTTCCGGATCATCGAAGACCCCAATGCCCGCCGGCAGGCGCTGGAGGCCGGGGACATTGACGGCTACGACCTGGTGGCGCCGGCCGATACGCAGTCGCTGGCCGACGCCGGCTTCAACGTCATTTCGCGCGATCCGTTCACCATTCTGTACCTGGGCATGAACCAAGAGGAGGAAGCGCTGAAGGACCTCAAGGTCCGCCAGGCGATCGCCCACGCGATCGACAAGGAAGCGCTCGTCCGTCAGACGCTGCCCGAGGGCACCAAGGTCGCCACGCAGTTCGTCCCGGACACGGTCAACGGCTACAACGACGACGTCACCACGTACGAGTACGCCCCGGAGAAGGCGCGGGCGCTGCTCGAAGAGGCCGGCTACGGCGACGGCCTGGAGCTGATGTTCAACTACCCCACCGGCGTGTCCCGGCCGTACATGCCGACGCCGGAACAGGTGTTCACCAACCTGAGTGCCCAGCTCGAGGAGGTCGGCATCACCATTGAGGCGCAGCCGGACAAGTGGTCCCCGGATTACCTGGACCGCATCCAGGCCAGCGCGGACCACGATATCCACCTGCTCGGATGGACTGGCGACTACAACGACACGGACAACTTCGTCGGGGTTTTCTTCGGCCAGGAGAAGCCGGAGTTCGGCTTCAATAACAAGGAGCTGTTCGACAAGCTGTCCAAGGCGCGCGAGACCAGCAGCGTCGAGGAGGCGACGCCGCTGTACGAGGAGATCAACGAAGACATCGCGCAGTACCTCCCGGCGATCCCGCTGGCGCACCCGGCGCCGTCGCTCGCCTTCGCCCCACGGGTGACCTCCTACCCGGCCAGCCCGGTGAACGACGAGGTGTTCAACGCCATCGAGCTCAGCGAGTAGCCACGTCCTGCCGGGGTCCGCATACCGCGGACCCCGGCAGGCAGGCCCGCCACGGCCAGAACCACCAGCGGGCGGCGCCCGGCCTGCTGCCGACAAGGCAAATTCCACCGCATCCGGCGCGAGGCCGGGACCGGGATCCGGAAGGACGCTGTGCTCAGAGTCATTATCAAGCGCATCGCGCTGCTCATCCCGACGCTCTTCGGGCTTTCCCTGCTGCTGTTCCTGTGGGTTCGCAGCCTGCCCGGCGGGCCGGCCACGGCGCTGCTCGGCGACCGTGCCACGCCCGAGGCAGTGGCACGGATCAACGAGCTCTACGGCTTCGACCGGCCGCTGATCGAGCAGTACTTCGTCTACATGGGCAAGCTGCTCCAGGGTGACTTCGGCACCTCGATCCTCACCGGCCGGCCCGTGCTGACGGAGTTCGCGACCCGCTTCCCGGCGACGGTGGAGCTGACGGTCGTTGCCCTGATCATCGCCGTCGGGATCGGCATCCCGCTCGGCTATCAGGCAGCCAGGTACTACGGCAAGTGGCCCGACCACTCCTCCGTCGTGCTGTCGCTCGTGGGGATCACCGTCCCGGTCTTCTTCCTAGCCTTCATCCTCAAGTGGTTGTTCGCCATCCAGCTGCCTTGGTTCCCTACCGACGGCCGGCAGAACCCCAGGATCAACGCCACGCACGTCACCGACTTTTATGTGCTCGACGGCCTGCTCACCCGCGAATGGGATGCCGCCTGGGATGCGCTGCTGCACCTGGTGCTGCCCGGGATCGCGCTGGGCACCATCCCGCTGGCCATCATCGTGCGCATCACGCGGGCCTCGGTCCTGGAGGTGCAGAACGCGGACTATGTGCGCACCGCGCGTGCCAAGGGGCTGCTGCAGAAGACCATCCGCAACCGGTTCATCCTGCGCAACGCGATGCTGCCGGTCACCACCACCATCGGCCTGCAGCTGGGGCTGCTGATTTCCGGGGCCGTGCTGACCGAGACGGTGTTCGCCTTTAACGGCATCGGGCGGTTCCTGCGCGACGCGATTTTCAACTTGGACTACCCCGTCCTGCAGGGGTTCATCATCTTCATCGCCGTGCTGTATTCGCTGATCAACCTGGTCGTGGATATTTCCTACAGCATCATCGACCCGAGGGTGCGTGTCTAATGAGCACAACACTTCCGCCGCAGTCGGGCGGCGACATCCGGACCACCCCCGAGCCACCGGGCGCCCCCGGCGCTCCCGCCAGCAGCGGGCCCGCGGGCACCAGCCTTTGGAAGGACGCGTTCCGCAGGCTCCGCAGGAATCCGCAGGCCATCGCCGGCGCCATCATCGTGGGCCTGTTCGTGCTGACCGCCGTCCTGGCGCCGGTGCTGGCACCCTACGGCGGCCAGGACCTGCCCGGCCGCACCTATATCACGCCCACTCACATTCCGGGCTTCGGCGAGGTGGAAGGCTTTCCCCTGGGGCTCGACCGTTTCGGCGGGGACCTGTTCAGCAAACTCATCTGGGGTGCACAGGCCTCGCTGTTGATCGGCGTCGTCTCCACCGCCATGGGACTGGCCGGGGGCATGCTGCTGGGCATCCTCGCCGGCGGCTTCGGCGGCTGGATCGACAGCGTGATCATGCGCGGGGTCGACATCCTGCTCTCCGTGCCGAACCTGCTGCTGGCGGTGTCCATCGCGGCCATCCTGGGGCAGGGAGCGTATGCGGTGATGATCGCCATCGGCGTGGCGCAACTGCCGATCTTCGCGCGGCTGCTGCGGTCGTCGATGATCTCCCAGCGCAGCGCGGACTACATGCTGGCAGCGCAGACGCTGGGCCTGAGCCGGGGCACCATCATCATGAACCACCAACTGCCCAACAGCGTGGGCCCGGTCATCGTCCAGGCCACCCTGACGCTGGCCACCGCGGTCATCGACGCCGCGGCGCTCTCCTTCCTGGGCCTGGGCGGCGGGCGCCCGCAGACCGCCGAATGGGGCCGCATGCTCACCTACGCGCAGGCCGAACTGGGCATCGCGCCGCAGTTGGCGTTCCTGCCCGGCCTGTGCATCGCCGTCACCGCGTTGGGCTTCACGCTGCTGGGCGAATCCCTGCGGGAAGCACTGGATCCCAAGACCCGGGCCAAGTAGCAGGAAGCGCTTTCAGCCGGCCGGGGTGGTCGGCGGCGGGGCCCCGCCGTCGTGCCGCCGCCGCTGGCGGGCCATGTGCATCATGGCGGCGAAGCCGGCAATGAACAGCACCTCCAACGCCGCCAGCCACCAGAGGGCGCCCCACCTGCCCTCACCGACGACGATGACCGCCCCGACCGCCAGCATCACGGTGCCGATCACCAGCACGAAGACGGCGAAGCCGATGGCCACCGCGGCGCTGCGCACACCGGTCCGGAAGCCGAAACCTTCCGGCCGGTGATCGTCAGGCTCCGGGACGGAGCCTGGCCCGGCACCCTCAGGACGCAATCTCGGGATCCTCCGCCTGAATGTCCAGCTCGTTGCCCGGGATGGAAGCCAGCAGGCGCCGCGTGTAGGGGTGCCGCGGGTTGGTGAACACTTCCTCCGAGCTGGCTGCCTCCACCAGTTCGCCGTCCTTCATCACGCAGACGAAGTCGGAGATCAGCCGCACTACGGCCAGGTCGTGGGAGATGAAGAGGTAGCTCAGGCCCAGCTCCGCCTGGAGGTCCCCCAGCAGCTTCAAAATCTGCGCCTGCACCAGCACATCCAGCGCGGAGACCGGCTCGTCGCAGATGATCAGTTCGGGCTTCAGGGCCAGGGCGCGGGCAATCGCCACGCGCTGCCGCTGGCCGCCGGAGAGCTCGGACGGGTAGCGCCGCAGCATGTTCTGCGGCAGTGCGACCTCGTCCATCAGCTCGCGCACGCGGACCGAGCGTTCCCTCGCGCTGCCGCGCTTGTAGGTGGACAGCGGCTCTTCGACGATCCGCTCGATGGTGAACATCGGGTTCAGGGACGAATACGGATCCTGGAACACCGGCTGCACCCGCTGGCGGAAGTCCCGCAGCTGCGCCTTGGTCAGGTTCGCCACATCCATTCCGTCGAAGGTCATGGTGCCGCTGGTCGGCTCGATCAGCTTCAGCAGCATGCGGGCGGTGGTGGTCTTGCCGGAGCCCGACTCGCCGACGATGGCGACCGTGTGCCCGCGCGGGATATCCAGCGTCACGTTCTTCGCCGCGTAAAAGTCCTCGGCCTGGCCGCGGATCTTGTACACCTTGGTCAGGTCGCGCAGCTCCACGATGTTGTCCGTCTTCTGAGCCTCGGCGGCCGCGGGAGCTTCGGTGACGTGTTCCTGGAAAACCTTCTCCGCCCGTTCGGCGCGCACAGCCGAGTTGCCGGTGAACGCCCCCGGCATCAGGCGCACGGCCGCGACGCTCGGCGCCGCCTTCACCAGCGCCCGGGTGTAGGGGTGCTGCGGGTCCTCCAGCAACTGCCGTGCCGGCCCGGTCTCCACTACCTTGCCGCGGTGCATCACCACCAGTTCCGACGCCCGTTCGGCCGCCAGGCCCAGGTCGTGGGTAATGAGCAGCACGGCCGTCCCCAGTTCATGGGTCATCGACTCGATCTGGTCCAGGATGGTGCGCTGGACTGTCACATCCAGTGCCGACGTCGGCTCGTCGGCGATCAGCAGCCGCGGCTGGCAGGCCAACCCGATGGCGATCAGGGCGCGCTGCCGCATCCCGCCGGAAAACTCATGGGGATACTGCTTGGCGCGTTCCTTGGCGTTGGGCAGCCCGGCTGCCTCCAGGACCTCCACGACCTTCCGGTCCACGTCCCGCCTGGTCGCCATGCCGTGAACCAGCAGCGTCTCCGCCACCTGCGAGCCGATCCTGGTGACCGGATTCAGGTTGGACATCGGGTCCTGCGGGACGAGGCCGATCTGGCGGCCCCGGATGGTCCGCATCCGATGCTCCGACAGCCCCACGAGCTCCTGGCCGTCAAAGCGGATGCTCCCGGCGGTCACTCGTCCGTTATCCGGCAGCAGTCCGATAACGGCCATCGCCGTGGTGGACTTCCCGGAACCGGATTCGCCCACAATCGCCAGCGTCTTGCCCTGTTCCAAGCGCAGCGAGGCGCCCTCCACCGCGGAGACTTGCCCGTACGTGGTGCGGAAAGCAACGGCCAGGTCCCGGACCTCAAGCAGGGCGGCGTCGTCGGCATGTTCGGTCATGGTTCCATCCTGCCCCAAACACGCGCGGATGTGGCCTATCTCTCATCGGGATTTCGCCGCGCAGGCTCCGGTACAGGAGTCGATTAGACTTGAAGATCATCCCGCCTGCCCCCAAGGAGCCTGAAGCGTGACACCGCCCCCCGCGCGCCGCACCGTGCTGAAGGCAGGCGCAGCGGCAGCGGCCGTGTTGCTCGCCGGCTGCACTTCGGAGCCGGGCAGGTCCGTCCCGTCCACCGTCTCGCCCAGCGAACAGCCGACCGCCTCGCCCGCGGACACCACCTTCACCATGGGCATTGCCGCCACCCCGGTGACCCTTGACCCGGCGCTGGCACTGGATACCGAGTCCTACCGGGTGACCCGCCAGGTGCTGGAAACCCTGATCGGGGTGGACGCGGCGACCGGCGTCCCAGCGCCGCGGCTGGCAACCGAATGGACCGAATTGGACGAGGGCCGCTCCTACCGCTTCCGGCTGCGCCCAGGGGTCACTTTCCATGACGGCACGGAGTTCGATGCCGAAGCGGTCCGCGCCAACTTCGAACGCTGGTACCGGCTCCCCCGGGACGCCCGGCCGGTGGAAGGCGGGCTGGCGTTCCGGTCGGTCTTCGGCGCGTTCGCCGAGGACGAGGACGAATCGCTCTACCACAGCTGCGAGGTGCTGGGCCCGCTGGAGGTCCAGCTGAACCTGACGCGCCGGTTCACCGGCCTGGTCGCATCGCTGGCCATGCCGGCCTTTGCCATCTCCTCGCCGGCGGCACTGAAGGCGGGGGCGGCGGACCGACTGACGGAGGAACGCGGCGGCAACAAGGTATCCCGCTACGGACTGGCCCCGGTGGGGACCGGCCCGTTCACCTTCGCCAACTGGGAGCAGGACCGCGTGGTGCTCTCCGCCTACCAGGGATACTGGGGTGCGGCCGGCGATGTGCGCACGGTGGTGTTCAAGGCGCTCCCGCATCCGACGACACGGCTGCGCGCCCTGGAAGCCGGGGACATCGACGGCTACGACCTGGTCACCCCGGCCACGTACGCGGACCTGGTCCGGGCCGGCATGCAGGTGTTGCAGCGCGACCCGTTCTCCGTGGTCTACCTCGGCATGAACCAGGCAGCCGACGGGCTGGACGACATCACCATGCGCCAGGCCATCGCCCATGCGATCGACCGGCAGGCGCTGATCGACAGCTTCTTCCTGCAGGGCACCAAAGAGGCCATGCAGTTCATCCCCCGCAGCCTGGGCGTGACCAATGAGACCATCCCCTACTACGCGTACAACCCGGAGCGTTCGCGCGAACTGCTGGCCGACGCCCGGTACGACGGCGCGGAACTGACCTTCTACTATCCGCTGGGCGTCACGCGCGCCTACCTGCCCACCCCCGAAAAGGTGTACGCGGAGCTGAGCCGCCAGCTCACCGCCGTCGGGATCAATATCAAGCCGGTGCCCATCCCGTGGGACGAGGGCTACCTGGCCACGATCCAAGGTTCCACCGGCCACGCCCTGCACCTGGCCGGCATGAGCGGCAGCTACCGCGATCCGGACAACTTCGTGGGCCCGCTCTTCGGCAGCAAATCGATGGAGTTCGGCTACGACAGCGCGCAGATCCGCAGCAAGATAGCCCGCGCCAAGACCCTGCCCGAGGGCGAAGACCGCGTGCAGGCCTACCACAGCATCAACGAGCAGCTGGCACGCGCGGTCCCCGCGGTGCCGCTGGCGTTCCCCATCTCCGCACTGGCCATGGGGCCTCGGGTGGCGAGCTACCCGGCCAGCCCGATGCTCGACGAGGTCTACAACATGATCGAGCTGGGCCGGGGCTGACGCGGCGGCGGTCGCCACGGCCGGCGGGCAATTTTAACGCTGCCGCTGCCGCCGCGTCTGTCTATTGGGTCACATCGAAGACGGCAGATTTTAGTCTCGCTGGCGCAGCGCGCTAGGCTTTCAACTGCTGGCACAGCTGCTATGGGAGATTGAAGTTGACTGCAAACATTCCCTCGGGATCATCCAAGAACGTCGACGTCGCGCTGATTGGCGGCGGCATCATGAGCACCACCCTCGGCTCCTTCATCAAGCAGCTGCAGCCGGACTGGAGCATCAGCCTGTTCGAGAACCTCGACGAGGTGGGCCTGGAAGCTTCGGACCCGTGGAACAACGCGGGCACCGGACACGCCGCGCTCTGCGAGCTGAACTACACCCCCGCCTCGGCGGACGGGTCCGTTCCCACCGCCAAGGCCGTGGGCATCAACGAAAAGTTCCACGTCTCGCGCCAGTTCTGGTCGCACATGATCCGCGAGGGCCACATCTCGTCGCCCAGGGAATTCGTCAACCCGCTGCCGCACATGAGCTTTGTCTGGGGCGATGACCACGCGGACTACCTCAAGCGCCGGCATGAAGCGCTGAAGCAAGAACCGCTGTTCGAGCAGATCGAGTTCTCCGAGGACCACGCCGCCATCAACGAGTGGGCGCCGCTGATCATGGGCGGCCGCGATCCGCAGCAGCGCGTGGCCGCATCCCGCGTCGCCGGCGGCACCGATGTGGACTTCGGCTCCCTGACCCGAAAGCTGGCCGGCTACCTGACCGCCAACGGCGTCGAGCTGAACTACGGCCACCGCGTGCTGGACGTCTCCCGCAACACCGACGGCCGCTGGACCCTGGAGATCAGGAACAACGCCACCGGCGAAAAAACCAAGGTCAACGCCCGCTTCGTGTTCATCGGAGCCGGTGGCGGCGCCCTGCACCTGCTGCAGCGCTCCGGCATCCCCGAGTCCAAGGGCTACGGCGGGTTCCCGGTGTCCGGACAGTTCCTGCGCTGCACGGACGAGACAGTCATCGCCGCCCACAACGCCAAGGTCTACGGCCAGGCCTCCGTGGGCGCCCCGCCCATGTCGGTGCCCCACTTGGATACCCGCTTCGTCAACGGCAAGCGCTCCCTGCTCTTCGGCCCGTACGGCGGCTTCTCGCCGAAGTTCCTCAAGACCGGCTCGCTGCTGGACCTGCCGCTGTCCGTTCGCCCGACCAACCTGGTCCCCATGCTGGCCGTGGCCAAGGACAACTTCGGCCTGGTGAAGTACCTGGTCACCGAGGTGCTCAAGACCCGCGAAGGCAAGAACGAGGCCCTGCGGGCCTTCCACCCGGAGGTTGCCGGCGACCAGTGGGAGCTGATCACCGCCGGCCAGCGTGTCCAGGTGATCAAGAAGGACCCGAAGAAGGGCGGCGCACTGCAGTTCGGCACCGAGGTCATCGCATCCGCCGACGGCAGCATCTCGGCCCTGCTCGGTGCCTCCCCCGGCGCTTCCACCGCCGCGCCGATCATGATCAGCCTGCTGGAACGCTGCTTCCCGCTGGAGTTCAAGGGCTGGGAACCCAAGCTGAAGGACATGATCCCCGGCTACGGAGTCAACCTGAACGAGAACCCCTCGATGTTGGCCGAGATCACCGCCGACACCGACCGGGTGCTCGAACTGGCCTGACCCCGGTTCGATCCCGCAAGCCGCTGAACTAAGCTTCAAGCCATGCACAAGCTGGCAACGCTGTCCCTGGCGAATCGTGCGTTGATCGCGCTGATTACGGTCTTTGTGGCCGTCTTCGGTGTGATCACCATGGGTTCCCTGAAGCAGGAACTCATTCCCTCGCTCGAGTTCCCGCGGATCACCGTCGTCAGTTCCATGCCCGGCGCGTCGCCGGAAGTCGTGGACAAGCAGGTCAGCGAACCGCTGGAACGCGCGCTCACCGCCGTCGAGGGCCTCGAGTCCTCCTCGGCGGTTTCGCGTACCGGGTTCTCCACCGTCAACCTCACGTTCGTTTACGGCACCAACCTGGACCGGGCGCGCAGCCAGGTGGACCGCGCCATCTCCAACGTCCGCCAGCAGCTGCCCGAGGACGTCTCGCCGCTGTCGCTGGCCGGCAGCATCGACGACTTCCCCATCGTCTTCATGGCGGTCTCCTCCGACCTGACGCTGAGCGAACTGAGCACCGAGCTGAACCGGCTGACCGTGCCCCGGCTGCAGAACATCCCCGGCGTGCGCGGGGCCGAAGTCTCCGGCGGCCCCGGCCGGCACATCGCCATCCTGCCGGACGACGACGCCATGGCGGAGGCCGGCGTCGGCGTTTCCGCCATCGTGGACAGCCTGGCAAACAGCGGCGGCCTGGTCCCCGCCGGCGCCGTGCAGCAGGACGGCCAGAGCCTCTCCGTGCAGATCGGCAGCCCGCTGGACAGCCTGGAGGCCATCGAAAACCTGCCGCTCTCCCCCGCAGAAACAACGACGTCGGAGCAGCCTTCCGTCCCGTCCGCACCGGAGGCGGGGCGGGCACCCGGGCAGTTCCCCGGCGAGGGCCAGCCGGCCCCGCCGGGCAGCGGGACAGACCAGGGCCTGGTGCCCGTGCCGGACACCGTGCCCGCCCCGGACCGGCCCGCCCAGCAGCAGGACCCCGCGCCGGCCGACCCGGCCACCATCGGCGAGGTGGCCGACGTCGACATTGCCGACGACGAGCAGACCTCGATCACCCGGACCAACGGCGAGCTGACGCTGGCCCTGGCCGTCACCAAAACGCCGGAGGGCGATACGGTGGCCATCTCGCACGCCATCGGGGAGATGCTGCCCGAGCTGGAGGCCGAACTGGGCGACCGGGCGCAAATCACCACGGTGTTTGACCAGGCCCCGTTCATCGAGACGTCCATCAAGGACCTGACCACCGAGGGCCTGCTGGGGCTGGGCTTCGCGGTGCTGATCATCCTGGTGTTCCTGCTCTCCGTCCGCTCCACGCTGATCACGGCGATTTCCATCCCGCTGTCGCTGCTGGCAACGTTCATCGGCCTGAATGCGCTCGGCTACTCGCTGAACATCCTGACCCTCGGCGCGCTGACGATCGCCATCGGGCGCGTCGTGGATGACTCGATCGTGGTCGTCGAGAACATCAAACGGCACCTGAACTACGGCGAACCCAAGCGCGACGCCATCCTGGCGGCGGTCCGCGAGGTCGCCGGGGCCATCACCGCTTCCACCCTGACGACCGTTGCGGTGTTCCTGCCGATCGCGTTCGTCGGCGATTTGGCCGGCGAGCTGTTCCGGCCGTTCGCCATCACCACCGCGCTGGCCCTGCTCGCGTCACTGGCGGTGTCGCTGACCATCGTGCCGGTGCTGGCCTACTGGTTCGTGAAATCCCCCGCGACACAGCAACACGCCGACGCCTCCGCGGTGCGTGCGGCGGCCTCCGAGAAGGAACGCCGCTCGCTGCTGCAGCGCGGCTACCTGCCGGTGCTCGCCGGCACGCAGCGGCACCCGGTGCTCACCACCATGGCGGCCCTGCTGGTGCTGGCCGGCACCGGCGCCATGGTGCCGCTGATGCAGACCAACCTGCTGGGCGACAGCGGACAGAACAGCTTCAGCCTGCGCCAGCAGATGCCGGCCGGGACCAGCCTGGCGACCACCGACGAGGCAGCCGCCCCGGTCGAGGAGCTGCTGGCCGGGCTGGAAGGGATAGAGGCGGTCCAGGTCACCATGGGCAACGCCGGAGGCGGCCTGGGGACGTTCCTCTCCGCGGGGGCTTCGGTGGCCCAGTACACCGTCATCACCGAGGAAGGGATCGACCAGGCCGCGCTGCGCGACCGGGTGCGCTCCGCCGTCGACAAGCTGCCCGGCGAGGCGACGTTCACGCTGGGCACCCAGGGCGGCGGCTTCGGCACGTCCAGCACCGTGGACGTGGAAATCTCCGCGAGCGGGCCGGAAGAGCTGCGGGACGCCTCCGACCGGCTGGTGGAACTGCTGCGGGAGGTACCCGGGGCCGCGGAGGTGTCCAGCAACCTCTCGGCGGCCGAGCCCGTGGTTCAGGTGTCCGTGGACCGGGCCAAGGCCGTGGCTGCGGGGCTGGACGAGGAGCAGGTCGCGGGCCTCCTGGCGTCCACGATCAGCCCGCTGCCCGGCGGCACCGTGCGGATCGGCACGACCGACTTCCCGGTGCTGATCGGGGAAGGCAGCGATTTCGCCAGCGTCGAGGAACTGCGCGGCGTCGAGGTGCCCACAGCGGCCGGGCCGGTGCCGCTGACCGGCCTGGCCACCGTGGAGGAAACCGATGTGCCGACGTCGATCAGCGCCAGCGGCGGCGAACGCACCGCCGTGGTCTCCGTGACCCCGGAGGGAGAAAACCTGGGTGCCCTCAGCGGCGAGGTGGCGGCCGCCCTGGACGGCACCGACCTGCCGGCCGGGGTCACGGCGGATTTGGGCGGCGCGGCCACGCAGCAGGCCGAGTCCTTTGAACAGCTGGGCTGGGCGCTGCTGGCCGCCGTCGCCATTGTCTACGTGATCATGGTGGCCACGTTCAAGTCCCTGGTGCAGCCGCTGATCCTGCTGGTCTCCATTCCGTTCGCGGCCACGGGGGCCATCGGGCTGCTGGTCGTCACACGGATCCCGCTGGGGCTGCCGTCGCTGATCGGCATGCTGATGCTGGTGGGCATCGTGGTGACGAATGCGATCGTGCTGATCGACCTGATCAACCAGTACCGGCGCCCGCACGACGGCCGGCCCGGCATGAACGTGGCGGACGCGATCACCCACGGCGCGAGACGCCGGCTGCGGCCCATCCTGATGACGGCGCTCGCCACGGTTTTTGCGCTCACGCCGATGGCGCTGGGACTGACCGGCGAGGGCGGTTTCATCTCGCAGCCGCTGGCCGTGGTGGTGATCGGCGGCCTGGTGTCCTCCACCGCGCTGACGCTGGTGCTGGTGCCGGTGCTGTACCGGCTGGTCGAAGGCCGGCGCGAGCGCCGGGCGAACGAGCGGCATACACTCGAGGCAGAACTGGTTCCGGCCGGACGCTGACCGGCGTACCCGGAACCCTGGAGGTACCGAACATGCCAGATCCGGAAACCATGCCGGCCGGGCCGGGCCGTCTGGACCGGCTCACGGACCGGCTCCCTGCCCCGCTGCGCAAATATGGGCAGCAGATGGGCGGTTGGCGCCGGGTCCAGCTGGCGTTCAAGACCGCGTTGGCGTGCGCCATCGCGTGGTTCATCGCCCTGCGGCTGCCCGGCGACGTGGACCAGTACCCCTATTACGCCCCGCTGGGCGCCCTGATCAGCATGTATTCCACCGTCGCCGACTCCATCAAGACCTCTTTGGAGACACTGGCCGGGCTGATGCTGGGCATCGGCCTGGCCATGCTCCTACTGCTGACGGTCGGCCCGCACTTCGTGACGGTGGGCCTGCTGGTGTTCTTGGGGGTTCTGGTCGCGGGGCTGCCGCGGCTCGGGGCCGGCAGGGAGTGGGTTCCCATGGCCGCGCTGTTCGTCCTGCTGGTGGGCGGTTCCAATGCCGGCGACTACTCGCTCGGCTATGCCGTGCAGATGGCGGTGGGAGTGGTCGTCGGCATCACCGTGAACTTCCTGCTGTTCCCGCCGTTGAACTTCAACGTAGTGGGACGCAGCCTGCAGCAGCTGCAATCCGACCTCGCCCGGCAGCTGGAGGACATGGCCGAGGCGCTCCGGGAGAACTGGCCGCCGGAACGCAAGGATTGGGCGTCGAACGGCGAGAGCATCACTCGGCTGGGCAACCAGGTGCGGCAGGCCGTCCAGACCGCCGACCGCAGCCGCAAGGCCAATCCGCGGCGCAGGTTCCATCACCGGGACCTGGAGGCCGATTGGCGGAATCTGCGCACGTTGGAGCGTGCCGCCTTCCATACCCAGGACATGACCGAGGTGCTCAGCGCCGTGATCTGGGACGAGACCATGCATCTCCCCGACCCCGTGCTGGCCCCGATGGCCAACGCACTGGAAGCCACGGCCGAGGCAATCAGAAGCATGACCGCCGAGGACCTGCCGGAGAAGTTGGAGGCCGCGCGCGATGCGCAGCACCGCCTCACCGGAATCGTCGCCGGCACGGTGTCCTCAGAGTCCCCCGCCACGGCGGCAGGATCCGTGGCGGTCAGCCTGGAACGCATACTGGCCGCGCTTGGCCGGCATGTAAAGGACCCCTCGGGCGGCCAGGCCCGTTAGTCAGGCCGCAGGTACCTCGCCCCGGGCCCTCCCTCTCCGACACGGAGGGTCAACCGACGGCGATGGCAGCCGTTCGCCCGTGATGAAAGGTTGAACCAACTTCCCGGGGTTCCCCTTGCCCGGGATTTCGGGTTTTATGTACCTACTCGTGTCGAGCAGCTGGCACTAAAATCCTCCGGATCGGGAGAGTGATTTGTCAGATTTGGGCGAGCGCCGCCTATCAGCGCCTGGCCGAGTTGCTGCCGTTCCCTTTGTTGGCGCATTTGAATCGACTTACCTGCCGCGACACGGCCGCGACGTGGCCGAACTGACGGGAAGCTTCGCCGACTGGGGCGGCCACCTGGAGCACATGCGCGCGGCGGGCGTAGGCAGCGTGCGGTTTCCAATTCGATGGCACCGCGTGGAAGCAGAACAAGGCGTGTTCGATTGGTCCGAGACCGACCGGCAACTTCAGTTTTTGCGGGCTCGTGGCATGGAGCCCGTAGTCGACCTGGTGCACCACACGAGCTACCCGCAATGGCTCGACGACGGTTTCAGGGACCGGAGATTTGCACCCGCTTACCTGGAGTACGCGGAGGCCGTGGCGCGGCGCTACCCCTGGTTGATGTCCTACACGTTGTTCAATGAGCCCTTCGCCACCCTTTTCCTCTGCGGCCACGAAGCCTTGTGGCCCCCCTACGACAGTGGAGTCGACGGCTTTGTGCGCCTTGTGCGCAACGTCCTGCCGGCCGTCGCCGAGGCGGCCCGTCGCTGGTCGGAGCTGCTGCCGCAAGCCCGCCATGTCTGGGTGGATACCTGTGAACACCATGACGGGGCAGCGGGCGGACCGGCGGAGTACGCAGCTCTCGCCAACGACCGGCGGCACGTCCTGCTGGATTTGGTGCTCGGACACGAACTGACCGCGGACCGCCCCTTCCTAAGGGAAATCGTCAAACACGGCGGCGAAGATCTGCTGCAACTGGCCCCGGTGCGCGTGGATGTACTGGGCCTCGACTATTATTGCCACTCCGAGTGGTGGTATGAGGAGTCCCGCGCGCACGCGCCCTCGCCCCACCCGCTGGGCTTTGCCGCACTGGCCGAGCACTACGGCTCCCGCTACGGGCTGCCGATGCTCCTGAGCGAAACCAACATCCGGGGAACCGCCTCCGATCGCGCGTCTTGGTTGCGTTACACCTTGGAACAGTACGAACTGGCGCTATCCCGCGGGATCCGGCTCGAGGGATACTGCTGGTTTCCCTTCGTAGACTCCTGCGACTGGGATTCCATGCTCGCCCGTGCCGCCCGCCGTCCCGACCCGGTCGGCGTCGTCGGCGCCGGCTCGAGGGGAAGCAGGACAGACACCACCTGCTTCACGGACTCCTGGATGGCTGCGGCATCCGGCACCTCCAGCCGCGACCTGCCCGCGTACCGCTTTCAACCGCCGTGCGACAGCCAGCTCCGGGGATTGCTGCCCCAGATGAGCCACTGGCCCTGGCGCGATCCTCCTGAAGAGGCGATCATCCCGCCCGCCCACCACGCCGACGAAGAGGAACACAGGATGAATCCCTCTGAAGACCCTGACTTGGTCGTGCTCTCCCACCTGAGGTGGACCTGGGTCTGGCAACGCCCGCAACACCTTGTTTCCCGGTTTGCCGCCGCCCGCACCCGGACCGGTGCCCGAACGTGGTTTCTGGAGGAGCCGATGCCGGCCAAGGTCGAACAACCGGTCCTGCGGCATCAGAACGTGGACGGCATCACCAGGGTCTGGCTTGAACTTCCTGAAGTTGGCGGACAGCCGCCCGTCCTCGGATTCGACGCACCCGGCGCGGAAGAATACGGCGCTCTGTTCCGCGCCTTGCTGGCGGCCCACGCACGGCCTGCCTCACCCGACGTATTGATCTATACGCCGATGGCGCTGGAGATAGCACGCACCCTCGAACCCGGGGTCCTCTGCTATGACGTCATGGACGATTTGGCGTCGTTTCGAAATGCACCCAAAGCCATGCAAACCCGGCAACGCCAGGCGCTGGCCGAGTCCGATGTGGTCTTTGCAGGAGGCGCCTCCTTGCACCGCAGCGTCAGCCGCTTCGTAGGCGATTCCTGCCATCTCTTTCCCAGTGGCGTGGATGCCGCACACTATGAGACCTCCCGGCTTCTCCGCGAGGAGCGGGCGCCCGACAGCCGGAAGGTAGCGGGCTACGTGGGTGTCATCGATGAACGGCTCGATCTTGGTCTGCTGGACGGGCTCGCCGCGATGCTCCCTGACTGGTTGTTTCGGATCGTGGGACCGGTCGCCAAGATAGATCCTGCCACGCTGCCACAGGCTCCGAACATCGAATACACCGGCATGGCCGAGTACGCCGAGCTGCCAGGTGTCATGGCTGAATTCGACGTGGCCTTGATGCCGTTCGCCATGAACGAGGCGACACGCTCGATCAGCCCGACGAAGACGCTCGAGTATTTGGCCGCCGGTCTTCCCGTGGTTTCGACACCGGTTCCGGATGTTGTTGCCGGTTACAGGGGGCTCGTCCACATCCAGGTGGACGCGGCTGGCTTCGCCGACGCCTGCGAAACGGCGCTGAGTGAGTCCTCGGCCGAACGGGACCGGCGGATGCGGCCGTTGCAGAGACTCCTCGGCTGGGATGCGATCGCGGGACAGATGCACCGTTTGATCTGCCAGGGAACCGCTGCAGGAGAATTGCCGGACGAGGAAACCGCATGACCTCCGCGGCCGAGGGCAAACGCTTCGATGTGGCGGAGGATTTGGAACGCGCCCATGAACGAGGAGTCGGCGCGGCAATAGCGGGCCTGCAGGACGCCGCGCTGGGCAGGAGACGCCTGACAGGCCCTGCCGTTCCGGCGCTCGCTGAGGCGGCCGTTAGTTCTGCCACGCCGTACCTTCGCGCACCGCTGCTGGCGAGGATTTCTGCCGTCCTCATGCTTCATCCGCCAGCCGGGAACGAACAGGGAGAATGCGCAACCTGCGGCACCCCGGCCCCGTGCATGACGGCTGAGGCGCTGAAATGGTAGCGGCCGGAGACAACGGTCCCGACCTCATTGTCGTCGGCGCAGGCCTCTTCGGACTGACCGTGGCTGAGACGGTAGCACGTCAGTACGGTGCTCGCGTGCTGATACTCGAACGCCGTTCCCACCCCGGCGGCAACGCCTGGTCGGAGGAGGAACCGGAGACCGGCATCGAAGTGCATCGGTACGGCGCACACCTGTTCCACACGTCCAATGAGCGGGTCTGGAACTATGTCAACCGGTTCACATCGTTCACCGGCTACCAGCACCGCGTGTTCACGGTCTTCAAGGGGAATGTGTACCCGATGCCCATCAACCTGGGCACGATCTGCGCCTATTTCGGCCGCCACCTCTCACCGGACCAAGCCAGGGAGTTGATCCGCCACCAGGCGCAGGAGGTACCGGTTACAGAGGCCGGCAACTTGGAAGAGAAAGCCATCTCGTTGATCGGCCGTCCGTTATACGAGGCCCTGGTGCGTGGCTACACGGCCAAACAATGGCAGACGGACCCGCGGGAACTCAGCCCCGATATCATCACCCGGCTGCCCGTGCGCTACACCTTCGACAACCGCTACTTCACCGACACCTACGAAGGCTTGCCGAGGGAGGGCTACGGCCACTTTCTTTCGAACTTTCTCCGGTCGCCCAGGATCGACCTGCACCTGAATACCGATTTCTTCCACGTCCGTGCGCAACTCCCAACGGGTGTCCCGCTGGTCTACACTGGGCCGCTGGACCGCTACTTCGGATATGCCGCCGGGGCCTTGTCCTGGCGCACCCTGGACTTCGAACAAGAAATCCTGCCGACCGCGGACTTCCAGGGCACACCCGTGATGAACTACGCCGATGAAGACATTCCGTGGACCCGTATCCACGAATTCCGCCATTTCCATCCCGAACGGCAATACCCTAAAGACCGCACCGTGATCGTCCGCGAATACTCCCGGACAGCCGGTCTCAATGACGAACCGTACTACCCGATCAATACCAGCGAGGACAGGGACAAGCTCATCACGTACCGTCGGCTCGCGGGCCAGGAACCGAACGTGTTCTTCGGGGGGCGCCTCGGCACCTACAAGTACCTCGACATGCACATGGCCATAGCGTCCGCGTTGGGTTTGGTCGACAATTCCATCGGCCCCCTCCTCGGCCGCGCGTCGATGTAAACCTGTGCCTCTGCGCCTTGCCGCGTAAAGCCGGCAAGGAGCATCCCGGGTTGAAAGGCATGCCGGGTTACCGAATAGGCTTGGTGACCGATCCCACAACTCCGCCCGGAATGTATCCCGGTGTCGGCCGTTAACAACAGTGAATGCAAATGCATGTAAACTGATGGATAACAAGCACGACGAAAGGTACATTATGGAACTCGGCGTATTCAGCGTCAGCGACGTTACCTTGGACCCGACCACCAACCGCATGCCCACGGAGCGCGAGCGGATCAAGGCGTCGGTGGCCATCGCGAAGAAGGTCGAAGAAATCGGCATGGATGTCTACGCCATCGGCGAGCACCACAACCCCCCGTTCTTCTCCAGCTCCCCCACCACGCTGCTGGCATACATCGCCGCGCAGACCGAGCGGATCACGCTCTCCACGGCCACCACGCTGATCACCACCAACGATCCGGTGAAGATCGCCGAGGACTTCGCCATGCTCCAGCAGCTGGCCGACGGCCGGGTGGACCTGGTGCTGGGCCGCGGCAACACCGCCCCGGTCTACCCCTGGTTCGGCAAGAACATCCAGGACTCGCTGGAGCTGACGGTGGAGAACTACGCCCTGCTGCGCAAGCTCTGGGACGAAGAAGTCGTGAACTGGCAGGGCAAGCACCGCACCCCGCTGCACAACTACACCTCCACGCCCCAGCCCCTGGACGGCGTCGCACCCTTCGTCTGGCACGGCTCGATCCGCACGCCGCAGATCGCGGAACTGGCGGCCTACTACGGCGACGGCTTCTTTGCCAACAACATCTTTTGGCCGAAGGAGCACTACATGCAGCTCATCGGCCTGTACCGCGAGCGGTACGAGCACTACGGCCACGGCACCGCCGACCAGGCAATCGTGGGCCTGGGCGGACAGTTCTTCATGCGCAAGAACTCCCAGGACGCGGTCAACGAATTCCGCCCCTACTTCGACAACGCGCCCGTCTACGGCCACGGACCGTCCCTGGAGGACTTCACCGCGCAGACCCCGCTGACCGTCGGCAGCCCGGAGCAGGTCATCGAGAAGACCCTGGCCTTCGCGGACTACTTCGGCGACTACCAGCGCCAGTTGTTCCTGATCGACCACGCCGGCCTGCCGCTGAAGACCGTGCTGGAGCAGCTGGACCTGTTCGGCGAAGAAGTGCTGCCGGTGCTGAAGAAGGAGTTCGCCGCCCGCAAGCCGGCGCATGTACCGGACGCCCCGACCCACGCCAGCCGCAAGGCCGCGCGCGACGCCAAGGAAGCTGCCGGGGAGTCCGTGTCCCATGGCTGATTCAGGCGGTCCTGAGATCAGGACGACGGCGGCGGCCTGGGAATCGCTGTTCCGCACCCAGGTGGCGGTGATGCGCCGGCTACAGCAGCTTCCCGAGTTCAAAAAGCTTGCCATGCGCGAGTACGACGTCCTCTTCAACCTGAGCCGGTGCCCGGGCGGCTGGAGCCGGCTGAACGAGCTGAACGAGGCGCTGTTGATCAGCCAGCCGAGCCTCAGCCGGATGGTTGACCGCTTGGAGAAGAAAGGCCTGGTTCTCCGGCGCACCGCCCCCAACGACCAGCGGGGCATCGAGATCTCGCTGACCGACGAAGGCCGCGCGTTGCAGAAGGAGATCGGCCGGCAGCACGTGAAGCACCTGCATTCCATGCTCGCCCCGCTGCTGTCCGAGGAGGAATTCGGGCAACTCCAGGAGCTGACCGACAAACTGCGGGCGGGCCTGAAGTAACGGCCGAAACGCCCGGAGGCCGCCGCATCTGCGCCGACCTCCGGGCTTTTTGCTGCCCGTTCGCGCCCCGGCCCGGACGCCGCCCCTTGCGGGTCCGGACGGGCCCAGGCGGGCTCAGGCCGGCGGCTTCGGCGACCTGCAGGGTCATGATGACCTGCTGCACCGTCTTGAAGTGCTTGGTGGAGACATAGCTCTCCGCCTCCGCGATGAGGCCGTAGGCATCCAGCAGCCCGGTGTCCTCGCCAGGCGCCGGGGTGCCGTGGCGGACGGCGGTGCCGAAGGCGTAGGTGCCTACCGGGTCCGGACCGTTGACGGTGTTTTCCACCGTGCAGGCCTGGAAGCGGTCGCCTGCCGGCTTGTCGGTCAGCCCCATCGACCCGAAGTACTGGTAGCCCAGCAGCGTACGGTAGACGAACATCGGGTCGACCGTGTTGTCGGACGCCACGGCAGGCACCTTCGCCGGCTCGCTGACCAGCACACGCAGTTCGGTGACGCCGCCGTCGCAGGTGGCCTTTTGCAGCTTGAGCCGGGTGTGCAGTTCGGCGGCCAACTTGCCGGAAGAATCCCGGATGTCCAGATGCAGCCCGTCGTCCGAGGGCTGGGTGGGCTTGACCTGCCGCTGCACCACCCAATCGCCGGGAACTTCGAAACTGAGCACGCGGTCCGGATCGGTGTAGACCTTCCAGCCGTCGATGGTGGCTTCCCGCACGGGGTCTTTGCCGAGCGGCGGCGCGGGTTGTCCGGCGACACCCCCGCCGGCCGCCCCAGACGGCGACGCACTCGGGCCGGCCGACGCGCCGTCGTCGTCGACGGGCAGCAGGCCGCAGCCGGAAACAAGCACCAGGCACAGTGCCGCGGCGGCACCCCGGCCCGGCATCGTTCGTGTGCTCATGCTGCACTCCCCTCAGGTCCGTGAGGACTCCACCGTACCCAGCGGGCGGATCAGTCCGGTATAGGGCCACGCGTCGTGTCCCGGAGCGCCGGGCTGCGCTCGGCTCAGCGCCGCAGCGCCTGGACCTCTTTGACGGCGGCGACGACGGAGCGGGCCGCCAGGGCGATCTCTGCTTCCTTCACGCCGGCCGTGAAGGTCAGCCGCACCGCGGTCTGCGCCACGGCCGGTTCGATTCCCAAGGCCAGCAGCACCGCCGACGGCTCGTCCGAGCCGGCGGCGCAGGCCGACCCGCTGGAGCAGACCACCCCCCGGCGTTCGAGTTCCAGCAGCACCGCCTCGCCGGACGTTCCCGGGAAGCAGAAGGAAGCACTGGCGGGCAGCCGTTCGGTGCGGTGACCGGTCAGCACGGTACCGGGCAGTTCCCGCAGGACGGTGTCGATGAGGTAGTCGCGGTAGCCCGTGAGCCGTTCGGCGTCGGCCGCCCGGTCGCCGTCGGCCAGCGACAACGCGGTGGCGACGGCGACCGCGCCGGCAACGTTCTCCGTGCCGGACCGCCTGCCGCCCTCCTGCCCGCCGCCGTGCAGCACCGGCTCCAGCGGAACCCGGCCGGAGACATACAGCAGCCCGCAGCCCTTGGGCGCGCCCAGCTTGTGGCCGGACACGCTGAGTGCCTCCGCGCCGAGCGCCGCGACGTCCAGGTCCAGCCAGCCGGCCGCCTGCACGGCATCCGTATGGAACGGGACCCCGGCGGCCCGGCAGAGCCTGCCGATGCGGCCGACCGGCTGGATGGTGCCCACCTCGTTGTTCGCATACATCACCGTGCACAGCGTGGTGTCATCGCGCAGCGCCGCTTCCAGTTCCTCCACCCGGACCATGCCCGCGGAATCCACCGGCACCCGGGTGACCTCGAAGCCATGGAACCGGGCCAGATAGTCGACGGCCTCAAGCACCGAGGGGTGTTCCACGGCGCTGGTGACGACATGCCTGCCCCGCGGGGAGGCGAGCGCGATGCCCTTGATCGCCAGGTTGTTGGACTCGGTCCCGCCGGACGTGAAGATGATCTCGCCCGGGCGGCAGCCCAGCACCTCGGCGGCCTTGCCCCGGGCATAGTCCAGTGCCCGCAGCGCCGCCTCTCCCACGGTGTGGTGGCTCGAGGGGTTGCCGAAGTCCTGCGTCAGCGCCGGCCACATGGCCTCCAGCACCTCGCGGCGCACCGGGGCGGTCGCCGCGGCGTCCAGATAGATCACGACGACGATGCCCCTTCGGCCGCCTGCCCCGCGGCAATGCGGATGTCCAGGCCCAGGTCCAGCGACCGGACGCTGTGGGTGAGCGCGCCGGACGAGATGACGTCCACCCCGGTCCGGGCAATCCGGCCGACGGTGTCCAACCGCACGTTGCCGCTGGCCTCGACGATGGCGCGGCCGGCCACCTGGGCAACGCCGGCGCGGAGTTCGTCCACGCTGAAGTTGTCCAGCATGATGGTGTCCACGCCGGCGGCCAGCACCGGCTCGATCTGCTCGGCCCTGTCCACCTCCACCTCGAAGTGGACGGTGTGCGGGAGTCTGGCCTTCGCCTCCAGCAGCGCCTCGGTCAGGTCCCGGCTGCCGTCGGCGGTGAGCACGGCCAGGTGGTTGTCCTTGGCCATCACGGCATCGGAGAGCGAATAGCGGTGGTTGTGCCCGCCGCCGCAGCGCACTGCATAGCGCTCCAGGGCCCGCAGGCCCGGCGTGGTCTTGCGGGTATCCACCACCCGGGCCGCCGTGCCGGCAACTTCCCGGACGAAGGCAGCGGTCTGGGTGGCGATGCCGCTCAGCCGCTGCAGCAGGTTCAGCGCCACCCGTTCGCCCAACAGGATGGAGCGGGCGTTTCCGGTCAGGACGGCCAGCACCTCGCCGGACTCGAAGGCCGCGCCGTCGTCGGTCTTCAGCTCCACCCGCACGCCCGGATCCACCTGGCGGAAGACTTCGGCCAGCACCGGACCGCCGGAGAGCACGCCGGGCTCGCGGGCGGCCAACTCCGCCGTGGCCGTGGCGTCGGCCGGAATCAGCGCATCGGACGTGACGTCGCCCCACGGCGCGTCCTCGGCGAGCGCCCCGGCGACGATCCGCTCCATGGCTGTCCGGTCGATCGGCTGGATATGGTTCATGGCTGCTCCTGCAGGACTCGCTGTGACGTTGGGGAGAAGTTGGCGGAAGCGGAGGCCGCGGCGGCGTTCAGGAAGCCCAGGTGCCGGCGGTGCGCCGGGGCCTGGGGGTAGTCGCCGCGATAGTGGGCGCCGATGCTGTCCCGCCGTGCCTCGGCGGCCGCCACGACCAGCCGTGCCACCGTCAGCAGTGCGGCGTCCTCAGCCGAGGCGGCGTCGGTGACCGGCACATGCCACCGCGCCAGCTGCCGGGCGGCCTCCCGCAGCGTTGGGCCGTCGCGGACCACGCCGGCGGCGGCCGCCATCACCGCCTGGATCTGTTGCCGGGTGCAAGCGGTGGTTCCGGCCGGCGCGTCGGGTTGGCCGGCGCGGGCCTCGGCAGGCATCCGCCGGCCCGGCGGGGCACCGACGTCCAGCGGGGCACCGACGTCCAGCGGGACCGCACCGAACAGCGGCACGCTCTCGGGTTCGTCCAGCCCCCGCACGGCCCGGCGGGCGAAAACCAGGCCTTCCAGCAGCGAGTTCGAGGCCAGCCGGTTGGCTCCGTGCACTCCGGTGCAGGCGACCTCACCCACTGCCAGCAGCCCGGGCACCGAGGTCCTGCCGTCGTGGTCGGTCCGCACGCCGCCCATCCAGTAGTGCGAGGCCGGCCGCACCGGCAGCGGTTCCCGCGTCCAGTCGAAGCCCAGGGACCGGACCGTGGCGTCGATCATCGGGAACCTCGCGGCCAGGAAACCGGCGCCGTTTTCCCGCTCTATCCCGGTGGCGTCCAGGAAGACCTGCGGCACGAGTCCGTTTTCCTCCTGCAGCCGGAGCTGGTTGTGGATGCAGCGCGAGACCACGTCGCGGGGTGCCAGCTCGGCGTCCGGATGCAGCGCCGGCATGAACCGCTCCCCCGCCGCGTCCACCAGCACGGCGCCTTCGCCGCGCACCGCCTCGGAGATCATGAAGGCCCTGCCTCCGGTCGCCGCCGGGTCCAGCAGGGTGGGGTGGAACTGGATGAACTCCAGGTCGGCCAGGACCGCACCGGCTTCCCAGGCCAGCGCCGCACCGTCGCCGGTGGCAGCGGCGGGGTTGGTGGTGGCCGGGTACAGCTGCCCGGCACCGCCGGTCGCGAGGATCACGAAGTCGGTGTCCAGGTGATCGGGCACCGCACCTGCTCCCAGGGGCAGCAGCTCCACACCCGCCACGCGCGCGCCGGCCGTGAGCAGCCGCCGCACCATCGTGTGCTCGAGGATCTCCAGCCGGCCCGCCTCCGCCAGGCCGCGGACCACGCGGATCAGCACTTCGGCGATGCCGGCCCCGGTGCGGTCCCCGCCGGCATGCAGGATCCGCGGCGCCGAGTGGGCCCCTTCCAACCCGAGCGACAATTCACCGCCGTGCCGGTCGAAGGCCACGCCCCACTCTTCCAGGGTGGCGATGTCCGCCGCCGCGCCTGAGCACAGCAGGCGGACGGCGCCGTCGTCGTTCATGAAGGCACCGGCGGTGAGGGTGTCGGCGATGTGGGCCGCGACGGAATCACCGGCCGCGACGCCCTGCGCGGTGACCGCGGTGATCCCGCCCTGGGCGTGCCAGGTGTTGGACTCGGCCAGCCCGCCCTTGGTGATCAGGGTGACGGCCGTGTCCAAACGTTCCGCGGCAAGGGCTGCGGCGGAGAGCCCGGCGATGCCGGATCCCACCACCGCCACGCGCCGGGCCGGTTCGCGGTTCACGGCTTGGCTGCCAACATCCGTTCCAGCGCCACGCGGGCGGGGACGGCCACGGAGTCGGGCACGGTGATCCGGTTGAGGACTTCGCCGCCGGGCAGTTGGCCGGTGCCGGCGTAGGCTTCCAGCACCCAGGCCAGATAGCCCGGGTGGATCCGGTACATCGTCGAGCACGGGCAGATCACCGGGTCGAGGCAGAAGATGGTGTGCTGCGGGTACTCGGCGGCCAGCCGGTTGACCATGTTGATCTCGGTGCCGATCGCGAAGACCGTCGGCTCGGTGGCGCCGGCCACGGCCTTGCGGATGTAGTCGGTGGAACCGGATTCGTCCGCGGCGTCCACCACCGGCATGGGGCATTCGGGGTGCACGATCACCCGGACGCCCGGGTAGTCGGCGCGTGCCTTCTCGATCTGGTCCACGGTGAAGCGCTTGTGCACGGAGCAGAAGCCGTGCCAGAGGATCACGCGCGACTCCTGCAGCGCCGCCTCGTCGTTGCCGCCCAGTGGCTGGCGCGGATTCCACATGGGCATCTGCTCCAGCGGCACGCCCATGGCCTTGGCGGTGTTGCGGCCCAGGTGCTGGTCGGGGAAGAAGAGCACCCGGTGGGCGCGCTCGAAGGCCCACTCCAGCACGGTCTCGGCGTTCGACGACGTGCAGACGATCCCGCCGTTCTCTCCGCAGAACCCCTTGAGCGCGGCCGACGAGTTCATGTACGTCACCGGGATGACCGGGACCTTGCCGTCCGCGTCCGGACCGGTGCCGAGCACGCCGGCCAACTGGTCCCAGCAAGCTTGCACCGAGTCGATGTCCGCCATGTCCGCCATGGAGCAGCCGGCGGCCAGGTTTGGCAGGATCACGGCCTGGTCTTTTCCGGAGAGCATGTCGGCGGTTTCCGCCATGAAGTGCACGCCGCAGAACACGATGACTTCCGCCTCCGGCTTTTCCTTGGCGGCCCGAGCCAGCTGGAACGAATCGCCCACGAAATCGGCGTACTTGACCACTTCGTCGCGCTGGTAGAAGTGGCCGAGGATGACCAGCTTGTCGCCCAGCTTTGCCTTGGCGGCCAGGATCCGCTCCTCGAGCTCCTCGTCGCCGGCCAGCCGGTATTCTGCCGGGATTTCGCCCTGCCGCGGAGTCGCGGCCGGCGCCGGGTCGGCCATCGACGCGCCGGGCCCGTAGGAGGGCGCCCAGGCACCGCTCGCCGAGGCGGTGTCGAAGGCCCACGGCCCCTGCGCCAAATTGGGTGTGCAGGTGGAGGTGGCGGGCACGCGGGAGCCGGCAAGGGCTTCCTCGCGGGTGATCAGCTGGATGGTGCTGTTGACCGATGACATGGTGTTCTCCGTTGTTGGGCAGGGGGTCAGGTCGGTAAATCCGGGGCGGGCGGCGGGGCCTTGGGGTGGTGCGTGCGGCGGCGGTGCCGCGGGAGCGGTAGCCGCGGGTTCGGCTGCGGGAGTCGGCTAGGCGGGCGGGCTGCCCCTGAGCTGCGCGGCGGTGCCGGTGTAGCGGTAGAGCCGGGGCGGCCGGTGCCGGCCGCCCTGCAGGTACTCGTCGGTCGGTTCGATGTCCGGCGTCGCCCGCAGCTGGCGGCGGAAGTTGGCGGGATCCAACTGCTTGCCCAGCACGGCCTCGTAGACTTCGCGGACCTGGGCCAGCGTGAAGGTGGATCCCAGGAAGGCATACGCGATGGAGCTGTATTCGACCTTGTTGCGCAGCCGCCACAGCGCGTAGTCCACGATCTGGTTGTGGTCGAACGCCAGCTGGCCCAGTTCATTGGCGCGCACCCAGCGGACGTTCTCGGTTTCGCGGGCCAGCGCTGCCTCGTCCGGCTTCACCAGCGCCCAGTAGACGATGGAGACCACCCGCTGCGCCGGTGACCGGTCCAGGCCGCCGAAGGCGTACAGCTGCTCCAGGTAGCTCGGCTGCAGTCCGGTGGTCTCCTCAAGGTTCCGTGCCGCGGCGTCCTGGAGGGATTCGGCGGGGCTCAACGGACCGCCGGGCAGGGCCCACAGGTCCCGGAACGGCTGGCGGGTACGGCGGACCAGCGGCAGCCACAAGGTGGGAGAACCCGTCTCCGGGTCCGGGCGGAGGGCGAAGATGACCGTGGAGATGGCCAGTTCAGGGGGTTGCTGGGCGCGCTCCGACACGTTGGCCGCGTGGATCGGCATGGCGCCCTCCTCCCTGAAGATTAGTAAAAGTCACTTTGACTAGAACTCATTCTAGCTGGTTAGGGTCATGTTGACCCAATCACATCCCGAAGTCGGCGAATTGTGACGGCACCGAGATCATGGCGGCACCGGACAAGCCTCCCGCGCTTGTCTCCTCGAATGACCCGCGTGTTCGTCCCGCAACTGTCATTCCCCCGTTACCGTGGGAAGTCATTGGCAGGTTTCGTTCGAAGGGTTCGGATGCAGACAGCACCCCCGGCGCGGCCCGGGCGCATTAGTCTTTGGCTTTTCGTCGTCGCCCTGCTCGTTGGTTGTTCGGCCTCGCCCACGACCACCTACATCGACACGAGCGGTCGTGAATCGACTGTGGACTGGCGTGATTATCCGGGCCACGCCCACATTGCAGCCGAGGAAGTACTTTCTGCGCCTACCCGAGAGCAGACCGAACCACTGGCAGAAGCCCTTTTGGCCGACGTGGAATCCGCGCTCAGCAGAGAGTACGGGCTGCGCTGGCAGGGCGACGGGGAAGCGGGCTGGTATCCGCAGGAAGGAAACGGGTACGGCGGCAAGTCCGCGTATTCAACCTACAACTCCGCCAACCGCATCAGCGGCTCGGTTCCCCCGGCGCCTCGAGACTGGCAGCGCATCGTTGACATCGTGAACGGGATACTCGCAGACCATGGTTTCGACGCGCTGGTTCTCGATCACCAGTCATCGCCGCACTGCGACGATGAAACCTGGCAGCGGGAACAGCGTGAGCGCTTCGGAACCGATGATCCGGACGGATACTGGGTGTGGAGCGGAGCGGCGCAAGCAGACTCCCAGTGGCTGTCGGTCACCCTGCTGGATGTGTCCCGTGACCCGTCCGGCAAGGCAGCCGCAGAAGCCGCGGAGCACGGGTGGGCACCTCGATCGATCACGCTGGGTTACGGCGCAACCGCCCTGTCGGAAAGCGACATCGAGAACTTCCGGCGGGACCTTGCGCCGTTCGCCGGACTGGAAAAGCCGGAGCCGACAACCTCCGACTGACACGACGGATGGATGCACAGCGGCATTTCGACGTGGCCGCGTGGTGCCGTCCCCCGGGTTAGGCTTCAGCCATGCACCCACGGGGACGGCGGCGGCGATTCGTACCGCCGGACAACAACGAAATCCTGAGCCGCAGGTATGGCCCGAAGGCCCGGCCGCCGCACCACCGGGTCGTGTTGGGCCGCTACGCCTTCATCAAGGGCTGGCTGGTCGCGGTCGGCGCGTGGTTCGTTATCTCGCTGGTCCTGAGCATCATCGACGAGCTGTCGTCGCCGCACTCCTCTGCCCTGAGCATCTGGGGCCTGGTGCTGATGCTCGGCCTGTTCCTCGCCGCCGTACTGGGCGCTCCGTTCGCGCTGCTGCTGGGCACGCTGCTGCGTCCGGTTCGCCGGCAGTGGGTCCACGTGCTGGCATTTGCCGCAGGGCTGGCCGCACTCACGTGGGGAATTGTCGCCCTGCTGGCCCCTGGCACGGGTGCGCTGCCTGCCGTTTTCGCGGTGATCGCCGGAACCGCTGCCGGGCTCGGCCGGGCGGCGGTGATCCCCGACGTCGACGTCTACGACGACAACACAGCCCATCCCGCCGGGATCAGCGGGGATTGGCGGCAGCCTGGACCAACGGAAGGGCCCGCTCCCGGAAGTGGCTGTTGAGCACAATCACGGACGACGAACGCAGCACCGTATTGGTCGCCATGACCTGATCGAGCACCCGCTGCAGATCCGCGTTCGACCGGGCGACGACACATGCCAGCAGGTCGCTTTCACCGGAAACGGTGTGCAGTTCCAACACCTCGGGAATGTCGGCGAGCGCGGCAGCCACGGCGTCGTGACCGGACTCCTGCCGGATCACGAACGAACAGTAGGCACGCACCACATACCCCAGCGCCTCGGGCGAAAGCCGCGGCCCCCAGCCCACCGTCACGCCGGCGCGTTGCATCTTGTCCAGCCGGGCCTGTACTGTGGCACGCGCTACTTTCAGCACCCGCGAGGCTTCCAGAACGGACATCCGCGGGTCCTCCGTGAACAGCGTGACGATGTCGGCATCGAGAGAGTCGATCTGCATGACGCTCTGCGTCCTTTCAGGTTCGGTGCCGCCAGTTGTGGGACACTGCTAGACAAATTGTCAGCTTACGGGCTGGTTTCGCCAAACAACAGGACAGTCGATGCCGCGTTTTACCGCCACCCACCACCGCGACCCGAGCGCCCCACTGCCCGCCGGACTGGGCCACGGGATGAAGCAGCGCCAGCTGATCATGATGGGACTCGGCAGCGCCATCGGCGCCGGGCTTTTCCTCGGCTCGGGGGCGGGCATTCAGGCCGCGGGCCCGGCGGTGTTGATTTCGTACCTGCTCGCGGGCACGTTGGTGATCATCGTGATGTGGGCGCTGGGTGAAATGGCCGCCGCCAACCCCAGCAGCGGCGCCTTCTCGACGTACGCCGAGAAGGCGCTGGGCCGCACCGCCGGAGCCACCATCGGCTGGCTCTGGTGGCTGCAGCTGGTAGTGGTGATCGCCGCCGAGGCAGTGGGCGCCGCGGGCTTGCTGGCCACGGTCTGGCCCGCGCTGCCTGTCTGGCTGCTCGCGCTCGTGTTCATGGTGGTCTTCACCGTGGTCAATTTGTTCGGGGTGCGCAACTACGGAGAATTCGAGTTCTGGTTCGCCATCTTCAAGGTCATTGCCATCCTGGCCTTCCTCGCCATCGGCGCCGCCTTGCTCTTCGGCTGGCTGCCCAACGTCCCGTCGCCAGGGTTGGGCGTAATCTTCGGCGACGACGGCTTCGCCCCCAACGGCATCGCCGGCATCGGCGCCGGGCTGCTGGTGGTGATCTTCGCCTTCGGCGGGACCGAGATCGTGGCCGTTGCCGCCGCGGAAACGGAAAACCCGGGAGCCAGCGTCGCGAAAGCCATCCGGACCGTTGTCTGGCGCATCCTAGTGTTCTACTTCGGCTCGGTGCTCGTGATCGCGCTGACGGTGCCCTGGGATTCGGAGGCACTGGCATCACCCTTTGCCGCGGTACTCTCGATCGCCCAGATCCCCGGCGCGGATGTGGCCATCACCCTGGTCGCGGCGGTTGCGCTGCTCTCGGCGCTCAACGCCAACCTGTACGGCGCATCCAGGATGATTTTTTCCCTCTCGGAACGCAATGAGGCCCCCGCTTCCTTCAGGAGGCTCAGCCCCCGCCGGGTTCCGGTCAGGGCCGTGCTGGCCTCCGTGGCGTTTGGTTTTGTGGCGGCCGTACTTGAGCTGTTGTTCCCTGAGCGCGTCCTGCCGGTGTTGCTGAACGTCGTGGGGTCAACCTGCCTGGTGGTCTGGGGGATGGTCCTGCTGTCCCAGCTGGTGCTGCGCCGCCGGGCCGACCGCGACGGCACCGAGCTGCCGTTCCGGATGCGCGGCTTCCCGGCCATGACCTATGCGGGCCTTGCCTTGCTGGGCGCGATCCTGGTGCTCGGCTTCTTCTCCCCGGCAACGGGAATCCAACTGCTCTCGACCCTGGCGCTGATCGCCGCGATAGCCGCGGCGGCAAAACTCGCCGCACGCCGAACACCTGCCGGAAGTTCACCTCGCCTGTAGCAGTAAGCAGTTTGCCTGCAGCTATTGCCCATACGCCCGGCGAACTGTGCACACTGTTCTGTCATTCCGTTGCAGATTGCACACTCCACGTACGGTGACTAGTGTCACCGTAAGCAACTGACGCCGTCGTGCTCCTCCCCCGCGGGGACCGCGGCGGCACCAAAACTACGTGGAGGAGCAGGCATGAGCAGCGTTCTTTCCCTGGACCCGTCCGCCCAGCCCGACCTGTCCGCCGAGGAGCTCAAGGAGCTCTACCGGCTGATGGTGTCGGTGCGCCACCTGGACGAATCTGCCATTCGTTGGCAGCGCCAGGGCCTGATTCCCGGCTACGCACCGGAACTCGGACAGGAAGCCGCACAGGTAGGCAGCGGGTACGCGCTGGACATGTCCCGCGACTTCGTCTTCCCGACCTACCGCGAGATGGGCGTGGCCCGGACGGTGGGCGTGGACATGGTCGAGTACATGTCCACCCACAAGGCCAGCTGGCACGGTGGCCTTTACGACCCCCAAGCCACCCGCTTTGCCCCGATCCAAGCCGTGGTGGCGGGCTCCGTGCTGCACGCCGTCGGCTGGGCGCACGGCCAGACGCTTTCCGGCACGCCGGCCGGGGAACTCGGCGTGGCCATCACCTACTTCGGCGACGGCGCCAGCTCGCAGGGCGACGTCCACGAAGCCATGAACTTCGCGTCAGTCATGAAGGCGCCGGTGGTCTTCTTCATCCAGAACAACGGGTTCGCCATCTCAGTGCCGACCGAGCGCCAGGTGGCCGGGGGCTCCGTCGCCGCCCGTGCCGTCGGCTACGGCATGCCGTCCCTCCAGGTGGATGGCAACGACGCCGTCGCGGTCTACCAGGCGACGGCCGCAGCCCTCGCCCATGCACGCGCGGGCAATGGGCCGGCCGTCGTGGAAGCCATGACGTACCGGCGGGGCCCGCACTCCACCAGCGACGACCCCGGCCGCTACCGCACCCTGGCCGAGGAACGCGCCGACGGCGGCGAGGATCCGCTGCTGCGCATGCGCGCCCGGCTGGAAGCCGACGGCGTCGTCGGCGAGGACTTCTTCGCCGAGGTGCTCGAGGCCGCCAAGGCGGAAGAGGAACAGATCCGGAAGGGAGTGGTGGCATTGGGCTCCCGTCCCGGCACGGAGATGTTCGATTTCGTCTACCAGGAGCCCACACACGCGTTGAAGGCCCAGGCACGCGCCTGGCGGGAGGAGTCCGAGCATGCCTGAGCACAAGACCCTGAGCGACCTTGAAGCCGCCATCGACAACACCACAGAAACCAGCGCCCAGCAGGAATCCGTGGACGTGGTGGAACCGGGCCACGTCACCGCCGTCGAAAACCTCTCCATGCAGCAGGCGCTGAACCGCGCGCTGGCAGAGGTGCTTCAGGACAACCCCAAGGCCTTGGTCCTGGGCGAGGACGTCGGACAGCTCGGCGGCGTCTTCCGCATCACCGACGGCCTGCAGAAGCAGTTCGGCGAGGCACGGGTTTTCGACACCCCGCTGGCCGAATCCGGCATCCTGGGCATGTCCGTGGGCCTGGCCATGGCCGGATACCACCCGATCCCCGAGGTGCAGTTCGACGGGTTCGCCTACCCGGCGATCAACCAGATTGTGTGCCAGGTGGGCCGGATGAACTACCGCAGCCGCGGCACCATGCCGATGCCGATCACCCTGCGCGTGCCCAGCTTCGGCGGCATCCGCGCTCCCGAGCACCACGGCGAGTCGCTCGAATCGCTGTTCGCCCACGTGCCCGGCCTGAAGGTGGTTTCGCCGTCCAGCCCGAACGAGGGCTATCACCTGCTCAAGCACGCGGCCACGCGGCCGGACCCGGTGATCTTCATGGAGCCGAAGTCCCGCTACTGGCAGAAGGGCCCGGTGGACACCGGCGCCGAACCGGCTGGCTACTCCCCCGAAGGCTCGCGCATCGTCCGCGAAGGCAAGCACATGACCCTGGTGGCCTGGGGCGCCATGGTGGCCCGCTGCCTGCAGGTCGCCGAGCTCGCCGCCGAAGACGGCATCGAGATTGAGGTGCTGGACCTGCGCTGGCTCAAGCCCATCGACGCCGAAGGCCTGGCCGCATCCGTGGCCAAGACGCGCCGCGCCGTCGTCGTTCATGAAGCACCGCTGACCTCCGGTCTCGGTGCGGAGGTGGCCGCACTGATTACCGAGCGCTGCTTCGACACCCTGCGGGCGCCTGTTGAGCGGGTGACCGGATTCGACGTACCGTACCCTTCGGGAGACCTGGAAGACGAGTACGTACCCAACATTGACCGCATCCTGTTCGGGATCCAGCGAGTATTGGAGTATCGCCGTGGCTGAAATTACGTTCCCCCTGCCGGATTTTGGTGAGGGCCTGATCGAGGCAACCGTGCTGGAATGGCTGGTCGCCGAGGGCGAGCAGATCGAGCGCAACCATCCGCTGGTCGAGGTGGAGACCACCAAGTCCGCCGTCGAACTGCCCTCCCCGCAGGCGGGCAAAGTGGTGAAAATCCATGGTGAACCCGGCGACACCATCAAGGTGGGCGAACCGCTGATCGTCTTCGAAGTTCCCGACGACACCGCCGGTATTGTGGGCACAGTACCGAAGGAAGAAGCGCCTAAGCGCCGCGTCCGCTTGACCGCGGCGCTCGACGACGAGGACTGAGCATGGGAAACAACCCGCAGCACACCGTTGAAGGCCTCGACCCGCGCCTGCACGTTCAGGTGCACGAGGCCGCCGAAGGGACCGAAGGCCCCCGCCGTCCGGTGATCCTGCTGCACGGTTTCGCCTCCTCCAGCAAGCTCAACTGGGAGGACGCCGGCTGGATCACGGCGCTGACCCAGGCCGGCCGGCGCGTGGTCACAGTGGACCTTCCCGGCCACGGCGAAAGCGCCGCGCCGGAAGAGATGGATGCCTATGCCCCCAGCCGGATCCGCGCCGACCTGCTGCAGCTGGTCCAGGACGCGAAGGTCCGTCCGCTGAAAGAGAACGACGCCGACACCGGGGTTGACCTGATCGGCTACTCCCTGGGAGCGCGGCTGGCGTGGGAGTTCGGCGCCACCCAGCCGGAACTCGTCCGGCGGATGGTGCTGGGCGGACCCGGCAGCAGCGACCCCTTGGCGGACTTCGACCTGCGCGCTGCCCAGCGCTTCCTGGCGGACGGGACGCCCATCGAGGACGTCAACACCGCCGAGCTCCTGCGGATGGCCAAGCTGGTGCCGTCGAACGACATCTTCGCGCTGATGACCATGATCGAGGCGATCAAGACCGAACCGTTCGTCCCGACCGAGGCCGTGCCGAGAATGCCGGTGCTCCTGGTGGCCGGCGACAAGGATGACCTGGCTGTCACCGCACCGGAGCTGGCTGCGCTCTCCGACGCGGCGGAGCTGATGTGGCTGCCCGCGCGCACGCACGCCAATGCGGTGACCTCCCGGGCGTTCAAGACCGCCGCCATCGAATTCCTCGCTGGTTGACCGTTCGCGCATTATTTCGGTGCCGTGAAGGGCGCTTTTGGTCGGTACAATTACCGATGAGACTAAAATCCTGGGGCGTGGAGGCTTGATGGAGGTATTCCTGGGCGGGCGCTACAGGACACGGGAGCTCATAGGCACCGGCGGGGCAGCGTCCGTGTACCGGGCCGTGGACGAATCCTTGGGCCGCGAGGTGGCGGTCAAGATGTTCGCACCGACGACGCCGGACGATGACGAGTACCGGCGGCAACACACCGAAACCCTGCTGCTGGCCACGCTGAACCACCCCGGTTTGGTGACCTTGCTGGATGCCGGTTTGCACACGGCGGCCGACGGCGCCACCACCAGTTACCTGGTGATGGAACTGATCGAAGGGGCCGACCTCCGGCGCAGATTGCGGAGCGGTCCGCTCTCTTCCGTGGACACAGCCCAAATCGGGGCCGACCTCGCCGATGCATTGAACTACATCCACGATCAGGGTGTGATTCACCGCGACGTGAAGCCGGCCAATATCCTGCTGGCCAACGGCAGCCCGAACGACACCCGACACCACCCCAAATTGTCCGACTTTGGGATCGCCCGAATGGTCGAATCCAGCATGGCCACGGCCCAAGGCGCGACCATCGGAACGGCGAACTACCTCAGCCCGGAACAGGCCGTCGGCGAGAAAGTTACCGGCGCCAGCGATGTTTACTCCTTGGCCCTGGTGCTCTTCGAGTGCCTCACCCAGCGCAAGGCCTTCCCGGGTACGCCTATGGAGGCAGCGGTCGCACGCCTGTTGCGGGACCCGGAGTTTCCCGATTCGCTGGATCCCGAATGGGCGGACCTGCTGACCTGGATGACCCGCCGCGACCCGCAGACTCGTCCGACCGCCCACGAAGTGGCCTTGAGGTTGCGGAACCTGGCAGAAGCGCCGCTGCCCGAGCAGATCGTAGCGACGGCCCCCGTGTTGTCATCCCCTGCGTTGTCGTCACCTGCGCTGTTGACCGGTACGACCGGACCGGATACGGCCGGGGCGATCGAAGAGCGTACCGGCGGGCACATCACCGGAAACGTGGCCATTCCCGCGCCGCCGAACCGCGCTCCCAGCGTGGGCTGAACCGGCGTTCTGCTAACTCTGCCCGCTGGCGGCTTCTTCGTTCGCCGGGGGGGGTGTGGGGGCTGCCCGCACGCCTAGGAGTGCGGCCGATCTGCGCCGGTTGATTGCTCCGGCGATCTTTCGCGACGAAATCCGCAGAGCGAGCATCCGCTGGTGACGTCTGATCTGCGCCGGTTGATGATTGACGCCCTGAAAAGGGCCTAAGCCAGTAATGGTGCGGTCTGGAGTGCCTGGGGTGGGACGTGGGTTTGCCAGTAGGAGTTGCGCAGCGGTTTGCGGCGGGGGTCGACGTAGTCCGGCGGGGTGAACCAGGGGATGCCGTCGAGGACGTTGATCTCCCAGTTGCCTTGCTCGATCAGGTCGTGGTGGAGCAAGCAGAGGCACACCCCGTTATCGACAGTGGTGCGGCCGCCGGCCCACCACGGAATGATGTGGTGCGCTTCGGTCCAGAACGCGGGCATGCTGCACCCCGGGAAGGCACAGCCCTTGTCCCGGGCGACCAGCGCCCGGCGGATGGCCCGGTTGAAGAACCGTTGCGACCTGCCCAGATCCAGGATTTCGCCCTCGGACCCGAGAACGGCCGGGATGATTTCCGCGTCGCAGGCCATCCGGCGCACCGTGGTGGCCGAGACCGGTCCGTTAAAGACCGCGCTGCCGCCGCCGGAGAGCAGCCCGGCCAGCTGGTCATACCCCGTGGTAACGATCACCTGCGTCCGGTGCCCGCCCGAGTCCGGAAGCCTGCCGGTGTTCAACGCGATCCGGCAAGCACCGACCAGGCCCGCGAGCAGCTTCTGCGCCCGGGTGGCACCGTCCATCGCCTCCACCACGGCCGGGTCCACCGCGGCAACCGGGTCCTCACTGGTGGGGCCTCCACCGCTGTGACGGGATGCCGAATCGGCGCTGCCTTCCGCGGCCGCCCTGTCCGTCCCGCCCGCACCAGCGGCGCCGGCGCCGCCCCTGCCTGCCTCCGTAAATCCGGTCCCGGCAACATTGCTGTTACCGCCGCCCATGGACGTGCCCGCGTCGGTGTTTGCCGCGCTGCCGGTGCCGGGGCCGGAGGGTCCTGCCGTGCCACCTTCGCCGTTGGCGGCGGTTTCGATGGCGTCGGGGCGGATCCGCGGGTTCGCGGCGCTGTTCATCACGGTGGCTAGGGCTTCGTACTGGGCATCGGTGGTGTTAATGACGAACTGGTGCAACCCCCGCCGCCGGCCCCGGTAGAACATGCCCTGCCGGGCCCGCAGTTCCTCCTCCGTCGGCTCGGCACCGTCCTGGTCGACCGCCGTTTCCCACGTCCTGGCGACCATCACCAGGGTGTCGGCATCGGCCTCTACGGCCTGCCGGACCAGCGACGCTTCCATCGCCTGCAACGCCTCCGGGGTACCGGCGTGCCGAGCCCGGTCCAGAGAATCCACCACCACGGCCGCGGCCTGGCCGCTGACCTCCCCACCGGCCATAGCCTCCGCCAACACCGGCAGCACCGGGACACCGGGTTCCCCGTCAAAGCGCGCCGGCGCGGTGATCGCCTTGCCGACCCGCAGCCTGCGCCGCGCCTCGACAATACCGATCCCCAACCTTGAGCGCAGATACTCCGCGTTGTTGGCGAACTCTGTCTTGCGGCGGCGCTGCGCCGGCTTTGACCCGCACAGGTCCGGGTCGACGGCGTCGCCGCCGCCGGTGTTGATCGCCGCCGCCGGATCCGCCCACTCCCCCGCCCCCGTACAGGCTTCGGCCTCGGCGCCTGTGCCGGGGCAGGGCGCCGTGGAGTGTTCGCCGTTGGCGGCGATGTCTGCCCGTTCCACGGACTGGGCGCCGGCGGCCTGCAGGAACTCCACGAGCTTCGAAACGTCCTCGACCGCCGCTACGGTATCGGCGAGATCCCGGGTGCACAAAGATGCAGACTCCGCGGGAAAGTGGTCAGCGACATCCTGCAGCAGGGCAAACGCCTGGGTCAGGGATGTTCCCACTTCCCCGGTGCGGTCCAACGGTGCAAGAGCCATACCACAATTTTATTAGTACGCACATTCGACAGCCACCAAAAGCTGCCATTGTGTAGGAATAGTGGATGGCTTCTTGAGACGTCCCCCAGGGAACGGGCCAAGACCGGAGCACAGGCCGAAAGCGGCCGGGAGAAGCGGGCTGACCCTAACAAACACGGCGCTGAAACCAGTCGCCCGAACCGGCCAACCGGATTAGCGGGGGCCGCAGGGCCAGGGACGCCGATGAGGCGACAGCCGCTCGGGCCAGCGCTAGCCGCCACCACTCACCGACCAAGCGGGCCGGCGCTAGGCGCCGTCAACTCACCGACCAATCCAGCCAGCACTGGCCGCCCCCCACCGGCCATTCCAGCCAGCGCTAGCCGCCACCATCTCACCGCCCAGTCGGTCGAAAACCTTCCAGCCGCCCTTGACGTGGCCCCCGCCACAGGCCATGATGGATCATATACGATTTCGTACTTCACAGGAGGATGCTTTGTCCGAAGCCAACGCCACCCAGTCCGCGGGCACGCTGAAGGCGGTGGATTCCCAGATCCTGGAGGACGCCGGCAAGGTGCTGGCCGTACATCTGTCCTACAACTCCCGGGCGGAACAGCGTGGACGGGTTCCGGCTCACCCCTCCTACTTCATGAAGGCCTCCTCCTCGCTGGCCCTCTCGGGCGGCACTGTGGAGCGCCCCGCGGGCACCGAGCTGCTGGCCTTCGAGGGCGAAATCGCCCTCATCATCGGCAAGCCCGCCCGCCGCGTCACCGTCGAGGAGGCCTGGGACCATGTGGGCCATGTGACCGCCAGCAACGACCTGGGCGTCTACGACATCAAGTACGCGGACAAGGGCTCCAACGTCCGCTCCAAGTCCGGCGACGGCTTCACGCCGATCGGCCCGGCCCTGCTGCCCGCCGCGTCGGTCAACCCGGACGCCCTCCGGATCCGCACCTGGGTCAACGGGGAGGTCGTCCAGGACGACACGACCGCCGGCCTGATCTTCTCCTTCGCCCGCATTGTCGCCGACCTGTCGCAGCTGATGACACTGCACCCGGGAGACATTATCCTCACCGGAACCCCGGCCGGCTCCTCCGTGATCGTGCCGGGCGACGTCGTCGAGGTCGAGGTCTCCGACGAAGCCGCCGGGCTGAGCACCGGCCGCCTGTCGACCACCGTCACCCAGGGCGAGGCGGAATTCGCGTCCTTCGGCAACACTCCCAAGATCACCGACACCGACCGGATCGATGCCTTCGGCAGCGAGGAAGCGGCCGGCCTGGCCCCGGCAATCACCGGCAAGTCCGCGCTGACCGAGGACGTCAAGGCCAAGCTGCTCTCGGTCGCCACGGCCACCATCTCCGGCGCGTTGCGGAAGCGGGGGCTGAACAACGTCAGCGTTGACGGCCTGCTGGCCACCAAGCCCGGCCAGAAGGTCATCGGCACCGCCCGCACGCTGCGGTATGTGCCCAACCGTGAGGACCTGTTCAAGTCCCACGGCGGCGGCTACAACGCGCAGAAGCGCATCATCGACGCGCTCGGCCCGGGCGAGATCCTGGTCATGGAGGCCCGCGGCGAGAAGGGCTCCGGCACCCTCGGGGACATCCTCGCCCTGCGCTCCCAGGTGCGCGGTGCGGAAGCCATTATTACCGACGGCGGTGTCCGCGACCTTTCCGAGGTGGCGGCGCTGGACATCCCGACGTTCTACAACGGCGCCCACCCGGCGGTGCTGGGGCGCAAGCACGTGCCCTGGGACACCGACGTGACGGTCGCCTGCGGCGGCACCACCATCCAGCCCGGGGACATCATCGTCGCCGACGACAACGGCATCCTGGTGATACCGCCGGCCCTGGCCGCCGAGATCGCGGACGAGGTCGTCGAACAGGAACGCCAGGACAGCTTCGTCTTCGAAATGGTCAAGGAAGGCCACAAGATCGAGGGCCTGTTCCCGATGAACGCCGAATGGCGCGCACGCTACGAGGCCTGGGTCGCGGAGCAGCCGAAGTGACCACCCTGGCCCCCAGCAAGTCGGAACAGGCCTACGAGCTGCTGCACGAGCGGATCGCCAAGGGCGAGCTGGTGCCCGGCTACCGGTTGGTCCTCGGGACCATCGCCGCGGAGCTTGGCTGCAGTACCGTCCCGGTGCGCGAGGCGATCCGCCGGCTGGAGGCCGAGGGCCTGGTGACGTTCGAGCGCAATATCGGGGCGACGGTGGCAGCCGTCGACGCCGAGTTGTACCTTCACACCATGGAGACGCTGGCCGTGATCGAGGGCGCGGCAACGGCCTTGGCCGCGCCGCTGCTCTCCGCCGTGGACCTGGCCGAGGCCCGCGCGGTCAACGCCGAGCTGCGCCGGTGCCTGGAGGACTTCGATCCGCGCCGCTTCACCCAGCTCAACGACCGGTTCCATGCCGGGTTGTACGAACGCTGCCCGAACCCGCACATCCTGGACCTGGTACACCGGGGCTGGAACCGGCTCAACGCCATGCGGGCCTCCAGCTTCAGCCATATCCCCGGCCGGGCCCGCTCCTCGGTCGAGGAGCACGAGCATCTGCTGGATTTGATCGACGCCGGTGCCAGCACCGGCGAGGTGGAGAAGGCGGCCCGGGCACACCGGACCAACACGCTCAACGCCTACCTGGCTGCGGACGGCTTGCCGCCCTCGCCCCTGTAGGCCGCGCCCGCTGCGGAAGGCGGCATCCCGCCGTCGTCAGCGGTCAAGCACCCAACACAGCCCAGACCTCACCGACTACCGACCATTCAACCCCAATGGAAAGGACCATCATGGCCGAGCACTTTGTCCCGGACAACCTGCCCACCCACCTGCAGCACTACATCGGCGGCAAGCTTGTCGACTCCATCGACGGCGACACTTTCGACGTGCTAGACCCGGTCACCAACAAGCCCTACCTCAAGGCTGCCTCCGGCAAGGTCGCCGACGTCGCCGCGGCCGTTGCCGCCGCCAAGGACGCCTTCGAGAACGGTCCCTGGCCCACCATGCTTCCGCGCCAGCGCTCCCGCGTGCTGCACAAGGTCGCCGATATCGTCGAGTCCCGCGGCCAGGAACTGGCCGAGATGGAGTGCTTCGACACCGGGCTGCCCATCAAGCAGGCCCTGGGGCAGGCCCAGCGCGCGGCGGAGAACTTCCGCTTCTTCGCCGACCTCATCGTCGCCCAGCACGACGACGCCTTCAAGGTTCCCGGCCGCCAGGCCAACTACGTCAACCGCAAGCCGATCGGCGTTGCCGGCCTGATCACGCCGTGGAACACCCCGTTCATGCTGGAGTCCTGGAAGCTGGGTCCGGCGCTGGCGACCGGCAACACCGTGGTCCTGAAGCCGGCCGAGTTCACCCCGCTCTCCGCATCCCTGTGGCCGGGAATCTTCGAAGAAGCCGGCCTGCCCGAGGGCGTCTTCAACATCGTCCACGGCTACGGCGAGGAAGGCTTCGCCGGGGACTCCCTGGTCAAGCACCCGGACGTCCCGCTGATCTCCTTCACGGGCGAGTCCCGCACGGGCCAGATCATCTTCGCGAACGCGGCTCCGTACCTGAAGGGCCTGTCCATGGAGCTGGGCGGCAAGTCCCCCGCCGTCGTCTTCGAGGATGCCGATCTGGAGGCAGCCATCGACGCGACGATCTTCGGAGTCTTCTCCCTCAACGGCGAGCGCTGCACCGCGGGCTCGCGCATCTTGGTCCAGCGGAGCATTTACGACGAGTTCGTTGAGCGCTACTCCGCCCAGGCAAAGCGCGTGAAGGTAGGCCTCCCCCACGAGGAAACGACAGAGGTCGGCGCCCTGGTCCACCCGGAGCACTTCGACAAGGTCATGTCCTACGTGGAGATCGGCAAGCAGGAGGCCCGCCTGACGGCCGGCGGCGGCCGCCCCGCGGAGTTCCCGGAAGGCAACTTCATCCAGCCGACCGTCTTCGCCGACGTGGCCCCCGACGCCCGGATCTTCCAGGAGGAAATCTTCGGGCCGGTCGTGGCCATCACCCCGTTCGACACGGACGAGGAGGCCCTTGAACTGGCCAACAACACCAAGTACGGACTGGCCGCCTACATCTGGACCAACGACCTGAAGCGGTCCCACAACTTCGCCCAGAACGTCGAGGCCGGGATGGTGTGGCTGAACTCCAACAATGTCCGCGACCTGCGCACCCCGTTCGGCGGCGTGAAGGCGTCCGGCCTGGGCCACGAGGGCGGCTACCGCTCCATCGACTTCTACACCGACCAGCAGGCCGTGCACATCAACCTCGGCGAGGTGCACAACCCGGTCTTCGGCAAGGCCGAGGACGCCGCCGCCATCCCGGACGCCTGACACTTACCCCTACGCTCGAAGGAGAGAATTATGAGCAACGAAATCCCCAAGCCCTCGGTTCCGGCCCCGGACATCCTGCGCTGCGCCTACATGGAGATCGTGGTCACCGACCTGGCCAAGTCGCGCGCCTTCTACGTCGACCTGCTGGGCCTGCACGTGACCCACGAAGACGACGAGGCGATCTACCTGCGCTCGTTCGAAGAGTTCATCCACCACAACCTGGTGCTGCGCAAGGGCCCGATCGCCGCGGTGGCGGCTTTCGCCTACCGCGTGCGGTCCCCGGAGGACGTGGACCGTGCCGAGGCCTACTACCAGGAGCTGGGCTGCCGTACCGAGCGCCGCAAGGAAGGCTTCGTCAAGGGCATCGGCGACTCGGTCCGCGTGGAGGACCCGCTGGGCTTCCCGTACGAGTTCTTCCACGAGGTGGACCACGTAGAGCGCCTGCACATGCGCTACGACCTCTACTCCGCCGGCGAGCTGGTGCGCCTGGACCACTTCAACCAGGTCACCCCGGACGTGCCGCGCGGCCGCAAATACCTGGAAGACCTGGGCTTCCGCGTCACCGAGGACATCAAGGACTCCGACGGCGTGACCTACGCGGCCTGGATGCACCGTAAGGGCACCGTGCACGACACCGCCCTGACCGGCGGCAACGGCCCGCGCATGCACCACGTGGCCTTCTCCACCCACGAGAAGCACAACATCATCCAGATCTGCGACAAGATGGGCGCCCTGCGCATGTCCGACCGGATCGAGCGCGGCCCCGGCCGCCACGGCGTGTCCAACGCGTTCTACCTGTACATCCTGGATCCGGACGGCCACCGCGTGGAGATCTACACCCAGGACTACTACACCGGCGACCCGGACAACCCCGTCATCACCTGGGACGTCCACGACAACCAGCGCCGCGACTGGTGGGGCAACCCGGTGGTCCCGTCCTGGTACACCGAGGCGTCCCTGGTCCTGGACCTCGACGGCAACCCGCAGGAAGTCATCGAGCGCACCGACAACTCCGAGATGGAGGTGACCATCGGCGCCGACGGGTTCTCCTTCACCCGGGAAGACGACGAGGACGGCACCTTCCGCGGCCAGGCGTCGAAGGGCTTTAAGATCGGCAACCAGGTGTAATCCTGGTTCTCGACCACATGACGACGCCGCTGGGCGGCTTCCGCACGGAAGCCGCCCATCGGCGTCTGTGGCCTTGTCCACCTTGCCGCGGGATGCCACACTGGCACCTAAATGCGGTGCCGGTGCCCGGCCGACAGGGCCGCCCCCGGTTGCCGACCGTTCTAGGGGATTGGGGGGGACGGCGTGAATATTCTCCGCACCGTCGTTGCACGTATAGAACGAACCGAGGCTCTGGACAAGGTTGCCGAGCCGGTGGCCGGACTGGTGGGCAGGATGGTCAGTCCCCGGCCGATCAGGAACATCCTCAGCGGCAGCTTTGTGGGCCATCCGCTGCATCCGCTCATGACCGACTTTCCTATCGGCGCCTGGACCATGTCCACGCTGCTCGACACCGTGGGCGGTCGCCGTTCCGAGCCCGCGGCCGACCTCCTGGTCGCTGCCGGGATCCTCACGGCCGCACCCACGGCATGGGCCGGGCTCAACGACTGGTCGTATACCCAGGGCGAGGACCGCCGGCTCGGCATCGTGCACGCCGCTTCCAACTCGGCGGCGCTGGCTTGCTTCGCCGCTTCCTTCCTGGCCCGCCGCAGCGGCAGCCGGGGGCTCGCCAAGGTGCTCGCCCTGGGCGGCTTCGGGCTGGTCATGTCCGGCGGCTACCTGGGCGGTCACCTGAGCTACGCGCGCGGCGTCAATGTCAATCACACCGCGTGGCGAAAAGGTCCCGTCGAGTGGACCCCTGTCCTGACGGAGAACGAGCTGGCCGAGGGCCGGCCGCAGCTGGCGCGCGCGGGAGACGTGTCGCTGGTCCTGTATCGCAGCGACGGCACCGTCCGGGCGCTGGACAGCGTCTGCAGCCACATGGGCGGGCCGCTGGCAGAAGGACAGGTCGACGACGGCTGCATCACCTGCCCCTGGCACGGCAGCCAGTTCCGCCTGGCGGACGGCAGCATCGTCAGGGGCCCCGCCAGCTCCGAGCAGCCTGCCTACGAAACACGCGTCCGCGAAGGGCAGGTCGAGGTCCGGCTGAGCTGACCGGATCAGCCCCGCGGAGACCTCGCCCTGGGCCCACGGGAGGCCCGGCGGGCGTCGGATCCGGCAATGACGAGCGTGGCAACGACCGACGCCGCGGTGACAGCCAGGCCGGCGGTGATCGCCTCCGTCCAGCCTGACCGGGCCTGGACGGAAAAGGCGACGGCGGTGATCACCGCGATGCCCACGGCAGTGCCGATGCGCTGGGACGTCTGCAGCACTCCCCCGGCGCTGCCCGCGTACTCCAACGACACGTCGGCCAGGGTCAGCGTCTGGTTGGGGGTGATAATCAGGCCCTGCGCCATGCCGATGAACGACAATGTCAGCAGCATCCACCAGATGCTGAGCAGGCCTGCCGCTTCCAGTTGGATGACGGCGATAGTCAGCGCCAGCCCCAGCAACGCACAGAGGATCCCGACGACGATCATCTGCCGTCCCCGCTCCAGCACCCGCTTGCCGGACCAGTGCGACGAATACGCCCCGAACAGTGCAGCAGGCAGCCCGATCAGCCCTGCCTCGAGTGCGGTGCCGCCCAGCCCCTGCTGGATGTAGAGCGCCACCAGCACCCAAACGCTCGTCACGCCCATGAAATACAGGCCGGCGATCAGCGAGCCCGCGGAGAAGCTGCGGGTGCGGAAGATCCGCAGGTCGACCATCGGGCTGCGCCCGCGGTGGCGGTAGGAATGCTCCCACCACGCCCACAGCGCCAGCAGTCCCGCGCCGCCGGGAAGCAGCAGCCAGATCCATGCACCGGTCCCGCGTTCGACGAACGGCAGCAGCAGCGCCAGCACGGCCAGGCCCAGCAGCACAGCCCCGACGGGATCGAGGTCACGCTCGGCTTTGGCTACGCGGGTCCCGGTTGTTCCGGGCGCGGCGGCTCTGGCCGTGGCAGTGTCGGGCGCGGCGGTTCCGGCCGCGGCGGTGCGACGATCATTGGCGGCGGCGCCTTCGCGGTCTTTAGCCCCGGGGCGGTCGGCAGTGCGCCGCGGCTTGAACCACATCAGCGCGAGCACGATTGCCAGGATCCCGACCGGCACGTTGACCAGGAAGGTCCAGCGCCATCCGTCCTGGACCCCGGCGAACTCAATGATCATCCCGCCCAGCAGGGGTCCGATGGCCACCGAAATGCCAATCACGCTGCCGAGCGCCCCGTAGGCACGGCCGCGTTCCGCGCCGCGGAAATACTGCTGGATCATGCCCACGGCCTGCGGATTCAGCAGGCCCGACCCCAGCCCTTGCACAAAGCGCGTGATGTTCAGGCTGAGGGGGTCGGGAGCGAGTCCGGCGGCCACCGAGGAGAGCGTGAAAATCGCGACGCCGGCAATGAACAGGGGGCCGCGGCCCAGGATATCCCCCGCCCGGCCGGCAGCGACCAGCACCACACCAAATGTCAGCGCGTAGCCGGAAAGCACCCACTGCAGGTCCGAGTCCGTCGCGCCCAATCCGATCTGGATGGACGGCAGCACCACGTTGACGATGCTGACGCTCACCAGCGACATGAAGATGGCCACCAGCAGCACGGCCAGGATCCGCCAGCGGCCCGGATCCGGGACGAAGCCAGCCTCCACGCCGTCCGGGCCGGCCGGTGCGGGCGCGGGACGGTTTTCTGGAACGGAATCGGAGGCTTGAGTCACCTACCATTCATACGCCGGGACGGGGCTGCTGCCAAACCGTGAGTGCCTGTGCGGCGACAGTTAAACGAAAGAGCCGGAGCGGCAGGTGTTGGGGGAAACCTGCGGGTCCGGCTCTTCCACGCCCGGACCCAAGTCCAGGCGACGCGATGCGGGCCCCCGTTCCGAGCCCCACCGTTGTCTAGAGCCTATCCGGCATGCCGTCAGCCCGCGATGGGGAGAACTACCCATGCCGGTTAAGCGGTTCGACAGGGTCTCCACGGTAGGTGGCGCTCTCCCGTCACCTGACGTCCAGCCAACGTAGCGGACGCTCTCCCTCGCCGGACGTTTAGCCACCGCAGCGGGCGGGCGCTCCCCGCCACCCGGCGTGCAGCCACCACCGCTAGGGCGTTCGCTCCCCCTCGCGACCTCGGGAACGCAAGAGGATACTAAAGCCGTGGGACTGTTGAGCGGGGCACCTGCCCCTTTCGCCGATCGACCCGATGCGGCCCGACAGCTTGCGGCCGAACTGACAGCCTACCGCGGCCGCAACGACGTCACCGTGCTGGGGCTGGCGCGCGGGGGTGTGCCGGTGGCCGCGGTGCTGGCGAAAGAACTGGCCGCCGACTTTGATGCGCTCATCGTTCGTAAATTAGGCATTCCGGGCCAGCCGGAGGTTGCCTTCGGTGCCTTGGCCGCCCACGGCGGGCACACCGCCGTCGTCATGGTGGAACCGATACTGACAGAACTGCGCCGCCGCAATTACAGCGACGAACTCCTGCAGCAGGTCCAAGACCGGGAACGTGTCGAATTGAAGCGGCGGCAGGAGGCGTATCTCCATGGCAGGACGGCAGAGGTCCGCGGCCGAACCGCCATTCTCTGCGATGACGGACTGGCGACCGGTGCCACCATGAAGGCCGCGATCAACGCCGTCAGGCAAAGCGAGCCCCGCGAGATCGTCGTCGCGGTGCCGGTGGGCCCGCCGCAGGCCTGCGCCGAGCTCGAGAAACTGGCCGACGTCGTGTTCTGCCTGCGCAGGCCGCGCAACTTCAGGGCCGTCGGCGAGGCCTACCAGTACTTTGGCCAGGTCAGCGACGACGAGGTACTGGCAGCGCTTCCCCGGTAGCGGCTGCGTCTGCAGCTCGTAAAAGCTCGTAAAACAGCGGACCGCCGCCGGGTGCAATCACCCGGCGGCGGCCCGCTGCCTTCAGCTGGTTCTGCTGTGTGTTCAGAACCTAGTGCGCCTCGGGGTGCCGCTTAAGGTGCTCGATCTCGGGGTCGATCGCCCGAAGGTTCGCGCCCTTGGTTTCCTTGACCATGGAAACGGCGACCAGCGAGATCACGCACAACACCATGATGTAAATGCCGATCGGAATCGTGCTTCCGGTCTGGCCCAGCAGCAGCTCGGCGATCATCGGGGCGAACGCGCCGCCGAGGATGGCGCCGATGGCGTAGCCGATAGAGACGCCGGAGTACCGCACGTTCGCCGGGAACATTTCCGCGTACAGGGCTGACTGGGGACCGTACGACAGGCCCAGCCCGATGGTCAGGACAAACATGGCGATGCCCATCAGCACGATGCTCGCCGTGTCGATCAGCATGAACATCGGAATCTGCCAGAGCAGTACCCAGACGTAGCCGATCTGGAACGTGCGGATTCGCCCGATCTTGTCCGAGAGGATGCCGCCGTACATCGTGAAGGCCAGCCAGCCGAAGGCCGCCAGCGTCGTCGCCAGGAGCACGGACGGGCGGTGCATGCCCAGGCCGCCGGCCTCGACATCCTTGGTGGCATACGAGGCGAAGAACGCGATCAGCAGATAGCCGGCGGCGTTGTTGGCAATGAAGATCAGCGCGGTGAGGATGACCTGCTTCCAGTTGTGCCGGAACAGCAGGCGCAGCGGAGCGGCAGATTCCTTCTTGCGTTCCTGCATCTCCTTGAACACCGGGGACTCGTCCACGGCGCGCCGGATGATGTAGCCGACCACGATCAGCACGATCGAGAACAGGAAGGGAATACGCCAGCCCCAGGCCAGGAACTGGTCCTCGCTCATCACGGTCGTGAGCAGCCACATCACGCCGGTGGCCAGGATCATGCCGCAGGGAACACCGATCTGCGGGTACGCGCCGAAGAAGCCGCGCTTGTTGATCGGGGCGTGCTCGACGGACATCAGGGCAGCGCCGCCCCATTCACCGCCGGCCGAGAAGCCCTGCAGGATGCGGAGCACCACGAGCAGGATCGGAGCCGCGATGCCGATCTGGTCGTAGGTCGGCAGCAAACCGATCAGCGCAGTCGCCACGCCCATCAGCATCAGCGTAAAGACCAGCATCAGCTTCCGCCCCAGCCGGTCCCCGAGGTGTCCGGCGACGATGGCGCCGAGCGGGCGGAAGAGGAAGCTAATGCCCAGCGACGCCCAGGCGACGATCTGCGCCAGGCCGGCGCTCTCCTGGGACAGCGGGGCAAAGTACAACGTAGCCAGCACCAGGCCGGCGGCTTGCGCATAGATGAAGAAGTCGTACCACTCGATGGTGGTCCCGACCAAGGTGCCGGCGAGCACCTTGCGCTCTTCACGGCGGGCTGCTGGGCTAAGATTGCCTGCCAGCTCTTCTGACGTTGACATATTTTCTCCGTGTATTCACAGAACGGGTTACCGAACGGTCGGTAATGTGACTGGAGCCATACTACCGGACAGTGACAGGCCACACATAGGGCCGCCATATCATTTCCATAACGCCCCCGCGATGCGGGGTCGCGTCCCGACAACGCTTGCCCGGCGCGGGAACGACGCCGCCCAGTTTCGCGGACAGACCCCCCGACGCAGGAACGACGCCACCGGTTTCGCGGACAGCAAGCGGGACGCGTGGCTGGGCGTCCTTGCCGCGGCCCTCCAGCTGGTCGCCGGGAAGCGGGCGGACCCGCCGGAGCGACGCCCATCTCAAAGGCAGCGGCCGGGAACGCGGCGGTGTTGCGTTCTATAGTTGGACGGTTTGTCCTGATATAGAACAATAGGACCTGTGAGGACCGACACAGGACGCATGTTCGGTCCCCCAGCAGCTCCCCTAGCCAGGAATTTTTCAGAGGATGGACCGATGAGCCAGACCCCCACCAAACCCGCCCCGGCGCACTCGCAGACCCTTTCGCGCGGCATCAAGGCATTGGAGATCCTGGCGGAAGCGCAGTCGCCGATGACGATCGCCGAGTTGTCCGAGGCGTTGGGGGTGCACCGTTCGGTCGCCTACCGGATCCTGCGCACGCTCGAAGACCATTCGCTGCTGATGCGCGATTCGGCTGGCCGGGTGCAGGCGGGGCCCGGCCTGGCCGCGCTGGCCCGCGGTGTTTCGCGGGACCTGCAGTCGGCGGCGCTGCCGGAGCTGACTGCCCTGGCCAACGACCTGATGATGACAGCCTTTATCGCGGTCTGGGACCAGCACGACTGCGTCACGCTGCTGACCGTGGAGCCGCGGCATACGACGGCGCTGGTGCAGCGTCCGGGCACCCGGCATTCCTTCGCCGCGGGAGCCCCGGGCATCGCCATCCAATCGGCCCTGACCCGGGACCAGTGGGAGCAGCATGCTCCGGGGCAGCCGATCCGTCCGGAAGCCCGGCTGGCCAAGGACGCCGGTTATGCCATCAGCCATGACGAGGTCATCCCCGGCGTCTCGTCGGTCGCTGTGCCGGTCACCGTCCCGGGCCAGCTCCCGGCGGCCGTCGCCGTGGTCTACATCCGGACCGATACGCCCGACGAGGAAATTGCGGAGGCGTTGAAGCGTTCCGCCGCCGCCATTGAGGCGGAGCTGCACTGAGCCGGGCTTAGCCCTGCGGGCGCCGGACGACGGGGCCGCAGTCAGGCGCCCTGCCGGCGCCGGACGACGGCGGCAGCGATCAGGCCAAGCACCAGCAGCATGGCCGAAGCGGCAACCGACACCAGGAACGCACCGGAGTGGCCCATGTTCTCGGCCAGCGCACCGGCTACTGCTGAACCGATGGCAGAGCCGAGGACGACGCCGCTGGCGAGCAGCGTCATCACCGTACCGAGCCGCTCATCCGGTGCGACCAGGCTTCCGATGCCGTAAATGGTGACCATCGTGGGCCCAACGGGCACGCCGACCAACAGCAGCACGAGAATCATCGGCAGCACTTCGGCGGGCAGCAGCAGCAGTACGCAGAACGCCGTCATCGCCGCCGCGCACACGACCCAGCGGCTCGAATGTTTCCACCGTGCGGGCCAGTAGGCGACGGACAGGGCACCGAAGGCCGACGTCAGGCCCAGCAGCGCATAGAGCAGGCCGGCGGTGTCGGCCGCGCCAAAACTGCCGCCGAAAGCACTCAGGGCGTTCTGGGTTGCGCCAAAGAACACGCCCATGGCCACCATGCCCAGCACGGGGATGGCGACCAGCGGCCAGTTGATCCGCACCGGCGAGGCCGCCGCAGCGGCTCCCGGGTGCGCCTTGACCAGTCCCGGCGTCACCGGAACGACGGCGCGGTAGGTGGGGTGGACGGCGAAGGCAGTAACCATCGTTACGGTCAGGGCAGCGGCCAACACGAAGGGCAGCCACGGGGCAATCAGCGCCGCGAGCAGCCCGACCAGCGCCGGTCCGAGCACGAACGTCAGTTCATCGGCGGTGCTCTCGTAGGACAGCGCGGTATCCAGTACCGGCTTGTCGTTGCGGGTCATCGCCATCCACCGCACCCGCGCCAGCGGGCCGACCTGCGGACAGGTGGCGCCGACGGCGAAGGAGGCCGCCAGCACGGCCACGGGGCCCGCCCCACTGCCCCCGATGTAGACGGAGGTCAGCAGGACGACGATGGCACAGGTGTGTGCGGCGGCCGCGACCAGCAGCACGGGCCGTTGACCGACCCGGTCGGCAAGATAGCCGAACAACGGCGCACCGGCGGCCGAGCCGATACCGACGGCGCCGGCGGCGAAACCGCCCGAGGCATAGGATCCGGTGCTGACCGTGACCAAGGTCAGGGCTCCGACCGTCAGCATCGCCAGCGGCAGCCGGGCAACGAATCCGATGGCCAGGAAGGAGGTTCCGGCCATCCGTGCCAGCCGCGCGTAGCGGCCGAAGGGGTTTCGGGTCTTGCGCCGGCCGGAGGTGTCGTCGCTGGGGAGGTGTTGCTGTGCGGGCGCGCCGGGATCAGAAGAAGTCATCGGTTTTTCCGTTGGTTCGAACCGCGCACCGTCCCGCCTCCCGATGCGCACAACCCGTATAACATAACCATCATACCGGCGGTCAGGCGGCCCCGGTGAGCACGGTGCTGACGGAGGAGCCGTGGCGCCCCTTCGTGACCTGGAGCTGGGCGCCGATGCGCTGCTTCATGTCCGCGACGTGGCTGACCAGGCCAATGACCCGGCCCCCGTCGCGGAGTCCCTCCAACGCATCCATGACCTGTTCCAAGGCCTGCTCATCCAGGCTGCCGAACCCCTCATCGACGAACAGCGTCTCGATGTCCACGCCGCCTGCCTCTGCCTGGACCACGTCGGCGAGGCCGAGCGCCAGGGCGAGCGAGGCCATGAAGGATTCGCCGCCGGACAAGGTGGAGGTGTCGCGCCGCTGCCCCGTCCATTCGTCGCTGACGTGTAGTCCAAGGCCCGACTTCTTGTTGCCGGACTTTGAGTCGTCGTGGACCAGGGTGTACCGCCCGTCCGTCATCGCAATCAGGCGCTCCGAAGCTGCCGCCGCAATCTGCTCCAATCGCGCGGCCAAAACGTAAGTGGTGAGCGTCATCTTGCGTTCGTTCTCGCCCAGTCCCCTGACCGTGTCCGCCACAGACTGCACCAGTTCGTGCCGTGCGGCGATCGGTGCCAAGCGGACTTGTTCCTCGTCGAAACGACGGCGGTAGCTGGCAAGTTGTTGCAGCGAAGCTCTCAGCACTCCGTGCCGCACGTGGTGCTCCTGCACCACGCCGTCCAACACCGTGGCTTCCTCCCGTGCGGCGTCCAGGTCCGCGGTCCCCGGCAGCGTTTCGCCCTTTTCGAGCGCGGTGCGGGCACGGACGACGGCTTCGGAGGACTCCAGCACCTGCAGCCGCTGGCCTGCTTCGGTGTAGGCGGTGTGGCGCCGCTGGAGTTCCTGCAGTTGTGCCGGCGCCAGCAGGGACACCCGGATCTCGTCCTCCGAGGCGAAGCTGGATTGCCGGATCGCCGCGGCAAGATCGGCTTCCGCCTGCTCCAACGCGTTGCCGCAGTGGCGGTGCTGACCTAAAACATTCAGGGCATCGGCCAAGAGCTGGTCGAGGCGGGACAGTGAGGCCGCGTGTTCGTGCAGGCTGCCTCCGTTGGGACGTGACTCGCGCAGCTTCTGCTCGAGTTCACGCACGCGTTCCCTGCCGGCCTTGAGCTCGGAGTCGGCAGAGGCCTTGGCCACCGCCAGGGCCGACAGCTGCCGGCCGTTCTCGTCGAGCTGCTGCGTCGTGGCGTCCGCCCGTTCCTGCAGCCTCGTCCGCCGCTCCCTCACCGCGACGGCCTCGTCCAAGCGGGCACGGGCGGCGGCGAGCGCGTCGGTTGCCTCGGCGGCATCGGTCGCCCCGCCGCGGGAGGCCAGGGCGGAAAGTTGCTGTTCCAGTTCCGCGCAGGCCTCGCGGGCCTTGGAGTACTTGGCTTCGGCCGCCGCGTGGTCCTCCCGGGCTGCTGTTTCCTGCTCGCGTGTGACCAGGTCTCCGCCGCCGGCCGAGGCCGGTTGCGGATGTTCTGTTCCGCCGCACACCGGACAGGGGTCTCCCTCGGCGAGGTTGGTGGCGAGCTCCGCTGCGGCCTGATCGAGGCGCTGTTCCAGCAGCGACAACCAGGTTTCCTTGAGCTGAAGCTGCCTGGCCTGCGCCGCATCGCGGTTCCGGCGGGCCTCGCCGGTCTTGGCCAGGCAGGCGGCGTACTCGGCCACGGTGTCACGCAGCTGCCGGGCTTGTTCCAACCGCTCGGTAAGCAGGCCGACGTCTTCGGAGGCTGCCGCCAGCTCGGCCAGTTCCTCCTGCAGCCCGCGGCCGATGCCGGCCAGCCGTTCCCGGGCGCTTTCCGCGGCACCGATGTCCCTCGCCAGCTGGCCCGCGTGCTGTTCCAAACGCCGCACCTCGGCACCGGCCGCCTGCAGCCGCTGCTCCTCCGGCAGCAGGGCGCGGATTCGTCCGAGCTCGGCGGAGAGCTGTCCCGCCGCCTCCTCGAGCAACGCCTGTCCCGCAGCATCGGGGTCGGGGCGGCGGGAAACGAACGACGGGTAGAGCGGATGGGCTTCGGCCGCGTCGATCCGGTCCAGGAATTCTTTCCCGGCGCGTTCCGTAGCGAGCGCAGCCTGATCCCGGTGCCGGATCGGCGACGCCAGCAGTTCCGCGGATCGGTGCGATGCCAGTGTTTCGGTCAGGGCGGCGTGGCCGTCGGCGCCGTTGCGGTGCTCCGCGGCGAGTTTTTCCAGCGCCGCCAATTCCGCATGGTCGGCCAACGCCCGCTCACGACTGGCGATGGTGTCCCGCAGCCGGCCCAGCTTATCTTGTCCGCGCTCGGCCAAGTCCCGGACGGAGGCGACCGCGGACGTCATCGAGGACTCAAGCGTGGCGAGCAGGTCCGCGGCAGGCATTGACTGGTCCGGCATGTCCTCGGCCGCCAGATGCCGGGCTGCTTCCTCTGTTGCCCGCGCCAGGAGTTGCTCGGATGCTGCCACTGCTGCCTGGTAGTCCGAGCGGGCCTTGGCCGCTTCGTCGGCCAGGACCTGCTCGACTGCCTCGTAGCGGTCGGTCGCGAACAGGCGTTGCAGCAACGGCCCGCGTTCCTTGGCATCGGCGCGCAGGAACGCCGCAAAGTCGCCTTGCGGCAGCAGGACTACCTTGGTGAACTGCTCCAAACTCATGCCCAGGACGGCCAGCAGTTCAGCCGCGGCCTCGTCGTTGCGGCCGCTTTTCTGGACCCAGGCGCCGTTGATCTTCTCACGCAACAGCGTGCGAGCCTGCTCCGTCACCGACCCGGACCGGGCCCGGGACGAGGGACGTTCCCACTGCGGGCTGCGGGTTACTTCGAACCGCCGGCCGCGCGCGGAGAATTCGCACACGACTTCCGGCTCTGTCCCGGGTTCGGCGTGGTCACTGCGCAGCCGCTTGCCCTGTTGGCGTGCGCCGGGAACCGACCCGTACAGCGCAAAACAGATGGCGTCCAGGATGCTGGTCTTGCCGGCCCCGGTCGGCCCGTTGAGCAGGAAGAGCCCTTGCGCGCCCAGCTCGTCGAAGTCGATGGTTTCCCGGGCAGCGAAAGGCCCGAAGGCCTGCATTTCAAGCCGGTGGATCCTCATGCCGATGCCTCCGCTGCCTGCACGGCCTCCAGCGCATGCGCCAGCAGTGCGCGTTCGGCGTCGCCGGCCGGCCGGGAGCGGACATGGTCCAGGAATCCGCAGCAGACCTCCAGGTCGTTCTGGGCCTTCGCGATGCGCTGGCTGTAGCTCATGGTGTCCCGGCGCGGTCCGGAGGCGGGTTCGAAGTTGAGCACCAGCGTGTCGGGGAAGCGTGCCCGCAGCCGTTCCATTGCCTTCGTTGGGCGCTCGTCGTCCGTGACCGTGATCTGGCAGTAGGCTTCCTCGGCCCAGGCATGGTCGGCAGATTCCAGCAGGTCCTGCATGGTCCCCTTGAGTACGGCGAGCTTGCGCGGTGAGGGCCAACTGACGTTTTCCACGGATGTGAGTCCGGCCGCGGTGAATTCGAGGATGATGCCGCCCTTCTCGTGTCCGGCCTCGGAAAACGAATAGGGCAGGGGAGACCCGGAATAGCGCACGGTTTCGCTCAATTTCTGGCGCCCGTGCAGGTGCCCCAGCGCCACATAGTCAAGGCCGTCGAACAAATCCAGCGGCACCGCTCCAACTCCCCCGATGCTCAGGTCGCGTTCGCTGTCCGAGGTGATGCCGCCGCTGGCGAAGGTGTGCGCCATGACCAGGGAATGCACGGTGCCGCCGGCCCTCCGCTGCTCAAGGTCGGCACGGATGCGGTCCAGCGCCGCCCGCGTGACGGCGGTGTGGCTGGGAGCCTCCGCGCCCAGTTCCTCAGCGCACATCCGCGGCTCGAGGTAGGGAATGCCGTACACGGCAAGCGTGGCCCCGTCCAGGTCCAGTTCCACCGGGTCGGCAAGCTGGTCGAGCCGGGCGCGGATATGGACCCCGCCGTGGGCCAGGATGCCGGAGCCGAAGCCCAACCGGGTGGCCGAATCGTGGTTGCCGCTGGTCAGGATCACGGTTGCCCCGGCAGCGCGGATGCGCGACAAGGCATCGGAAAAGAGGTTGACGACATCCACACCGGGCAGCGCGCGGTCGTACACGTCGCCGGCGATGAGCACCACGTCGATGCTCTCCTCGCGGACTGTCTGCAGGAGTTGCTCGACGAAGGCGTGCTGCGCCTGCAACATCCCGACGCCGTGGAAGGAACGGCCCAGATGCCAGTCCGACGTGTGCAGTAACCTCATATTTCCAAACTATCCGGCGGCTGGGACAGTTTCGGACAAGCGCAACGGCACGTCCCGAAATCGGGACGTGCCGTTGCGCGGGGCTCGTGGTTATTCGCCGTCCGGGCGTGTGCGGTTCGGCTTGCGGTCAAAGAAGTCGCGGGCTTCGGCGGCGCCCTGGTCGTCCGCTGGCGCCGGCTCGTCCGGCTGGTCCTCCACCGCGGCGTCGGGAACCTCACGTCCGGCGTTCGCGGACTCGGCCGGCACCGTGCCGGCGGAAACGGCGCCGCCGCCGACGGCAGTCTTCCCCTCCACAGTCTGGGTGGAAGACGCAGCCGGAGCACCGCCGTCGTTCGTTGCCTTGCGCGGCCCCGGCACCAGTTCGGCACTGCGGTAGAGCAGTCCGGCGATCACGGCACCGAGCAGCGGGGCCGCCCAGAACAGCCACAGTTCGCCCAGCGGGCTGCCGTCCGCGAAATACACCGCGGCCGTGGAGCGGGCCGGGTTCAGCCCTGCGTTGGAGATCGGGAGCATCACAGCGGTCAGCACGCCAAAGGCAAGCCCTACCGCGTACGGGGCGCTGCGGAGCCGGTCCAGGGACGAGGTGGCGCCCAGGTAGACCGCCACGAGCAGTCCGGTGGCGACGGTTTCGGCCAGGAACACACCCGCCATCGAGAAGCCCAGTTCGTCGCCGCCGGCGTAGCCGTTGGAGATGGACGTGAACACGGCGGCCGACTGGGCGCTGACCGGATGGCTGCCCATGATGACCCAGAGCACGACGGCGGCCAGCGAGGTGCCGGCCAGTTGCGCCAGGACGTAGGGCGGGACCGACTTCCAGGAGGTGCGGCCCGCGAGCGCGCTGCCCAGCGTGATGGCCGGGTTGAAGTGGCCCCCGGAGACATGGCCGAAGGCAAGCATGCCGGCAATTACCGCCAGGCCGAAGCCGAAGGGAACGCCGAAACCGCCCTGCGGATTGAACATGCCGATCCCCAGGGCACCGAAGAAGAGCAGGAACGATCCTGCCATTTCGGCGCCGATGCGGGCGGAGTAGCTGCGCCCCTCGCCGAGCCGGGGCGGGGCGGCGGGGAGGGCCGGGGCCGGTGACGCCGGGTGGGCTGCTGCCATGGATACTGTCCTTCTGCCGGGCCGGCTAGCCGCCGGCGATTCACTCAAAACTACTCCACTCTGGCACCGGGGTCTGGGAAAACGCTGAGTGCCTCCCGGGAAGGAGGCCCGGCGAAACGTCCGGTGCCGCGCCTAAGCTGGTAGTCGTGACTAACGATGCCCAGCTCCCCGGTTCCCCCTCCGTTAATGCGCCGGACTTCGTCGGCAGCGCGCCGCCCCCTCCAGGCACCGTCCAGCCCGCGCCCGGCACCGTCCAGCCGCCGCCCGAGACCCAGCCGGAGACGACGGCCCAGGCGGTGCCGGATTTCGCGTCGCGGGTGCGCGGCTGCCTGCTCGGAGGCGCCCTCGGGGACCAGCTGGGGGCCGCCGTGGAATTCGACTCCTTTGAGTCGATCGCCGGGCGCTTCGGGGCCGAAGGGCTGCTGGACTTCTCCCAGCTGCCGGAGCCCGGCCACTTCACCGACGACACGCAAATGACGCTCTATACCCTCGACGGGCTGACTGAAGCGCTGGAATGGGCCAATGCCGGTACCTCCGCGGACGAAGCCGCCTGCCTCTGGCTTGCTTATCTGCGCTGGTACGCCACCCAGGAAGGCCGCTTTCCCGACAATGCTCCGGAACCCCAGCCGCGCTGGATCGACGGACAGGAAGTGCTGCACGCACGCCGCGCCCCCGGCACCGCCTGCCTCTCCGGCCTGGCCACCGGCGAGATGGGAACCCGCGCGCGCCCGGTCAACCCGGACTCGAAAGGCTGCGGCACGGTGATGCGGTCGGCTCCGTTCGGGCTGCTGCCGTTCGTCGACGACCAGACGGTCCAGCGGCTGGCCACGGACGGCTCGGCGCTCACCCACGGCCATCCGACGGCACACCAGAGTGCGGCGGCGTTCGCCACGCTGATCCGGCTGCTGGTGCATGAACAGGCGACCCTGCCGGGCGTCGCCGTGGCCATGCTGGCCCGTACCGAGCAGGACCAGGGTGCCGCCGAGTTGGCCGGGCGGCTGCGCGCCGCCATCGAGTTGTCTGCCCGCGGTCCGGTGGCGCCGGCGGAGCTGACCGCCACGCTGGGCGAAGGCTGGGTGGCCGAGGAGGCCCTGGCCATCGCCCTGTACGCAGTCTTGGGCACGGCGGACAGCCCGACGCCGGAGCACCATTTCCGCAGGGCCGTCGCCGCGGCCATCAATCACGACGGCGACAGCGACTCGGCCGGCAGCCTCGCCGGGAACCTGCTGGGCGCCCATTACGGCGAAGCGGCGTTGCCCGCCGAATGGCTGGCCGTGCTGGAGGCCCCCGACGTCATCCTCGGCATGGCGGAGCGCTTCCTGGCGCAAACCCAGGCGTGAGCCCGTGAGCCACGACCGCACGGCCCCGGCGCTGCCACGCCAGGACGGGAAGACGATCATCGTGACCGGTGCCAGCGCCGGCCTCGGCTACTTCGCGAGTGAACAGCTGGCGGCGGCGGGAGCCACGGTGATCATGGCGGCCCGTGATGCGGCACGCGCCCGGGCAGCCATGGAGGCCGTCCGCCGCACGGTGCCCGGCGCGGACGTGCACTTCCACGAGCTGGATCTTGCCAACCTGGCCTCGGTCCGGCAGGCGGCAGGGGAGCTGGACGGGCTGGGGCGCATCGATGCCCTGCTGGCCAACGCCGGGGTGATCGGTTCCCGGGAGCTGCAGTTCACCGCCGACGGCGTCGAGCTGCAGTTCGGCACCAACCACCTGGGCCACTTCGCACTCGTCGCCAGGCTGATGCCCGCCCTCCGCCGCAGCCGGAGCCGCGTGGTGCACGTCGGCAGCATCAGCCACCGCTGGGTGCGGCCGGACTTCCGCCGCGCGGCTGTGCCGGCCCGGTACTCCAGCCACCGGTCCTATGCCTTGTCCAAACTGGCGGTGATGAGTTTCGGATTCGAGCTGGCGCACCGGCTGGACGCGGTCGGCTCGCCGGTCTCCTCCGTGGTGGCGCATCCCGGTTACGCGCGGAAGTACTTCACGCCCGACCGGCCGGGTTTGAAGCTCTCCCGCCCGGCGGCCGGCTGGCAACGGGTGCTTTTCGGGCTGGTGGCGCAAGGCAAGGATGCCGGAGCCCGGCCGCTGGTGCACGCCGCAGCCGGCGCGGACGTCCGCAACGGCGACTACTGGGGGCCGGACGGACTGCTGCAGCTGACCGGACGCCCCGCCGCCGTCGCGCCGCAGCGGCACGCCCGCGAGCGCAACGCCGCCTCCCGGCTGATCGACCTGTCCGAGGAGCTCACCGGGGTAGGCCTCCGGCTCTGACTCCGGGTCGCCGGACCGGGGACCAGGTGGTCAGGCGCTGTGCGCAGGCCAGCGGCCGCCGATCATCTGCAGGAACTCGCCTTCGGACAGCACCTCGATCTGCTGGCCCTTGCTGTGCAGCTGCAGCACCTTGTGTGCCTTGGCCGTGACCCGGCCGCTCTTGAGGTCGGAGGCGACGAAACCGTCGCCGACGACGAGCACAGTTGTCTTCCGTGTGACGTTGCTGGCAGGCTGTGCTCCCAGCTCTGCCGCGCGGTTCTTCGCCTCCTGGCGGGACAGGCCCAGATTGCCGGTGAAGACCACGGTCTGGCCGTACAGCGGGTGGGAATCGTCGGCGTCCTGGTTGGGCTCGGGGTTGTCCCCCTCGTCCGGCCAGTACGTCCAGGCCGACGACGGCGCCGCTCCCCCGGCCGCACCCAGCGCCTGCCGCTCCAGTGCCGTCCTGGTGGGTTTGGATACCGCTGCGCTGCCGTGGAGGTAGGCCTCCAGCCGCGAGGCGCGCAACTGCATCGCGGTCAGCAGGTCGGGAATGCTGCCGGCCGAATTCCGGCCGGCGATGTCGATCATGATGCCGGCACAGGCCCGCGCGTCCGCCACGGCGTCGTGGTGGTTGTGCAGCGGCACGCCCGCGGCCTCGGCGACGAACGGCAGGGAATAGGACACCAGCGAATAGCTGCGCCGCGACAGGATGACGGTGCAGGCGTAGTCATAGGCCGGCCCGGAGAGTTCCGAGACCTCCAGAGCGGATCGGATCACGCCCATATCGAAGGCGGCGTTGTGGGCTACCAGCACATCGGAGCCGATAAAGGCCGCCAGGTCGGCGAAGATCTCGCCGAAACGGGGCTTTCCCGCCACCATGCCCGCGGTGATGCCGTGGATCTGGACGTTGCGCCGGTCGAAGTGGTCGAAGCCCTCCGGCGGGCGCATCAGCCAGGACGCTTCCTCGACGATCCGGCCGTCACGGACCTTGCTCAAGCCCACTGAGCATGGTGAGCCCCTAAAACCGTTTGCCGTCTCGAAATCGATCGCCGTGAAGTCAACTGCCACGCGTTCAACCCTAAGTGACGGCACGGACGGTTCTGCGCCTGCAACACGCGCCGACGGCGGCCCCCGGCACGAGCGCCGGGAGCCGCTGTCCTGGTGTCCAGTCGAGTTGGATCAGGGCGTGGCCCGGCGGAGGGTCAGGTAGGACCCGCCCGCCAGGACCGCGCAGAACAGCGCCGTCCAGCCGGAGGTGCTCAGCGGTGTCTGGGCCGCGAGCCACCCGCCCACGGCCGGCCACCAGCCCTGCCAGCTGATCAGGCCAAGCAAGCCGATCAGGACTACAGCGATCACGATCCATGTGACCAACATCCCGGTCGCCTGCCAGCGCTTGTAGATGGTGGCGAACCAGAAACCGATCATGAACAACGCCACCATGACGATGAAGTAGAACAGGATCTGCACCACCGGGTTGCTGTCGGCGATCCAGTCCAGGGCATACAGCCGGCCGTTGAAGCCCCAGCCGCCGGTGGCAACTTCCAGCAGGCCCAGCAGGTAGTAAAGGACGCTGACGGCAAGGGCGACGACGGCGAAGAGACCGACGGTGCCGAGGTAGAAGGTACGGCGGCTCACGCTCATCGCCTGCGAGAACGGGAACGTCAGTGTCAGCGACTGGATGCCCAGCGCCAGGAAGTACCACATCACCGCCTGCGCGGTCCCGGAGTACAACGTCTCGCCGGTGGCAGGGATCATCGCCCAGATGGCCAGGGTGATCAGGAACGAAGCCAGCAGGATCACGGCGGGGATGCCCAGGAAGGTCCACTTATTGATCAGCTGCATGCGCGCTACGTTGATGACTCGATTCATTTCAGGACCTCCAGTTCGGAGTAGGTATCGGCGGCGGCATCGGTGGCAGCAGTGGTCTTCCGCACCACCAATTGCTGGAGCGACACCGGCGCCAACTCGACATCGAGTTCCGCAGCCTCGGCACGTTCGGCATCGGACAGCCTGCCTTCGATGGTCCACGAGGCCAGCGAGCCCAGAGATTCCCGATGCAACACTTGCCGTCCGGCCGCGAAGGAGCGGACGGCTGCCGCGTTGCCGGCAACCGTAAAGGCCGTCCCGCGGATCGCTTCAGCGTCGTCGTCCATGATGATCCGGCCGCGGTCGATCAGCACGACGTGCTCCAGCAGGTTCGCCACTTCGTCGATCAAGTGCGAGGAAAGGATGATGGTGCGCGGATGGTCGGCGAAGTCCTCGACCAGCCGGTCATAGAAGATCTGGCGGGCGACGGCGTCGAGCCCCAGATACGGTTCGTCGAAAAATGTTATCTCGGCGCGGGACGCCAGCCCGATAATCACGCCGACGGCGGAGAGTTGGCCGCGGGAAAGTTTCTTAATCCGCCGTTTGGGCGGGAGCTGGAAATCCTCGACCAACCGATCCGCGTAGGCCTGGTCCCAGTGCCGGAAGAACAGTGCGGCGGACTTGAAGGCCTGCCTGGGAGTGAAATCATCCGGGTACTTCTGTGATTCCCGGATAAAGCAGATCCGGGACAGCACGGCGTCGTTTTCATACGGGTGCTGCCCGAAGACCAGCGCCTCACCGCTGGTCTGGAAGCCCTGGCCGGTGAGCACCGACATCAGGGTGGTCTTGCCGGCGCCGTTTCGGCCCAGCAACCCGTAGATCCGGTTGCCGTCCAGGCGAAGACTGACGTTGTCCAGCGCCTTTGCGTCGCGGTAGGACTTGCTCACCTGCCTCAGTTCGATGGCGGGTGTGTTCTGGTAGTTCATGGGGACACGCTTCCCTCGGTCATGTCGCTGGTGGACTCGGTGCGGTTGAGCATTGCGGTCAGCTGTTCGGTGCTGATGCCTAGTTTTCGTGCCTCCCGGGCCATCGGCTGAACATACTCCCGGTAGAAGTCGTCACGGCGACGGGCCACTAAACGGGAGCGGGCACCGGCGGCTACGAACATGCCGATCCCCCTCTTCTTGTACAGAATCCCGTCATCGACCAGGCGGTTGACGCCTTTAGCCGCAGTGGCGGGATTGATCCGGTAGAAGGCGGCGAATTCATTGGTGGACGGCACTTGGCCTTCTTCGGCCAGCACGCCGTCGACGATGTCGTTCTCAATGCGTTCGGCAATCTGCAGGAAGATCGGCCTTGAGTCGTCGATCACGGCCACTCCTTCCCCGGGTCCACTCCACCGCTTGTTCGGTGAAGTGGTTCATTACTCATGAAACTAACCATACAAATGCGTGGCGGAAGCGTCAACTGGCCCGAGAGGGGCGGGAGGGCCAGTGGACAACGCGGTGGCAGCCGTGGCACGTGGCAAGGGCCCGCGGGCAGCGCGGTGGCGGCCGTGGTACATGCCAAGGGCCTGCGGGCAGCGCGATGGCAGCGGTGGTACCAAGGGCCTGCGGGCAGCGCGATGACGGTAGTAGCCCGTCAAGGGCCTCCGGGCAGCGCGGGACGGCCGGGAAGAAGATCTTGCGGGAAGCTCACGTCTCGGAAGGCGCAGCCGTGGCCGCGGCCAGGGATGACAGGCCGCCTGAATTCACGGCGCCGTGGGAGGAACTGAAGGATCGGGAAGGGTCCGCAGGGCCGGAAGCGGGCCTGCGGGAAGGGAGATCAGCCCTTGGCAGCTGCGGCTACGCCCGCCGGTTCCTGATCTTGCGGATCCTGGTGGTGAGCCAGTACAGGCCCGCAACAACGACGACGGCAATCACGATCTTTTGGAAGATGCCGGCGTACTCCTCCACGATGTGCCAGTTCTCCCCCAAATAGAAGCCGGCCAGCACAAAGATGCTGTTCCAGATCAGGCTCCCGGCTGCGGTCAGTCCGAGGAACTTGCCCATGGGCATGCGCTCGATGCCGGCCGGGATGGAGATCAGGCTGCGGAAGATCGGAATCATGCGGCCAAAGAAGACGGCCTTGTAACCGTGGCGGTTGAACCAGGCTTCCACCTTGTCCACGTCTTCCACGTCGACCAACGGAAGCTTGTCGGCGATGGCGCGCATGCGCCGTCGGCCCAGCCAAGCCCCCAGCCCGTAAAGCACCCACGCGCCGATAATCGAGCCCAGAGTGGTCCAAACGAGCGCCTCGACAAGGCTGAAACTGCCGCGGCTGGCCGTGAAGCCTGCCAGCGGGAGCACCACTTCACTGGGCAGCGGCGGGAAAAGGTTCTCCAGCGCGATAGCCAGGCCGGCGCCGGGCGCCCCGATGCCTTCCATCAGCGCCACGGCCCACTCCGCCACCCCCGTGAGGGCAGAGGAATCGTCTGCGGGTTGGGCAGGGCGGGGACCGGACATCAAGAAAGGGATCAGCATGCTCATCGTGTACAAGTCTGCCTTACCGCGCCCATCAAGACCGAACCGGGCGTCGGGTCTGGACGGTCAAGCACCCGACAAGGGGCAGATCGCTTCCAAGATCCGCAGTGATAAGTCAATTGCCATCAGCGCTGGATGCGGCGAACTGCGCCGACACATAAGTCCGGGGCGTCGACAACGCCGTGCCCGCTCGTGCCCACTCCCCTACAGTCGCTTTAACGAGGGGCGCGGACCTGGAGGCGCCCCTGACAGCAAGTGTGCCCGGTAGTGGTGGCGGGGTCGAGGCGTAGGTGTGTCCGGTGGGGGTGGTGGTTTCGACCGTGTGGTGTGGTCCTTCGAGGGTGCGGCTGGACCAGCCTTCGGCTTCCTTGGACTGGTTGCATTGTTCGCAGAGTCCGTGGCCGTTGGCCATGGTGGTTTTGCCGCCTTGTGACCAGGGCACGATGTGGTCGATGTGCCGGATCGGGGCGTCGCACCAGGGCCTGCCGCAAACGGCGTCGCGGGCG